>NZ_CP151273.1:608795-1217591 GCF_038237375.1 Alcaligenes sp. SDU_A2 | reverse complement strand
AACCGAGGGCGACCTGGCCATGCTGGCCTACCCGATCCGCCAGATGAGCAAGGCGGCCCAATTGATCCGCCAGGACATGCGCGGCCTGGAATACGAGGCCGGCCCTCAGTTGCCGACCGAACACAAATCGGCGGCTGGACAAAGCACCGCCTAAGCCTGCTCGGCACGACGAAAGACCAGCTTGTCGGCGCTGGACAGCTCTGGCTCAAACGCATAACCCTCGCTATCGAACGCCTTGAGCTGCTCGACATTCTGGATACGGTGGTCGATGACGTAACGCGCCATCAGCCCCCGCGCCTTCTTGGCATAGAAACTGATGACTTTCCAGGCACCGTTTTTCTCGTCCTGAAAGACACACTGCACAACACGGGCGCGCAACACTTTCTGGTCTACGACTTTGAAATACTCTTCAGAGGCCAGGTTCAGCACCACCGGCGCTGCTTCGCCCTCTTGACGTTCGTTCAGGTAGTCGGCAATACGGCTGCCCCAATAGGCATAGAGCGTTTTGCCTGCCGGGTTATCCAGACGTGTGCCCATTTCCAGGCGATACGGACGCATCAGGTCCAACGGCCGCAAAACCCCATACAAACCACTGAGCAAAATCAGATGATCCTGCGTCCAGGCCAAATCCTTGTCGGAAAGATCCTGGGCGGCCATGCCTTCGTATACATCGCCGTTGAACGCCAGCACGGCCTGACGCGCATTAGACCGATCAAACACCGGCTCCCACTCCTGATAGCGCTGCACATTCAGACGTGCCAGATCGGGGCTAAGCTTCATCAGTCCGGCAATCTCGTCCTCGGAGCGCGTGCGCAAAATATCAATCAAAGCCGCCGCCTGTTGCACAAACAGCGGCTGGGAGCTGAGCTCGGTGCGAACGGGAGAATCGTAATCCAGCTTCTTGGCTGGCGAGAGCAGCAACAACATGCGCATCATCCTTCTTTGAAAAACGGACGGCGGGCTGATGCCCGCCGTCTATAAATACAACGGTACTGCTACGATCAGCGCGCCGTCCAGCCACCATCCAGGCTCAGTGTGGTGCCGGTCATTTGCGCCGCCGCATCGGACGCTATAAAAACTGCTGCACCACCCAGTTGTTCAGGGGTGACAAACTGCAAGGAAGGCTGTTTTTCGGCCAACAATTCACGGGCTGCCGCTTCGATATCGATGCCCTTTTGCTGGCTGATGGCTTCGATCTGTTTTTCCACCAAAGGCGTACGCACCCAACCCGGACAAATGGCGTTGCAGGTAATGCCTTTCCCGGCGTTTTCAAGGGCCGTCACTTTAGTCAGCCCAACCACACCGTGCTTGGCCGCTACGTACGCCGATTTATTCACTGACGCCACCAGGCCATGCGCCGAGGCGATATTGATGATGCGCCCCCAGCCCTGCTGCTGCATGATGGGCAAGGCCGCTGCCGTGCCATGAAATACCGCCGACAGGTTCAAGGCAATGATGGCATTCCATTTGTCCACCGGGAACGCTTCGATGGGAGCCGTATGCTGAATGCCGGCATTATTGACCAGAATATCCAGACCGCCCAGCAACTCGGCTGCCTTGGCTACAAAATCGCGCGTAGCCTGGGCATCGCTCAGGTCTGCATTCAAGTAATGCACCTTGACGCCGAAGGTCGACTCCAGACCGCTACGTTCGCGTTCGATGGCATCCGCATCGCCAAAGCCGTTGATGACCACATCGGCCCCGGCCCTGGCCAGCTCGGCCGCGATGGCCAGACCGATGCCACTGGTCGACCCCGTAACTACTGCTCGTTTTCCTTTCAGCATGTGCACCTCGTGAGTATTGACGACAGGAAATTCAAGCTCTGAGTGTACTCGGGCTGAGGTTCTGTTGCGAGTGCTCTGTTATCACCCCAAGTCATCCAGCGCGCCTGCATCGATGTGGCTGGCCAGCCCCCAGCGCTGCAACACCCACTCGCCCCCTTGCTCTAAAGGGCTCACGCTGAAATGGTTGATGCTTGTGTTCAAAATAGTCTGCGTGCGAGGCGCGAACAGATCCACGCGCAACAAGCGACGCCACACCATATCGATGACCCCGCCATGCGTAAATACAGCCAATTTCTGACCTGGGTAGCGCTGCGCAAGCGCTTGCACGGCGCTGAGCACACGCTGCTGAAACACCAGAATGCTTTCCCCGCCTTGCGGACTGTCTTCGACACTCTGGCTGGGTTGATCCGGCACACGACCGCCGAAGCTATCCCAACTGCGTCCCTCCAGGACGCCGAAGCCACGTTCCCTGAAACCGCCATCCAGCACCACGGGCAGACCGGTATGTGCGCAAGCAATGGCCGCCGTTGCCGCCGCCCGTTGCAGGTCGCTGCTGATGACATGATCAAACTGAACACCAAAATGCTCCGATGCCAAAAACCCGGCCAGATCACGCGCCTGCTGCTCACCCACTTCGTTCAGGGCGGTGTCTTGCCATCCCTGCAACCGCCGCGCCGCATTCCAGACCGTTTCACCGTGACGTATCAACCAGATATGGGTTTCTTGTTTCATGAATGCAAAATAGTTGCACCATCCAGGTGCCAGATAGTTTTCAGCATAGAGATCAACGCCACTTTAACAGGCGACTCTATGCTTTCCAAAGGCGTAATAAAGCCCAGCGAGGCGTCGACTTTGACGTTTCCGCCCCAGATCGTGAAGTGCCCTTGCTGGACACCTTTCAGGGCAATTTCCTCGCGCAACAACGCGCAGCCCGAGCCGGCCCGCACCAAGGCATCCATCTGGGCCTGATCGGCCCCTTGCATGATAACCCTGGGCGTCAGCCCCCGTCTCTCGAAGATCTCGCGCAATAATAAATGCGTATGACTGCCCAGTGGTCCGTCCAGCCAGGGCAAGGCCGCCAGGGCAGCCCAACCGCCCAGACTGATGTCCTTAGCCAATTCGTTGGGCAGCACCAAGCGGTAACTGATACTGCGCAAAGGCAGCCAGTTCACGTCCCGCGGTGTATACGCCGAAATGCTGAAGGCAGCCGTCAATCTGTTAGTGCTGACATACTCTTCCAGTTGCATGGCCGGCATGACCTGGGTTTGCAGATCGATCAACGGCAGGCGCGTGGAAATGCTGTTGATCAACTCACCCAGACGCAGAAAATCCAGATGCTCGCTGGGCAGGCCCAGCACAATGGACCCGCTCAGTTCCCCTTGCAACTGCTTGGCCTGGGCTTTCAATTGGCGAGCCTGCAACAGCAATTGTTCGGCTGCCGGCAACAGACACTCGCCCGCCTTGGACAAACTGATGCGACCGGCCGTGCGCTCGAACAGACTGACGCCCAGGCTTTGTTCCAGGGCTTTGATCTGCGTTGTCACGGCCGGTTGGGTCAAGTTCAGGGCCTCGGCCGCCCGGGTAACATTACCCAGACGAGCCACGGTCATGAAAGCCCTGATTTGATTGATTTCCATCAGTATCGTTATACCGGCAACAAGCGCACCTGCGCCGGCTCCACCCCCACAAAGACCGGCGCGCCTGGACGCAAGCGAGAACCGCCGGCAAAGTGCGCCTGATCGGCCACCACGGTTTCCTCGCCGATCCGAATGTCGTAACGAGTGAACTCGCCCAGAAACTCGCTCTGCGCGACCTGGCCCGGTATCCAGATATAACGAGCATCGGTGGTGCGTGACGTATTGCCGCTTTCCAGCTCCACCGTATGGGGACGGAAGCTGACCGAGAAACGCTCACCTTCCTTGTGCTCGTTATCCATCAAGGGCAGAACCATATCACCGATACCGTCGACCTTGAGCGTCATGGTCGAAGCCGAACGCTCCTTCACGCTGCCTTCCAGCATATTCATCGTGCCCACGAAATTGGCCACAAAGCGATTGCAAGGAAAATCGAACAAGGTCGCCGGACTACCCACCTGCTGCACCACTCCTTGATCCATCACAGCCATGCGATCGGCCGTGGTCATGGCCTCCTCTTGGTCGTGCGTCACAAAAATAGTCGTAATTCCCAGGCGACGCTGCAAAGACAACAGATCCTGGCGCATCTGCACACGCAGCTTCTGGTCCAGATTGGACAAAGGCTCGTCCAGCAACAATACCTGCGGTTCGATGACGATGGTGCGCGCCAGCGCGACACGCTGCTGCTGGCCGCCCGAGAGCTGATTGGGTCTGCGTTTGCCAAAATCAGCCAGACCGACCAGATCCAGCGCAGCCGCCACTTTCTGGCGTATCTCCGCCGACGGAAGGCGACGCTCCACCAGGCCGAAGGCCACATTATCCCAGACGCTCATGTGCGGCCATAATGCATAGCTCTGGAACACCATGCCGATATTGCGCTTGTGCGCGGGCATATTGCCGATATCCTTGCCATCGATCAAGAGCTGCCCGGAGTTGTGCTGATTGAAGCCGGCAATCAGACGCAGCAGCGTCGACTTACCCGAACCGGATGGCCCCAGCAAGGCAAAGAACTCACCGGGCTCAATCGTCAGGTTGATGTCTTTCAACACTTCGTTCTTGCCATATGCCAGCCGAATATTGCGGCATTCCACACTTACTTTTTTCATGACTACTCCTGATCTACCTTGCCTGGGCGCTGACGCGCGGAGGCCCGCTCAATAATCACATGGGATACATAGGTGCCGATGGCAACGACGGCCACGGCCAGCACGCCCAGGGCGGCCCCAGGCCCGCGCCCTGACGCACTTTGCATATACAGATAAATGCCATAGCTCATGGGGGCGTCGCTATCGCGCGTCACCAGCATAATGGTGGCCGACAACTCCACGGCCGCCGTAATGAAGCTGGTCACGAAACCGGCCAAAATGCCCCCCCCCATCAACGGCACCACCACGCGTCGAATAGTGCTGAAACGGTTGGCTCCCACCGAGGCGGCGGCCTCCTCCAGCGACAGGCTGATCTGCTGCAAGGCCGCTACACATGATCGCAGGGCATACGGCAATCTGCGCACGGCATAGGCAATCATAATGAGCACCCAGGTCGATGTCAGCGCATCTTCGGTAAAGGGCAAGGTGACATCGCGGAAGGTACGCATCAGTCCGATCGCCAGCACAATGCCGGGCACAGCCAGCGCCGCCGACGCAATCCAGTCCAGACACTGACGTCCAGGGATTTTGGTGCGCAACATGATGTATGCAATCGCCGTACCCAGGATGACGTCCACGCCGGCCGCAATGCCGCAATACAACAAGGTATTGCCTATCATGCCCTGCGATTCCTGGAAAACCGCCGTGTAATGCGCCAGGGTATAACCGTCGGGCAAGGGGGCATAGCTCCATACGGTCGCCAGCGACAGCAGCAACACGCCAAAGTGCGGCGACAAGACCAGCAGCAACACCAGAGCGATCCAGCCATACGCCAGCCAGGCTTGAGTCGGGGTCAGACGACGCTGTTGAATGGATGAGCCGCCTTTCTGGATCGTGGAATAATCCCGCCCCTTCAAGGACGATGCCGACAGCCACAATGCCAGGATCGAGAACGCAATCATCAATACACTGATGACGTAACCCAACGGGTCGTCGATCCCAACCTGCGTAATACGCAGATAGGCCTGGGGAGCCAGCATATTGGTGATACCCAGCACCAAAGGCGTGCCCAGATCATCGAACACTTTGACAAAAACCAGCGACGCTCCGGCGATATAGCCAGGCAGGGCCAAGGGGAAAATAATGCGACGGAACAGCCGCCAGCCTTTGGAGCCCAGGTTGACCGCCGCCTCCTCCATTGCGCCGTCGATATTGCGCAAGGCAACCGTCAGGTTCATCAGAATGAAGGGGAAATAGTGCAGCGCTTCAACAAAAATAATGCCATTCAGGCCATCCATGATGGGCAAGGTAATGCCAAACCAGTCATCCAGAAGCAGATTCAGCGAGCCCGAGCGGCCAAACAGCAGTTGCATGGCCACCGCCCCGACAAAGGGGGGCATGATCAAAGGCAAAATGCCCAAGGTCTGAATGATGAGCGCACCGCGAAACTGAAAACGAATCGTCAGGTAAGCCAATGGAATAGCAATCAACGATGCGAATACCGTGGACATGATGGCCACGTACAGACTGTTCAGAAAAGACTCTTTCAGCAAGGTCTGGTGGAAAAACGCACCAAAGTGCCCTAGCGTAAAGCCTCCGTCTGTATCAACAAACGCCGTATAAAAGACGTTCCCAATGGGAACGACCAGAAACAAGACCAGGAAGGACAACACGACAAGAGCTGCCGCGATCAACCCCGCCGGGTATCGGGAAGAAAAGGATTGGGCCATGAAGTACACCGCTATGATGCGATTGATATCGCGCCAATAAACAGAAAAAATAGTCTCCCCCCATCAGTCTCAATGGGAGGAGACATGCCGCTCTGGCGTATTAGGAAGATTTCGCCTTGTTGGCGAGCTCCACGGCCTTTTCGTAATTCACTTTGGCCTGACTGTTCCAGTCGCCCTGCAGCTTGGACAACTGCTGGCTGACTTGGGTGTCTTTTTTATCACCGGAGAACAGAGCGACAAGCTCTGGGGCCTGGACCTGCTCCACACTTAGCAAAGGTGTCCACGCCAGCTTCTTGGCTTGCGCAAGCAACTCGGCCGCCTCGCCTTGCGGCGAATCGCCCAGCTTGGCCTGAGCATCAAAAATGGCCTTGCTGGCTGCCTGCAATTCCTTGTGCCTGAAGGTGATGGTCTGATCGAACAAGGACTGCACGATGTAGTAGCGCTGCTGGGACAGGTTCACATCAAAGTTGACCGTGCTGCGCTCGACAATCACCTGGGGATTGGGATAGTTCTCGGGCACATTGCTCAACTGGGCATAGGGCAAGACAGGCAAGCGAGAGATCTGTGGAGCCAACAACAGCTCCTGACCTTCTTTGCTCAAGGAAAATTCGATGAATTTCTTGCCTTCCTGGCCGTTGGCGGCACCCGCAATCAGGCCAATGTTGGCCGGCACGATGGAGGTCTCGTTAGGATAGACAAACTCCACGGGGAACTTGGAGTACTTGCTGGACAAGCCAAAGAAATCAATCACCAGGCCGGCCCCGAACTGACCGTTGTTTACGCCATCCGGAACACCAAAAGAGCGGTCCGTCAGCGCCGCGCTATTGCCCGAAATGCGCAGCAATGTCTCCCAGCCTTTATCCCAGCCTTCGCCTTGCAAAATGGTTTCTACTGTCAGATGGGTCGTACCCGAACGCGATGGCGAGGTCAGCCCGACGTTGTTAAACCACTCGGGGCGCATCAAATCTTCCCACGTCTTGGGCTCGGGCAGCTTTTTGGCTTTGAGCAAGCGCGTGTTGTACATAATGCCGTAGCCGGCCAAGGCCTGGCCCAGGAAATAGCCGTTGGGATCATTAATGGGAAAGCGGCCTACCACGGCCGGTACCGCCGGATTGGCAATATCGGCAATCTTGTCGAGCAGATTTTCTTTGACCAGAACCTGGAACGCATCCGGCGCACTGGCCCAGAAAATATCGGGACGCCGCCCTTCCGGCGTTTCCCGCACATAGGCAATGCCGGAAACCGTATTTTTGTTCAGAATTTCGAGCTTAATATCCGGATTCGCTTTCTCGAACGCGCTCTTGTACGCCTGGGTTAATTCCTTGGGGAACGAGGTTACGATGGTGACCGTTCCGGCCAAAGCCGTCCCATTCAGCGCGAACATCAGACCAGCCAATAATAAATTCTTGCGTGTCAACATATTGATGGACTCCTCTTTTTTAGCCTTAGCATTTTTGCTACAGGCACAGTAGGGAGCACCCATCAAAGCGTCCAATAAAAAGATTTAATACATGTCATAAATCAGAAATAATGTTTAATTATCAATGATTTGATTGATGTAGTGAAAAACCCTAGGTGCTTTGTTTAACGGCCATATTTTAAGAATAAAGAGACTGCGCCTTCCGCGTTGTTAGGCCACATCTTTTTGACTGCCGTCATTTTTATTATTTTACGTATTCTAGTCAAAACTGACCGTCCACACACCAGCCGGCAAAACAAAGACGGTCGTACTACAGCAGAGATTTCCCGGGCACAAAAAAGCCCCGGCATAGAGTGGCTTCGGGGCTAATTTGGTGGCGGCAGGGTGTCATTCACATTATCAAATTAACAGTTATTTATCAACACATTATGAATACAACAATTTAACATACCGTCAAAAATACCGTCTATTTAAACAGCTAACACCCGATAAGGGGCCAGCAGGCGTTCGTATGTTCGGTTGGCATGGAATGGCCCGTTAGCCTGCCGCTCTCGGTTGGTGTACAAATCACCTACCTGCAACAAGATAGCCGCCTCTACGGCTGGCGGCATGTCACCGTCGAAGCCATCACGGTTCAAATAATCCAAGGCGGCATCCTTGGCCGCCTCCACCATCGTGAGAATATCGGCGTCCTCGTAATCATCATCCACCCGCAAGTGGGATTTCACCCGCTCCAGTGTCAGGGCCATATCCAACCTCTCATATAAAGAAAATTTCGTCAGGTACTGTCTGTGCCGCCTCGGTGCGGGTCGCCACTCCAAACGCCATTGCCAGCGCCTGGATGCCATCAATACGGCCAGTAGGTCGGCTCTTATCCAGCTTGCGGTTTCCTGCGGGATCTTTCGTGGTCGTAGCGTTGGCCGCGCACCAGGTCAGCACCGGATGATTGCCGTGGGCCACATCGTTATTCAACAAGGCCACTTCCAGCGCATCCAAGGCCGGGGACATGTCCTTGAAACCCTGCCCCCATTCGATCAGCGGTAAATCCAGGCCCATCCGGTCAAGCTCACGGCGCAGCACATCAATCCGCCAGCGGTCAAATGCAATCGCCTGTACCTCCACATCGGATAAGATTTCCCCCATGTCGTTGGCGACTTGCTCGTAGTCGATGGCCGCGCCATCACAGACACGCAGATAGCCTTGCTGCGCCCACGCCATGTACGGCGCACGGTCACGGCGCTCGCGCTCCTGGACGCCCGTTTTGGGTGTCCAGAAATGGGGTTGTACGCACCACATCCCGTCCACCTGCCCAATCAGCACCAGGGCTGTTAAGTCGGTACGGGCAGACAAGTCCAATCCGGCGTACACAGGCCCATCAAAGGACACCGGCATAGCACCATTGGCTTTCCACACGTCAGGGCTAATAAAGGGACTGTCTAAGCTCACTCGCTGATTTAGCAGCAGATTACGAGCGGTATTAGCCATGCTGGGCATACGCGCTGCCTGCTGCATCTGCTCGCGCAAATCATCAAGGCTGCGAAAGCTACCGAGCGCCGGATTGCTGGATTTCCAGCAATCTTCATCCAACAAGTCGCAGTCCTTGGGCGCTTCGTACACCCGGCTGACAATACGTGGGTCATTGCTGGCCTTGGCATCGTCTATCCAGGTGCTCAACAAATCAGCATCGCTAGCAGCTTGTGTCGAGATGGCAATCAACAAGGGGTTTTCGTGCGCCCCTTGGCTGGTCGTGATAGCGTCCACAAAGTCCGATTGCGGCCCACGTACTTGCCCAACTTCGTCCAGGATCGCCAGCACAGGGGAAAGGCCGTGGGCCGTGCGTCCGTCAGCGGCCAGGGCGCGATACTCCACGTTCATCGGTAGGCCAATCAACCGCTTGCCGCTGGGGATGATACGCACCAAGTCCACCAGTTTAGGGGACTGCTGCACCATCTTGGCAGCTAGGTTGAACACCAAAGCGGCTTGATCCCGGCTCATGGCACCGCTGACAATCTGGCTGTTTTGTCGCGCTTCTGGCCCGACCAAGTGTGCCAGTAACATGCCTGCAATCAGGCCCGTCTTACCGTTCTTGCGGGCGATACTCAGGATGGCCCGGCGCGTCCCTGCGGGGTTGTTGTAGGTGTCGCGGATAAAGTCCTTCTGGAAGTCGGCCAAGTGTAGCGGCTGGCCCACCAGCGCCCCTTCCGGCACTCGGCAGTAGGATTCAATGAAGCGGATGATCTTGTCGGCTCGGGTCATCGGACTACGGATAGGCGCGGAATCAGTTCATCATCATCGGCCTGGCGGGCGTCGCGCTCCAGCTTGGCAGAGGCCACGGCATCGGAAGCACGGCCAACGGTGGCCAGGGCGTGAACCTGCAAGACCCGAGTCAGAGAAACGGCTCGCTTGCTCAGCATCTCCAGCATCTGCGCCGCCGGATTCACCTTGCCTTCGATGATGTAGCCTTCGGCATCCACCTGCTGCTGAAGCGTCTCGATGTCGGCCTGGGCGCGGGCCAATTGCGCTGCCGTGATCAAATCCACCTCCGTCCAATTATCGCGGGCCTTGGACATGACGATGCGCTCCCAGAAGGCTTGATCGCCTGGGCGCAGGATCACGCATGCGGGCGGCTCCAGCGGTGGCAAGGCGGCATTCTGGGCGGCCTGTACGGCAGCTTTGGTCGTGTCTGTGCGGGCGCGTTTCTGGGTGGTTTTCATAGTCCGGGATTTGCAGTTAGCATAAAAAAGAGACTGGGAGGGCGGTCAAGCGCGCTCAGCTTCCAGTGATTTCCGTTGCCGTTCCTCGATGTTCCAAGGGTGGTCAGGGTCAAGTGGATACCCGTTTACATCGCACCCCCACACGCCTGCGCTGCCGTTCATCTCCCGGCGCGTCTTGCGGCTATGGCACGAATGGCATAGCCCTTGAAGGTTCTTCAGACTGTTATCACTCGGGTCGCCATTGATGTGGTCAACATCCGTCGCTTCAGTGAAGTGGTCGCGCCGGTAGCACTCTTGGCAGATCGGGTCACGCGCCAGCACACGTTCGCGCAGCTTGCGCCAGGCGCTTCCCGTCAGCGGCAATGTGCGGCGCGGGTCGGCATGGCGTCCGGTGGGGTTGGCTCTACGGCTCATGTCGGTGTCTCCTTGCTGGGGTATGGCTGGGACGGCATGGTTCGGACGTTACCGCCTTCTACCTGCTGATCGTCCAGCCCCTCGATAGGCGGCAGGTTCTCCAGCTCACGGGCCTCGCTCTTGCGCATCCATCCCGCTTGTATGCCACTGGCATAGAACGCGGCGCGGGCCGCGCTGTCCCCACGCAGCAACCCTTCTACACTGTGCTCGGCAAAGTAGACTTGGCGGGCGGTCTCGCTCAGGCACTTGGCATTGATGGCTTGCTCCCACATGGCCAGCCAGCGGCGCAAGGTCAAGGTGACGAACTGTCGGTTCAGCTCCACGCTGTTGCTGTAGTTCGCGCTCTCCATCGCCCCCACAATCACAGGCGGGACACGAAACAAGCGGCAGACCTCATACACGTTGAACTTGCGGGCTTCGATCCATTCGGCGTCCTCCAGGCTCATGCTGATGGGCTTGTAGCTCAGACCCGCTTCTAACACTGCCGTCCGGCCACTGTTGGCAGTACCGCCGTACTGATTGCCCCACGACTCCCGCAAAGCGATTTTCTGCTCTGGCTTGAGCACCTGGGACGTTTCCAGCACACCGGCCAGCTTGGCCCCGTTGCGGAACGTGGCCGTACCATGCTCTTGCTCAGACTGAGCCAGCTCAATCACGCCTCGCGCCACAGAAACAGGACTCAGGCCCAGCACACCATCCGTGCTAATCCGGTGGCGAAGGTGCAAGCACTCGTCTTGCAGCAGCCGTACCATGTTGCCCGAACGCTCGGAATACTCGTAGGCCAGCTTGCCGCTATCCAATCGCAGCACCTGGACATTGGATAGCGGCCACAGCTCGCGCACCTGGCCGTCACGGTCTCGCACGATCCGGGCAAAGGCATTGCCGGTCAGCAGTACCGCCGCCGTCATCGCCTCCCGGAACTCCATCGTGGTTTGCTCAGGGTTCGGCGCATCATGAAGCACCCGATACAAAGGATGATTGCGGGCCTTCTGACGGTCTTTGCCGGTATCTTTGTACAGATGTAGGGGTAAGGTCGCCACCGTCTCGGAAATGGCCTGTACGCAGGCGTAGACGGCTGCAACGCCCTGGGCCGTGTCCGCATTGACTGGGCCAGTACGCAAAGCGGCAAAGTCCTTCCAATAGGAATCACCGCCAGGGGCATGATTGCTGCTGCGGCGCTCGTAGCCCATGCGGGTCAATATCCGGTTCAGCATCGCACGGTCTCCAGCCAAGCGCGGTTCGCATCAAAGGCCAGTCGCGCAGCACAACGCAGGGCCACGCTGGTATCGCCGTAGGCCGGGTCAGCCGTCAGCGTCACCTCGATCAGCTCCACGGCACGCAGCTCACGGCAAGGCTTGCCGTTGCGATGTTCCCAGGCGTCGCCGCCAGGACTCAGACGAAAGCCGAAACTACACCCGGCCACATCACCACGCTTAACCAGCTCCAGTACATCATTGCCCGCCGTGGTGTTAGGCAAGTCCAGCTCGAAAGCCAGCCCCTTGGCGTCACTCCGAAGGCGTAAAGTCTGCGCTCGGGTACTGCCCAGAATCGCCGCTCCTTGGTGGTGGTACAGGGCGCGAATGTTCTGACCGTCGCGCAAGCTCGCATCAAACGCCCCCGGTAGGATCGTCTCCGAAAAATCCCCCAGGTCTGCCGGACTACCGTACACAGCGGCGTATCCGGTCACGGTGCGCCCCTTATGCTCAATGCCTGCCGTGGATCTGACTTCCAACATACGCGCCCCCACCAATTAAGCCAGGTCGTTGGCAACCACGAACGCCTGTTCATGGCGGCAAGCCGTACCAACGGTCGCCATTGCCCGCACCACAACACCGCCACGGCTGTAAGCGGGTTCAGCAAAGGGGTTGACCAGAATATCCAGCTCCGACCAGACGCCCAGCAGGATTTGCGAAAAGTCGCCCAGGATGACGGTTTCACCTGCCACGTCAGACGGGACGCGCTTGGACGTCACCAGGGGGCGATCTGCCATCATGCCGCCTTCGAGCA
Source organism: Alcaligenes sp. SDU_A2 (assembly GCF_038237375.1). Lineage (NCBI taxonomy): Bacteria > Pseudomonadati > Pseudomonadota > Betaproteobacteria > Burkholderiales > Alcaligenaceae > Alcaligenes > Alcaligenes sp. SDU_A2. Next base: position 1,204,803 of record NZ_CP151273.1, on the reverse strand, counting down.
GGTAGCCAGGCAGGCCCACTGCTTTCAAGGTCGATGCAAACTTGTTTTTGGCCTTGGCCGTGGTCAGCCATGCGCCCCCGTAGATTTCTTCATCTTCCAGCTTCTGAGCAAAAGCCAACACGGCAGGCCAGTCCAGCGTAGCCAGTGAGCCAGACTGGATGCCAGCCATGTTCAGCACGCCCACGGGGTCATTGGCTGTACCCGTACCCGCGATAATGGCGGCGTCAATCTGCTTAGCGATCAGGAACGCCAGGTCATCACGCACCAACTGCTCAATGTCGGGGCTGGACTGTTGCAGCAACTGGCGAGACATTTCCGTCTTGCCGCCTACATGCTTGGGGGACAGGCCCACCGAATCAAAACCCATCTGGCCGTCTGGCACTGCGCCCCCTTCGGCCACCCAGCCGGTTGCCAGGCCGCTGCCATACTTTGGGATCGAAAGGTTGCCAGTCAGGCCCGTCAGCACACGAACGCCAAGCTGACGCGCTACCAGGCGCTCACGCAGGGCCGGAATGTACAGGTCAGGGCGGTGGGTCGTGGGTACCAGTTCTTTGGCACTGGTCGTGTCATTGGCGGCGCGTTGCTCCAGCAGGGCCAGGGGAACGAATGCGCCTTGTGCTTTGCGACCTGTACGGCGCTCGGTTTCTTGGGTGTACTCGGCAGCGGCACCAGTGAGGCTTCGGCCTTCCATCTGGGTACGCAGCACATCCAGCAGGGAGACGCGCTTTTCCAGCGCGGCCAAGTTATCACCGCCCCCATCAACCGGCGCACCCGCTTGGCGGCGCTCCATGTCGTCAATGAACTGTTGGCGGGATTCTTGCTGCTCCAGGTCTTGAATATCCGCCTTGAGCTTGTCGAAGGCGGTTTGCTGGTCAGCCGTCAGAGTCTTGTGGGCTTCCAACAGGCTGCGGGCCTCAGCCACTTTGGTAGCGCGGGCTTCGCGGATTTCATGAAGTTTCATTGCAGGGTTCCTATAGGGTGATCTGTATACACATACAGTAAATATCACCCTGCAAAAACAAGCGCAATGGCCCTAATTATCTGAAAACGTTAATGAATTTTGTTGGACAAAAACTATTTTTGACTGTGGGCGTTAAGCCACATTTAAAGGGGCTTTGAAGGGGCTTGTATGGGGTGGTGTTTTGCCACCCGACGCCGTTGGTCAGGGGTGCAATTCCTACGGGGGTGAAAATGCTGCGGGGGTCGATACCCAAAATCTGGGTGTCGATCCTGTGAGTGACAGTGATTCGCGGGCTATTCCCGTATTTGCCCCTGACCGATGGAGTCGATTCCCCACTTTCGAGGAATCCAATCAAAACAAGGAATTGGCACCTGAATGGCGGAACCTCAGATTGAGGGCCTGCCCCAAAGAGGGGGTCTCGAAGCCGCGCTCACAAACCAATACCGGAACTCCCGGTTTGAAATCCAGCGGCCGCCCCCGTGTAGCCAGTGAGTCTGTCCTTAGAATTGAGGTATAGATGGCTACCTCTATATAGGTGTACGGAAACCGTACTCAGTAATATTTTGTTTCTTTTGTAGGCAGGAAACGCTTAACCAATTGATAATGCTTAACTAACACGAATTTTATTCGGTTTTCCTGAATACGGAAACCGTACTCACAGGTGGCGTACATAGTGAAAACTGAATACGGAAACCGTACTTAAAACGGCCTTTCAAGGTCAAACTGAATACGGATTCCGTACTTAAGAATTATTTTTCACCCAAGAAAAAACCCAGCCGTCCAGGGCTGGGCTTTGCATACCAAAAGGCAGTTTGGGTTACGGCTTGGTCTTCGCGTCTTCGAGCCTCAGAAACCCCATGTAGTCATGTCCACCTGGCTGAATGTCCATGTCATCGCGCCAGTCCAGCTTATGCCAGTTCAGCGCCCAAAATTCACAATCACCCTTGCGGCGGCTCCCTTGCTTGGTCACCGTGATTAACCGTGACTCACGGAGTTCTTTCTTGGCTCGATTTAGAGTATCTGGTGATGTCCACCCTCTATCCTTCATCATGCCCATAGAAGGCGTCAGGCGGCCATTATTGGCGCCTGTGTACTGACGGCACACATCCATCAGCAGCTTTACGCCTGATGGCCCCAGGGACAGGTACGCACGGCTATCCAGTACATTGAATGGCATTGCCACGAACCCGCCCAGGGCCGCTAAAGCGCCTTTACGGTGCTTAGTCCGCGCCATGCCGCTGATCCTCGGCCTCATTCAGATGACGGGCCACGTAGCTTGAGAGCCACTCACTTATACGCTCCTCAGTCAGAGAAAGGGCATTCATCGCAAGGCGGCGTAGTGCGCCTTCTCCGTAGGCGCTCAGCGGCGTAGCTTCATCTGGGTCTGCGCAGTCGCGGGCCATGGATGACTGATCTGCGATGCGCAGCGCCGTAGCAGCATCTCCAGCCACCTGCTGGGCCTGATCGAGCATATCAAGCATGACGTAAAGCTCCGGCCCCAGCTTACGAGAAAGTCGGCTTTTCATCTGGCGGGAAACTACGCCCAAATCCTCTTCGAGATAGCGATTACTCATGGCTACCCCCTGCAATCGGTCGGGTGGAGCTTTTGCTCAACAACTGGGCTTGCTCATATGCCTTTTGGCGACGCAATGCCGCGTAGTTAGGGTGAGCAGCTTCGACCGATTGCGCTGTATTGCTCAGGTCAATTTCAGCCGTATCCGCTATTGCCTGGATTGACTCCAGAGCGTCTGCCACACGCCACCATTGAGCGTAGGCTGAAGGCGTTTCCAGCCAAGCCAAAGTAAGTTTTGCAATGGTGCTGATAGAGCCCAGCGCCCCTTGCCCAATGCTGTCCATATCTTGAACGGCAGCATGTAGCGCATCCACTTTCTTAGACATTGCGCAGCCCTCCCGATACGATTACGCAGCCAATCTCACGGCAGAAAGCATCATCGAATGCCTGACCACGTTCGACGGGCGAAGGCAGGCCATCGCAATGCTCCGCACGGCAGGTATCACGCCATTCGGCCAAGGAGTGAACAGGCCAGCCAGCAAACCATTGGCGCACAGCTCGACGGGCGGCGCGGGCGGCCAAATTAAAATCGTGGGAATGTGTTTGCTCAGAACGAGCGGGAATAGAAGCGTGTGCCATTTGATGGCCTCCTTTGTGAGCGGTAAACCCGCGCCCCACTGCTAAATGGGGCGGGCGGGCACATGGCAGGGTTAGCAGACCGGACACAAAGGAACCCGGCGCATCCGAAGATGCCCCCACCATGGCCCGCCCATAGAAGGCGCGCAATAGCGTACGGACGTGAAAAAACCGCTTAGCAGCGGTTGTCCGCCAGTGTGATTCCGGGCTGCTAAACCCGACGGCTGTTGTTTGAGCCGTGCAAGCATTCTGCCACCTATCTGCGTCGTGCGCAACTGTGTCCTCGTGCTCCTGAAATGCGCTTTCGCAATTCCCGAAACGCGCAAACGCAATTCGGGAAATGCTGTTTCGATAGCCGGGTGGGTTGAGAGCCACTTTCACGCCCCCCCCAGCAGCAGGTAGTAACGCTTCACACGCGCTTCTGTGCCGAACCTGGTGGGGACGGTCTCCCATACCGTGTGGAACTGGTAGCCCAGGCCGCGCAGCGTGGAGATGGTGCTATGAAGGCAATGGTCCCCTAGGCGCTCAGCCTCGAAGCGATTCAAGCTTCGCTCGGCCAAGGTGCGCAGGATCATATTCTGTTTGGTCTCCATGTCCGCCCCCCCTATTGCCCAGCGGAGTTGATGCGGTCGGAGATCCACTTCTGGATGACGCTTTCAGGCCAGCCTACAGCGCGTGGGCCTAATTGGATGCTCTGAGGAAAGGTGCCGTCTGCCATGCCCTTGTAGATGGTGCTGCGGGCAAGGCCGGTTGCGTCAATGACGGCGGGAAGGCGGATGATGCGGGTGGAATTGTTGGGTGCCATGTGAATCTCCTTGAAAGGCGCTGTACATGGCACTCATTCTTTCCGTTTCGTTCTCTTTATCCAAAAAAAACGAGGTGAAATAAAATGAGGGGTTTTTTTCCCCCTCGGTTTCTCTGCTGCCCTATTCGACCGCTCTCTTCCTTAAACCTTCAATCCAAGCCGTTGTTGACTCAGGGTCTTCGATGGTTTTACGCAGCCAATAAGATGTTTTATCACTATCTTCAGCCCCCATGAGCATCATCATTTCTGACATGCAAAGCCAGCCAAAGCTATTCTTTTCTGGTTTGAAATGCTCCAGCAAGCCAGCATCATAAAATCTACGATTTAGGATTAACCCAGCCGTTAAGTACGGATTAGGTCGATCTGCCAGAGGAAGAGTTTTACTTGCCTCGATAGCCGCCAGGCCCAGATCGGGCAAAATCTCACGCAAAAACTTACGAGTATGTAAGGCCATAGCCTGAGCTTTCATCGGGTCTTTTCCCGGCTCGTCATCGTTCTCATGGATAGCAAAGAACTGCACCAGAAGCCAGCCTAAAGCCATGCTATCAGCATCATTCATAAGGTCAGCCAAAGCATTTACATGTTTGCCGATCGACTCTAAACGCTCTTTTCTCTGTCTTTGGTTATCTGGTTCATATTTTTGAGTCGCTGGCGCCGTTCGTGCAATATCTCGTATACCGTCAACAAACGATCTAGCCTCACGCTTAAGCCAATCTAGATCTGCATCCCATTTCTCTTTTCTAAGCTCAATAAATTTTTCTTTAATTCTACCTGCCGTCTCCGGGTGAAACCTTAGATCACCTCGATAACCCGACATAAGATCACCATCCAGGGAGGAAAATATCAGATCCACTCGCTCCGCATCAGCGCGAATTACTGATTGAAAAAAATCACTTTCACTAATCTTTTCTGCCATTATCTTCCCCTATTCCATTGAAGAAATATGATCCGCCCACCACTGCATCATTTTAGCTCGCGGCTCCAGATACAGGGCATGGTTGTAGGCTGCGCTTATTTCGTTTCGTTCCTGGTGTGCTAATTGCAGCTCGATATGCTCATGTGGCCAACCGTGCTCATGCAAAATAGTCGATGCCACTCCCCTGAATCCGTGGCCTGTCATGCGCCCCCGATAGCCCATGCGGTACAAGGCGTACAGGATCGTGTTATTGCTCATGTGTGTGGGTTTGCCGGTATCAGCAGGAAAGACGAACTCCCGGCCATAGGAAATAGCTTGCAGCTTCTCCAGCACGGCCAGCGCCTGATTGCTCAAGGGGACAATATGGGGTGTCCGCATCTTCATGCGCTCGGCTGGGATCACCCAACGGGCGGCGTCTGGATCGAACTCTGACCACTGCGCCCCAATCAGCTCAGACGTTCGCACGAACGTCAAAGCCATCAGCCAAAGTGCCTGGCGGGTGTGCTCGTTGCCTATATAGGCGTCAATGTCACGCAGCAACTGCGGTAAGTCCTTGGCATCTACGCGGGAATAATTGCGCTTCTTCCTGGCCGGCAGAATATCTGACGGCTGAACGTCGGCAACCGGATTGCGCTCCACCAGGTCATGAACCACGGCAAATCGCATAATCTGATTGCACTTCTGCAACTGACGCTTGGCAATGTCGATAGCTCCACGCTTTTCGATGGCCTTCACACAATCACGCACATGGGCCGCCGTGATTTCAGACAACGGTATCGCCCCCAAGGTAGGTAATACGTCCACCTCGAGCCGTCGCCATACGTCCTTATCGTGCTTTTCGGTTTTGCCAGTGCGCCAATGCTTACGCCATTGCTCAGCGGCATGTTGAAAAGTGTTTTGATCTGTTGCGCGCTCATCCCGTCGTGTCGCCATAGGATCAATGCCAGAGTTGATCTGGCGCTTGGTGTCGATATGTAGCTCTCTGGCTGCCGCCAGCGTGACAACAGGGTAGACGCCATACGAAACCGTTTTACGCTTACCGTCAAAACGGTAGTCATAGCGCCAGTATTTGCCCGCCGAATTTATCAGCAGGTACAGGCCTGTGCCATCGGTCAGCTTGTAGGGCTTATCCCCTGGCTTGGCCTGCCTGACAGCCGTGTCTTTCAGCTTCATGACGGTATCTCGATTGACGGTAGTTACACATACCGTCATTGATACCGTCCAAATACCGTCGCTGTCAACGAACCTTGATGGACATTACGGGCAACAAAAAACCCGCCATGCTTTTAAACATGCGGGTTCTGTAGACTTCTTTGTACTGCTTTGAACTAAATAATGGCGGACAGGGTGGGATTCGAACCCACGGTACGCTTGCACGTACGCCTGATTTCGAGTCTTGCCGCATATAAACCAAAGCAAACAAAACCCTTATTTATCAATACCCTCCGTCGCTATCCGATTTTTCTTTGATATGAATTACCTTGGTCTTGTGCCTCTTATGGTCACAAAAAAGTCACACCACGATATATATAGCCCGCAATAGTACGGGCTTTTTTGTGCCTGGAGCTTATCTTAGGTTGGCATTCAGAACCATCTTCGCCCAGTCTTGGAGTCCATTCACTCGGTCTGCCCAAACACGGTACTGTTCTGAGGAAACTGTCATGGCAGGCACAATCTGGGGGCATAATGCCTGTCATGGTCTACTTACGGATGCGGACTTTTGTCCGAAAAAGCCACCTCGTAGGTGGCTTGTCCGGGATTCTGCGTAAGTTAAGGCTGATCACCCATAGGCTCGAGCGGTATTAAATTCTGCCTAGCCGAATCGGGAAGAGTTAATTCGTCTAACGCACGGGCTCTCAGTCCTATAGAGATGGCCTCAGCACGAACCTCTTTGTCTTCGGAGATTATTTCTTTGGCCGAGTGGTTTTTTGCAATAGCAATAACCTGCCGGTCAATTTTAATTTTCTGCCAAGCGTCTAAGCGACCGGCCCTCTTGCTGCCGTTCGATATCGCGTTCCTATCGATGAGAGCGCACTCATATGCAGCGCGTTTGTCAAACGGGGCAAGCACAACGCTGCTCTTTCTTTCTAGCGCAGCAAACCAAGCCTCTGTTGCGTCACCAAGATGCACTAAATACTCGGCCAAACAAGGAACGGGGATAATGATCTTCCCGCGAGCATCCGACACCGTTTTAAGCAGCTCGTCGAGACGGGCTACATTATCTGGGTTATTTCGAGACGACCAAGCAACCAAGCAGTTCGCATCAAGGGCTACTATCATCCAAGCCTCTTATTTTTTTCCATAGTTCATTGGCGTCCTTGACGTCACTCCAGCCGTTACCTGGAATGGTTGCAAGCTCGCGAAAAACATCATGAACGCTATCAGAATCCAAATCCTCAATACGATCGGCATAAATCCTATTGGGCTCCCATACCCCTTCTTTTGTGCGTTTCCAAGTCCCATGAACATAAACACGAACAGGCCCCAGCCGAAACCGAGTCGCAAGCTCTCTCGCTAATGCCATGTCACGGACAGTAACGGTCTCTACCTTCCCACCGTAAACTTGCAATCTTACATGCGCTGTGTCATCGGCCCCAGCAATACCAACAACTGTTCCGTCAATCTCACCGTTGTCGTGGATGATTATTTCACGTACATCATCGTTCGCAGCCTTCCTGGAATCAAAGCTAAGGATGACGCTTTTTTGACTATCAATAATGTCGCCTCTTGCTCCATCCTTTCGCATGAGGTTTTCGATCTTCTGGTAGGCAGAATGACCCGGGGCCTCGTCATTAACCGCTGACAACAATCGCTGTCGAGTTAATCCCATATGCTCATTGCAATCGCGGGCGCGCATAACTACGCTGCCCTGAACAATTCCAGCGAACTTTGGCGATGCCCCTTCTCCCATCAGGGCCGCAAACTCTTTCATGTATTCCGCGAGACGAGACATATCCAGGGTTTTCAAAGAAACCCCTTTGATATGCAAAGCGAAATCCCAGTTTTGTCGGGCGGCCATGGTCAGTGCTTAATAATATTTAGAAAACGCAGTAAGTGCAGTGTATGCGACTTCTACAATTTTGGGGATGGCTGTTGTATGTACTCTCCCACCGCCCTCCCCAGATCCGGGGCACGCAGCCTGCGCCCATCTGGCGAAGCAAAGTACTCCTGCTTGAACTCCTTCCGGGTAGGGCGCTCCATGCGGCACAGTCGCTCCCAAGTCTCAGCCTCCGTTTCCACATAGCGCACCACCCTGATCGGCGTGGCGTCGATCTCGGCGTCTGAGCGCCATTGAAAAGGACGCTGGGCAGCAGCGCAGTAGCTACCGCCCCTCGGTGCTGCGCATCCGGCGAGCGCGAGCACGGTCACGCACAGCATCATCATCCAAGCGCTCAATCGTTTCAGCTGCATCACGTCCTACCTCCACGGCGGCCATGTCCGCCTTTTCCTGTTTTTGTTCCGCCTCGCGGCGCCCTTCCTGCTGCCCTGTCCGCTTGGCCGTGAGCCAGCCAGCGACGAGAGCCAGCAAACCCAACACGTAGGGCCAGGCCTGGCCAATAATGAGTTCGATCATTGAATAGCCGCTCCAGTCTTGATTGCCTCTGCTCCTGTTGCCCCAAGGAAACGCGCACGGTCTGCAGCGCGCCGACGGCGCAGGCCCAGCAGGACTTTGCCACCTGACTTGTTCCAGCGCGGGAACTGTTCCGCAGCCCCGGCTTGATCACCGGCATTGAACAGGCGCAACAAAGTAGAGCCTTGAAATGCCGAGACGCCGATGTTGTATGCAAGGTCCATCATGGCATCGAGCTGCGCCTGATTTGCTGGACGAGTCAGCACGTTCAGAACACCAGGCACGAACTCGCGGGCCAGTCGGCGCTTCAGACGTTCGTCGGCCTCCGCCTGAGTGATACGTAGGCCTTCCACGACATCTGGCCCCGTGTCACCCCAGCCGATGGTCCATACTTTGCCGTCAGCATCCCAGTAGGCATCCAAGCGGCAACTCTCGAAATACTGCAGGATGGCCAGGCCGTCAGGTGACATGCCCGTAGGCGAAGCCTTCTCTGGCTCTGGTGTAGCCTGCTCCGGTTTCTGCGGACGAAAAAAAAGGGCCAGAAGGCCCGAAAACAAATCAATCAGTTTTTGCATGTCTTTCCTTCAGTCGTGTGCGATCCGCACAATGCAGGCAACGTTGCCACGCGCGCGCCACACAAGCACCGCGATGACCGCCGCAAATCCGGCCTCCCAGGGCGTTGCCGGGTTGTGATTGAACAGAGCGTCCAACGCCTGCCCGCCTGAGCAGACGATCAGCACGTACGCCAGAAACGAGACTCCGAGTCGATACCGTGCGCAACCCCGTCGATAGCAGATCAACCGGCCGGCAGTGAACGCATTGGCCAAAACCGCGACGCAAACGAACACAAAGTCAAAGAAGCCAATCATGTCATGACCCCCGTTTGAAAATACTGGTGATGTCGAACGACTTGATTTTGTCGATGCCCACCAAGGCCAGCGTCACAACCGTCGCCGACAGCCCAAACGCCGCCAATGTCCAGCTCTGTAGCCCCGTGCGCGTCATGACCTCCCCGGCGCCCAGATAGCCGATCAATATGGAGATCAGCATGTACGCCATTCGTTTGAGCAGTCCCAGATCCTTGGCCTGCAACGCGAACACTACGGCCCCTGCGAATGCCCCGATCAGCGCATCCCCATTCACGCCAGGCAGCAGCGACGTTGCCGCCACCGCTCCCATGGCTACTCCCGCCGATACTGCGCTTGATGTCGGCTCCATTTCCTCTCCCCAAAAAATATGCCGCCCTGCTGGCGGCTGTAAAAATCCACAGTTGAAACAATTTTCTGTACGGCCTACAACGCAGATTTACCTATGAATGCCTCCCGCCAGCGCCGTCTATCCCGCTCCTGCCCCACCCTCGCCGAGGCCATGGAACGCTACCTGCTGGAGGTGTCGACCCTAAAAAAATCCGCGTATCAAGAGCGGTCGCTGGTTCGCGCCTGGACCGGCACGCTGCTGGCCGGCCGCAACCTGGCCAGAATCACGCAGCAGGATCTGCAACGCATCCGCGATGACTGGATGCAAGAACGGGCGCCGGCAACCGTTAACCGGCGCATGGCGCTGCTGTCGCATCTATTCACCGTGGCGCGCAAAGACTGGGGCTACAGTTGGCTGGCCAACCCCGTGCAACTGGTGCGGCGGCCAGCCGTCAATGACGCGCGCGACCGCCGCCTGTTCACTCAGATACGCCTGTACGGCGTGAGTCCCGACGAATGCCCACGCTCGGAAATCGACTGGATCCTGAAACACACCCGCTCAGAATGCCTGCCTACAATCGTGGCGTTGGCTGTTGAGACAGGCATGCGCCGCTCGGAGATCGTCACGCTGACACGCGAGCAGATCGACCTGACCCACGGCGTCATCACCTTGCAGGACACCAAAAACGGCGATACCCGGTATGTCCCGCTGACGCCATTCGCCCGCGACGCGCTGCGTAAATGGCTCGTCGGCAAACCGCTGCGCGGCCGCATATTCGACGTATCAGCGGGATCCGTCAGCCGGGCATTTGCCCGCGCCCGTGAGCGCGCGCGCCGCGCCTATGGCGCCCTATGCCGGCAGTACGGCCGCCGCCCCGTGCGCGCCTATTTCCTGGACCTACGTCTGCACGATCTGAGACATGAGGCCACGTCCAGACTGGCCGACGTGTTCCCCGCGCATGAGCTGGCCAAGGTAACCGGCCACCGAGACACCCGCATGCTGCAGCGATATTTTCACCCGCGCGGGCGAGATCTCGCGCAGAAACTCATGCGTAGCAAGCTCGGCCGCGCGCAGGCTGAGCAGCTACGCTTGGCCGCCTGATTCCGGCCAGACGACGGCTTTAATGGCTTTGGCGGTCTTTGCGGCATAGATCTGGTCTCGCAGCCGCTGGCGCGTACCGACCAGTTGCTGGCTCGACTGCAGGAACAGTTGCGCCTGGTCCAGAGTTTTCTGTCGCATATCCTCGACAGCGATGCCCCGGGCAGCGGCCAGGCCGTCCAGATAGGGAGTGGGCTCGGTCTGGTCTGCTGCCCACGCCAGTGCCTCGGCCTGCTGGACTGGCCAAGTCAAGCGCTCGGCCTCGGGGTAACCCCTGGTCAGGGCGACGGCCGCCTGCTCAAACCCTGCGTTCACCAATGCCAGCTGCAGCTCGCGCAGATCACTCAGTGTGGGTTCTGGCGCCGCCGGTGCATCGGTGCTGAGCCAGGCAGGCAGCGGGCCCAGGCCGTCGTATTCCTGCCCGTTGTGCACTGTGCCCAGGCTGTATTCGCCGTCGGCCGTGTACAGCGTTGCCTGCCGGTTGTCATCCACCAGCTCCCAAGCGCCGGTGCCGGCATCGCCATATTCGAGCGCGTACCGATCAACGGTGGAGACCCAGCGCGCCACCTGGCCAACAGGAATGCTCGCAGGTGGTGCCACGGTCACATCCGCGAACCCCTTATCAGCATAGGGAGACTGGCCGTTGAGCACGCCCAGGGCATCGGTTTGAAAATTCGACATACAAAAACTCCTGGCCACATGCGTGGCTGATTGAAAAAAGAAAAAGTGGTTATGGGACTGCAAATGCACGGGCGCTCGGCTCGCACCAAAATGACGCACTGCAGAACATCGGCACAAATAGGGGCACGGGCATCTCGTTCAACGGAGGCACTGTTGATACACGGGTTGGGGATTTGTTTTTTGATCTCTCCCGTTCGCCAGCGCGGACAGCCAGCGAAACCCGCCCCGCCAGCATAGCGTTGCATCCTCGGATTCAGATTTGAATACGAGGATGTAACGCGGCATTGCTAGGACGAGTCTCTGTTGAGGTCCGTGCAACTCGCGAATTGTCGAAATCCACTCTACCCAAGAAATTCCCCGTTCCTGGCGCAGCGTTTTCAGCATAATGGGTAGGGGAGCCGGGGGCCCTGAACGGGCCCGATGTACTGCTCTGGATTAGGGCGCCAACATCCCCAGCAATGGTCTGCATGGCGTCTTTTTGAGCAGTCCCTAGCGCCCTCGCATTTGCAGCGAGGTGGCCACTCCACTGCAAATGCGCGGGCACTCGGATCCGCCCAGGGCGAGGCGATTAAACAGCAGTCTCCACAGTTCCAGGCTTCTATTAACGGCCCCGAGGGCTCTCGCATTTGCAGTGTCAGCGTCAGTTCCGGTCGCGCGGATGAATTGGTTGCGCAAATCAGGTAGCCGCACATTATTTCCGGAGATCACCGAAAACTTGAAAGCGCCAACGGCCCAGGAGCCGGATGCAACCATGTGGCTATTGGCCTCGGCCCAGGCAATGAGCGCCCGGAACCTTGCGTTCGTACGATCCACCGTCTGACCGATCAGGTCTACCTCATCGGGACGCGCAGTAGCGGATGTACCCCAGATGAACCGGCCCACATCTGGGCTGACGTAGCCGGTGAATGAGCCTACCGTTTGCCAGTGCAATATCTGCTGGCGGTCAATGACGTACACCAGCGGGCCTACATTTGTTGCGGGCGCCGTCGCATAAATGGGCATTGCCAGGGCACGCATCGCTTTGAGTATCTGGCCGTTATCGGCTTCACTGGGGTCAATGCCTGCTGCTGTGATCACATTCAACAGCTCGTCCATCACACTATTTGCCCATACTGCCGAAATCCAGGATCCGGCCGCGCCCGTTGCGGCATTGGCATCAGCGAACTTTCCACCCACCAACCCAATGCCCGGCAAACTTTTGGGGTAATCCATCTGTACTCTCCACTAAAATTTATTACCAAATTGGCCATTGCCGAATGTCGGCACGTCCTCGGAGTCTGTCCAGCATGTCAGCTCCTAGGAATAATCAAAAAACACGACGGTGTGCGCCGGCGCGTAGCGTCGAATCACGCACTCAACAATGTCGGTCTCGTTGGCGCCGAATCGGTCGCCAAACTGGGCATTACCAAATACCGGCTCTTTGGCGCGCAGCGCGCCCAACTGGACCACCCATACGAACTGGCAATCCCAGCTGCCAAACTGGCTGCTGCCGAATCGGGCAAGGCCAAAACGCGGCGTGCGCCATTCAATCACCCGCGCCTCGGGATAGCCCAGGCGCTGCGCCATCTCCTGAAAATAGAGAGGATCCTGTCGCCCGACATCCGAGAAACGCCGCAGCACCTCACGCAGCCGCCCGCTCGGAGAAGCCGTGTTCCCCTGGCACTCGTCGGGCAACCCCATGACACGCTCCCAATCGGACAGCAGCTCGCGCAGCGTGCCGGGGAACATTTCAGACAGCAGATCAGCCGCCCGTGCATCCACCCGCGCCAACTCGGCAGCAATGGCATCAGCCACAATCGCCGGCATCGGATACAGCTCAGGATCCCAGGCTGGCCCAGGGGGCAGTAGCTGCTGCAGCTGTGCGCGATAGTCCTGCGCCGTTCTCACACCCATGTCAGCCCCCCGAATACCGGCAGCTCCTGCGGCTGGGGCACAACGTCGGCGGCCGGAGAGAGCAGTTTGTGATCCGTTTCGCCTGGGACGTTGCTGATGGTGGCCGCCACATGCGTGCGGTACAGACGCGTTCCCAGATCGGCCTCCGCCATATGCAGCTCGCGCAGAGCCTCTTCGACTTTGCCCCGCAGCGCATCGCCATCGGGAAACAGTTGGATCTGGTAATTCACGGGCAACAGCATGGGCGCCAACACATGAATCTCTGCTGTCACCGGACGCTTGCTTTGAATGTGGGCCCGTACCGCCTCCAGCTCGGCCGCATCTGGAACAATGTTGTCGTCATCATCACGAACAACAAACACGCCGACCGTCCCCGGCCCGAGCCAGGCGCGACGCACCCATGCCCGCGTGATGCCTGGAACCTCCAGCGCCCAGGTGACGTAATCGTCCACATCACCGCCATGAGGTTGAATACGAAATGCTCGCACCACTCGCCGGCGCCATCGCTCCAGCGGCTCCAGATCTGTCCCGCCGACCAGGCCAGGCGCCGCGACTGTCGACCGATCAATGACGCCTGGCGCCGGGGATATGGCAACCAGCTGCGTGCCCGCCACCAAATTGCCCGCAGCCCCTGGAACCACGGCCTCAACAGGTACACGCGTGACGCCGGACAAAAGCGTGTCCTGCGTCACGCGCACCTGCACGCCGGCCCGCGTTTGCCAGAGCATGCCTGCCGGGACAAAAACGCCGTCAGCCCCGGTTGCTTCGATGGCTCCCTGCGCCGGCGTTGCGGACTTGCGTGGAACGTCTTTGAGACCAGCCCAGCGCGCCAGCATGTCTTCATCGCAGCTATCGGGCAGGATCTGTTTGGACTGCCAGGCCAGCAGGCCGTACAGACCAAAGGCGCCGCCCGCCATTACGCGGGCCAGAACGGCGCTATCAGATCGGCGCAGCACCCCGTCCACCCCTGCCCGAGCCAGATCCTCGCCAGCACGCTGCACCAGGGCTGGCAGTGTTGGAATTTCAAATGGCATTGATCACCCCCAGCACATCGTCAAACTGCATTTGCCGTTGCCCCTCGTCCAGGGTCAACGTCACGTATAGGTCAAGGCGTGTTGCGCCCTGGCGCTCAACGCGGGCCACTGCCCGCTGCGCGACGCCATCCTCTACCATCCAGGCCAGCGCCTCGTCGGCATACCGCTGGGCATCCTGCATGGTCTGCGCGGTGAGCGAGCGGCGCCGCAGCAACCACAGCCTGGAGCCGATTCGATCCTGGGGCTGATCAGGGTAGGCGTCCCCCCAATACCCGTGGCGTTCATCGTCATCAACCGGATCCGACGGTTCAGCGCGCCGCCAGGTGAACAGACTGATTACCACCGCCCGCTCCAACTGATCCGCCGAGGCCAATAAATTGCGAATGCTCATTCCATCCTCTGATTGGGTTTATCAGTTGGCCCACCGCTGTCGTTTTCGGGGTGGTTGTGTCCGTTGTACGTGCCGCGCATCGCGCTCATCGTGCCGACGCCGTCGCGGATCTCGCCGGCCGCCTCAATGTCCCCAGTGGCGATCACCTTGGGGGTATTGAGCGTGACGCTGGTCGAGCAATTAAAAACCGCCTCTGGGGCGGTGACTTCAATCTTGGTGCCGGCAGTGATGCTGATCACCCTGCCCTGCTGGAGACGGATCTCGTCCCCCTCATGGGTGAACAAACAAACCTCGCCGCGCTGCAGGCCGACAGGCCGGTATCGCCGGTCCGTCACGATGAACGCGACGCAATGCGAGCGGTTGCCACCGATAAACCCCAACACGGCCTCTGCACCCGCCAGGGGATGGGAGGTGAATCCGTACGGCTCCACGTGCTCCACGCCATCCTTCACCTCACCGGCGGTCAGGCGCACCTGCAATCCCTGAAGCTTGCGGGCCGCATCGACCAGAGACAGCGTCCCACGCGCAATAAAGTTCAGAATTTTCATGATTTATCCCAGTCAGCCGGCAACAGGTACTCGAACGAATCGCCGCCCCGCTTGCCCTTCTTCTGCTTTTTCGGCGCCTTGGGCTCAGGCGAGTACGCACCGGGCGGCGCCACCCGCAACGAGACGCGTCTGCCGCGCTCATCGAGCGTGTAAACCACCTTGCCAATCAGCATCTCCCTGTCGAACCCGATCATGGCGTCGCGCACCGGCACGAACATATTGGGCAGCCAGAGCCGCCCGTCGCTTTGACGCCAGCCCTGCAGCTCATAGTCCGTTGCCAAAGCTCGCCCCATCCGGCTCTCGCGCTCCCAAGCGGCGCGCTTGGCGGCGATAGCAGCACTGACCTGGCCTTGCGGTTGCACGGTCAGATTCCGATAGCGGTCTACACGATCATCCCCCGCCACGCTCTGCACCTCGGCCGCCTCGACACCGAACGCCTCATCGGTGCCGGCCTGCTGGCCAATGCACTCGTACGTTGAATACACGCCTGAAAAGTCCAGCGGCGCCGATGCCCCCAACACATTCACGCCCAGTTCAATCGCATCGGTCGCTCGGCCCGCCGATCCCAGCGCCGCCAGCACTACGCGCCCGTGGGCATCGTCCGTAGAGAGCAGCGCCGACTGTTCCAGCAGCCGGTCAATCGAGGCAAAAACCGTCTCCCCCGGCTCGGTTTGATGGTCCGCAATTGTCAGTCCATCCCCGGCCTGGTCAACCACGCTCAGGCCGTAGGGAGCTGCCAGAGCGGCGACAACTGCCGCCACGGTCTGGCCGCGCCACTGGCCACGAGCCGCGCTGCAATCGACGAGGTCCGAGGTCAGGGAGCGGCCGGCAACGCCAACCGTGATCTGTCGTGCGTCGTACTCGATAGGAGTGGCATAGGCATAGCCTGTCAGCACCAGATCCGGGCCGATCCGAACCTCGCAACGCGAGCCGTGGCGAATCCGTGCGGGTGCCTCGCCGCTACCGGGCCAGCGCCAGGTCACTCCCAGTCTAAAATCCCGTGCCTGCTGCTCAATGCCGGCTGTAATCTCAACCGATTTCCAGCCTCCGTACTCCATGCCGTCCGCCACCAGGGTCACGCGGTCCATGTCCTCTGCTGTCATCTCAGCCCCTTGGCAATAGCAATTCAGTGGCAGGCACAAACCCAGGATGACGTACGCCGTTGCGAGCAACGATATCCCCCACCCTGCCCGCGTCCCCATAGCGGCGATACGCCAACACCAGCGCCGGAATAGGCGCCGGATTGCTGTAGCGCGTCAGCACATCACCTTGGCGCGCCACGGCAGTCAAATGCCGGGTAGCGGCAACGCGGGCCTGGGCTATCACCTCGTAATGCGTCGTTGGCGACTGCTCGGCCAAGGCCCAGAGCGATTCCGATACGCCATCGCGCACCTGCAGCACATCGTCTGCCACCGGCAACTCAACGCGATCTACACCCGTCAGCCCGTCCAGAACTTGCCCCAGCGTCCCCGAGTCCACCGCAACCCCGCCCTGTGCCATCCCGTCTACGGCCACCTGCCCGGCACGGGTGACGCTGATGGTTTTGGACGGCAACGCAGCCGTACCGCGCACGGCATCGACCGCCACCGCATCCTGCACGAGCGAGCGCACCGCCGCCACAAACACCCGATTGGCCGCGCCGCTGGGCAACAGCGTGCCGCCCAGGCGCTGCACCGCATCAGCACGGTCAGCCAGCCCAAACAGCGACATGACGCCCTGGGCGCGTGAGTAGAACCCGCCAAACAGCGAACGCGCACCACCGATAATGCCGAACACCGCATCGGCGAACGCCCCAGGCCCTGCCATGACCGAATCAAAAACACGCTGCGCGGACCCCAGCACGCCGGACACCGAGCCATACACGTCCTGAACAACCTCCAGCACTTGCCCGATGGGCGTCAATACCGCGTCCAGGCTGATCTGCGACAGGTCGATGCCCTCCAGCACCGCCGTGAAACGCTCCAGTGCAGACATCTGCACGGCATCGGCGGCACTGTTCAGTGTGGACGCCGCATCGGCGCCGGCCACCGGATAGGATGGTTCGGCCTCCCCTTCCACAAACACCAGCTCAAACTGCACCATTCCCTGCGTGCGCCGGTCGTGCGAATAGGTACAGTCGATGCACGTAGCGGTGATGCTGCCGGTCCAGGGCAGGATCAGCTCACCAGAACCCGGCTGCTCGATCACCTCCAGCAGCGCGTCACGCTGGCTCAGACAGTCATCCCCCGCGACAAACGCCGTGATGCGAACCTCTTTGGTGCGCTTGCCCAGCGCCTCCACCAGCGGGATATCGCGCTGGGGATACTCATGCACCTGCGTGCGCTGCCCAGCAGGCGCCGAGTCCCGCAACACCTCGAACGCCACCCCACGAAATGAGGCGGCCTGTTTTTGATCTCGCCAGCTCATCCGCTCGCTCCTGCCATTGACCGCAGGCCAATGTCCTGACGGACGTTCAGGCCTGGTTGATTGGTGCGCGCTGGCTCTGCCCTCATGCCAGCCGGCGCATTCTCGAACCGAATTACCATTTCCCCATCCAGGCGCGTCTCTCGACCTGGCGCTGCCAGCGCCGGCGCAGGCTTTGCCGGTGCCTCATCGCCCAGCCCAACGGCGTTTTTCAACCAGCCCATGCCGCTATCCCAGGTGTTTGAAACCGACTCACCCACGGAGGCGGCCGCGCCCTTGGCGGCATCGACCCCCTTCATGATGGGTTCGATAAACCCCGATACCCGATCCCACAAATCCTTGAACCAGGCCACAATCGGCTCCCAGTTCTTGATGATGATTCCCATTGGGCTCCAGTTCAGGAATGCGCCCTGCATCCAGTCCCAGATCGCCTGGGCAGGTGCCTGGACCTGCGCCCACAGCCCAACAAACCAAGCTGTGATCGGCTCCCAGTTCTTGATAATCAAACCCAGTGGATGCCAGTTCAGAAATACATTCTTGAGCCAGTCCCATGCCGCCTGCGCTGGAGCTTGAACCTTCGCCCACAGATTTTTAAACCACGCGCTCACCGGCTCCCAGTTGGCGATCAGGAACCCTGCTGCCAGGGCTATACCCCGTATGAGCATGCCCAGCGGCGACATCGTCATGACGCCGGACATAATCTTGATTGCCCAGGTCACCCCGACCACGGCCAGCCGCATGCCCACGAATGCCGCAGCGGCACCCACCAGCCCCTTGATCAACCACGGATTGGCCTGCGCCAACGCTGTGACTTGATCAATCATTGGTCCGACGTAGGCAATGAACGAATTGATCGGCGGCAACAGGACATTGCCAATGGCCATACCCAGCGCCGTGACGCGATTCCACAGCAGCTGGATACTGTTGGCCGTGGTTTTTGATCGGGCGGCGTACTCCTTTTCCATGGATCCGGCGTACTCAGTTGCGTCGGCCACCAGCTCGAAGTTCTTTTTAAGCAGGCCCAGGTTATCCAGCATCGGCGCAATGGCCGTGATCGACTCCTTGCCGAACAGTTGTTGAAGCACCCCGGCCTGTTTGGACGCATCGACTTTACTAATGGCCGTCAACACCTTGAGCATCGTGCCCTTGGCGTCCTTTTGCATTCCCACCGAGATCTGCTCAGCATTCAGTCGCAATGCCTTGAACACCTGCTGCTGCGTCTTGGTGGCCGCTCGTCCCGAGGTCATGGCCAGCATGAAGTTCTTAATGCCGGTCGCCGCCTCTTCCTGGCCGACACCCACACCAGCCAGCGTCGACCCCATGGCGGCAATCTCGCCAGCGGCCAGGCCAGCGACCGCACCCAGCGGCCCAATGCGCGTCACAATATTGCTGATCTGCTGGGCCGTCGCCGCCCCATTGTTGGAAAGGTGATTGATTTTGTCGGCCAGCGCCACCACTTCGACCTGTCCTAGCTTGAACGACGTGCGCCACTTGGCCATGGTGTCGCCAGATTCCTCCGCCGTCTGGTCGAACGCGATACCCATCTTGACGGCGTCCTGGGCGAAGGCCTGCAGCTCGTCCCGCGCAATACCCGATTGCCCGCCGGCGGCCACGATGGCGGCAATGTCTTTGGCCGCCATCGGCAGCTTAGTCGACATTTTGGTGATGTCCTGCCCCATCTTGGCGAATTGTTCAGGCGTGTCAAAATCGACCACCTTACGCACATCGGCCATCGAGGACTCAAACTCGATGGCGGCACGCGCACCCGCAAAAAAAGGGGCCGCGATGGCCCCTCCTTTCACAACGTCCATCAGATTGATGGGTTGCCCCAAACCGCTGTTGAGCAGCCCGCGCCGGAAATTCATGGCATTGGCGCGGGCCTTATGCAGGGTGGGCGAGAGTTTATCGACCCCCGTGATCAGGGCCTTCAATTGAAACTCGCGGGCCATAGCTACTCCTTCATTTCGTTCGCAACCCGATGCGCCTGGCTGGTCATTTCAAACACATCGGACAGCGGCCGATCCATGACCGCAAAAGGATCCAGCCGCCAGAAATAGGCGGCCGAGTAGGCGTAATCAATCAGGCCTGAGACTGTGCTGCCGGGTCCGAGCCCTGACTGATAAAAAAACCGACTACCGCCCATGCCAGCTCGTGAAAGTCCCGCATCCCCAACTGATCCACCGCCGACTCAGGCACCTCGCCCAGACGCGCGATGTACCGCGCGCACACATCCAGCAGTGGGCGTGGGACCTGATCCTCGGGCGCAAACGAATAGGGCAAGGACTTCAGCGCCCGTACATCAGCCACCGCCGGCTCGCGCAGCCGCAGCTCCGTGTACTCTTTGCCGTAGGCATTGATAGAGGCGGACAAAGTCTTCACCGTCAGAAATTTCGCATCGCTCATTGCCAGATCCCTTTAACGCCGTTGAATTCCAACGTGACTTTGCCGTCGTCCCCGGTGCTGGTCGTCTCGCCGACCATGTAGGCGCCCGTCAGCACGTAGGTTTTGCCGTTGCGGTACTCGGCCTGGACGGTCATGTCCGTGCCGTTGGCGATCACATCCACCGGGAAATCCGCCGTATGCAATGCCTCGACCTTCACGTACGGCACGCGGTCGCGCTCGGTAAAATAGCCCGGCGCACCTTCGACGGTTTCGCGGATCACATCGCCGATAGGGCATTCCACGCCGCCAGTGATCACCAACTGTTGACCGTCCACTTTGACGTAGACTGTCCCTGCTACTTTCTGGCCCATGTCCAGCTCCCAAAGAAAAGGCCCGCTCAATGGCGGGCCTGGGTTCAATCAAAAGTGACGCGGTGGCTATGCCGCCATCGTGTCGGGATACTGCAGGCGGAACTCGTTGCGCAGCGCGACGATGCGCAGCTGGTTCACGTAGTCAGGCGGGAACAGAACATTGACCCGGTTCGGGTTTGTTTCGTCGCGCTCCACGATCAGGTAGCGCGCGAACAGTTGCAGGTTCTCCACCAGGCCCAATCGCTCCATGCGCTCGTACTCGGCGATCAGTTCGCCACGGATGGTCTTAGGTGTGACAATTGACTGGCCAGGCCCGAAGCGGGTGCCGTCGTCGGCCAGCTTGTGGCGTGCGAATTTGCTGGTAATGACCGCCTCCAACCGGCGCAGAATCGCCGCAGACTGGTGCATCGTCTCGCTGTCCAGATAGCTGTCATCGGGCTGACCGAACGCATTTTTCTGGTACAGGGTGACTGCACGCTGGATCCGCTGATACCCGCCCTCGTAATAGGACGTGGCCACACCCGCCCACAGCAACGAGTTATTCTCCAGCAGGCCAAAACGGCGACCCTCTGGCGCCGGCATGCAGCTGAGCAGCGCACCCGTCTGCGTGGGCCGCGCCGGATCCGCCGCAATGAACACAGCTGTTCGCCCGGCAAAATCCGCGACCCACCGCCACACCGACGTGGGCGCCTCGGGCTCGACGGCGGCGACCGTCATATGCTGGTCATTGGTAGCACCACGACCGAAGGCCACCAACTGGCCCATCGTGCCGCGCCGGGCCGAGTACACATGTCCGTAAATTTTCTTGAGCCATGCCCAGCGACCAGAGGTGTCATCCATCAAGGCCTGGAAAGCCGCCAGCGAACCGGCGTCGGTGAACGGATGGGTGATGAACTCGAACGGCGCATCGCCCAGCAACGCCAGCGCGACGTCCAGATCTGGCACCCCTACGCCACCTGCCATGGGAGTAACCGCGACGGTCAGACCCGACGGCACAACCTCTCCGCCCGCCGAGCCTCGCAGATTGACAGCCAGGCGCAGATCATTGCCCAGCTCACCGGAAAATTTCGCAGTCACGGTCACAACGCCAGCGGCAGCTGCAGCCGTTACAGCCAGCGTCGCCGCATTGATAGCCGCAGCCAGAGCCGTAGCCACATCGGCGGCGGCCTGGCCGCTGGCTACCGTCACCGCAACCCGCGCGTCGCCCACATAGGCCGACAGCACGCCGGCCGCCGACGCGGTGCCCGCAACGGTAAATTTTCCCGATGCCTTGGCTCCCGTGACATTGACCGGCAGGATCCAGATTTCACCCATGGGGTCAACGCGCCGGCTGGCCATGTGCATTTCGTGAAGCATCGAGCCACGGCCCGCAATCGTGGCAACATCGTCGGAGGACGAAGGCAGCTGCAGAGCCGGTGCGGCGGTCACGTCGTCATTGACCGCCCCGATGAGCAGGCGCCGCAGTTGCGTCGCGCCGCTGTTTGCCTGGCTATTATCCATTTCCGCGTAGAACAGCGGCACGCGCAGATCATTCGGGATTTGATTCATGCTGACCGCCATGTCAACGCTCCTTTTTGCCCGCTGCTGGGGCATCGTCTTGCTTGGTCGTCACGTCGCCATCGAACAGGCGCCGCATCCAATACTGTGTTTTGGGAACTGCCCAGCCCTCGCCGGTCAGCACCGCCCCGCGCTCGGGGTCCAGCACCATCCGGCCCTCCACCGGCACCACGTGCATTTTCTTCATGACACATCCTCTTGCAGTTTGAATTCAGTCCGGCCATCCGGTCCTGGCTTTTGCAGATTGGGATCTGCGATGGGATCAATCACATCCACACTAATGTCCAAGCGCCTCAGTAGCGGGAGCTGCGCCAGTTCATACTCCTGCCAGGTTTGAGGGATGGTGTCCGCCGGCAGCCCGTTTGAATACCCCACGGTCAGCTCAGCGGAAAACGTCATGCCGTAATACGTCACAGCGCGGTTCATGTCGATAATTTCGCCGCCCTCGTACTCGATAGGCTCGTACTCATCGCCAGGGTGCCAACCCAACAAGGCCCGCCAGACCTCGGCACGTAGGTCATGCAGCGCGTCTGCGGTTGCATCACCCCGTTCGTTGCTCGCCGTCGCCATCATCAACACAACCGTGAAGCGGTCGATAACCTCCTGCACGGCCAGGTTCTGGGCAATTGGAGGCCTGGCCTCATCGTCGGCCGGCATCACCACCAAAGCCGGCACAACAACCTTGACCTGCTCACGCTCAGGCTTGAAGTCGATAGCGACAAACACCCGCCTGTCAAAAGTCGGGCAGTAGGCGCGCAAATGGCCTACAACATCGGACAGTTTCATTTCAGTGCCTCGTTCAATGAGGCCCGTAGACGCTGCATGACAGCGCCTTCCTGTTCAGTCAGTGCATCAGCAATCCAGTTGCCCCTGGAGCGCAGACCGCGCTTTGTGCCGTAGTGCAGGAACGCCGGATAGAAGCCTTGTTTTCTAGGATCAGCATTCCACTTGCTGGCGGGCGTCGGCATCTGGTGCTGGACTTTTGCGTAGAACCCACCCGAACCCAGACGTACCTTGATCGACTTGGCCATCCGTCCTGTTTGTCGATTGGGGTAGCCACCGCCATTACCACGCTTGGCAATCTTTTTTCGTGAAGCCTTTGCGACCATGCGGCCAGCATCACGAAACGCCTTACGCATCGGACCACGCTTGAACAACATCTGGCTGATATTTTCGTAGCCATCGAACCCAAGCTTTGCTTGTATTCCAGTGGATTTCATACCAGCTCCCCATCCCCAAATTCTTCAAGGTCGAGCACCAAAAACTGACGCTCCCCACGCAGCGGGGCGACCCGCCGCACCCGGTAAACTCTGCCGGCATAGAAAATCTCGTGCTGATTGGTAATGCCATCCAGATAACGCAAAAGACAACGATGGGTTATTCGTTCGTCCGTCTGTGCCGTAGCAGTCCAGACAGCAGTTCCAACCGGCGTCAACGCTGCCCAGCGACGTATCGGATCTAGACGTTGCTCTGTCACACCCGACCAACCGACCGGATGGTCCCGGCACAATCGAATCTGAACGCGTTTGCTCAGCTCACCAGCGAATGGCTCAGAGAATGTTGGCGCACCCGCCCTTGATCCTTTACTCATGCCCCTATCCCCACACGATAGAAATGCAAATAGTTGCCCACTGCAGGGTTGTCATAAATACGTGCATCCCGCATCGCGCCTTCTCTATTGGTAAATAGATCAGACACAATCATCAGCAACGCAGACACCACCGACGCAGGGACAACAGCCTCTGTGCCGTCGGGATTTAGCCAAGGGATGGGTCGCCCCAAGTAATTGCTGGCATAGTCAACAGCGGAACGGCTCATATGAATCAAAAGCCTGTCCTCGTCGGTGTCATCCAGCTCCAAACGCAACTGAGCCTTGATTAGCTCCAGCGGCAAGAAATCTAGTTCCTGCATGCTCACCCCTTTTACTTTGGCTCAGCTCCTTCAACTGGAGCAGATGCCCGTTTTGCTTTGCGGCCAGAGCCGGTGCCAGGTGCGGCGTCATCCTGAAACAGCTCCGTAGCAACGGCAGCATCCTCACCTGCGCTTGGGGTGTCACCTGCCTGGGCCTGCGCTATCGGACCATCCGCAACGCCAGAAACTGCCACCAACGCAACGGCAGCATCCTCACCTACGCCTGGGGCGCCACCTGCCTGGGCCTGCGCTACCGGGCCGTCCGCCACGCCAGAAACTGCCACCAGTGCAACGGCAGCATTCTCATCTGCGCTTGGCATGTCATTTGCCTGGACGGCAGGAAGAGCCGGAGCAGTAGCCACACATTCCATGAGACGAGCTAGTCCCTTGTTGATCAGTTGATTCCCTACCCGATCAGAGACCTCAAACTCGTCACCCCGTCGCCTGGCGCCATCATGGTCAAACGAGAAAATCGCTTTTACTTTCATATCGATTCCTTTAAGGCTGGGGCGGCCAGACAAAGCGCCGCCCCGCGCTTATCAGCCGCCCGCACCCGGAACTGCGTCAATTCCCTCAAAGCTGCCCTTCACGAACGCCTGAGGGCGGCGCACTTCCAAGCCGACGCGCTCCTCGCAAAGAATGGTCACCATGTTTTTGATCACGTTGTCGCGGTCCTCCAGCGATACCATGATGCTGACATCCTCTCGGTCCCAGCCCTGAACAGCGAGGCCGCCGCCGAAAGCACCCACCAGAAACTCGCTCACCTCCATGGCCTGGGTGGGTACGACGTTGCGACCCCACAGGCCCGGAAGGTTTTGAGCGCGCGGATTGGCGAACAGATAGCCGTTGTCATCGGTCTTGGTCAGCTCGATGGCTGCCCAGTCCAGGGGGCTAATCACGATGGCATCGGCCCAATACTCGGACAGCTCTACCTGCAAAAGCGCGAGGCGCAGACGGTCGATTCGCGTCTCTGCCTGCACCAGAACGCCAGGATTCGCATAGCTCGAAGCCTGGGTGTAGATGCCGTCGATGTTCAGGCCGACGCCGCTACCCTTGAGCAACTGCCCTTCTTCCTTGAGCTTCAGGCCATAGCGCAGACGTCCGTCCACGTAGGATTGCAGCATCGGAGCATCCGCCAGCACCTGGCGAGAAGCGTGGATCCAGTGAGCGATGGTCGTCACCGGCGCCTGATAGGGCTCGAAGGTGATATTCGATTCGGGCTTGCCACCGCTCGGGTTTTCGCCCACCGGCGCCGCATTGTTGGTGAACACCAGTTCGCGCACAGCTTCGATGCTATTGGAAGCGGTCCGCCCCCAGTTGATGAGGTCGCGCACGACCAAACGCTGCAGAGCGGGAGCTTGGATACCGGGTTGGCGGTCGGGCACGATGAGGCCGCCCGCCGAACCAGCGCCCGAGCCGATGGCGGCTTGCACCGGCATACGGAACGACCCCCGCGGGTTGCCGGCGAATGCCCGGAAATCCTCGCTCGCGGCAATCTGCTCGCCCATGGATTGCGAGCCAGCGGACACGCCGCCATCGTTCTGAACCTTTGCAAGCAGCTGCTCGGCGGTGGCCAAGCGGGCCTGCAGCTCGCCCTGGGTCGTCAGGGTCTTGTCGATGTCAGCACGCAATTGCTGGTCGAGCGCACCGCGCGCCTTCATGTCAGCGTCGGCTCTCTCGGCCATCGCCTTGAGCTGGTCGCCAACCGTTTTCAGGCTGGCGTTGATCTGTTCGATCTGCTGTTCGGGGTTCGCCATTGTTGGCTCCTATTTCAAAATATTGGTTAGAGATGCGGCCAAAGCGGCCGTGGTGCTGAGGGCGGCTGAATCGCTCAAGCCGCGTCCGGTGGCATCAGGCGCACCGCCGCCAGTCGAATCGCTCAGACTGGACTTGAAATCAGAGATGAGGCGCTGGGCCTCGCTACGGGGCAGCCCTGACGCACGCATGGCGGCCTCAATGCGGCGGACAGCACTGGCTTGGGCGGCACCTTCACCTTTGCCCACTTGGTCCGCGTTCAGCATTTCGTCGGCATAGCCCTGCTCAATCGCCTGCGTACCGCCAAACCACGTTTCGCCATCCATCTGGCGGCGCACGTCAGCGATGTCCTGGCCGGTACGTGTGGCGTAAATGTCTGCCATCGCCGCGTCAAACGGCTCCATCCAGTCAGCAATCTCACGCAGGTCGTGGCGATTGCCCTGAGCGATCAGCCAGCCGTTGTGGACCATGAAAAACCCTGCGCGAGCAATTTGCGTGGTGTCGCCGGCCATGGCAATGACCGATGCCGACGATGCCGCCAGTCCCAGCACCTTGGTCGTGATATGGCCCTGGTGTTCACGGAGCACGTTATAGATGGCCAATCCCTCAAACAGGTCACCGCCGGGGCTATTGATATTGACGGTCACAGGCCCCGCCCCCATGGACCGCAAAGCCGCTGATATACGCTTGGCCGTCACGCCTTCGCCAGTCCACCAGTCATAGCCGATAACGTCATAGATGCTGATGGTTCGGTCCGCCTGGTCGTCCGCCGTCGCTCGCACTCCCGCATCCCACCGCTCAAGAGCACGAGGCGACAGATAGGAATTGACGGCAGCAGAAGGCCGTCCGGCCGGCGCAGCCGGCAGGTTCTTAATACTCATAGGGGATACCTCAGGTGTCGGCCGTGCCGGCCATCAAGTCTTTCAGCCAGTTGGCCATCGCATTGCGGGCGTTCTGGTCTGCTGTGTTGGAACCCAGGCTATCCAGCGGTGCCAGGGCGGTTTGAACTGTCAGCACTGCCGCGTTCCCACCCATCGGCGGCCGATCCTCAAGCTCTCGCACCTCGTCGCGGGTCAAGATGCCGTTGTTGACCATGACCGAATAGAACGCGGCACGGGCGGCACTATCGGCACGCAGCAGACCTTCTACAGCAAACTTGGGGTAATACCGCAGACGTTCGGCTGGAGTCAGCAAATCCTTCATGATGCTCTGTTCAATGCGACGCAACCACGGATTAATTGTGGCTATCAAAAACCAGTTCATCATCTGCTCAACACCGGTACCGAACATGGTCTGCCCATTCGAGGCGTGGCCTATCAGCCCTGGCCATACGCGAAACCAGCGGCATATTTCCTCAACCCCCCAAGCACGCGATTCCAACAGTTGGGCATCGCGCGGGTTGATGCCGATGGTGCCGACCTCCATGTCGGCCTCCAAAATCGCTGGGCGACCAGCATTAACAGCCCCTGACAATCGACCCTCAATCATTTCGCGGGCCTCTTCCCGCTGATTGTCCTTAAGAATTTTTGGGTACTTGAACCACACTGTGGGCATCAGGCCGCGCTTGAACGTACCGCCTGCGGCTTCATCGGTGGCCAGTGCAGAACCGAACACCCGTGCACCATATTGGATCACTGACACACCAGTCTTTCCGTCCAACGACCATCCCGGAATTGTCCAGATCCGTGATTCCTCGACAACGCGTTGACGCCCGTCATCCTCCGTGTAGCGATACTCCTTAATTCCTCCCCCCTTGCGGGTCACCGAAAGACGAGCCGGATGCAAAAAATTGAGCCCCACCAGGCGGTTGCCGATCATCAACTTTTCGCAATGAGCATTACCTCGTAGCAGCATGGCGGCAACAACAGACTCCCAAAAAACTGACGAAATAGCGTCAGCGTTAGGCTGCACACCCAGAATAAAATCGAGAGAGTGTTGCGGCGCCGAGAGCTTTCCTTCGCGCGTGCGCTCATGCATTCCCAATGGCAATGTGCCTATCGTCTCCGAGATCAAGCGCGCGCATGCCCAGACAGCCGACAACTGCAGGATGTTCTGACCATTTACAGCAACGCCAGCTGCACCTTCTGCCCCTAGTCGCGCCCAGGCGTCTACATTAGTCAGTCCAAACGGAGCGCCTAGCCAGCCCAGCACTGCAGCCCGGATCTTTCCGACTTTCTGCGCTTTCTGTTTCATCCAGTCACCACGTTAGAAAAGTAGCTGCCTAGTCCGTTGTCGCCATCGTCATTCAATGCCCGAGACATTGCCATGATCATTGCGACCGGAGCGTCAATTTTGTTTTCCGGTTTTTCCTTGGTCGGGTGCCGTAGCCCAGAAAACTTCGATTCGCGCATCACCACATTGCTCACCATCCAGGCCACCATCGGATTGGCGTCATGATGTAGGTCTTGAGTCAGAACCAAATTCTCAATTTCCACAATTGGCAGCGTGAAGCGAGCCGACGTTTGAGGCATTTCAACCATCAATAAACCATCCTCGTCAGCCAGTTTTGTAGCGAAATAAGCTGCGAATTTCGGGTCGTACACCACTTCTTCAATCTGGTGATTGGCTTGCAAATCATTCAGATCAGCACGTATTGCATCGAAGTCGGTCGCATTGCCTGGCGTCACAATCAAATGTTCTGACTGCTCCCAACCATAGAAATGTCGGTTCTCCGGTGCGTGCGCCTGGTCTTCATTCAAATAGCATTTGAAGAACAAGTGGTATTCGCCACCGCGCTTGAAGGCAATACACAGAACGGCAATGTCGCTTTTCTCCGCCAGATCCAGACCTATCCAGCAGGACTCACCCTTGAAGTCGTCAAGGGATGCCTCGGTGTCTCCACAGTCCGCCCAGGCCTCAGCCGCCAGCCACATCGAACCGCCACGCAGCCAAATATTCAGCCGCTTGGTCAAAAACCCAGGCAGCTCACTGGGCTTCCGTTTTGCCAACTCCGCCTGTGCCCGCAACTGTGGCTCGTAGACTGAAACGCCCAGGTTCGGATTTGCTTTCGCCCATTCCACCGGGTCATCCCACTTTTCGGGGTCGTCCACCGTGTAAATAATGACCAGCAGCTCGTCGTCCTGAAAGATACCCTGCAGCACTTTCTGAGCATATTCATGCTGGGCATAGCCAAATGAAGACAGGTCAAACCCAGCCGTGGTGATCTGCCAGATCATCGGCTGCTTCCGTGCGCCCATCCCCGATTTGATTACGTCGTATATCTCCCGAGTGGGATGCGCATGGACCTCGTCAAGCAGGCCGGCGTGCGGATTCAGCCCGTCCATTGTTCGGGCATCGCGGCCCAGAGGCACAAACTTATCTGCCCGGCCTGGCCGTATGTCGTACAGCTCATTGAGCCGAACGCCTACAGCGCGGCGCAGTTGCGGCGACGCGAGCACCATCCGCTCAGCCTCGGCATGCAAAATTTTGGCCTGGTCCATTTTGGTGGCGGCGCTATAGACCTCGGCACCGCCCTCACCATCGAACACCATCAGATATAGACCGACACCTGACAATTTCGTGGACTTACCATTCTTACGCGGCACTTCTTCCCAGACTTCTCGGAAACGCCGTGTGCCGTCGGCACGCATCCACCCAAATGCCAACGCAATCCAGAACTGCTGCCAGTCAGAAGGCACGAAGACCTGGCCCGCCCACTCGCCTTTGGAGTGCCGCAGGAACAGGAAAGACTCCAGGGCATGCTGCGCCAGCTCGTCACTAAAATACAGCCCGCGTGCGTGGCAAGTCTCCAGGTCCCGGTAATGCCGTTCCACCGCCAGGCGGATCCATTTGCAGACAACAATATCGCCTGCCATCACGCGGCGGCCATATGCGTCCCAGTCGAATGTGCTCATACCAATCGCATCCCCGCTGCCACCTTGCGTTTGCGGTGCAGCTCCACCGGATCCTCAAACCCCGGTAGTTGCCCCTGGGGCCCACCAGTCGGCTGAGTGCTGATCGCTTTTTGAAAAGATGGAATAGTTAAAGCGGCCTCAGGCAGCCACTGCAAAAGCTCTTTTTTTAAGTTTCGAGCCACATAAAAACTTTGATGTGGCTGCTCATATCCATTCGGTGTCTTTGCAAAATAGCTGCCATCGTTCTCTTTCATAAAACGCGACAGCAATTCCTCGGCCTCAACCCAACGAATAAAGGTCCGGCAAATGACGGTCAGCACCATTGCATCCGTTCGATGAATCAATCCGTATTCATGCAGCGCCTGTGTAACGTGATCCCATAATTTTTTTTCTTTCGCAGAAAGCTTTGCAACCAGACTCGGAATTTCTGACGTGACGCTTTGAGAGGGCGCAACTTCCCCCACAGTCCGGGAATCAACCTCCGGGACTACTCGGACATGTGAGTTCATATATTTGAGAAGGTGTTTTAACCCCCCCCCTATCTAAAAAACTGTCGTGCAAAAAGTGATGCGGGGCGACGGGTGTCCAGCAAAATCGCCCAGACTTTTACCCCACCCCACCCACCCAGCGGCGCCGCCGACCTCGGGCCGCCTCCTGCTGGGTTTTTTTCCGATGGCAGTCGCGGTTCATTGACCGCAGGTTCTCCAGCGAGTCATCCAGGGCGCCATCCGCATCGCGTTCGTTGCTGATGTGGTCCACCTCATGCGCCACCAGCGGCACTGGCCGGGTAGCGCAGTCGTCGCATTGGCAAAGCCACCCATCACGCTCCAACACCTGCAGGCGCAACCGCCGCCATTGCCGACCACCACGACCTGAGTGCTCTGGGGCTTTCACCCATTCCCGCTCTGCATCTGCCTGGTGCCGGTCGCAATATCCATTGCCGCCATAGACCAGGGCAGAACAACCAGCGCGACGACAAGGTTTAGGAGCAGCTGTGGCCATTTCTTCACGCACCATCACTGAGCCCAGACGCGATGGGGATCGCGCACTGAGTACGGAGACATAAGGGAACAATAAAAAAAGCCCAGAAGCGCAAGGCGTCCGGGCTCAGTGATGATTTGTGCAGTCGCAAAACTGCTGAAAGTTAGCACATATTAACCTATTCGGTATAACTCCCGAAATTGTTTTTGAGTGCTGGAGGAAAATAATTTAAAAAATGAAAACTCTGTCTAACCGTCTAACTTTATAAATAGGTTAGCCACTAGGTTGGACGTAAATAAGTTATTGATTTTATTAACTCCGTCTAACCGTCTAACCTAATTAACCAACAATCAACTTAAATAGGTTTTCAATTAATACATCACGTCTACGCGCACGTATGCGTACGCGCCCACGGGCGGGCGCATGAGAAAGGTTAGGAGGTTAGACGGATTGAGTATTCATGCGGTTTTCAGCCGTCTAACCTGTCGCGTCTGACCTAACCTATAGGTCAGACGGCGGCGTACACCATAATCCGCAGTGGCTCTTTTCGGGTTACGAGCAGACAACACTCTCCCCCATCTCTGAACCAGCAGCGACATCATAGCCTTCACGCCGAAGTATTTACAAAACAGTTTGCCCATCCGGGCTCACCCCCAATAAAAGCTGGCGCGGCCAGCTTGCTGTTAGTTCTTAGACCCCACGTCAGCTGTCGCCAGCGCAGTCTTTGGCACTTTACGAGCCGCCATTCTGTTCTTCAATTCCTGGGCACGCAAGCCTGACTGCACACGATTCATCAGCGCCGAGCTGCAAACGGTATTCATCCTGGCCAAGTCTGCCATGCCAAAGTGAGCCAGTAGCCCATCCTCTAGCGCGTCTATCATCTCTTCAACAGAGACCACCAGGGCATCATCGGCAACCATGCGCATCGATGGCACCAGCTCACGCTTGGGACCGGCATAGCGCGTCTCCAACAACCAGCGGCCCTGGTAAGGATCGACCTGACCATTCAGCACTGCCTGAAACACATGCCGGGAAACAATATCCGCTGCCTCTGCCGCGCGAGCATAGGCTTGCGCCACAAGGATCTCTGACTGTTGCGGTACACGAGGATTGCTGACATATCCGCCCTTTGTGCGAATGCTCGGCAAGACTTCAGATGTTACCCACTTACGGAAGCGATGAGGTACGCTTCCTGGCTTCACGGCGTTACGACAACGCAGCATCAAGGTATACATGCCAGCTTCACTGATAATATTGCCTTGATCGCTGCCTCTACTTAAGCCCTCAATTGAACTGAGGGCTTGTTCGTCATCATCCAGAGCACGCAATGCCATAGTTGGATTGCTAATCGCAAGAGCTTTGCACACATCAGCAGCAACAAACCAAGGCTCGCCATCGCGCATAACAATGCGTACCGAATGAGCACCAAAATTAAAAACAGAAGGGGACGTTGCGGTTGGCGCGAGTGCGCCTTGAGTAGATTTAGACATGGCTAGCTCCTTTTCTTCCGAGTAAGCCTGCCACTACATCGCCAAATGAGGTGGGCAGGACACGTGCGGGTTGGCGAACCGGAGAAAAGGAACCCGGCAGACCCGAAGGTCTCCCACACGGCCCCGCCCATGGAAGACGTTGCCATGCACGACAAAAAAGCCGCAAACCAATATTGGCGCGGCTATGTACGTGCGCCTTTTCATTCAGGGTCGCCAAACCCATTAAGCGCAGTATAAAACCGCATAACCATGAAAACAAGGGCACTTTGGTTTTACTAGAAGTAACCTGACCATTCAGCACAGCCTGGAACACATGCCGGGATACGATATCCGCTGCCTCGGCCGCGCGAGCATAGGCTTGCGCCACAAGGATCTCTGACTGTTGCGGTACGCGGGGGTTGCTGTCCTGTTCACCGCTCCAATATGCGTTGAGTACCTGATAACACTCACGCTGGTAATCCTCCAGGCGCTGGCGAATCTCCGGCTTGACGCGGCTGGTACTGATGCCGAAGAGCCAGCCGTTCAGATACTCCAAGGGGAGACATACCGTGGACTGCTCTCCACCCAAAGAAGGTATGTCCATTATGGACATGGCTTCAGATAAGACAGGATCGCGCTTTATGCGTTTAAGCTGTGCTTCCCATTGCACGCCGATCGCTTCACAAATGGGACGCATAGCAACAAGCCGCTGACCATCAGCGGCTGTAACAACAGTGAGGGGATTACCGTGGAAATCGACGGTCGCGGGAACACTTTGAATTTCAGACATGGCTAACTCCGTTACGTGCTTGATTGCCGCCACCCTCTGTCAATAGGGTGGACGGGACACATGCAGGTTGACAGACCGGCGTAACGAAACCGGCAGACCCGAAGGTCTCCCACATGGCCCCGCCCATAGGAGATGCCACGATGCGTACAGACGAAGAAAAAGCCGCGATAACGGTTATCAGACGGCTGCACGCCGTTACGTTCCAGGCTGTCAAACCTGCCTGCCGATGTGTCGGCATTAGGCGCAGTATAGAACCAGGCAACCATGAAAACAAGATCAACCAAGCACCACAAGCAGTTGCCATAGTCTTTCCCAGTGCCTATGCTTGCTGACAACTAATTCCGTGGCCAGGGTGCCACTTCATTGCTTGGAAAACTCATGAACGTTATCAGCACATTCGTTCAGCCTGTGCCTGCCACCGAGGAACGAATCGGACAGATCATGGCTGAAGCCGGCGCTTTCACTGCCCAAAAGGCCCAGCTCTTTGTTTTCGATACCCTCGTAAAAGAAAAAAGTCTCGTAACTGGCATCACCGTTGGCCAGGTAAACGGGCAAACGGTTGACGACGTAAAAGTCAGCCACGTTGGTATGGCTGTGATTGCCTGCCTGGCGGACCACCACGCGCTCAACTACCCTGGGCAACCCGTTATAGTCGCTGGGGTTCAGCAGATCACCAAAGCGGTAGACCGCGTTCGCCATGTATTGAAGCAAGCGCCTCCCGGCGCTGCTGTGCTGTTTGTGTGTGCGGACAGTAAGATTTATGATGCCGCAGCCGTCGGCTTGGGCATCGATTACCATTCCGCGAAACAGGATACGCAGTAGATTTGTATCGGGGCTCTTTTCCTGACTCATTTCCTTTCTCCTTTTGCAATAACCTGTGACCGCGCATCAAACCATCCCACAATGCGCAGATCTGCGTGGCACAGGCGTCGATGTATCGTCGCCCGTGTAACACGCAGCTTTTCCGTGATCACTCCCATGCCACCCTGCCAGGTGTAGAACGCGAACACTGCCTGCTTAAGTTCAGCGGGTAGCTTTGCAACTGCCATATCGATCTCAACACAGCCTGCCTCTTGCTCTGCGCTTAACTCCACCAGCCCAACAGCGTCACCGGACACTTCCCTGTCATATGAAATAGAACGGTAGAGACCCGCGCCCTCGCGCCACATCGCCCATTCTTCCAGACGATCATCCACCCACTTAATTCTTGGCATGATTCCCCCCTTGTGATCTCTCGGGCCTGCAATAAAAATATTGTCTCGGCCCCGTACTGGCCCTAATCTTCTTCCAGCCCATGCGCATCATGATGGTGCCGATGCGAGTAGTGGCTGATCGCTGGCCGTCTATACGCGACAGTTCCATACCGATCGCGCCTTCTAAAAGCTGTGCAGATGTAAATTGATCTTTTGTGAACTGGATGCCTTCATCAACCCACTCAGCAATGGCCTCAGCCCACGGATCCACAATCTCCCGCATCTGCTGTTCAGGCACGATCAAGTCGCGCTCTTCGTCCCGTGTTGGCCATGATCTATAGCCGTTCTGCACTTCCCATACTGCTTGGGCCAGAATCTGGTCCCTGTCATTACGCAGCGCCTCCAAGTTGATGTTTCCACAGCGAACGGACCAGAACCGGCGATTGCCTGTTGGATCCTTGTGGTACTCAGAGAAGTTCGTTGTCGCCGCGAACACCGTCTGGCGAAGCTGAACAATTTGTCTGCGCTCGTACGGTGGCCGGTACCGGTCAAAGTTTTGTGTAAGAAACGCCTTGATTCGCGTCGACTCTGCCCGGTTGAAGGCGTCCAGCTCGGCAATCTCGTAAATCCACGTGCCGAAAATCTGCTGGCACGCCTCTTTACTGTTCAAATCTAGAGCCGCATCAGAGAACCACTCGCCACCGAGCACACGCAACGATGTTGATTTGGCGGCTCCCTGGCCACCCTCCAGAATCAAGGTGTAATCAGCCTTGCAGCCGGGCTCCAAAATACGTCTTACAGCCTGCCGTAGCCACAGTTGCCCGACCAGCGACTCATAATCCCCGTCTTGAGTACCCAGATAGGTATGCAACCAGGTCGCTGCACGGTCTGTGCCATCCCAATCCAGGCCTGTCAGATACTCCCGCACAGGATGGATAGGATTGCGATGAGCAGCCAAATGAACACCCTCGCTGATCGTGCCGGTACTTTTGAACAGCAGATTTACTTCCGTCGCCAGGAACATGGATAGCTCTAGGTCATCCACGGTTGTCCACTCTCCTAATCGCTCTGACCATGGGGCGGCTTTCAATCGCTCGATGCGGCCGGAGAATTCATTGAATCCCACCAAGCCCTTGAGCTCGGAGCAATGTGACAAGGCCAGTGCGACGTTTTCTTTACAATCCATGAAGCCGCCTCGGGCCCCCTGAATCAAATGATTTCGCCATCCGCCACGGGCCGCGCCAGCTTGCGAGGGGGCAGAAGCCTCCTGTTTAGTCGAACCTTGCTCTTTAGCCTGCACCACTGATGCCGGCTGACGCAGATTCTCGTAAATCCACGCACGCAAGTCGGCTGGAGACGTTCCTTCTTCTAGCGCGTCTACCACATCCCAGCCATCAACAACGGCACCAGGTGCAGGCAGACTTACAATGCGCACCTCACAATCCAAGCCGATCAGGATCTCGGCAATATCCTCCGCCGCTTTGATACCTGGCTGACTGGCCTGACCTTTGATTGGCATTTCAGGCAAGAGCTCGTCGCTATCTTTCTTTTTCTTAGCGTCGCAGTCTGGCCAAATTATGACCTTGCGTCCCCTCAATACCTCCCAATACGCTTTACTGACGGCTTTGCCACCACCTGGCCAGGACACAACCTCGAAACTGCCTTCAAAAGCTTGAGCTGCCGCATCACGGCACTTTTCACCTTCAACGACCAGCACGTACCGGCATTGGCCTTTGAGTTCATGAAGCCCATATAAAGGGCGCGGCACCGAAAACTGAAGCCAGCGCCAATCCTCCTGGCCGGTATCGGCATTCTTTGCCCAGACACACGGCAGCACCTCTTTACCACCATCTGAGGTAGTAAATCGGTAGATCCTGCCCAATAACTCTCCCTCGCTTCCAAGATAGTCCCAGGTATGAGTGGGCCTACCACGTACTGGATGGGCAACTGGAGCAGGCTTGGCACTGACTGGGACTGGCTGTATCGGCTGCCATGCCGACACAACACGTTTCTTACGTGGCGCTTGTGTAGGCTGCCCGACAGTAATGGACAATTTCTCAGCTAATTCTTTGGCCGCCTTGCCCTGCTCGTCGTTTGTATAAATTGCCGCATACAGTGAAATCAGGTCCGCGCCCTTTTCGCCCGTAGCAAAGTCGCACCAGACCCCTGTATTCAGATTGACTGATAGCGAGTTTCCGGGCTCACCGCGAAGGCTTCCACACTGCCACTCATGTCCAGAGCGTTTCCCTTGTGGTAGCCAGGCGGGAACAAGCGTGTCTGCCCCATTCAGTGCAGCTTCGGCAATCTGATGAAAATCAATACTATTTTGCGTCATCGCCAACCTTCTCTATGACGGTTTCATACAGCGCACTGGGTCGATTTGCACCAGGCGCTTTGATATAGCCCGCCACCCGCAAACGGCCAGCCACACGCAGCCGATGGCAGGTTTTCTCCATAACTGGAATTGCACACCGCAACTGGGCCGCCAACTGGCGTGCTGTGCGCGGATTGTTGGTTGTTGCAGTCAACACTGACTCGGCAACCTCACCTAAAGGCCTACCCTGCTTACGCTCAGCCGCTCCCAGACTAAACATTCCTATCCCTCCAGGTTGCTCAGCTCACAGCTGTGCTGCACCCACATCACTAGCCCCGCAGACAGCCAATCCAGATATCCTGGTGTGACCACCGTCAAGCCAGTCGCCCGTAGAACACTATCCAATCGCTCCAGGGGAATTCCTTGCTGACCGGAAAGTACCCGGCTAGTCGCGCTGGACGAGTCTTTCCAGCCCGCCGCCTGACATACCAACTCGCGCCGACGAGGGTCTGTCAACGCATCGCGCAAGACCTTTTCAACGCCAATTTTTGGACGAGCAAGTATTTGTGTTGCCGTTGTTCCCATTGCACGCCTCCGCAAAATGTTCTGCGTGTGATTGCGTATGACCTACGCAATACTGGTTAAAAGCGCGACTCCCCAGCCGCGCAAATTACAAACAGGAGCCAGCATGCAGCCCCCAACCAGAACAGAATCCCAACTCGTTACCGCGCTAGAGATCTGCAAAAAGATCACAGGCCGGCCAAACCCATCGGACGACCTGATTTGTGCGGTGTTTCACTCCCTGAGCATGGAAGCCTGGGAGGACTCCGAAACGGGTAACACCATGCCACTCGGCTCAACCACATCGCATTGAGCCGGTTGTGAGACCTCATCCAGCAAGGCGGCGAGCCGTAGCGCGTCATCGGCTCCATCCGGCACCTGACCGGACTGCCAGCGCGACAGACGCGGCTGCGGGATCCCTGTTTTGCGCGCGATGGCAGACTGGCTCCAACCAGCAGCCCGCAGCTCTTTCAAAATGTCGTGTGTAGTTCTCATGCTGCAATTATGCGCGATTGCATATAAATGTCAATGCCCAAACGCTTTATTCATTGATGCATAGTTACCCATATGAAATCTTCTGAATTTCTCCAACACCTCATGGACAAGGCCAAGGACAACCCAAACTCACTGGCCAGAAAATCCAATGTGCCGCAGTCGACGATTTTCCGTTTTGTCACCGGCACATCAAAAGAGCCTAGGCTGAGCACGCTGGAAAAGATTGCCCGCGTCTACGGTGTCCCCGTAGAGGCCTTCCTGAACGACCAAGCACGAAGGGCATACTTGTTTCGTAATGACGAAGGCAGCGATCTACAGGAAATCGGACACGCTCCTCCGTCTTCTCTTGTCCCTGTTGTCAGCACCGCTAAACTGGGAGATAACGGCTGGTATAACGATGCAGAAGCTGGCTCGGATGGCTATGTTGCTCACTTTTCCGACGATCCGGACGCTTACGCATTGCTGGTCAAGGGTGACAGCATGTTCCCGGCAATTCGTAGCGGTTGGTATGTAATCGTGGAACCCAATCACGTTCCGATGGGCGGTGAGTACGTCGCCGTTCACCTAAAGAACGATAAAAAAATGGTCAAAGAGTTTTTGTTCAAGACCCCCGCCGAGATCCATTTGCAATCCATCAACGGCCAGGAGCGCCTGACATTGCAAGCGACGGACATCATCAGCATGCACCCTGTTACTGCTGTCGTTTCCCCACGTAAGCACAAGCTACTGCCTTAAGCTCGCCCTTTCGCCCCACCTTATGAACCCGCCTTGAGCGGGTTTTTTCTCGCCCTACCGAATAAAAAAGCAAATACGCATTTATCTATGCGCTAATGCATTGACCAAATACATGTAAATATGCATAATCCATTCACGCATACATTGTGAGGTGGATTATGACCGCTCAAACACAACTAGCCCTGCTGGTCAGCTTGTTCGCTGCAGCAAGTGTTCTTGATCATCTCTGGCTGACACACCTGCGGCCAAGGCTGTCCCGTCGTTACGGCTGGCGCACGGTGCGTACTGATGAACGCATTCCGGCCTGCGCCTGGATCGTCGCCAGCCTCTTCGTCTTCACCCTCTTTGTGCTGCTACCCGCCACGGTTCGCGCATTAGGCATTCAGTGATGGATCCCGACGTGACCGAGCAGGATCTGCTCAATGCAATGAAAGACGCCGGCATCACAGGCATGTCGCTGCAAACCGCATTGCAGTCACGTGCATTGGCCCTGGCCCTGCGCAATACCGCGCTATCCAACAAAAAACGCTACTTAAAGCCGCCGAGACCCGACGTAAAACGTCTAGCCGCTGGCGACAACGACTGACTGGAGCATGACTCATGTGTAAACACAGCAAAGAGCGCCGGCAGAAGCCCGGACGCGATTACCCAGGCCCGTGGGAACGAGCGCCATCACAGGATCTGACGCAGGAGCAGATCAATCAAGACCGAGCCGCCGCCTTCTATGAAGGACGGTCTATCAAAGCATTGAGTGCGGCACCGACATTCGACTTCCACGCATATGCATCGCTTCAAAGAGACAGGCCATGAATTCGACAACCTACCCAATGATTCCGCTCGCTCGGATCCAGCCATCACGCACAAATCCGCGCAAAACATTCAAAGAGTCAGGTCTGCTGGAGCTGCAAGAAAGTATCACCAAGCATGGCGTGCTGCAGCCCATTCTGCTGCGCAAGTTGCCGCTGCTGGATGGAGATGAAAACGACGCTTGGTATGAAATCATTGCCGGTGAGCGCCGCTACCGCGCCAGTGTGGGTGCAGGTCTGACAGAAATCCCCGCCCGAACGGTAGTGGTTGATGATCTGGAAATGTTTGAAATGCAGATCATCGAAAATCTGCAACGCGAAGATCTCCACCCCTTGGAAGAAGCAGAAAGCTACGAGGCCCTGTTAGCCCAGCACAAAGACGACCCGAACTATTCAGTGGATCAGGTCGCAGCAAAGCTGGGGAAAAGCCGTGCGTATATCTACGCTCGCCTCAAGCTGTGCGCTCTGCAACCCGCTGCGCGAACCGCCTTCTATGAAGGCAAGATTAGCCCATCCGTCGCCCTGCTATTGGCACGGATCCCAGTCGCTGACCTGCAGGAACAGGCGCTTAAAGAAGTCACCGAGGGGCAATGGGGCCATGGCCCAATGTCTTACCGTGACGCAGCTCGTCACATTCAAACCTCGTACATGACACGGCTTGATCAGGCGCCGTTCAAGCCGTCTGACGCTTCCTTATATACGGCTGCTGGCGCATGTACGGCATGCCCCAAACGCACTGGCGCGAATCCTGATCTATTCAGCGATGTAGGACGTGCAGACGTCTGCACAGACCCCAGTTGCTACGGCCAGAAAGTTATTCTGCACCGAGAACGGATCCGACACGCGGCGATAGAGTCGGGCAAAAAAGTGGTAACAGGGAAGGAAGCAAAGAAGATCCGGCCCCATCAGTACGGAGACTTGAATGGCTACTTAAAGCCCGAAGACTCGCCCTGGTGGATGGAGGGGGACAAAAGCATCAAGAAGACGCTTGGGAAAGATATGCCCGAGACAGTGCTGCTGGAGTGTCCCCATAAAGGAGATCTCATTGAAATTGTCCCTGAGGATGCTGTAAGGGCAGCACTCAAAAAAAATGGGATCACGGTAAGCCGTGGCGGATCAGAATCCTCAGCGTCTGAGCGGGAAAAAATGAAGAAGGCGAAAGTTGAGCGCGAGTATCGTCGTCAGTTGCTGACTGAGACTCTGGAGAGAGTACGGGACCACCTGGGAAATGGAGGTGTTCTGTCGCTCAGCGAGATGCGTCTGATTGCGCAGAAGATGTTTCGTAATCTGGGCCACGACAATCGACCTGCTGTCACCGCCTTCTGGAATTGGCCAAAAAACGAATTCGCTGCTGCAACCGAGGATATTTCCAAAATGGAACCAGGTGAGCTGGCGCTGTTAATGCTGTCTTGCGCCTTGGCACCACAAACATACGTCAGTCACTGGTGCATCGAGGACTGCAGCCCGCCTGCTGATCTACTCACCGCTTGTGAGCGTTATGGCGTAGATGCTGAAGCTATTAAGCGTCAACACAGCACGGCACCAGTCAAGAAGATGCCGCTCAAGAACATATCCAAGGTCAAGTACCTAGACCCGGTTACAGACTCATGCTGGAGCGGCCGAGGCAAACCGCCGCAATGGATAGTGAGTGCTGAAGCATCTGGCCAATCACGCGACGAATTCTTAAATCCGGAATACGAGGACCCGCACCCAAGCACCGCCGTCATCGACGCAGCCAGTAAGGAGAAAGGCGCATGACTGCCCTACAACACATGGTCCTCCAATTGACTCACTTACAAAACAAGCCAGACCGCGACACGCAAGTTCTGCAGTTATCCAAGGCAGGGTTGAGCTTGAACCAGATTGCCGTGGAAGTCGGCGTTTCAAGGACAACAGTTTTCAACATCATCAACGCACAGCGCGGAGGGAAAACCCAATGACCAACCACCATATCTCAGTCCCAAAAGCCGATCTGGTTTTGGCAATGAATGATCTCCGCTTGTCTGGCCAATACCACTCTGCCGATCTGCTCAAGAAAGCACTGTTCTCTGCCTCTGTGAGCGCAGAGCCAAGCGACGAATGCACCGACTCAAGGGAACAGGCAAAGCTGGATGTCATTACAACCTGGACCGATGATGACTGGAATGAAGTGCTTTCCTATGCCGATGAGCGCACTTTGGAATCTTGGCGCAAGGCTGTGAGGAGATACGGAGCCGCCCCGGTGAGCGCGGTGCCGAACACACAAGAAAGCGCCCAGGTCCACCAGCAACAAAGAACCCTGGCGAATATCAAGGGCTTCGTCGCCTGCGATGCGTCCGCTATCACCTACCAGAGCTTGGGCCAATACCGCTCTGCATTACTCAGGTTACTTAAAGAGGTCAAAGCGAATGAATGAGACCGCTATCAGCCTAAAAGAAGCTGCCGAGCGCCTGGGTGTCTCGTATCAAACAGTCTGGCAGCGCCGCCACAAAATCGCTTTCCGGCTACCTGATAGCCGGATCTGGCGGGTCTGGCCATCTCAACTTGCAAAGATCACTCAACCGAATTACAACGTCACTCGGATAGCGTCGGTCGGTGACAGGAGAACACAATGTCAATCCGACAACGTCAAGGTATCTGGCACGTCGATTTCTATGCGCCAAGCGGAGAGAGAATTAGACACTCTACTGGCACAGCGGACAAAAAGGCCGCGCAGGAATACCACGACCGCCTGAAAGCTCAGCTCTGGCGACAACATAAACTCGGCGAACAAAAGCCTCGCTCATACAGCGAAGCAGCATTGCGCTTCCTGGCAGCCCATGAGGACCAGTCTGACTATGACTCGAAAGTCCGATACATAGCCTATTGGCGTCAGTACTTGGGGCATTTGACGGTTAGTGAGATCACTGCTGACGTCATATTTGACGGACTGCCTACACACAAGACCTACAAGCATCAAGGAGCGCAGCCTCTTTCGCCTGCCACCAAGAACCGTTACCTGGCCACAATCCGTAGCCTGCTCAACATGTGCGTAACCTGGGGCTGGATCCATCACGCACCGAAACTCCCGAACTATGCGGAGCCGAAGAAGCGAATTCGATGGATTACACGCGCAGAAGCCATGGTGCTGATTAGCCGCATACCTCAACCGTGGCTGCAAGATGCCTGCATTCTTGGCTTTGCGACTGGCATGCGTGAAGCTGAGTTATATGGGATGGAATGGACTCAGGTAAACGAGCGGGCACATACAGCCTGGGTCGGCAACGATCAAACCAAATCTGGCCGAGCCCGCAGCATCCCGCTTAACGATGATGCGCTGGCAGTGATCCGTCGCCGGAAAGGCAGCCATCCGCGCTATGTGCTGTCACGCAACGACAAACAAATCCGTGGCGGGGATGACCGAATGTTTATCAGGGCATGCGCTGATGCTGGGATTGAAGACTTCCGCTTCCACGACATTCGACATACCTGGGCCAGTTGGCACGTCCAGGGCGGAACGCCGCTTATGGTGCTGAAAGAATTGGGAGGATGGGAGACCATTGAGATGGTGCAGAAGTATGCACACCTAGCCCCAAGTCACTTGGCAACCCACGCGAACACGGTCACGTTTTGGTCACAAGAACAGGAAGAGGAAAAAGAAAACGGCAACAAGGATTGCGCCCTAGTTGCCGTAAACTATTGATCTTCAATGAAGAAGTGGCGGACAGGGTGGGATTCGAACCCACGGTACGCTTGCACGTACGCCTGATTTCGAGTCAGGTACATTCGACCACTCTGCCACCTGTCCGCGACTAGCTTGTTTGTATTACTACAAGCTAGCCCATAAATATACAGGCAGTATCCGCTTTCTGGCAAGCATTAAATGACCTTCCCCCGGGTACGGCTGACAACGTGCAGCACCCGCATGGCCGCACACAAAAACAAAACCCTTCCCAGTCAAGGGTTTACCCTGGATTCAGGGGTGTTTTGCTTGTCCGCCGATGCCGGCAGGCCTATAGTGAATTTACCGCATGAACCTGCACTGCAGCCCTGCCGCTGAACGGCAGCCCTTGTAATTCCGGTGAATCCGCCGGTTTTTCCCAAAGGAGTCGTCATGCAAATCCAAACCTTTCAATGGGTCATCGACGCCAATGGCAACGGCTCCTACAGCCTGATTGAACTTATCGATACCCTGCGCTGGCTCTACCGTATTCCGGGCAGCCTGCTGGTCGAAGCGATGGGCAATGCGCCTGTGCTGTCGGACATGCTGGGCATTCAGGCTTCGGCGGCACGCGGCTATGCCTCCTTGCAAGGCGGGCTGGTCAATATCCTGTCCCTGATGTTCTGGGCCATGCTGATTCTTTGGGTGCTGTACTCCAGCTCCACGCCCAAAGCCGAACCC
Organism: Alcaligenes sp. SDU_A2; assembly: GCF_038237375.1. Lineage (NCBI taxonomy): Bacteria > Pseudomonadati > Pseudomonadota > Betaproteobacteria > Burkholderiales > Alcaligenaceae > Alcaligenes > Alcaligenes sp. SDU_A2. The sequence goes on along the minus strand of NZ_CP151273.1, from coordinate 1,161,622 downwards.
GAAAGCGACTCGCCACGGCGCATGCCGCGTTTGCGCATGCCCGCCCACACCGGCCACGGCCTGCAATTGCATGCCAACCACGATCGGCATCACCCACGCCAGCAACAAATCCACCGCCATTCTTCCTAGGCACATCTGTGCCCATAAGAACAAGAGCCAATATGTGTTAAGAAGCGTAAACAGATGCCTTTGCAGTCTTGTTCCTGTAGCGTTTAGAAGTGCTTTGCCAGGATTACCTAACGTTTGCGGACTGCTTTCCCGGCAACAATACCTGCACCTTGACCAACTATAGGTGCAGCACATGAAGAAACTCCTGTTGATCGGCCTGGCTTCGCTGGCAGCGCTGGGCGCAAGCCCCTCGTTTGCCGGCGGCGTCGATGTCGATATCAATGTGGGCATTCCTGGCTTCGGTTTCGGACCTGTGTATCGCCCACCCATTTATGTCGAGGAGCGCCCTGTCTACGTCGCCCCTCCTCCTGTGGTCTACCACCCTCCCCGCTATGTCTATCGCCCGGGTTACGTGGAATATGACAGACACCACAAGCACTGGCGCAAAGAGCAAAAACGCGCTTACAAACGCTGGCGCAAGGCCCAAGAAGACGACTGGGACGATTGAAGGCCTTTAATCATCACCGGGCACCTACCCGACCAAACAACAAAAAAGGGCTGATGACTTTTATAGTCATCAGCCCTTCTTGTTGCAGCCAGCCCACTGCCTGCAACAACAGATGCGCCGTTAGGGAGCCAAACGCTCCAGCCCCCCCATATATGGACGCAATGCCTGGGGAATGATCACGCTGCCATCTTCTTGCTGATGATTTTCCAAGACCGCGACCAGCGCACGCCCCACCGCCAAACCCGAACCATTCAGGGTATGGACATAGTCGGGGCGGGCCTTGCTATCGGCACGGAAACGCGCTTGCAGGCGGCGGGCCTGGAACGCTTCGCAGTTCGAGACCGAGGAGATTTCGCGGAACGTATCCTGTGCCGGCAGCCAGACCTCCAGATCGTAGGTCTTGGCGGACGCAAAACCCATGTCGCCTGTGCACAACTGCACCACGCGATACGGCAGCTCCAAGGCCTGCAACACATTTTCGGCATGGCCCACCATGTCTTCCAGCGCCTGGTAGGACTGCTCGGGATGCACGATCTGCACCATTTCGACCTTGTCGAACTGGTGCTGGCGTATCATGCCACGCGTATCGCGGCCACCGCTGCCTGCTTCGGAACGGAAACACGGGGAATGGGCCGTCAGACGCACCGGTAGTTGATCTCCTGGCAGGATCTCGTCACGGACGGTTCCGGTCAGGGTGATTTCGGAGGTGGAAATCAGGTACAGGTCTTCGGGCTTGCCCTCGCCGTCTTCCACCGGTTCACTATCTTGCCCACCTTTGGTCACCCAGAACATGTCATCCTTGAACTTGGGCAACTGACCCGTGCCGTACAAGGTCGAAGCATTGACGATGTAGGGGGTATAGCATTCGGTGTAACCATGCTGTTCGGTCTGCATGTCCAGCATGAACTGCGCCAGGGCGCGATGCAGGCGGGCCATGGAACCACGCAGCACCATGAAACGAGCGCCTGACAGCTTGCGGGCCGCCTCGAAGTCCAGACCCAGGCGCTCACCCAGATCCACATGGTCGCGGGCAGTAAAAGCCAGCTTGGCCGGATTGCCTTGCTCGTCCTTGGCACCGGGAACCCAGCGACGGACCTCGACGTTCTCGGCTTCGGACTGACCAACCGGCACGCTTTCGTGGGGCAGGTTGGGAATGGTGGCAAACCAGGCGGACAGCTCGGCCTGCAACTCGGACAAATCCTGCTCCAGCTGCTTCAGGCGCACCGGAATCTGCTGAGACTGAGCCAATTCGGCACTGGCATCCTCGCCCTTGGACTTGAGCTGACCGATGCGTTTGGCCAGGGCATTGCGTTCGGCCTGCAAGGTTTCGGTTTCGACCTGCACGGACTTGCGCCGCGCTTCCAACTTTTGAAAACGCTCGATGTCGAATTGCACGCCGCGCTTGGCCAGGCCCTGGACCAAGGGGGCCGGGTCTTTGCGTATTTGGTTCAGATCTAACATGTAATAGCCGTAAAGGTGGGTTCAATCCAGATTGAACTCTGGATTTTACCCTCAAGCAGAGTAATGCGCAGGACCAGGCCAGCCTTATCGTGCATTGGCCGGTCCCACAAGCAGCCCTGCGCACATCCACGCTTGGTCAGGGTGTTACCACAATATGCACCGAGCTGCGCGTGACAGTCAGAGAATCGGGGTGACCCACCATGAACGTGACCTCGACGCTGCCGGCTTCAATCCCCTTAAATTCCACGGATTCCGGGGTCACGCTTAATGCCTCCAGGCGCCCGTTACCGCTGTAGTCGAACTCGAACCACGGCAGCGCCTGCTTGAATTTGATCGTCATGCTCTGGCCGACGGCAACGCTCTGCCCAGCCGGTTCCAGGATAGATACGGCCAAACGCTTGAGCTGGGAAGGTGTCAGCAGTGCCCCTTCGATATTGGCATGGATAGCCTGAGCAAGAGGCAATACATTGTTTTTCCCCATCGCAACCAACGATACAAAAACATTATGCTGCGCCCAAAGCACATGTTCCATATCGGCACCCAGCGCAATGGCATAGTCGCCCAATTGCGCCACAGGATGCATGTCTGTGGCGGTCAATGGCCATTGAACAGAGTCGACTTCATGCAGTAACTGTTCTCTGGCATCCGTGTCTCCCCGACTGGATATCCAGACCTTGCCACTGACCGAAAGGCCTGACGCGGCATGCAACAAGGAATCGAGCACCAGCACACCATCACGACCAATGACAATTCGGCGATAGCTAAGTTGATAACCGGACTGCGCAAATGCTGTAAGGAACAAACCTTCTTTCGGTGCCGAGAAACACAAGGCATCGGCCTGGGCCGTGCTTGTATCCAAAGTGCCCAGCACTTGTTTCAATGCTGCGCTATGGATAGAGGTCGGACGGGTGTCAGACATAGCAGCACTCTCCACACTGGTAATCCCCTGAGCCGAAAAAACATCATTGGCAGTTCCGGGAAAGTTGCTGGGTGGATTCTGATTGGCGTAGAGCGTGGTGACGGTATCGATCGATTGCGAAATATAGGACTGAATGCTGTCATCGCCCCTATACGGTCCCTGGCACGCATCCAGTACGTTGCCGCGAATGACTAAATAGACGTGATTACCGAATAATGTGCGCTTGGGATCGTTGATACCAATAAGCTTATCGCTATTATTAATTAAATAAAATGGATTATTACACAAACCCCTTCCTAACAGGTCTGTTTTATTAATAAACCCAAAAGGATTTTGAAAAGCCCATGTATTATAAATACCAAATGCCCCTAATGCAGTCTGCAACACCCCTGCTTGATCATAGCAATTAGCCCAGTCTGTCGACCCCCCGAAATATTTATTTATATCAAAAAAACCACCCCAATTCCTTGGCCCATAATGGGCAGCACCCCGCCTGCTATCATAGAGTTTACGAAACCCCTCTTGTGTCGGGCTAAAGCAGTAATTCACAAGTTGCCGCACTAGATTTTCCGTGTTGGAATTTTGCACAAGAGCGACAAATAGACTTCTGTACAACTTTACCCAGACACCTTTGGTGAACATTGGCCCTGGCGCAGACTGTATCCAGTACAGCTCCAAGCGAGTAGCACCTGGTACTTTAATTTTTTGATCATTGGTTAACACGACCAAGACCCAGCTAACATCCCCGTACTTCTGAACAGCACCTTGGGTATCAGGTAAAAAATCCACTGCAACCGAATTACTCCCCCGCGCCCCTAGCATACTGGCCGATCTAAAAATCAGTTCTGAATTTAAGTATCCTTCCAGTCGAAAAGGAACGCTATACATAGCATCATCAAAATACAGATCAACCGTCAAGATATTTTTTTTACCAGACTGAAAAAGCGCGGGGCATTTAGAAAATATGCCATCGGTAAACACACCCGAACTAGACCAAATAGGTTTTTTATAATCAACAAGGCTTCCGTAATCATTCTGAATGCCGTAACTTCCTTTTGCATAAACAGCAGAAATAGAAGGTGATGTTTTTACTTCCTTATACATCAAGGTAAATTCTACATACAAAGGATGCCCACGCTTAGGCACAGAATTGGTTTGCCAGGACCCATCCGAAGATTTGGCGCGATACGAGACCGTGCAGAATGTATTTGGTACTACTGATACATTGACATAATTATCATCGCTGGCAGGGCAACCAAACGAAGCCGAGAATCGTAATTTCGCCAGAGAAAAAAAATCCGATTCATAAGAAAAACTCCCCCTTGAACCATAAAACCCAAAACTATCTTTAAGCTGAAACTGGATTGAGGTCGAGTTTCCTGAAACAGTGCGCGGCGGCTCTTTACTCCAGCTGCCTTCCTGCGCACTTTTATCCACCAAGGTCAGGGATTGAGTCAGATTGTTAGTTATTTTCAGATAGCAAGAGTAGTCCATATTTCCTCTACGAGTTTAATATTGCAAGATAAACAAAATCATTTTTGATCTTAATTTACTGCTCGGACTGCCCTCCATTTAAATTATCAAAGAAAGACTAAAAAAAAATTTCTCTAAAACCCCAAAAAACAACCGACCAATATCCACAGGCACGATAGAAGCAAAAGCATAGTTTGCATCAAACACGATGCTTCAGGATATAAAAAATTAACGAAAACAGTTTTAAATTTAAAAAATAAGCCACCTCTTAAAGAAAAAAATTTTCGCCATGCACCCAAAAGAGTGAGACGACAAACACCAGAAAATCCTTGAGCAAGAGTCCCCATTACAAAAAAAATGAACAAAGCAAGGGTAATAAATGAAAGAACCACTGCTTTCCAGACAGTACGCAACCATCCCTCTGGACCTCAGGGAATGATCCAAGCAAACGCTTTATCTATGTATGGCGTAAGTGCCGTTTTTCTGGCCTGAATGGCTTATTGTGGTTCTTCGAGAGATTTCGGCGACGTCTTCGCATTGGGCGGGCCGTCCGCGCGCGCCCTACAGGTATCAGCTACCCGCTAAATGTTCTATTTGGCATGGATGCGCATAGCCGAGGCTATGTCATCGATGTCTTGAACCGCTCAAAGCGCAGCAAGCCCGGCGGGAGCGAGTCAAATGGCTTGCCGCAGGCGGCACGTGGAAACGAGGTGCAAACACCGTTCTATTCGGCGGCGGTTTGATACATTGGCTCTCGGTGTTCCGCGGAGAACCTTATTTTTTGCCCGCTTCTTGATCCCACTTTTTCAGCAGGTTCAATTTATCGCCTATCTTGATTTCCAGACCTCTGGGCACAGGTCTGTACCAACCTGGTTCGGGCATACCATCGGGCAGATACGTTTCGCCGGCGGCATAGGCGTTGGGTTCGTCGTGAGCATAGCGATATGCATGTCCATGACCGAGTTCTTTCATCAGTTTGGTGGGAGCATTGCGCAAATGGACCGGCACTTCACGGCTCTTGTCCTGTTTGACGAAGGCGCGCGCCTGATTGTAGGCCATGTAGCCTGCGTTGCTTTTGGCTGCCACGGCCAGATAAATGACGGCCTGCCCCAAAGCCAGTTCGCCTTCCGGGCTGCCCAGGCGCTCGTAGGTATTGGCCGCGTCGTTCGCGATCTGCAAAGCGCGGGGATCGGCCAAGCCAATGTCTTCCCAGGCCATGCGCACGATACGCCGCGCCAGATAACGCGGATCGGCACCGCCGTCCAACATGCGCGTCAACCAGTACAGCGCGCCGTCCGGGCTGGAGCCGCGCACCGATTTGTGCAAAGCCGAAATCTGGTCGTAGAAATTATCTCCGCCCTTGTCAAAGCGGCGGGCGTTCAAGGTCAGGGCCTGCTCGATAAAGGCGGCATCGATCTGGGCCACGCCGGCGGCTCCGGCAGCCGTGCTGCATTGCTCCAGCAAGTTCAGAAAACGGCGTGCATCGCCGTCGGCATAGCCGATCAGGGTGTCGATGGCCAGCTCATCGAATTGCAAATGCGACAGCGCCTTATCCTGCGCGCGCCTTAGAAGCTGGCGCAGTTCCTCGTCCGTCAGGGATTTGAGCACATAGACCTGGGCCCGCGACAGCAGGGCCGAATTGACCTCGAAGGAGGGGTTCTCCGTGGTCGCGCCAATGAACGTGACCAGCCCGCTTTCGGCGTAGGGCAGCAAAGCGTCCTGCTGGCTCTTGTTGAAGCGATGGATTTCGTCCACAAACAAGATAGTGCGCTTGCCCAGGCTAAGATTGCGCTCGGCCTGCTCCATGGCGGCGCGTATATCCTTGACCCCCGAGAACACCGCCGATAGCGCGATAAATTCACAATCGAAGGAGTGGGCGGTCAGGCGCGCCAGCGTAGTCTTGCCCACGCCGGGCGGCCCCCAGAAGATCATGGAGTGCGGTTTGCCGGACTGAAACGCCAAGCGCAACGGCCTGCCCGGTCCCAATAAATGAGACTGACCAATGACCTCGTCCAGCGTCTGTGGACGTAAGGCTTCGGCCAGAGGCGCAGCCGGCTCGACTTTGAACAGATCTTGCATCAGGGCATGGAGACGACATCAACGCCGGCAGGGGCCTTGAAGTCGAACGTACCGGCGGCAAAGCGTGGGTTAGATTGCAAACCGGTGAAATCAATGTATGTAGTCTGACCAAAAGAGTCTTTCAGCTCCAGCCGGCGCGGTTCACGCCCCTTAAAGCCAATATCCACATAGGCAAAGCCGGCATCGCTCTGGCGCGGCGTGGCGCGCAGCCAATCCAACCCGTCGCGGGCCCCCTGGTCTTTAAGCTCGAAAGACTGTTCCAGGTTTCCCGTGCCAAACAGTATGGCTGCCGGGGACGCACCGATGGACTGATCCACCCCGCGCTGCGTGACCTGAGCCAGATCGGGATCGTACTGATACAGCTTTTTACCATCCGAGATAATCAGTTGTTCGTACGGACGCTGCACCTGCCATTTGAACTGGCCGGGACGCTGAAAGGCAAAGTCGCCCGACTGCGGCGCGCCTTTGGCTTGCCCTTGGGCATCGAGCGTGCGCTGGGAAAACTGCCCCTGGGCTGTCTGCACATTCTGCACAAAAGCGCGTAGTTGTTCGCTGGCCGAGGCGGCCAGCGTAAGGATAGGGGTCGCGGCCATGACCAGGCCGGCCATCAACATCTTAATTTTCATCGCTGGCACCTCCTGCGGGAACAAGAATTTCCCGATTGCCGTTAGGCTGCATGGCGGACACCAGGCCGGCCTGCTCCATTTGTTCCAACAAACGCGCCGCCCGGTTGTATCCGATGCGCAGATGACGCTGCACCGAAGAAATGGACGCGCGCCGATTTTTGATAATGACCTGCACTGCCTGATCGTATAAAGGATCGGACTCGGCATCGGCCATGCCGGTGACCGGATTCACACCGTCGCCCGTTTCACCTTCCAAGGCACCTTCAAGCAAACCTTCGACATAGTCGGGTTCGCCATGCTCCTTCAGGTGTTCCACCACGCGGTGGACTTCGTCGTCGCTGACAAACGCACCGTGAACACGATTAGGCAGCCCAGTACCGGGCGGTAGATACAGCATATCGCCCTGGCCCAGCAAGGTTTCGGCCCCCATCTGGTCCAGAATGGTGCGCGAGTCGATCTTGGAGGACACCTGAAACGCGATACGGGTCGGGATATTGGCCTTGATCAAGCCAGTAATGACATCCACGCTAGGCCGTTGCGTGGCCAGAATCAGGTGTATGCCGGCCGCCCGCGCTTTTTGTGCCAGACGGGCGATAAGCTCTTCGATTTTCTTGCCCTGCACCATCATCAGATCGGCCAGCTCATCGATGATGACAACGATCATAGGCATGACAGACAAGGGCTCGGGCGCATCGGGCGTGAGCGAAAAGGGATTGGGAATGACTTCGTCGCGCTTTTGCGCGTCGCGGATCTTGGCGTTGAAACCGGCCAGGTTACGCACTCCCATCTTGCTCATCAGGCGATAGCGTTTCTCCATTTCGGCCACGCACCAGTTCAGCGCATTAGAGGCCAGACGCATATCGGTGACCACCGGGGCCAACAGATGGGGAATCCCTTCGTAGACGCTCATTTCGAGCATTTTTGGATCGATCAGGATCAGCCGCACATCGGCCGGATCGGCTTTATACAGCAAGGACAGGATCATGGCATTGATCCCGACCGACTTACCCGAACCCGTTGTACCCGCCACCAACAAATGCGGCATTTTGGCCAGGTCGGCCACCACCGGCTTGCCGGCAATATCTTTGCCCAGGGCCATCGTCAGCAACGACGCGCTGGCATGGTAGGTTTGCGAACCGACGATTTCTTCCAGGCGCACCATCTGGCGGCGCGGATTGGGCAGCTCCAGCCCCATCAGGTTTTTGCCGGGGATGGTTTCGACCACACGGATGCTGACCAGGCTGAGCGCCCGCGCCAGGTCTTTCGCCAGATTGACGATCTGGCTGCCCTTGACGCCGGTGGCCGGCTCGATTTCGTAACGGGTAATGACAGGGCCGGCCTGTGCCGCCACGACAGTGACCGCCACGCCGAAATCGGACAGTTTCTTTTCGATCAGGCGGGATGTGAATTCGATGGTTTCCGGGGAAACGGTTTCAATATTTTGGGTCGCCGCATCCAGCAGAGACAAAGGTGGCAGATCGCCGGACTCGCCCGCTTGGCGCGGCGCTTTGAACAAGGTCTGCTGCTTTTCTTTTTCGACCCGTTCGGACTTGGGCACGGCCACAAATGCCGGTTCTATGCGCACCGGCTGTTCATGCACCAATTGTTCTTGCTTGGCCACTACGCTTTCGGTGCGCTCGGCACGCTTGACTTCGCCCACCCGTCTATCCTGACGGGCGGCACGCAAGGCCAGTACACGACGTATGCTGTTTTCAATGACGGCACCCAGACGCTCGGCCAACACCAGCCAGGAGAAACCAAAGAACAAGCTGGAACCGACGGCTACCAGGGCCAGCAGCACCAGGGTTGCGCCTCCGGCACCAATGGCGGTCGCCAGCAATTGCCCAAACAGCTGCCCCAACTGCCCGCCTGCTCCGGCCGGCAAGCCCAGACGAGTGCCAAACTCCTTGAAGAACAGCGCTTCGCACCCCATCGAACCCAGAAACAGCAAGAAAAAACCAATACCTGTTTCCCAACGCACGCGGGGCAGGACATCGGCACCTTTACTATTGGGCAAAAGCAGCGCCGTCAGGCGATAAAAACCTACGCCGACGCGCTGCACCAGCAGCACCACCCACAACCAGGCCGACAGCCCGAACAGGAACAGTAAAAAATCAGCAATATGGGCACCGAAAATACCGCCACCATTTTGCGTGGCACCGGCATGCACCGAGTGCGACCAACCCGGATCGCCCGGGTCCCAGGTGGCCAGCACCAGTCCCAGCCAGGCTGCCAGGGCGGCGAAGATGATCCACCGCGCTTCACGCAGTAGACCCGTCAAACGTACTTGTAGCGCCGAAGGCCCGTTACGCACGTTTTTCGATGACCGGGAGGGACGAGGGGATGTTGCGGGTATTCTTGCCATGGACTCATTATAATTGGAGATCGTCTTTTTCGGATTTTCTGTGATGTCGACTACAAAACACGCAAAAGTACTTATTCTGGGTTCGGGCCCGGCCGGATATACAGCAGCCGTCTATGCCGCCCGCGCCAACCTTCAGCCCGTACTGGTCACAGGCATGGAACAAGGCGGCCAACTGATGACCACCACTGACGTGGACAACTGGCCGGCCGATGCGCAAGGCGTGCAAGGCCCCGATCTTATGGCACGTTTCCAGGCCCATGCAGAACGATTCGAAACAGAATTGGTCTTTGACATGGTGACCTCGGTAGATCTGAAGCAGCGACCTTTCGTGCTGAATGGCGACAGCGGCACGGTCTATACCTGCGACGCCCTGATTATCGCCACCGGCGCATCGGCCCAATACCTGGGCCTGCCGACCGAGCAAGAGTTCATGGGCCGCGGCGTATCGGGCTGTGCTACATGCGACGGCTTCTTTTACAAGAACCAGGATGTCATCGTGGTGGGCGGGGGCAATACTGCCGTAGAAGAAGCCCTGTACCTGTCCAACATCTGCAAGACCGTCACCCTGGTGCACCGTCGCGACACCTTCCGCTCCGAACCCATCCTGACCGACAAGCTGATGGACAAGGTGGAAAACGGTAATATCCAGCTCAAGCTGCACAGCGAATTGCAGGAAGTGTTGGGCGATGCCTCCGGCGTCACCGGCGTGCGTCTGAAGAATAATCAGACCAACACCACCGAAGACCTGGATGTGACCGGTGCTTTCATTGCCATCGGCCACAAGCCCAACACCGGCATTTTCCAGGGCCAGCTGGATATGCACGACGGCTACATCACCACGCGCAGCGGTCTGCAAGGCATGGCTACCATGACCTCGGTGCCTGGCGTGTTTGCTGCTGGCGATGTGCAAGATAATATTTATCGTCAAGCGATTACCAGCGCCGCCACCGGCTGCATGGCCGCCCTGGACGCACAGCGCTGGCTGGATGAAAACAAGTAAGCCCCGCGCCGTGGGCAATAGCCTGGCCGACCTGAAAAAACTGCAGCATCAGGTCCGCCGGGCAGACCAGCCCACGCCCGAACCTGCCCGCCCCCAGCGCCGACAGCGCCCGCGTCCCCCCGACCCCGGCCAAAAGCCGACACGGCATCGCCTATCTGCCTTACAGGCGACACCGGAACCTGCCTCCGCCCTGGCTCCTGAAGATCTGGGCTTGCTGCAACGCTCTTTGCGTGACGTCGCACCACTTAAAAAACGCGGTTCCAACGTAACGCTGTCGCGCCCTGCGGCCACTGCAGAGCTATTGGAACAACGACGCCGCCACGCGGTAGGTGAACCGATCAAGCCTCCGGCCCTGCCGGCCGCGTCCGACCAGTACGTGGGCATCAAAGGCGAACGCAACGACAGGCAGCACCTGCGCCCAGGTTGCGGTACTGATGTCCTGCGCGATCTGGAGCGCAATCGCTGGCCCATCGAATCCAGCCTGGATCTGCATGGAGCCGATCTTGAACAAGCTCGCGACCGACTGGACAATTTCCTGCGCTCCTGTCTGGAACACGGGGTACGCTGCGTGCGCATCGTACATGGAGCCGGCTATGGTTCACGCGATGGGGAACCTGTGCTTAAACATACCGTGCGACGCTGGCTGACCCAACTGCCAAGCGTGCTGGCCTTTATGGAATGTGCGCCCAACGAAGGGGGCGACGGCGCGGTCAAGCTGGTGCTGCAAGCACCGCCGCCCGGCCAGCTCGAACGGAGTTGACCGTTTATCGTCCACATCTGGACCAGACATCAAAAAAGCCACCCTTACGGGTGGCTTCTTCTTGTTGTTGTTATGTTGTACTGCCTATTGCTTTTATAATGGCGACCAATCAGTGTCGGTCTTGTTGCCTGCTTAAGCGGGCTTTGTCTCCTCACCTGCATGAAACGTATTGTGCCCCAATTATGACAATGTCACACTTAGGGAATGCACTGATACCGCCTCAAACAGAACTAAGAAGGCACCTTTCTTTTTAAGCTTAAATTATTATTTTCCTGCTGACTGCGCCTTCAAAGCACGCTTCAAAAAAACCTGCATTTCTTTTTCCGCCTGCTTGTCACCGTGACGGCGCGCCACCTCCAGCCCTTGCTCCAGCGCATGTTGTGCCTGTGTCGGCTGGGCACTGTCCAATAAGACCCGTCCCAACTGTTTCCAGGCTGCCGTATAGTTCGCGTCCATGCAAACGGCACGGCGCAGGTGCTCCTCGGCCATCGCCAAGTCGCCATCGGCAAGACAGGCATTGCCCAGACCCAGACGCAACAAGGCGCTATCCTTGCCCGCCGCCAGCAGTTTTTCCAATCCTTCACGCATGCGCTTACCCCTTTCTGATGTGATGCCCTGGCCCAGGCAAACATGACACCCGGCACCGGAACGGACAGAACAGTAAAAAAGCCGCCGACCTGCAAGGCCGACGGCTTTTTCTGTATCGAGCAGGCACAATGGCCCGCAACGATTACATGTTTTCGATCATGACTTCGCCGAAACCGGAGCACGACACCTGAGTGGCGCCTTCCATCAAGCGAGCAAAGTCATAAGTGACCTTGCGGGACGTGATGGATTTTTCCATGCTGGCAATGATCAGGTCGGCCGCTTCGGTCCAGCCCATGTGACGCAGCATCATTTCGGCGGACAGGATCAGCGAACCTGGGTTCACGTAGTCCTTGCCGGCGTACTTGGGAGCCGTGCCGTGCGTGGCTTCGAACATGGCCACGGAATCGGACAGGTTCGCGCCGGGAGCAATGCCGATACCGCCAACCTGGGCAGCCAGAGCGTCGGAGATGTAGTCGCCGTTCAGGTTCAGTGTGGCGATGACATCGTATTCGGCAGGACGCAGCAGGATCTGCTGCAGGAAGGCGTCGGCAATCGAATCCTTGACCGTGATCTCGCGACCGGTCTTGGGATTCTTGAACTTGCACCATGGGCCGCCGTCGATCAGTTCGGCACCGAATTCCTTCTGGGCCAGAGCGTAAGCCCAGTCACGGAAGCCGCCTTCGGTGAACTTCATGATGTTGCCTTTGTGAACGATAGTCACAGAGGAGCGATCGTTGTCGATGGCGTACTGGATGGCCTTGCGCACCAGGCGCTCGGTACCTTCGCGCGACACGGGCTTGACGCCGATGCCCGAGGTGCCTGGGAAGCGGATCTTGTTGACGCCCAGCGAGTTCTGCAGGAAGTCGATCAGTTTCTTGGCGTTTTCGGATTCGGCTTCGAATTCGATACCGGCGTAGATGTCTTCCGAGTTCTCGCGGAAGATGACCATATTGGTCTTCTGGGGTTCACGCACAGGCGAAGGAACGCCGGTGAAGTAACGCACAGGGCGCAGGCAGACGTACAGGTCCAGTTGCTGACGCAGGGCCACGTTCAGGGAACGGATGCCGCCGCCTACGGGCGTGGTCAGGGGGCCTTTGATGGAAACGACGTAATCCTTGACGGCGTCCAGCGTTTCTTCGGGCAGCCAGACGTCCGAACCGTAGACCTGGGTGGATTTTTCGCCGGCGTAGACTTCCATCCAATGGATCTGGCGCTTGCCGCCGTAGGCCTTGGCCACGGCAGCGTCAACCACCTTGATCATGACAGGCGAGATGTCCACGCCCGTGCCATCGCCCTCGATGTAAGGAACGATGGGTTGATCGGGGACGTTCAGGGAAAAGTCCGCGTTGACCGTGATTTTCTGCCCCGACGCGGGGATCTTGATGTGCTGATAAGACATGGATGCTCCAGTTGTGCTCCAATAATAGAAAATGGCTAAACACGGAACGCGTCGGCGTTTCCGGAGTCTTATATAAGAGTTTAACTTAATTCCTGCGCAATCATGCGCCTGCAGACTCAATGTTTGCCAAGAATGTCTCCATTCTGTGCCGGCTATTGATTCTACACGTACCGCACATAGGCGTGCACAAGGCGCGTACACTCATCCAATACCGACGTGCGCATGCCCGGTTACGGATTTTTTTATTTCAAGACTAAACCATGTTCAATCCTTCCCGCGAACAGGTCCGCCAATTCTTCATCGAAGCCTGGCAAAAGCACCAGGGCGGCCACCTGCTGACCGCCCTGGAAACCATGGCTGTGGACCTGATGCGACAGCACCCCGAATACCACGATGATCTGAGCAACCCAGATGCTGTCGAGCAGAACTATTCGGTCGAGCAAGGACGCACCAATCCCTTTTTGCACCTGTCCATGCACCTGGCCATCGACGAGCAGCTCTCCATCGACCAGCCGCCAGGCATCAAAGCCGCGTACCAAAAACTGTTGACTACGCACGATCGCCACGAAGCCGCCCACATCATCATGGACGCCTTGGGTGAAGTCATCTGGGAAGCCCAGCGCCTGGGCACGCCACTGAACAACGAACGCTATATCGAACTGATCCTGCGCCGGGCCACCCGTAATTAAAATTTATTTATGCGTTGACAAGGGGCCGGGAAGGCTGGCCAGCCAAACCGAAATGCTATCGATGTCCGCCTGCCCCAGGCTTGCCGCCATCGCCCCCATGACGGCATTCTTGCGAATATTCGCCGTGGCGGGCGCGCCGGCCTGGCCACGCTGGTAAGCCATCAGGGACTGGCGCAGATAATCCGCATGCTGCCCGGCCAGTATCGGGTAGTCGGGATTTAACGGCGTCTTGGCATCCGCGCCATGACAGGATGCACAGTTGAATTTCTTCCAGGCGGCCTCGCCCACGACCTTGACATCATCGGCCGCCCAAGCCGTGCCCGTCCAGGCCAGCAGTGTCGCTGCCAGCAGTACTGTTTTTTGCATGCTCGCCCCCTTTCTTATGGTTTGATGCCGGCGTAATACGCGGCTATATCGGCCATGTCCTGTTCGGACAGGCTTTGCGCGATGGCCTGCATCGTCGGAAAGCTACGGGCACCGCTGGCGTATTCCTTCAGCGCCGCCTGGATATAGGCCGCGCCCTGCCCTGCGATCTTGGGCACGTGATATACCTCGGGGAAGCTGGCCTTGTAGCCGGGCAGGCCGTGACAGCCTATGCACATGGAAATTTTGTCGTGCGCGGCCTGGGGATTGGCCTGAACAGCCGGAGCATTCTGCGCCAGGGCCGGAAGGCCGGTACAGAACGATGCGGCCAGAAAAATAAAAGAGACATACCGCTTCATTTGCAACTTCCTCATCGCTATTCGCTTTGTCGTGGAGTTGAAAACGGTCCGGGTCAGGTTCTCTGCGTCAAATACAGCACGGGGTGGGACAACGCGACACCTGGCTCTGTGATGCTGACCGACGAGTACCAGGGCGCAGGAGAACCCTTTGCCCTGCGTCGATTGTATGATACTTGCCAAGTATGATTGATATAGTGTTTATCCCTGAAAACCCATTCTTGACAGATCAATATTTGACGTCAGCAACAGGATACGCAACATGACCACCGCTTACCGTTCCGACGCACCCGCCTCTTTTGAAGGGACCGACCAGTACGTTGCCACCGATGACCTGAAACTGGCGGTCAATGCCGCTTTGGCACTGCAACGTCCGCTACTGATCAAGGGCGAGCCCGGCACGGGCAAGACACTGCTGGCCCTGGAAGTGGCGCGCGCCCTGGAGCGCCCTCTGCTGCAATGGCACATCAAATCCACCACCAAGGCACACCAGGGGCTGTACGAGTATGACGCCGTCTCGCGTCTGCGCGACTCGCAGCTGGGCGAGGAAAAAGTACGCGACATCGGCAACTACATCGTGCAAGGCGTGCTCTGGCAAGCATTCGAATCCGAGCAGCCCAGCGTGGTGCTGATCGACGAAATCGACAAGGCCGATATCGAGTTTCCCAACGATTTGCTGCAAGAGCTCGATCGCATGGAGTTTCATGTGTACGAGACACGCCAGACCGTCAAAGCCATACACCGGCCGCTGATCATCATTACCTCGAACAACGAGAAAGACTTGCCGGACGCTTTTTTGCGCCGTTGCTTTTTTCACTACATCCGTTTCCCGGAGCGGGCCACCATGGAACAGATCGTGGCGGTGCATTACCCGAACCTGCGCAGCGACATTCTGGGTAGTGCGCTGGACACCTTCTTTGCCTTGCGCGACGTCCCCGGCTTGAAGAAAAAGCCATCCACCTCGGAGTTTCTGGATTGGCTGCATCTGCTTCTGGCCCACGATGTCCCGGCCAGTGCCCTGCAGGAGCTGGACCACGGACTGCCACCGATGGCAGGGGCGCTGCTCAAGAACGAACAAGATCTTTCCCTGATGCAGCGCCTGGCCGCGATGAGCCAAAGAACCCAACGTCGAGGCTGACATGACGCACCACGCCTTTTCGACCCCCATTGCCCCGACGACGCTGCAAGGCTGGGGGGTGCGCCTGGACCCTTTGCAAGCCGAACACACGCCCCTGCTGGAGCAAGCCGCTGCCGACGGCGAACTATGGACCTTGCGTTTTGCCGGCGTCCCCGGCCCCGGTCAGGCCGAGCAATACGTGCGCGTCGCGCTGGACGGGTTGCAGCAAGGTCATATGCTGCCCTTTCTGGTGCGTGACCTGACCAGCGGACAGGCCGTGGGCACGACACGCTACTACCATATAGACCCCAGCGTGGCGCGGCTGGACATCGGCTATACCTGGTATGCCAAGCGCATGCAGCGCAGCCACGTCAACACGGCCTGCAAACTGCTCTTGCTGGATCACGCCTTCAATACCTTGGGTGCCGCCGCTGTAGGCTGGCGCACGGACAATCTGAATGTGGCCTCTCAGCAGGCCATCGCACGCCTGGGCGCACAGTTTGAAGGCCGTATGCGCCACCATATTCTGCGGCGCGACGGCACGGTTCGCGACACCATGCTCTACAGTCTGCTTGCCCAGGAATGGCCGTCGTCGCGCGCGCGCCTACTCGAACGCTTAGCGCAGTACGGCCATGCTGCTTGAGTTCTTCTACCACCTGCGCACCCGCGGCCTGCCCGTTTCCATCCAGGAGCATCTGACGCTGCTGGACGCCTTGCGCCAAGGCATCATGCCGCCCAGCCTGGACGAGTTCTACACCTTGTCCAGACTGGTCTTGATCAAGGACGAGACACTCTACGACCGTTTTGACCAAGCCTTCGGCGAGTTCTACGCCCCGCAACTGCAAGCCCTGGAAGAAGGCAAAGTGCTGCCCGAGGACTGGTTGCGCCAGACACTGACCAAGCACCTGAGTCCGGAAGAAAAAGCCGCCCTGGAAAAACACGGCCTGGACCGATTGCTGGAGATGTTCAAAGAGCGCTTGAACGAACAGAAAGAGCGCCACGCAGGCGGCAGCAAGTGGATCGGCACCGGCGGCTCATCCCCTTTTGGCCACGGCGGCTACCACCCCGAAGGCATACGCCTGGGCGGGCCATCGGCAGGAAACCGCACGGCCATCAAAGTCTGGGAAAAACGCGAATTTCAGGACTACGACGACAGCCAGGAATTAGGCACGCGCAATTTCAAGATGGCGTTGCGCCGACTGCGGCGCTTTGCCCGCGAAGGCGCACCCAACGAACTGGATCTGGACAGCACCATACGCGAGACGGCGCGCAATGCCGGTTTGTTGGATCTGCAGATGCGCGCGGAACGGCAGAACCGCGTCAACGTGTTGATACTGCTGGATGTGGGCGGCAGCATGGACGACCATATCGCCCAGGTTGAAGCCCTGTTCTCGGCGGCGCGCTCCGAATTCAAGCATCTGGAAGCCTACTACTTCCACAATTGCGTGTACGAGACACTTTGGCGACACAATTCGCGCCGTCACGACGAACGTCTGGATACCTGGGATCTGCTGCGCAAGTACAACGAGGACTGGCGCGTCATTATCGTGGGCGATGCCACCATGAGTCCGTACGAAATCATGGCCCCCGGCGGTTCGGTCGAACATTACAACCCGGAAACCGGTGCGGCCTGGCTGCAACGCCTGCAAGAGCACTGGCCGCGTGCCGTCTGGCTGAACCCCGAACCGCGCGCCTACTGGCCCTACCGCCAATCCATCGCCATCATCGAAAACCTGATGTCCGGCCATATGTACCCGGTCACCACGGCAGGTCTGGAAGAGGCCATGCGACACCTGTCCCGATAAAAGCAAAAAAACCGCAGGGCTGGCACCGCTGCGGCTTTTTTGCTTGGGGTGCGACGGTCAGCGCCGTTTCTGGCGCTCCAGCATGCCGGCGCGCTGTTGCTCCAGCTCTTTGATCTGACGCTGTAATTCGCGCAGTTGGTCGCGTGCGTCGCGTTCCTGTTCGGCCAGAGCCTGTGCTTGGCGGCGGGCCTCTTCACGCTGGGCAATGGCCAAGGCTTCCTGCTGACGCTGCATGACCAGATCGTTCTGCAACACGGTCAATTGATCGGCGCTCTCGGTCAATTCTTTTTCGGTACGGGCTACTTCGGCCTGCAGCTTGATCCGTTCCAGATCCGAAGCGGCATAGTCCACCGTATCCTGGCGGTACTGAGTATACATACGCTCGGCCAGGTCCGCATCGCTGGTCTTGAACACCCGCCAGAACTCGCGTTGCTGAAACAGGGCCACGTAATACGTCAGGTTCTCGGATGCAAACAGCAGGCTGGCACCGTAACGACCGTTATAGGCGGTACGCAGTTCCTGCACGCCACGCGCCTGGATAAGCTGCTGCAGTTCGGAAACCGTGGTATTTAACGTGGCGGCTGGCCGGCTGGCCGGTGCCGCAGGCGCGGCGGCAGGAGCGACCGGCTCTACCTCCTGAACGGCCTCATTCTGAGTCTGCGCCACCACGGGCCGCTGCGGCTCCTGCTTCAAGGACACGGAACTACATGCCGACAGCGCAAACAGCGCACCCAACGACAGAGCCACGCCTGTCTTGCGACTAAGGATCACCATACCCTTCCCTTGTAAGTCCATTTATTGTGATTCGCTTGATCTAGAGAGCAGTGCGTATTCTAAACGTCACTTGTGGCATCTTGTGCCTTTATGTTGAATTTACGCATTTTTTCCCACAAAACCTTACGAGATATTCCCAAAACAGCCGCGGTGTCCTGCCGACGCCAGCTCTGCGAATCCAAGGCCGCCACGATACGATCCCGTTCGTGCTGCTCAGCTTCGCTCAAAGCCGGTATCGGTACCTGGTACTGGCGCAGCGGCGCGACATCGCCTCCCGGCATAGCCTGCGACTCTAGCGGAGCATTGAAACGCTCGAGCACCTGACGCAGGTGTACTGATTCCCATGCCCCGAACTGCTTGCTCATGACGGCGACACGCTCGACCAGATTGGCCAGTTCGCGCACATTGCCATTAAAGCGCATGCTGCCGACCGTATCGAGTACCCACTGCGGTATGTCCTCGATGTCGCACTGCAGTTCCTGTTCGAGCAAGGCGCAAAAAATAGCAATTTTTTCCTGCGGCCCACGCTGCTCCAGATTCGGTATGACTAATTCGACCACGGCCAACCGGTAGTACAGATCGGCGCGAAACTGCCCGGTACGCACCAAGTCCAACAAATTTTTGTTGGTCGCCGCCACCATGCGAAAGTCCACGGAAATATCTTGTGTGGCCCCCAGCCGGGTAACCGTGCGCTGCTCCAGCACACGCAGCAACTTGACCTGCTGATGCAAAGGAAGATCGCCGATTTCATCCAAAAACAAGGTGCCTTGGTCGGCCTGCTCGAAATACCCTTTATGCGCGCCGATGGCTCCCGTGAACGCTCCTTTGGCATGACCAAAAAAGTGAGCTTCAAACAGCCCCTCGGGGACAGCGCCGCAATTGACAGGCACAAAAGGCCCTTGGGACCGCCTGGAGCGTTCATGCAACAAGCGGGCGATACGCTCCTTGCCCACGCCGGTTTCACCGTGAATCAATACGCTGGCCCCACTGTCGGCGTACATATCCGCCTCGGCCAGCAAGGCCCGCATCGGCGGCGATACGGCCACCAGCGGATGTGCCCCTACTTGCTCGGAGCGCTCGGCCTGAGCCGCCAGACCGGCCAGCTTGGCCACTAAAGCACGTAACTGCGCCCCGCTAAATGTCAGCGGCAAGGTATACGAATAAGCGGACGGATAAAAGCGTGGATCGTAGCTGCGTTCTTGTGAGGCCACCCAGATGACCGGTATGGCATGCCTGACCAGCCAATCGTGCTGCTCGAACCGGCCTTGCGCCATGACGCTGACCGACACCAGTGCCACCGCCTGCTGGGTAGGATAGGTCTGGGTGTCCAATTGCAGCGACGGGTCCACACGCAGTACAGCCACCGAGGAACTGTCCAGGGCACGCTCGGCACGCGCCGCCAGATCGGACGCCCCCTCCCAAACATACACAATTGGTTCATTACCCAGGAAACCGCTGCTCATCGTCTTGTCCGCCCTTTATCTACTGCACCAGGTACGCCGTGCCGCACTGAACATCGTGCAGCTTGACATCAGCCTCGACCAAACTCAGTCCAAGCAACTGCAACAAGCCTTCGAGCAAGGCACTCAATGCATGCAGCACCGGGTCCAGTAGTGCAACAACCATATTCAGAACGGCTCCAAGCAAGCCAGAGCTGCCTTGATCACTTAATACTCCATTCCCCTTCAAGACCAATGTCTCGACTGCCCCAACCCTGCAGTCATTCATGGCCTTTTCACCGCCAATCCCCCCCAGCAAACACAGGAAATCCCCCAAAGGAGCAGCCAGTATGGTCACCAACAGATTATCGACCAGGCTCAATGTCCCCCCCAATACACCTGTCAGTCCATTAGCCCCCATTGATTTCGCAATCTGATTCATTCTTTCTTTGGACCAATTCATTTCCGCGGCGACTGCGGAGATCGAGCGTCCTTCTCCATCGCCCACCAAACTGCTTGCCATTTTTTTCTTTTCTTCGGCACTCAATCTGACGGCAGGAACAGCATTCAAAATATCACCCAGCAAACCGTCAAATATCGCATCAGACAATAACCGCACGCTGTCTCCCAGATTGATATCCAGCGCTTTGACGGTATCCTCTGAAGGGCTTCCCGGGGGGGCTGTTAACGTAACCTCTCTAGGGCTTTTAGAGCTAATCAACGGCAAGGCGACCTTTGCGGTCAAGGGCAAAATCCCCAACACATTAATAATTTCATGTCGTTCGATCGTGCCGAACTCTGTGTCCTTGCAGCTATTAGATGCGGAAAAAAAATCGTTATGCGGGAACTGCCCCAGGCACACATTGACCAAGGACGATGTAACGGCAACAGTGGCCTGATCTCGCTCAATAGGAGCCCGACATACATTGACCAACTTACCGCGTGCCTGCGATAACTCGATGATCAAAGGTAAGCTGACTTGTGTACCCAATACTTTCAAGATGGGACCAACAGCTGGGATATTGGATGTATCCAACTTTAAATACACTCGCACGCCTGCGGAATTGGCTGTGGTACCGACTCCGCCCACGGCAATACTGGGTGGCTCCACAATGCGGACCCGCAGATCCACGGTTTTATTAAACGGCGATATCGGCAGGCCAGACAGGTTCAAATCAATCAGGTTTGCGCCGTTGGCCACGACCAAGCCAGTACTTACCAGTTGCAGTACATCCAGCTTGACGTTCAAGGCCGACAAGGGGTCAACCCCATCAACCACCGCCAATACACCGCCTTCACCCAACAGCTTGATAGGCACGTCCAACGCCCCCACGCCCAGCAGCAAACGTATGAACTCCTGTAACGCTCCCACGTCCAGACCCAAGGTCTTTTGCTGATCCACAAGTTCCAGACTGGCATCGAGCAAGTCGGCCAAGGTCAACTGTTCCAGTCGCGCCAGCTCATCCGGCGTGCCTACACCGGCAATGACCGTCGCCGGCAAGCCCAAAGCCTTGAGCAAACCAGAAGGCGTGATCGAGGCATTGACCAGACCTGCGGAATCGAGCACTCTTAAATCATTGGCGCTCAAGCCCACGCCGCGCAGTAACTGATAGACCAGACCGTTTTTCTTTAGCGCCAACAAGCGGCTGCCTACTGAAAACGTGGCTACGGGTTCGCTGGTATTGGCCACGGCCAATGCATCAATGGAAGCGGGCGA
This sequence comes from Alcaligenes sp. SDU_A2, assembly GCF_038237375.1. Taxonomy (NCBI): domain Bacteria; kingdom Pseudomonadati; phylum Pseudomonadota; class Betaproteobacteria; order Burkholderiales; family Alcaligenaceae; genus Alcaligenes; species Alcaligenes sp. SDU_A2. The sequence continues at coordinate 1,140,076 of NZ_CP151273.1, read as the reverse complement.
CAGAAAAGGAAACAATGATGGGGCCTGATGGCGCAAGCGAACCTGCACGGAATGCGCCGGCAGCCCTTCTGTAAAGCGCTGCGCCGGATCGTGCGCCCCTCCCTCCCAACGACCGCATTGCACTTGAACGCCCGCGCCGCCCAGTTCCGCGGCCGCAGAGCCTTCCTGGCTACGCAGACTGATGTCGGCCATGCGCTGTGCCTGCTGGCACCCGAGCGTATCGCCCGCCCCTAAGGATTGGGCCCCCGCCAGTGCAGCCAGATCAGCGGCATTTTGCAGTTCGCGCTTAATGTAAAAGTTCTGGCCCAGTTGCGCCGCTCCCAGCAGGACCAGCCCGACCAAAAGGGCAGCGGCGGCAGGCACGATCACCGATCCGGCCTGCCTGTCGACTCGCTGTGCCCGTTGCCTACGCCCGAACCACGTCATGCCCTCTCCTTTGCCATCCGTATTTACTTATCGCTGCCGGACTTGACCCGTTCCTGCATATATTCAGGAATCGGATGTTTAAAACTGTTCAGGTAGCGCTCCCAAGCCAGCGCGGCCGCTGCCCCGGCAACCGGAAGCGCCTGGCCGTCGCGCTGTGGGTCGGCCTGCATGTTGAGCAGACTGCGAGTACCGAGACCCACCTCCAGAACAGGGGGAATATGACGACGATCTGTCTGTACCTGCACAGACAAACCCTCGGCCTGCGGCCAGGGATGCACTTCTTGCGTGGTCAGGTGGTAGGTTTCGTAGGGCTTTTTGGCGGCTACAGATGGTGCCGCAGAAGTCGTGCCCGACGCGCTCTTGGCAGGTTCAGAGGACACGGGATAGGAAACCGGTCCGAGCGTGACATCGCTCGTCAGAGGGGACTGGATTTGAGCCTGCGCGGTACCCGCCAAAAACAGAGTGCAAACTGCCGATAGTGCGTAATGCTTCATGTCATATCCTTTAATAAGCTGTCCTGGATCAATGCGCCGACACCGGTGCCAATCTTTCCAGCAAAGGCTGGTTCAAGCCCGCATTCACCAGCAATGTGCTCGAAGCGGCGGCAGATTGCGCCCCCACTGCTTGTCCGTCACGGCTGACCACTGCGCCCGTTGGCTGAGCCTGATCCGAATCTCCCACTACCGCCGTCCCTGCTTGGGAGCGGCGCGCCTGCGCCAACAATTGTTCGCGCTGACGAACGGCATGCATCTGCTCCAATTCCTGTCCGATCTGCATGGCCATCTGAGCGACGGCCTGCTGTGTCTGCTGATCCATGCCGGCTTGGTGCATGACGAACTGGGCACGCTGCGTTGCACCGCTGACCAACAAGTACAGGGCCATATTGCTTAGTATTTTTCCGTTCTCCGGCTCCAGTTCGGCAGCCTTGCCCAAGGCCAGCCGCGCCTGTTCTGGCTGTCCGGCACGCAGATACGCATAGCCCAGGTCGCTTTGCAACATGGCTTGCGTGGGATCTTGAGCCGCCGCTTTGGACAGATAATGGGCCGCCGCCTCGAAGCGTTGCTGTGAACCAGCAATCAGCCCTAATCCCTGATAGGCACGCGCGCTGACAGAAGTATCCAGCAAGGATTGGAACGCAGCGGCAGCCTGTTCCAGTTGCCCGGTCTGACGCAGGGCTTCCGCCCGCAAGACGCGCATTTCCGGATCGCTGCCATACTCTTTATGCATGGCATCGGCATACGCCAGCGAGGCAAAATAGCGACCCTGCTTCTGGGTTTCCTGCAACATCTGGACAGCCATGGCCTTATCGTCGGGTTTGCGCTTTTCCCAATGTTCTATTTCCTTGCTTTGCAAAAAGGCCTCCTGCTCCTGCTGTTGGCGCATCAGCTCGTAGGCCGAGTCGGTGCTAGAACAAGCTGATAACAAAAGGCTGCCGCCAACGACGAACGTCAAAGCAGCCATCCTGCGCATGCATGCATGGAATTTCATGTTTGTCATCCTCCGGCCACCCGGCTCAAACCTCGAAACAGGGCCAGAAAACCGGACCCTGCGGTAACAATCAACAAGGCGGGCAGCAAAGTCAGCACCATCACGCCCGTCATCTTTACGGTCAGCTTGCCCACGGTTTCCTTCATTTCCAGGCGACGTTGATCGCGCAATCGCGTGCCAAAGCGCTGCAAGGGCTCCTGCATCGCCCCGCCATGCTGATCCACCTGTACGATCAGTCGGCAAATTACCGCCAGGTCCTCGTTGTCGAAACCCGTGGCAATGCGTTCCAGTGATTGTTCACGCGTACGCCCGCGAGCATGCTGCTCGATAGCCACGGATAGCTCCGAACTCATGACGGGCAATGCATCCTTGAAATCGCGCTCGATGGTGTAGAGCGTCTGATCCATAGACAGTCCCACCCCTTGCAGCAGACGCAATAAATCCACAAACAAAGGCAGCTCTGCGGCCATCTGCGCACGACGCCGGGCAGCCCGGCGCAACAGCACCCATTTAGGCAACATCCAGCCCAGAGCAAAGCCCAGAAACACCGTCAAAAAAGGAACCAGTGTGTTCAGGCTGCGAGTCAAGGGCAAGAAACTGAATATCAGGATCAAGGCCACACTCAGACCGACCCGGCACAATGCGAAATACTGCCGGGCAGATTCAGCGTTTTCGAATCCGGCACTGTTGATCAATTGCCGATCTTGCTCACCCAGCAAGCTGTTGCCGAACCGGCCCTGCAGCCAGCGCGCGCCCATCAGACCCGCACGATTTTTTAGTTCCTCGACAGCCTGTCGCGGTGGGCTGGGCATGGCGTTTTCCGCCAAAGGACCGGTAGCCGGCACGCTGTGCAAACGCGTTTGGACTGCCTGCGCCAATCGCTGCTGCTGCTGTCTGCGTCTCCAGCCCCCCATCAGCCAAAGAGCCAACAGCGTCAGCGCGGCTAAACCACATGCTGCCGCCGCACCCGCCCATAATGTCCACACCTGACCCGTCATCTGTGTTTGCTCCTAGACATTGCGCGCCAGGCGGTAAAGCCAATAGCAGCCTGCCACTTGCAGAACTGCGGCAAAAACCAGCATGCGAAACCCTGTGGGGTCCTGCCACATCGTCATGAATAGCGCATTGTTAAACAACAAGATGTAGACGGCGATCAAGGCCGGCAACAAAGCCAGAATCCAGGCCGATAGACGTACCTCGGCCGACAGGGCCACCAGTTCATTGCGGGCATTTTCCCGGTCACGCATAAAGCCTGCCATACGCTCCATCGTCTGATCACTGCGGCCGCCGAACCGCAGAGCCACACCGATCACCGCCGCCACCAGATACAGCTCATGCAGACCATACTGACGCGACACGACCCGCAAGGCTGCATCCAGCTCCTGCCCCGAGCGGTGCAAAGCCTTAACCTCCAGCAGCACTTGTCCCAAAGGCATGGGGGAACTGTCAGCGGCATTCAAAAAGGCCGCCCCCATGCTATTGCCTATCGTGATCAGGCGCACCATCAAGTCCAGGAAATCCGGGATCTGCGCGACGACCTTGCGATGACGGCGATCAGCCTTGAACCACAGAAACGCGTAGGCCAGCGCAACGCTAAGCGGCAAGATGCACGCGGCGGCCACAGGTCCTGCCAGCAGCAGCGCCAACACAACGGGCCCCACCACCCAGACCAGCAACATCAGATAAAAACGCCGGGAAGCTTGTATTCCCGTGCGCAACATAAATTCGCGCCACCCTCTGGGGGCTCCTTGCCAGGCATCCATGCCCGGACGCACATCCTGCGCAGCCACCGCCAAGCCGGGGCGCAACGCCAACTGCTGCTCCAGCACACGGGTCGTACGCTGCCTTTGTTGGCGTCGGCCGGCCTGCGACCAGAGCAGTAAGGCGGCCAGGATCAGCAGCACCGCCGTCAGGGCGATCAGCACAGCCATCATTTACCGTCTCCAGTCCCAAAAGCCGCCGCCTTCTTTGGGGGCCGGTTCGCTGGCCTGAGCGTGTTCATTGGCCATCTGGTCGCGATATTGATTCAACTTGCGGGTATGCGGATGAATCCCCAGGCTGACCCAACGGTCCTGCTCGGTATCGTCAGCGGCAATATAGGATTCGTGGCGGTACAGCTCCTGCATGGCGATGACGCCATCTCCCATGCCTGTGACTTCGGTAATGGACAGAATGCGCCGTTTACCGTTGGGCAGGCGGCCTATCTGAATGACAAAATCCAGCGCGCTGGCGATTTGCCGCCGCAGACTGTCCTCGCTGCCTTGAAAACCGGCAAAGCCGGCCAGCATCTCGATACGGTACAGGCACTCGCGTGGCGAATTGGCATGAATGGTCGCCATGGACCCTTCGTGTCCCGTGTTCATGGCCTGCAACATATCGATCACTTCGGCACCGCGCACCTCGCCAACGACGACACGATCCGGCCGCATCCGCAGACTGTTGCGGATCAGGTCGCGGATCGTGATTTCGCCGCTGCCGTCATACCCGGCCTGTCGCGCCTCCAGCCGCACCACGTGCGGGTGATTCAAGGCCAGTTCGGCGGTATCTTCCACCGTGACGACACGCTCGGTCTTGGGAATGTAAAAAGCCAGAGCATTGAGCAAAGAGGTCTTGCCCGAACTGGTGCCGCCCGAAATCAGAATATTGCAGCGCGAGCCGACAGCAGCCTGCAACAGGCGATTAATGGATTCATCAAACGCCCCCAAGGCCATCAAATCGTCGGGCCGGAGCGGATCTTTACGGAATTTGCGGATGGACACCATAGGGCCGTCGACCGCCAAGGGATGAATAACAACATTCAAACGGCCCCCATCGGGCAAGCGCGCATCCACCATAGGCACAGACTCGTCCAGGCGTCGGCCTAAAGGAGCCAGAATGCGGCGCACAATGCGCAAGACATGCTGATTGTCGGTAAAGCGGGTCGTCTCCCTGCCCAGCACCCCGCTGCGCGACACAAAGACCTTGTCGTAGCCATTGATCAAAATATCCTCGACCGCCGGATCTTCCAGCAAATCCTCTAAGGGGCCCAGGCCGGCCAGTTCCTTGGTCAGCGCCTGCACCACATCGCGGATCTCGGCCTCGTTGACCGGAATACGCTTTAGACGCACAAACCCGGCCACCTCGATGCCGACAAAATCCTGTATAGCCTGACGCGTCCAGCGGCCAAACTCCGCTCCCAGCTCTTCGATGCGAGCCAGCAGATGTTCATGGGCCTGCTCTTTGACCTGAATCAGATCCGGCCGCCCTCCGAGCAAAGACATACTATTCATGCGTTAATCTTCCATGCATGGGCCTGCTCAGCCCGCTAACCTGGATTTCAAGCGATTCCAGACCGATACCGATTCAGCCGCGAATCCCGTTTCTTTGCGCTCTGCCATACCGGTGGCCAATTCCCGGACGGCACGCGCATAAGCATCTTTTTCGTCCATCTGCACCAGCAATTTGCCCAGGCTGGCGCTGCGCATGTGTCCCAGCCGGCGGTCGGGCAGCACGGCGGCCAACTCCAGCCCAAAACGCTCGGCAATAGCCTGCGCCGACAATCCATAGCGTTCATCGAACTGATTCACGATCAGCCGCACAGTGGCCAGACCATCCAGACCGGAGCGGATCGCCAGCGTTTCGGCCAGCGAGACCAGCGCCCCCATGCTTTGATCGGTCACGATCAGCACCTGATCAACCTGCGATTCCAGCTCCACCAAAAAACGCGGATTGGGAAAACCGCCGCCATCGATCACTAAACAACCCATGCGTTCGCGCAAATAGCTGCATAACGCCAGCGAGTCCTCCAGACTGATTTGATTCAGACTGTTCACATCGGTAGGCAAGGCCAGCACATTCAGGCCGCTGTTATGCTGGGCCAGCGCCGAATGCAACATGGTGTCATCCAGCCTATGGCGCTGGGAGGCGGCCTGAATAAAGTCAAACTCGGAGCCCGTGTCTGTATATAAAGCACAGTCCCCCGCCGGCCAGCCTAGGTCCAGCAAACCGACCCGTTCGCCCAATGGCACCAGCTCCGTCGGCAAAGGTTTGTTCGCAGGCAAGCCACGGGATTGCTTGCCTTGGCGATTCATCGACTGTTGAACACTCCAAGCCAGACTGGCCGCCAAGGTGCTGCACCCTACTCCCGTTCGTGCGCTCAACAGCAAAACAGATCCAAATATTTTCTTGACCGGTATGCTGGACGGGCTCTGACCACTTTGCTCGATGATGCGCTGCAACTGTTCGCGCACGTCTTCGCCGCCATCCAGGTTCAAAAACTCATTGGCACCGGCACGCAAGGCCTGGACCGCCCCCTGGGGGTAGGACACGCGCCCCACCGCGACCCGTTGCACACTGGCATCCAGGCGGGCCAGACTGCGAACCAGGGCGGCCATGCCGGACTGGCTGCCATCGGCCTGTACATGAGCAAAGTCAAAAAACACCATAGGCTCAGCCTGGGACGCCAGCTCCCGGCGCAAGTCCTCCTGCTTGGGAACGATGGCGCGCACCTTGAGCAAGCCGGCTGCGGCGGCATTGACCGCCTCGGCCAATCCCGGCCTGTCAGTACACAGCAGGTATTGCCTGTATCTCTGCACGTTCGCCACTCCTGCCGCTTAACGCGAGAACCCCGGCATCTGCTCGTAGCCATGGCGGCCCAGCAAGAAATAGCCCCAGGCATTGGGCGCATCGTCCACTTTTTCCTGACGGCCGCCAGGCAGCGCAATCGTGGCCCCTTTCTGAATAGGTTTGACCAGGCGCGGAGTGACCACAATCACCAGCTCCAGCTCTTTCTGGCTGTACTGCACATTGCGGAAAAAACTGCCAAGAATGGGCAAGTCGCCCAGGAAAGGAATCTTCTTGACGGCAGCGGCAGTCTGGCGCGACACCAGCCCACTGATGATGTAGCTTTCGCCATCACCCAGCTCGATCGTGGTATCGGCCCGGCGCGTGCGCAGCGACGGCATGATGCCGCCACCCGGCATTTCCACCACTCGGGAGTAGTCCAGGTCGCTGGCTTCGGGAGCCACCTTCAAGGCGATGCGTTCGCGCGAGAGCACGGTCGGCGTCACCGTCAGGCCAATGCCAAAAGGCTTGTACTCCACCGTCGTGCTGCCCAGGCCGGCCGAAGAGGGAATGGGAATCTCCCCGCCGGACAAGAAACTGGCGCTATGACCTGACATGGCCACCAGCGTCGGTTCGGCCAGCACGCGGGCCAGGCCATTTTGTTCGAGCAAATTCAAGGCCGCCTGAAAATTGGTGGATTTGTACGCCAGGCGCAAACCACCGCTGAAAGCCTGTGGCAAAAGATTGACACCGCCCGACCACGGCTTGCCGCCGATGACATCAGCGCTTAGCCCTATGTCTTTCATGACTTCGCGCGACACCTCCACGACTTTCACTTCCACCTGGACCATGCCGGATGTAGTCACGTCGGACAGATCCAGTACCTGCCCATCTGGGTTGCCGGATCGCGCTGCCGCCAGAGCCTGCTGATGCTCCAGCAAAGAAGGGCTGCTTCCCGTCAACAAGCCTTGCGAGCCGGCCGTGGCCACTTGCGCCGACAGAGTGTGCCCGGCCTGTTCCAATTGCTGCTGTACCTGACTACGCACCTGAATCGTCCAACGCTCTGGGGTATGACGACCCGGCATCCAGATCCGCAGGTCCGCCGTACCGGGACGTTTACCCACCAGCAAGACCTCACCACGCCCACCTGCGACAGGGGACAAGATCTGCACATCGGCGACGGTCTCATCGCTGATGGCCAAGCGTTGCGGCATCTGCGGCAAGCGCAGGATATCTTGGTCATGAGCGACCAGCTGCAACACCTTCTGACCTGCGGCTACCTGGGTAGTCTGGGCCAGCGCCGCCGTTACCGGCACTACTCCCACGATAGCCACTGCTGCCCACACCCACCCCAAACCTGCTGCTTTGATTGCTTTTTTCATGTTTTCAACCCATGCTGCCTAGCGTCGCCCTACCCCATCCAAGATCGGGGCAAGACACAGATGCACACCCGCGTTTGCTGCTTAATGCTGAACCACTTCCAGCCGCCCACCGCGTATGACTTCGGTCCGGCGCTGCGAGGCAGCGGCGACGGGCCGCGGCTCCGGCTCCGGTGTCCGCTCCTGACCCAGCTCCTGCTTGCTAGCCGAAAACTCCCGCAACCCCAAACCCGCCATCGCCCGGTTATCCGGCAGGCTCAACGCCGCTCTCTGCTCCGGAGCCAGACTGGCCCGCGCCGGCAACAAAGCAGCAAACTCGGGAAACAAATCGGTATCGGGCATGCCTGCATCCGACGGTGCTCGCAAGACCAACTGCAAGCTGCCGCTGCGGCTGGCAAGAAGCAATTCATTGACCGACTCCAAGGGCACCGCCAGCATGGCCTGGCGCGCCTGCGCATCCTGACGCCCCGACGCAGCATCCGCCGCCTGCGGTCCGGCCAGCGAATCCTTGCCATAGGCAAGCACACGCGTACGAGGCATCAAGAGACGGGCCTGGGTGTCAGATATCTCGGTGCCGCTGCCAAACGTAAAGAACACATCCACCAGATCGCCCGGCTCGATCCGGTTGTCTGCGCCGGAGATGGCGTCCACGGGGATCGTCACGGCACGTTCGCCCGCTTCCAGATAGCTGGACAGACTCTTGGCAATGAAACTGCCTAACAGGGGCTGGCCGGCGTCCAGATCAAAGCGCACGGTCTTGCCCAGCACAGGCTCCAGCGACTGAAAGGACTGACTAGGGGCAAGCGGCCACTGCTCAACCTGCAAAGCATCCGCCGACAGCACTTCACCGGCCTTCAGGCTGCGTTTGAGCAGTACCACCGGCTGCAGGGGCTGTTGAGCGCGACTGTGCTCCACAGCCGCCACAGCCGGTACCGCTGTGGTCGGTTTAGGCCGCGTTCCCAGATACACCGCCAAACCCGCCAGGACTGCCGCGACCAGCAACAAAATGACTGCCGCCCCCTTCATGATGCCGTTCATTAATTTCCTCTCCCTAGAACAACCAAAGCCGCTGCATGCAAGCTAGCAGGCGCAACACGCTCCTGCGGCTCATGCAGTACAGGCGACAATAGATCGAGCAAATTAGCCAAAAGCCAGGGCTGCACATTCAGCTCCAATGAAAAGCGACCACATTGACGGGTCGGCTCCAGAGCGCAGGCCGCCTGGGCGAAACCAGGTGTCAAGCCTCCCAGCCACGCCAACAAGGCATCGTCAGCCGCCCGGGCCGCCACATAATCCTGAAAAAATGCCGCTGTCTGCTCGGCATCCAAAGCGCGGGTGGCACTCTGGCGCGCAGCATCCCCGACCAGATGAGTGATTTTCTGCTGAGCCAAAAACAGGGAACTGAAGCTGATGACAGCACCCAATACCAGCAGCATCAGGCTAAGCACCAACGCGAACTCTATGGCGGCCACACCGCGCTGGCGCTGCACAGACAAGGTAGATAAGGAGGCCGCTCGTTTCATAACAAAGCCCCCAGTTCGCCTGCCGCCTGCAAGTTCGCCTGCGCCTGGCCTTGCAGCCTGGCCGGCACCACCAGAGCAAACAAGCCCTTAGGGCCGAGCATAGGCACCAAAGGGGCGTGTCCATAGTCGTACACAATATCGATGCGCACCTCGTTTCGGATCGAGGCAGCCGATACCCGCACATGCTCACTACCGACCCAATCGCTTAACCACCGCACCTGAGCGCTGGCTTCGCTGCGCGCCTGCGCAACCCGGCTGTCCAGCCGTGCGCGCAAAGCCTGTTCGCGACCGGCGGGTGATAAATCCCGCAAATCCAGATCGGGGCCGGGAGCCACCAGCGCGGCGCGCACGCCGGATTCGGCGGCAAAATTCAGTGATTGCTGCGCGGTCATGATCAAGCCGAAGGTCAACAAGGCGTAAATCAAAATGAACAGAAGCGGAAAGACCAAGGCAAACTCAAGCGCATACGCGCCGCGCTGAGACCAACTACGTCCATTGCAACGCTGCCCTTTGGGCAAGCCTTGCGCTCGTTCGGTCAGCGCTGCATCCATAACCACCCCACTGTTGCAACAGACAGCCAGGCTCCCAAAGGAACACTGCGCGCCTTGACCCGGACCCCCGGCAGGGAAAACCCATACTTCTGTTCCAGAGACGGCACCATCACCAAAAACAGCGCATGCGCGCCAGCCAGCACCGTCCCCATCAGCACCACTTCGCCGCCGCCATGCCAACCCAGTGCAAAACCCAGCACCGCGATCAACTTGACATCGGCAGCCCCCATGTAACGCCATTGCCAGACCGGAAAAAAAAGCGCCAGTGCGCCAACAAAACCGATCAGGGCATCCGTCCAGCCAGCTCCCATCTGGGCAGGCGCAGAGACCAGCCAAGACGCACAGACCTTGAGCACCAACACCGACAAAAAATACAGAACCAAAATCGAATTAGGTATCGTGCGCAAGCGCAGGTCCCGATATGCAATCTGGATGGAAAAAAACACCAGTACAAAAGCGAATATGCCTTGTAGCCAGACCCACATCTGCATCAGCCTATTCAAGACGGCAAGGATGGCCAGTCTGGGACTGGCCAACGCTAAGCAGCAGCACTAATTACGGCTGGTCACTGCCACTTTGATTAGCCGCTGTTGGCATGTTGTCCCCGATAAATTTGAACATTGCCTCCAGCTTGCCCGACAAAGTTCCCAACACACCAATAATCGCTACTGCGATCAAACCCGCAATCAAGCCGTACTCGATGGCTGTCGCGCCATCTTCGTCATTCCAGAATTGTTGAAGTTGAGCCTTCATGACTTCCCCTTTGAACAAAAATTGCCCCGAGACCGGTGGCAGGACGCCCTTTTGGGCACTTCAGCGCCGCACAAATCTGTCACGGATGCGACACAAAACTATCATTTTTTTCAATTAGAGTTGATACACATATTAAAGCGATAGACAGCATTGTTTTTATTAGGGTTTACGTGTAACAACAGTTATATTGATCGTGAAATTCTAGTTCAAAGATACAAAAAATGCATATCTGTGGTTTCAAAGCATCGTTTTTTGCGTAAAAAAACAGCAAAAATGCTAGCTTTTGAATTATATTCTTACAATATTTATGACAAAAAATGGCGCTGTTACTATTTTTATCATATTCACATCCTGAAAATAGGACCTTTGTTTCTATCAACGATCGACTACAAATGGATCTTTTAATTCCTTGAATCAAGACTCTTTTTTTGAACAGAAAAAACAAAGAAACAGGTATTTTTAAGAGGATAAAAACGAAAATAATTTTTCATAAAATCCACCAAACACCAAGAAAGAAATTCCATTTTCACTCTAATGTTTCAACATGTAATAGTTGCAGCATAAAACTCCGGCATAACGTGATCAGTTACTGCTTCGCAAGGAAAAATGACAACCGCAACGATCTGCGGCAGAGTAAAGACACGCGACGTTCTCATGCAAAAAAACTCAGTAACAATCATGAACCCACAACGACCGGCCCCGGCATCCGGAGTCTTTTCCTTTCCCCATAAGCACACTCTGAGCTTGGCCTTGTTGGCAGGACTGACTGCCGGCACGCTGCCATCAGACAGCCATGCGGATGCCCCGTTGCGAGGCAATCCGGTGGACTCCCTGCCTCCCATTTCTGCGCCGGCACCACAGACACCAACAGCGCCGCTGGCCATCCCTGCCAACTCCAGACAAAGCGCCGCCTTGCAGGCTCGCCTGCAACAATCCTTGCTGGTGCGCAGCTTTGATGTCAGCGGCAGCCGCAGCATTCCCTTTGAACAGATCACCGCCATTCTGGAGCCGCTGGCAGGCAAACGGCTCACCATTGCGGAACTGATCAAGCAAGTCAATCGCATCACGACGCTATACCAGGAACAAGGCTACCCCTTGTCCTTCGCGATTCTGCAAGAACAAAGCTTTACCGACGGCCACGTAAAAGTAACCGTCGTGGAAGGCCATGTTGCAGGGCTACGGATTGACGGCGACCCGGGGCGCAGCGAAGCGCGGATACGCCGTGTGGCGCAGGCCATGCTGGACGAAAAGCCGTTAACCCAACGCACGCTGGAGCGCACCATGAATCTGTTGCGCACAATCCCTGGCCTGAAAATAGATCCCAAACTGGATATGCCCTCGCGCACCGACGGCGCTTCGGAACTGGTGATTGCCGCCACGCACAACAGCATTGCGGTCAATGCCAGCGTGGCCGAGATGGGCTCGAGCAAACAAGGCATTGTTCAGCTAAGCGCCAACAGCCTGACGCCTCTGGGCGAAGAGCTGAAACTGACCGCCGCCATCCCGACCTCGTCCGAGGATGTCAAATACATCAGCGGTACGCTGTCCATTCCCCTGAGCGGCAACGGGCTGTCGCTGGATATCGACGGCTACCACTATCGCTCCCAGCCACGCGATGAAGTGCTGGAGAGCCAGGGTTGGCGACGCAAAGTCATCAACGAGCGCATCGGAGCCGCCTTAAGTTACCCCTTTATCTTGAACAACCAGCGTAGCCTGAAAGGTAATGTCGGCTTTTACGCCAGCCGCTCGTTGGACGACTACACCCACGAAAAACTGGACCAGGTCTGGATAGAGAACACCACGGATGTACGTGCGCTTAAAGCCGAGCTGCGCTACACGGATGCATCGGCACGGCAATCGCGCGAAGTAAATCTGGGCGTCTACAAAGGCCTGGACGCCATGGGTGCCCGAAAGACACTAAACACGTATTTACAGCGCGACCTGCAGTCCGATCTGGATCTGGACTTTACGCGCTGGACCGCTTCGCTCAAGCAGAACATCGTCCTGCCAGGGAAATTCGGCCTGAGCCTGTCGGCCAGCGGCCAGTACAGCAACAATGTACTGCCCAATTCCGAGCAGATTTCATTTGGTGCCTGGCGTCACGGCTACGGCTACCCCCAGGGCGAACTGGCCGGCGATAAAGGCCTAGGTGCGACACTGGAACTGAATCGCCGCTTCACCAATTCGTCTACCTGGCTCAACAGCATCCAGCCCTATATTGCTTACGACTGGGCACGTGCCTGGTACAACCTGGACAGACTCAACAGTTACAACAACCGTCAACTACGTTCGGCTGCCTTGGGCGTGCGGCTGTCCAATAACAAGCACTATCTGTTCGATATCAATGTCGCCCGGCCCCTGGGGGATCTACCCGTCAATTCGGATAAGCGCAAAGTGCGTGTCAATACCAATTTCCTGTTGTTCTACGACGGCTTCTGAACGCAGCCAGCGGTTTTCACCGGCCATCGCAAGATGGCCTTTTTTACGTCCCATCACCCACAACTTTTTGCCAAGCTGTTACGAGAAACGTTACGTAACGGCAAGGGAACACATGGCCGCATAAGGCCTTTTCAGACACAAAAACCAGCTTGCCAATGCCTGTGAGTACAACTCGAGAGCCTAACAAAACTCATTAATTCACTGATATCACAAGGAAAAATAAAACAATTGGCTAACAAAATCTAGTTGGCACGACTATTGCTTCATAGAAAGGAAGAGCCCCTACAGGCCACCTATCACGTCGAAACGGAGTCGGACATGAAAGCAATGAATCCAGCAAGAACAGTTATCATCCAGCGCGCTTTTCAACGCACCCTGATCACAACGCTACTCATCAGCGCCGCCGCTCTGGCTGGTTGCTCCTCGCGCGGGGATGTACGCGGCAATACTGACATGGCAACAAATACACCCGCTACAGACCCCAGCTTACCCCTGACCCCAGGTAACGGGGGCGGCAACGGTGGTGGAAACAATGGCGGCGGCGGGAACGATAATGGCGGCGGCGACAACGGCGGCGGCGATACAGGTGGCAACCATTCGCTGACACAGAATGCCCTAGGGAATCTGGGGCAGGCAGTGGACAATGTCATCCCCCTGAATCTGGAAAAAACCGGCTCTCAACTAGGCCAGACCCTGGATAATGCACTGGCTCCCGTCACCGGCATCGTGACCGATACGACCCGCACTGTCGGTACCATTACCGGACTGGGCACGCCCGTCAACAGCGTGACCCAACAGCTCGGTGGCGTGGTAACGGGTCTGGGTGGCGAACTGAGCCAAAGCGGCCTACCCCTGAATCTGGGCGTAGGCGCAGGCGGGCTGCTCAGCCATCTAGGCCAAGCGGTCGGATCGGCTGGCGGACTGCTGGTGAACGACCCTAACAATGCCAATCCACTGGGCAATACACTGACCCACGCAACTAAAGGCGTCGAAGTGCTGACCGGTGCCCTGCTGGGCGAAGGCAGCCTGTTGCACCCGTTGACCTCGCAGCTTGGTCTGGGCGGCATCTTGCTGGCCGACTCCGGCACGCCCATACTGCAACCCGCGTTGGGCAACACCGGCCAGGCCGTCGACAACCTGATTCCTCTGGGTTTGAACCCCGTTCTGGGCGATGTAGGCGCTGCCTTGGATAATACTGTCGCGCCTGTCGCGGCCACGGTCACCCAAATCACTCAGCAAGTGGGCGACGGCCTGGGAGTCGGCCAACCCATACATGCCTTGCTGGGCGGGGTCGGCAGTGTACTCAATCAGGCAGGAGGCTCCCTGGACTCGGCCGCGCCGCTAGGGTTGGGAGGTACGGTCGGCCACCTGGGCGACGCCGTCGCATCCATCGGAGGCCTGCTACACGCTACTCCGGAAAACAGCAATCCACTGGGCAATGTCTTGAACAGTACAACGCAGGCCGTCGCATCCCTTACCGGCGGGCTAGGCGGCGCTGAAGGCGGTTTATTGGCACCGGCCACCGGTCTGGTCGGCGGATTGACCGGCGGGCTGGCGGGCGGCGATGCCAACGGCGGACTGCTCGCTCCCGTCACCAATCTGGTCGGTGGACTGACCGGTGGGCTGGCGGGCGGCGATGCCAACGGCGGGCTGCTCTCTCCCGTCACCAATCTGGTCGGTGGACTGACCGGTGGGCTGGCGGGCGGCGATGCCAACGGCGGACTGCTCGCTCCCGTCACCAATCTGGTCGGTGGACTGACCGGTGGGCTGGCTTTGGGAGGAAATACGCAGGCAGGCGCACCAGGAAACGGCGGTTTACTGGCTCCTGTAACTGGTCTGGTGGGCGGCCTGATTGGCGGAGTCAATGTACAAGCATCGGTCAATGCGAACGCGGCTACAAGTGACGGCCAATCCACTGCGGCCAGCGGCGGTCTGCTTGCTCCGGTCAGCGGCCTGCTGGGCGGCTTGCTCGGAGGTGGTTTGAAATGATGAACAAGATCATGAATCCCGTTTCCCGGCCTGTCAGCTACCAAACCAACGCAGGTCCAGCGGCCCGAAGCAACTGGACGACCGGCCCGGAAGATCGCGCCATGCTGTCAGAAAAAATGTTATTGGACCTGAGCAAAATGCTTGGACGCCAGTTCACCGTCTACGCCGAAGCCCTGAAAGCCAGCTTGGCTGAAGAAGCCGGCATGCCGTTGAACGATTTCAAAGCGTTGGAATACATCATGGAGTTCGACGCTTTGCCCACCGGACAGTTGGCTCAACTGATGGACCTGAGCGCCAGCGGCATTAGTGCGCTGATCGGCAGGCTGGAGAAGAAGGGGTACATCACGCGCGGCCGCCATCCCTTAGACAAACGCATCATTGCTTTGCATCCGGTTATAGAACGCTGCCGTGATGTACTGGCGATCAAAGAGCGTGCCATCAACCAGGCCATCAATACAGCCGCGAATCAAAACCCGGCTCAACTGATTGCCATGTACGACTTTCTGGTCGACAGCATGAGTACATTTCGCCAAAACACACGTGCATGGCTCGATGCCAAAGCACTTGTTCCACGCACAAACTAAAGAACGTCATCACTAGACACTCTCTCAAGGACCGCTACCTCCAACAGCGGTCCTTTTTTGTTACGTAACACTGCAATCCAAAAATGGGCACAAGCCGTAACACGCGCTGCGTTCTGAATAAGCACCACTCCCTAACACCTTGATTCTGCTGATCTTATGCCTGAAAAACATTGGCACGGTAATTGCTTATTCAAAACCAACCGAATACCCAGATCATGGATTGGAGTAAGTAATGAACAACACAGACAGCAGAACATCTATTTTTCGCCTGACTCTTCTAGCAGCGCTGATCGCCAGCTCCTTGACCTTGAGCGCTTGTGGCAGTCTGCGTGGCGGTGGAGAAAACGCACTTACCGCAGGTGACACCGTACCTACTCAGCCTGACCCGAACGACACCAACGGCACTGGCGGCAGCAGTGGCGGTGACAACGGTGGTGGGGATAACGGCGGCGGCGACAACGGAGGCGGTGATAACGGCGGTGGGGATAACGGCGGCGGCGACAACGGAGGCGGTGATAACGGCGGTGGGGATAACGGTGGCGGCGACAACGGCGGCGGCGATAATGGCGGTGGGGATAACGGTGGCGGCGACAACGGCGGCGGCGATAATGGCGGTGGGGATAACGGTGGCGGCGACAACGGCGGCGGCGATAATGGCGGTGGGGATAACGGTGGCGGCGACAACGGCGGCGGCGATAATGGCGGTGGGGATAACGGCGGCGGCGATAATGGCGGCGGCCAGCCGCCCATTTCTACGTCCGGCCCTCTAAAAACCACCTTGGGGAATGTTGGTAACGCCGTCGATAATGTCTTGCCACTAGATTTGCAAGAAACAGGTGGAAAACTGGGGCAAGCTCTGGACACAGTGGTGGAGCCCGTCGTCGATACGGCCACCGGATTAACACAACAGCTTGGCAACACTACCGGTTTAGGCGAACCCATCAATGGCTTGCTTAACCAGACCGGCGGCGTTGTCGCCAACCTGGGCGAGCAGCTTGGCAAATCCAATCTTCCGCTAAACCTAGGACAAGGCGTGGGCGGCCTGTTGACAGGCCTGGGTAATGCCGTCGGCAGTGCCGGCGGTTTGCTGCATGCCCATTCCAACAACCCAGCCCCCTTGACCGCTGTACTGGGCAATGCCAGTGGCGGGGTCGTCGCCCTAACGGACTCCCTACTTGGTAAAGGTAGCCTACTGTATCCACTAACAGGACCACTAGGCCTAGGCGGTCTGCTGAACAGCGGCGAAGCTGCTCCCATTCTGGAACCTGCCCTGGCCAACGCAGGCTTGGCCGTCGACAATCTGATACCCCTGGGACTAAGCCCGATTCTTGGTAAGACCGGCGAAAGCTTGGATGTCGTTGTTGCCCCCCTGGGTGCCACGGTCAGCCAAGTGACTCAACAGGTAGGCGACGGCCTGGGGGTAGGCCAGCCCATCGACGCGTTGCTCGGCGGCGTCGGTTCGGTCTTGAACCAAACCGGCACGGCACTAGACAGTACCGCCGGACTGGGTCTGGGCGGGCTGTTAAGTGGGCTGGGCGACACCGTCGCCAGCGCTGGAGGGCTACTGCACGCAACACAAGACAACCCCAACCCTTTAGGCACAACACTTAACCACGCCACCGGCGCAGTAGCATCGCTGACCGCAGGGCTAGGTGGTGGCGATGCCAACGGCGGATTGCTCGCTCCCGTCACCAATCTGGTCGGCGGATTGACCGGCTCGTCGCCCCAAGCATCTGGCACGCCATCGACGAACACAGAGGGTTTGCTGGCTCCCGTAACAGGGCTGCTCGGTGGCTTACTAGGCGGGGCACCACGTTAAAACAGGGAAACTGCGCATGCCGGATAAACGTCCCGACCCGCCTGTTTTGTCCGGCCTGCGCACAGGGGACGATGTCCTTTCAGAATCCATGCGCACGGATCTGGCCCGCATGATGGGACGTCAATTGGATATCTATGCCGAAGCAGGCAAACACAGTTTAGCCGAGCGGGTTGGATTGTCCCTGAATGAGTACAAAGCGCTGGAGTTTATTCTGGAGTTTGACCGTCTATCTTCTGGACAACTGGCGCAATTGCTCGATTTGAGTGCCAGCGGAACCAGCGCCCTGATCAGCCGACTGGTACGGGCGGGCTATGTGCAACGCAGTCGCCACCCGCTGGACAAACGTATGGTGGCGCTATCCGCTCAGCCGGAACGCTGCGGCATTGTTCTTGCCAGCATCGCTGAACCGAGCAGCCACACTATCTTGAGCACAGCTGGCCACAACCCAGCCCGACTGATTGCTGTCTACGACTTTCTCTTTAACAGCATTATTGGTTTGCGAGCCTGCGCACTACAACGGTTAAAACAAAAAACACCATAACGCCGCAGCACTTTCTTGCTGTTTTGCCCGCCAGCGTCCCTGGCGGGCTTTTTTTTTTCTTTATCGATGCTCAAAGCATGGCGAACGAACCATACGTTATCAGGATCTACAACAAACCAAAGCCGTGCTCTTTTTTACCGTTCAACAGGGTTGCCATCAGCAACCCAGACCGCCTACCCAGCCAAACCCTCCCATGCTACAAAAGACACTGGCCGCAATCGCCGGCTGCTTTGTCGCACAATCCAGTAAGGAACTGTCCATGAAACTCTCGGTACTGACCGTTGCTCTGCGCCTGCGTCACCTGACCGGTGCCGCCCTGTTGTCCTGCTCGTTGGCAGCCTATGCCCTGCCCGCTGGCCTGGCTCAAGGCCCTGCGGTCGAAGGCGTAACGCAATATACCCTGGACAATGGGCTACGCATCGTACTGGCCCCCGACGACTCCAAGCCGACCACCACTGTCAACATGACCTACCTGGTCGGCTCACGCCACGAAAACTACGGCCAGACCGGCATGGCTCACCTGCTGGAACACATGCTCTTTCGGGGTACGCCAACCCTGCGCAATGCATTGGGCGAATTTTCCAAGCGCGGCCTGGAAGCCAACGGCACGACCTCCACCGATCGCACTAATTACTTTGCCAGTTTCGCGGCTCAACCCGAAACCCTGGAGTGGTATCTGAACTGGCAGGCCGATGTCATGGTGAATGCGTTGATCGACAAGCAGGATCTGGAGGCCGAAATGCCCGTCGTGCGCAACGAGATGGAGAACGGCGAAAACAACCCGTTCCGTGTCCTGATGCAGAAAGTGACAGCCGCCGCTTTTCAGTGGCACAGCTACGGAAAAAGCACCATAGGCGCACGCTCGGACGTAGAAAACGTCGATATCGCACAGTTGCGCAAGTTCTATCACGACTACTACCAGCCTGATAATGCGGTCTTGTTCGTGACCGGCCAGTTCGACACCGAGGCAACGCTGGAGATCATCGCCAAATCCTTTGGCAGCATCCCCAAGCCCAGTCGCACGCTACGCCCTGAATACACGGTAGAGCCTGTTCAGGACGGCACCCGCAGCGTAACGCTGCGCCGCCAGGGCGGTACGCCCCTGATCATGTCGCTCTATCACATGCCCAGCGCCGCCAGCGCCGACTATATCCCGTTAAGCTTGGGTGTGAATGCCTTGGGAGACACCCCGAGCGGCCAGCTTTACAAAAATCTGGTTAATAAAAAACTGGCCACCAGCGTATTTAGCTTCGACTCCGAAAGCCATGATCCCGGCTATGCGCTGTTTGGCGCGGAACTCAAGCCCGGCATGGATCAGCAAAAAGCGTTACAGGCCATGAACAACACGCTCGAAGGGCTGGCCAAGACCCCGCTGGCCGCGGCTGATCTGGAACGCGTGCGCAGCCAATGGATGACAGCCTGGACCCGCACCTACGCCAACCCTTCCAGCCTGGCCACTGCTCTGTCCGAAGCGGCCGCCAGCGGCGACTGGCGCTTGTTCTTTCTACAACGCGACCGGGTAGAAACAAGCAAGCTGGATCAAGTGCAACAGGCCCTGCAAACCTGGCTGGTTGCCAGCAATCGCACCAATGGCCTATACATTCCGACCGACAAACCCGTGCGTGCGCCCGAGGCTGCGCCGGCCGATGTGCAAAAGCTGTTGGCTGACTACAAAGGCAAGGACACCGGCAAGGCGGTAGAAGCCTTTGACCCCAGCCCCGCCAATATAGACGCGCGCACCGACAGACAGCCCTTGTCTCTGGGCGAACATCTGGGCGAGGTCAAGATGGCGCTGCTGCCCAAAGCAACTCGCGCCGAACGTGTAGAAGCACGCCTGTCCTTGAAGTTCGGCACGGCCGACCAACTAAAGGACCAAAGCGCCGTGGCGGCGGCCGTTGCCAGTCTGCTGGCGACGGGTACAAACAAACTGGACCGCGAACAGATCGCCGATCGGTTCACTGCCCTGCAAACCCAATTCAGCTTCGATGGTTCCAATGGTCGCCTGCAGCTTAGTCTGTCATCCACACGCGAGAACCTGCCTAAAGCCATCTCCCTTGGGCTGGATATTCTGCGCAATGCCACGTTACCCGAAGCCGAACTGCAGAAATACCAGGAGTACATGGTTACGGATCTGAAATCATCCAGCACCGATCCAACGGCCCTGGCGCAATTGGCGATCGAACGCTACAGCAACCCCTGGCCCAAGGGCGATATCCGTTATACCCCCAGCTTCGAGGAAGCCATCGAACAAGTGCAAGGCCTGAACATCAAGCAATTGCGCGACTTTCATCAGAAATTCTACGGGGCCGGCGACCTTGCCTTCAGTGCCGTAGGCGATTTCGATAAAGAGCAGGTTCGCCAAGCCTTGTCCGAAGGACTGAAAGGCTGGCGCAAAGCCCCGACCTATCAACGCCCCGACGACCCATTCCATGCCGTCGCGCCCAAACAGTTCGACATCAACACGCCCGATAAGGCCAATGCGTTTTATCTGGCCAATCTGAATTTGAAACTGCAAGACAGTGACGCCGACTTCCCTGCTGTGTACGTGGCCAACTATCTGCTGGGTCTGTCTGAAACGTCCCGTCTGTGGAACCGTATCCGTGTACAGGACGGTCTTTCTTACAATGTACGCAGCCAGGTCGATGCCTCCAGCTACGAGCCCAATGGCTCCTGGACTGTCTACGCCATCCACGCCCCCAACAACAGCGCCCGGATCAGCAGTACCGTCAAAGAAGTGCTAGAACAAACTCTCAAGGACGGCTTCACCGAGCAGGAAGTGAAAGAAGGCGTCCACGCCTTATTGAACTACCGCCGCTTATCGCGCAGCAAAGACAGTGTTCTGAGCAGCGCATGGCTGAACTACCTGGATCTGGGCCGAACCTTCAACTGGTCTGAGCAGATGGACAAAGCCATGCAAGAGCTGGATGCGGCCCAGGTCAATGCCGCCTTGCGCAAGTACCTGAAACCGCAGGATCTGGTCGTGGCCATTGCCGCCGATCACGAACGCCAAAAATCGGACGCGCCCGCAACAAAACCCCAGACCGAGGCTGCGGCTTCTGCCCAATAAAGCCTATGATCAGGCGCAGGCCGTACACGCCCGTGTGCCAAGCACGAAACCCATAAAGAAAAACCCCGGCACCGTGATGGTGCCGGGGTTTTTCTGGTCTGGAGTTCAAACCAGGATCAAGAGAAAAAGCCTTTGACCTTATCGGTCCAGGATTCGCTCTTGGGCGAGTGCTTGACACCGCCATCGCTCAAGGCTTGCTCGAACTGACGCAGCAGCTTTTTCTGCTCCTCGTTCAGGCGCACAGGCGTCTCAATCTGGATATGGCAGTACAAATCGCCGGGGTAGCTGGAGCGAATGCCCTTAATGCCTTTGCCGCGCAAGCGGAAAGTCTTGCCGACCTGAGTGCCTTCGGGGATGGTGATCTCGCCACGGCCGGTCAGAGTGGGAACCTCCACCGTCCCGCCCAAGGCCGCCGTCGTGAACGGAATGGTCAGTTCACAATGCAGATCTTCGCCGTCGCGCTGGAAAATACCGTGCGGCTTGATGCGGATTTCCACATACAAATCACCGGCAGGCCCGCCATTGACACCGGGTTCGCCATTGCCGCCGGAGCGGATGCGCATGCCGTCGTCGATCCCAGCCGGAATTTTAACCTGCAAGGTCTTGGTTTTCTTGACCTTGCCCTCGCCATGGCAGACCACACAAGGATCAGGGATTTCCTTGCCGCTGCCGTGGCAGGTTGGGCAGGTCTGCTGCATGCTGAAAATACCTTGCTGCATGCGCACGGCACCGCTGCCATGACACGTACGGCAGGTCTGCGCCGAAGTGCCGGGTTTGGCCCCCGTCCCCGAGCAGGTATCGCAGTTTTCCCAGCTGGGAACACGGATTTCGGTGTCGAACCCCGACGCTGCCTGTTCCAGACTGATATCCAGGGAATACCGCAGATCGGCACCACGATATACCTGTGGGCCACCACCGCCACGGCGCGCACCGCCGAAGATTTCGCCGAAAATATCGCCAAAGGCATCCGCAAACCCAGCCCCGCCCATGCCGCCGCCCATGCCGCCCATGCCAGCGTTGGGATCGACTCCCGCATGGCCATAACGGTCATAGGCTTCGCGCTTCTGTTCGTCGGACAGGATTTCGTACGCTTCCTTGGCTTCCTTGAACTTTTCCTCGGCATCCTTGTTGTCGGGGTTGCGGTCAGGATGGTGCTTCATGGCCAGCTTGCGATACGCTTTGCGCAGTTCATCCTGCGTCGCGTTCTTGGCCACACCGAGAATTTCGTATAAATCGCGTTTTGCCATTTTTGATAAACGACGCCCAAGACGCCGCTGATTAAATAATAATGCCCGATTTCCAGCGCACAGCCGGAAATCGGGCCGAAGACCTTATTCAGGCTCGCAATTATTGATCGCGCTTGACTTCTTTGAAGTCGGCATCGACCACGTTCTCGTCGGCTGGCTGTTGCTGCGCAGCGCCTTCCGCACCTTGTTGTGCAGCGGCCTGGGCCTGCATGTCAGCATACATTTTTTCACCCAGTTTCTGCGAGGCTACACCCAGCGCTTCAACCTTGGCATCGATGGCTTCCTTGTCGCCGTCCTTGAGGGTTTCCTCCAGTTCGGTGATGGCTTTCTCGATGCCTTCTTTCTCGGCGGCGTCCAGCTTGTCGCCATACTCGCCCAGCGATTTGCGGGTGGAGTGGATCAGCGCTTCGGCCTGGTTACGAGCCAGAGCCAACTCGGCGATGCGGTGATCTTCCGCCGCATTGATCTCGGCGTCTTTCACCATGCGTTCGATCTCCTCGTCGGACAAACCGGAGTTTGCCTTGATGGTGATCTTGTTTTCCTTGCCGGTGCCCTTGTCCTTGGCCGACACGTGCAAGATACCATTGGCGTCAATGTCGAAGGTAACTTCGATCTGCGGCAAACCGCGTGCTGCTGGCGGAATGCCTTCCAGATTAAATTCGCCCAGGCCCTTGTTGCCGGCGGCGATTTCGCGCTCGCCCTGGAACACCTTGATGGTGACGGCAGGCTGGTTATCGTCCGCCGTGGAAAACACCTGCGAATGACGGGTCGGGATCGTCGTGTTCTTCTGGATCATCTTGGTCATGACGCCGCCCAAGGTTTCGATACCCAGGGACAAAGGAGTCACGTCAAGCAGCAACACGTCGGTACGATCGCCAGACAGCACGGAGCCCTGAATGGCGGCACCGGCGGCCACGGCCTCGTCGGGGTTGATATCCTTGCGTGGATCGCGGCCGAAGAATTCCTTCACGCGCTCCTGGACCTTGGGCATGCGGGTCATGCCGCCGACCAGAATGACGTCGTGGATTTCGGACACTTTGACGCCGGCATCCTTGATGGCCACGCGGCAAGGCTCGATCGTGCGCTCGATCAGGTCCTCGACCAGTGCTTCCAGCTTGGAACGGGTAATCTTCAGGTTCAGGTGCTTAGGACCGGATGCATCTGCCGTAATGTAAGGCAGGTTGATTTCGGTCTGCTGCGTAGAAGACAGCTCGATCTTGGCTTTCTCGGCCGATTCTTTCAGGCGCTGCAGAGCCAGCACGTCCTTGGACAGATCCACGCCGCTTTCTTTCTTGAACTCGGCAATGATGTAGTCGATGATGCGCTTGTCGAAGTCTTCGCCACCCAGGAAGGTGTCGCCGTTGGTCGAGAGCACTTCAAACTGTTTTTCGCCGTCCACATCAGCAATTTCGATGATGGATACGTCGAAAGTACCACCGCCCAAATCGTACACGGCAATCTTGCGATCGCCCTTTTCAGCCTTGTCCAGACCAAATGCCAAAGCAGCGGCGGTTGGCTCGTTGATGATGCGCTTGACGTCCAGACCAGCGATCTTGCCGGCATCCTTGGTGGCTTGGCGCTGGCTGTCGTTAAAGTAAGCCGGCACCGTAATAACGGCTTCGGTGACTTCTTCGCCCAGATAGTCTTCGGCGGTTTTCTTCATTTTGCGCAGGATGTCGGCCGACACCTGCTGAGGAGCCATTTTCTTGCCCTGTGCTTCTACCCAGGCATCGCCATTATCGGCAGCCACGATGGTGTACGGCACGTGATCGATGTCGGTCTGCACGGCTTTTTCCGTGAACTTGCGACCGATCAGACGCTTGACGGCGAAGATCGTGTTGGCAGGGTTGGTGACGGCCTGGCGCTTGGCAGGCGCGCCAACCAGGATTTCGCCATCCTGCATGTAGGCCACAATGGAAGGCGTCGTGCGAGCGCCTTCGGCATTTTCGATAATACGAACCTGGTCGCCGTCCAGAACAGACACACAGCTGTTGGTGGTGCCAAGGTCAATACCAATGATTTTGCCCATGATTTCTTACCTGACTAAAAAATTGATTGCGTAAGCAAATTGCTTGATGAAATGCATATGGGGAACGCAACGTACATTTCAAGAGCCCAAAGCGGTTTTTTTTGCGGTTGGCAACGGCCATTCATGGTCCGAGCGGCAGCAATGCCATGCATACCACGAAGTGGGCCGCACGCCCCGGGTCCTACCCATGCGCTTTACTTGGCGGCCGCTACCATGACCAGGGCCGGACGCAGCACGCGCTCGGAAATGGTGTAGCCCTTTTGCAGCAATTGCACCACGGCCCCTTCTTCAAACTCCGAGGGTACGGAGGAAATGGCTTGATGCACGTGCGGGTCGAACTTATCGCCAGGTGCCGGGGCCACTTCCTTCAAGCTGTTGCGTTCGAAGGCTTTGTTCAATTGGCGCAGCGTAGTTTCGACACCTTCCCTCCAGGTCTCAACGCTTTGCTCGGTCTGGGCCAGAGCCGCTTCCAGGCTGTCACGCACCGGTATCAGGCTTTCTGCGAACGACTCTGTGCCGAACTTGCGCGCCTTGGCAACGTCGTCATCGGCACGACGGCGGATATTTTCGACTTCGGCCTTGGCACGCAGCAACTGGTCGTAATACTGCGAGACTTTTTCCTGGGCCTGGGCCAACTCAGCCGCCAGATCGGCGGGGTTTTCTTCGGGCTGCTGGGCCAGAACGTCCGGTTGAACCTGCTCGGGCGTGTTCTCTGTCAGCTCTCCATCCAGAGGCTTGTTGGAATCGGCATGTGTCGCCATTTTTTGTTCTCCACTACATAAATCGTCGATCGCAAGAAAATGGGGGCATCCGCCCCCAGTTCAAGACCTGTCCGGATTTTTCTCCGTCCGGCATTGCCGCATATATCCTTCCCGGCCTGCTTATACCGACCCGACCCGCGCCGGCAACCAGCCCCCCAGATGCTGTATCGCCAGCCGCCCCAGTCCCTCGATCCACTCGGGATCGGCATTCAGGCATGGTATGTAATGAAACTCTCGCCCCCCTTCCTGCAGAAAGGCATCACGGCATTCCACTTGAATTTCTTCCAGTGTTTCCAGGCAATCGGCCAGAAAGCCAGGACACAACGCATCTACCCGACCCACCCCCTCCTTGCCCCATTGACGCAACAAGGGCTCGGTATAGGGCTCGAGCCAGCGCTGGGCACCAAAACGACTTTGGAACGACATATGCACGGACACAGCCGGCTCGTCCAACGCCGCACGCAAGGCAGCCGCTGTCTCTCGGCAGTCACGCAAGTAAGGGTCGCCCAGCTCGGCGCAGCGCCTGGGCAGGCCATGAAAACTGAGCAGCAGACGCTGCGGCTTGCCATGCTCGTCCCAGTAACGGCGCACCTGAGCAGCCAAGGCACCGATGTAATCCGGATGCGTATGGTAACGCTTGATGAAACGCAGCTCGGGCTGATTCCGCTGCCGACGCAAGTGCGCCGCCACGCAATCGAACGCCGTGGCCGTGGTGCTGGCGGCATACTGCGGATACAGCGGCAAGCTAAGAATCCGTTCGCAGCCGGCAGCCTTTAGTTTATCCAAGCCAAAAGCAATCGACGGATTGCCATAGCGCATGCCCAGCTCCACGCGCACATCGTGTCCCTGCCCGGCCAACAGTTCCTGCAGTCCATCGGCCTGCGCCTGACTCCACACCAACAAAGGCGCGCCTTCGGCTAACCAGATATCCCGATAGCGTGGGGCCAGCTTGACGGGGCGGCGCGGCAAAATAAACAAGCGCAAAATAAGCTGCCACAACGGCTGAGGTATTTCGATGACGCGCGGGTCGGACAGGAATTGGCCCAAATAGCGGCGTATGGCCTTGGGCTCGGGCTGATCCGGCGTACCCAGATTGATCAACAAAATGCCGATAGGCCCGACCGGGCGCACCGGCGCATCGTCATTGAATATATCGGCATCGGTCGGTTCGGACAGATAAGGAGAGGCAAACAACATGGGCATGATGTGTAAACATAAGGCAGCCGGCGCAGGCAAAGTGCGCGCCGACCGACAGACCGACTAAGCGGCCGAATGATGGCTCAGGGCATTTGACAACAGCCGGGCAGTAATGTCCACGATGGGGATGACTCTATCGTAGGCCATGCGCGAGGGACCGATAACGCCCAGCGTGCCCACAACTTTGCCATCCACGCCATACGGCGCGGTAATGACGGATACATCATCCAATGGCACCAGTTGCGAATCGCCGCCAATATAGATCTGCACGCCCTCGGCCTGACTGGAGACATCCAGCAAATGCAACAAGTCCGTTTTCTTCTCGAACAAAGAAAACAGACGCCGCAACCTGTCCATATCAGCCACCATGTCCGAGACATTAAGCAATTTGCTTTCGCCGGCGATGACCACGGCTTCTTCGTTGTCGGGCTGATGGCTGCCGGCATCTACGGCCTGTTGCATCAGCCGCGAAATATCCACCTGCAAGGAGCTGAGCTCCTGAGACAGAGTTTGCTTGACCAGCTCAAATGACAACCCCGAAAAATGCTGGTTGAAAAAATGGCTGGCCTCGATCAGCTCGTGCTCCAGATAGTCGCGCGGCACAAACAAAATACGATTCTGCACATCCCCGTCGGGGGTGACGATAATGAGCAGAACACGCTTATCCGACAGACGGATGAACTCGATCTGCCTGAAGGTCTGGGCTTTTTTCGGGGCCAGCACCACGCCGGCGAACTGAGACAGGTTGGACAATAAAGAAGCGGCCGAGCTGACTGCGCGGTTGGGCTCGTCAAACGGTAAGAACTGGCTCAGGTTTTGCGCATCGGGACGCTCAAAGCGCTGCGAGGCCAGCAGCCGGTCCACAAACAAACGATAACCCTTGGGCGTCGGAACCCGCCCTGCCGAGGTATGCGGGCTGTGTATCAGGCCCAAGGCTTCCAATTCGGCCATTACGTTGCGTATAGTGGCCGGCGAGAAGTCAAATACCGTAGACAGGGTACGCGACCCGACCGGCTGGCCATCGGCGATATAACGCTCGATCAGCACTTTCAACAATGCATTCGCTCTGTCATCCATATCGCATATGTCACATAAATAAAGCCCACGCCGCCTTCCGATCCACGACCGGCAAAGGCCGCTGGCGACCGTGGGCGGTTCGGTGTTGCACAGGCCCGGCAGTACAAAAACCTGTGTGCCCGACAGGACAAGCAGGAGATTCTTGCAGCCAAGCCCATAGCGGCAACTCTATAATCAATTTATCGCAATTATTTCATTAATCAATAAGGTTTTCGCCCCATGCATTTCAAAACGGTCGCCATTGTGGGCAGATATCAGGACAGCGGCCTGGATGCACCCGTCCGCTCCCTGGCCCGGACCCTGGTTGATGCAGGCTGCGCGGTGCTGGTGGAGGCCGCCACCGCGCACAACACCGGCGTCACCGAGTTTCCCACTTGCGATTACGCAGAAATCGGCGCGCGCGCAGACCTGGCCGTGGTCATGGGCGGCGACGGCACCATGATAGGCGCTGCCCGCGAGCTGGCGCACAGCCAGATCCCCCTGATCGGCATCAATCATGGCCGACTGGGCTTTATTACCGATGTTGCGCTGAACGATGCCAACGATGCGCTGCTCAGCGTGCTTCAAGGCCAGTACGACATCGAAGAGCGGTCCATGCTGGAAGGCCGTGTCGTGCGCGACGGACAAGTGCTGTATTCGGGTGTGGCCCTGAACGATGTCGTCATCAACCGCGCCGGACGCGGCGGCATGATAGAGCTGCGCGTAGAGCTGGACGGCGTATTCATGTACCGCCAGCGCGCCGACGGCCTGATCATCTCCACGCCCACCGGCTCGACCGCCTATTCTCTGGCAGCCAACGGCCCCATCCTGCATCCGTCGCTCAACGCATTCCTGCTGGTACCGGTGGCACCGCAAACCTTGTCGCACCGGCCTATCGTTCTGCCCGACAGCGGCACACTGAACCTGACCATCACTGCGCTGGGCCGCGTAGAATCAGGCGGCAGCGTACACTTTGACATGCAAGCCTGGTCGGACTGCCAGCAGGGCGACCGCATCGATGTGCGCCGCGCACGCAACACCATTCGCTTCATTCACCCCAAGGGCTACAGCTTTTTTTCCACCTTGCGCCACAAGCTGGATTGGAACCGCATGCCCCTGCCTACCGAAGAAAACGAATAACGCTCCTATGCTTCGTACCCTGCACGTTCGAGACTTTGTGATCGTGGATCAAGCCACTATCGACTTCGAGACCGGCTTTACCGTCTTTTCCGGCGAAACCGGTGCCGGCAAATCCATCCTGATCGACGCCCTTTCTCTGGCTCTGGGCGCGCGCGGCGACGCCAAAGCCATACGCGAAGGCTGTCCCCGCACCGAGATCAGCGCCCAGTTCGATTGCCCGCCCGGCATCCACGACTGGCTGACCGAACGCGACTTCGATGTTTCGGACGAACTGGTGCTGCGCCGCCTGCTCGACCAGCAGGGCCGCAACCGCAGCTATATCAACGGTAGCGCTGCCACCCTGACTCAACTGCGCGAACTGGGCGAGCTGCTGGTGGATATCCACGGCCAGCACGCCCATCAAAGCCTGATGCAGGCACACAGTCAATACGAACTGCTCGACAGCCAAGGAGGCCATCTGTCTCTGGCCCGTCAAGTGGCGCAAGCCTGGCAGGCCTGGGGACAAGCTCGTAAAGCTGTCGAGCAAGCCAGCCAAAACGCCGAACAACGCCTGCGCGAACAAGAACAGCTCGAATGGCAGATCGGGGAACTCTCTTCCCTGAACCTGCAAGATGGCGAATGGGAGTTGCTGCAACAGGAACACACTCGCCTGTCTCACGCCCAAGCCTTGATCGACGGCAGCGCCCAGACCTTGCAGGCACTCGATGGCGAAGACACCTCCGTGCAACGCTTGCTGGGCAGCGCCGCGCACGAAATGGCAGCTCTGCTGCGCCATGACCCCGGGCTGCAAAGCATTGTGGACACGCTGGAGTCGGCGCGCATCGCCGTTACCGAAGCGGTCTCCGATCTGAATAGTTATTTAAGCGACACAGAACTGGACCCGGAACGCCTGGCTCAGGCGGAAGAACGTGTTTCGGCCATCTTCTCCACAGCGCGCAAGTTCAAGACCGAACCCGAAGAACTGCCTGCGCTGCTGGCGCAATGGCAGGAAAAGCTGCAGCACGTGCAGCACTCTTTCGATTTGCAGGCCCTGCAAGAAAAATCCAGCCAGGCCAAGCAGCAGTACGAAACCCTGGCCGAACAACTTAGCGCGGCGCGGCGCAAGACCAGCGCCCAACTGAGCAAGCAAGTCACCCAGGCCATGCAATCGCTGGCCATGCAAGGTGGCCGTTTCGAGGCCGCACTGACGCCGTGTCCGCCGCATGCGCACGGCCTGGAACAGGTGGAGTTTTTGGTGGCTGGCCACCAAGGCGTAACGCCCCGCCCCCTGAGCAAAGTGGCTTCAGGCGGCGAACTGGCGCGCATATCGCTGGCCTTGTCGGTCATTGCCAGCCAGGCAGCGCGCGTCCCTACGCTGATTTTCGACGAAGTCGATACGGGTGTAGGCGGGGCTGTGGCTGAAGTGGTGGGCCGTCTGCTGCAAGAGCTGGGAGCACGCCACCAAGTATTGTGCGTCACCCACCTGCCCCAAGTAGCCGCTTGCGGCAATCACCACCTGAAAGTGGAAAAAAAATCCGTCAAAGGCCAGACATTTTCGTCTATTCGCCCGCTGGACCAGGCCGAACGCATAGACGAGATCGCACGCATGCTGGGCGGGCTGAAAATCACCAGCACAACCCGCGAACATGCACGCGAAATGCTGGAGCGACAACACTAGCCCGGTCACCGAGCACTAGCCGTACTATTGGCTTGCGGCCTGGCTCCACACAGTAAAAACCCCGCCGACATCGATGTCGGCGGGGTTTTTTAACGACTTCCCTGCTGCGTATCTGCCTGACCCTCTTAGGTTCTGCACCGGAGCAAACGCCCCATACCGAACCTCCCCCGGGGCCGTATCAGACACGCACCGGGATCAAGAGCGCAAAGCAGGCTTGGCCTGCTTGCCGGCCTGAGAGCACTTAGGGCAAATGCCATACAACAGCATGGTATGGCTTTCCAGCACAAAACCATGTTCCTTGGCAATTTCGTGCTGACGCGCCTCGATCTGACTGTCGGTAAATTCCTCAACCACGCCGCAATTAGTGCAGATCAGATGGTCGTGATGATCGCCGTCGTTCAGCTCGAACACGGCCTTGCCGCCATCAAACTGGCTGCGCACCAGGATACCGGCCTGCTCGAATTGGGTCAGCACTCGGTAGACCGTAGCCAGACCGATATCGACTTCGTCGGCGATCAGCAGACGATAGACGTCCTCGGCGCTTAGGTGACGTTGCCCCTCTTGGTCAGAGCGGCGAAAGATGTCCAGAATCTTCAGGCGCGGAAAAGTCGCCTTCAGCCCCATGTTTTTCAGTTCATTTTGATCGTTCATGGCTAAAATTATCGCATCTTGATGGGGATAGACCCGGGTCCGTGCCAACTGCTTGGCAAAGCCGTCCCGAGGCGGTTTATGGCGCAATTCATGCGCTTTTTCCTAAACCCTTATATGATAACGATTTTATTCTAACAGGGGCATTTCGTGCAGAAGAAGGCAAATTCATTCACTCCTGTCATCCGCGCCGTACTGGCGGCAAGCCTGGCGGCTGCGGCTTTGACCGCCTGCGGCTCCTCCAAGTGGGGCTTTCCCTATCGCGCCGACGTCCAACAGGGGAACTGGATCACTGCCGAGCAAGTGTCCCGCCTGCAGGCCGGAATGACCCGCGATCAGGTGCGCTACCTGCTCGGCTCGCCAACGCTGCAGGACATTTTCCACTCCGACCGCTGGGATTATCCCTACCTGAACCAGCCTGGTTATGGCAAGGCCGAACAACGCACGTTCACGGTCTGGTTTGAAGGCGATACTCTGGTGCGTTGGCAAGGCGACGAACAGCCAGACCGCCAGCCTTTTGAGCGCGCCGATACCGGCAAACAACGCAGCGAAGGCCCGACCGACGCCAAGGAAGGCACCCAGCAATTTGTGCGCCCCATCGGCGGCCATTCCTCCAGCCCGGCCGGCAACGACACAGCCGCTCCGCCCGCCGCCCAGCCCGCACAGTAAGTAAGCAAAGGACAGGAAATATGCGCATCGCCATTGCCGGCGCAGACGGCCGTATGGGCCGCATGCTGATCGAAGCCGTTTTGAATCAAGAAGGTCTGACGCTCGCCGTCGCGCTGGATCGCCCTGGTGCCGCCTCCATCGGTCAGGATGCCGGTGCTTTTCTGGGCAAGACCACCGGCGTCGCCATCACCGATAATCTGGCGGCCTTGGCCCAAGCCGACTGCCTGATCGACTTCACCCGCCCCGAGGGCACGCTGGCCCACCTGCAAGCATGTCGCGAACACGGCACTCGCCTGGTCATCGGCACGACCGGCTTTTCCGACGAAGAAAAGCAGCAGATCCAGACCGCTGCCCAAGAAATCGCCATTGTGTTCGCCCCTAACATGAGCGTGGGCGTCAACGCCACGCTCAAGCTCATCGAACTGGCCGCTGCCTTATTGAACCAAGGCTATGACGCAGAAGTGTTCGAGGCCCACCACCGCAACAAAGTGGATGCCCCTTCGGGCACGGCCCTGGCTATGGGCGAGGCCATCGCTAAAACCTGGGGCCAATCCCTGCCCGACATTGCCGATTGGGCCCGCCACGGCCACACCGGCGCGCGCCAGGACGGACGTATCGGCTTTTCGGTACTGCGCGGCGGCGATATCGTTGGCGACCACACCGTCTTTTTCTGCGGCGAAGGCGAACGCATCGAAATCTCGCATCGCTCCACCAGCCGAGCCGGCTATGCCAAAGGCAGCATGCGGGCCGCCCTTTTTCTGGGCGACAAAACCAGCGGCCTGTACTCCATGCAGGACGTGCTGGGCATTATTTAAGCCCTATTCTCGCCCATCAAAGCCGGCCTCTGCGCCGGCTTTTTGTTTTTTCAGGGGCTGTTTTATCCCCTCTTTCATCCATCTATGCGGGCAATCGCCAAGCAATCGACCAAAGCATGCCTGTATCCGGTCAACCGCGCCGCTACCCAGCAAGGCCCCAAGCCTACACTGCAATTCAAGGAACCTGAACCGGCTCCTGCTCCAACTCCACGCCGAAATGCCGGCGCACATCGGCGCGAATTGCCTGCGCCAGGCGCTCGATGTCCTGTGCCGTGCCGCCCCCATGATTGACCAATACCAACGCTTGGCGCTCGTGTACACCGACTGCGCCGTCGCGCCGCCCTTTCCAACCACACTGATCGATCAGCCAGCCGGCGGCCAGCTTATACAGTCCTTGCCCCACATCGTAGGACACCAGACCCGGCCACTGTGCGCGTAAAGCATCGCGCTGCGCTTGAGGGACCACCGGATTCTTGAAGAAACTGCCTGCATTACCCAAGACAGCCGGGTCGGGCAGTTTCTGACGCCGGATCTGGCAAACGGCGTCGAACACCGCTTGCGCATCCACAGCACCGCCCAAGACACTATGCTGACGCAGATCGGGGTAATCAAGCACAGGTGCCCAAGGACGCGGCAAGGCAAAGCGCACGGCCACGATCAACCAGGTACCGGCCGGATCATGCTTGAAACGGCTGTCTCTGTAAGAAAAGCCGCACTGAGCCGCCGGCAACTCCATCAGGCGGGCTTGCTTAAAATTCCAGGCCAGCACGCTATGCACGCGCTGCTCCAGCTCCACGCCGTACGCGCCAATATTTTGCACAGGAGCCGCACCGACCGTACCGGGTATCAGCGCCAGATTTTCCAGTCCCGACCAACCTTGCTCCAGGCAATGCTGCACAAAGTCGTGCCAGGCCTCGCCTGCCTGGGCTTGCACAATATAGGCGTCAGGCCGGGATTCCAGCAGGTGTATGCCACGACTTTGCACTTTGACAACCAAAGGCTCGACCTGAGCGGCCAGCACCACATTGCTGCCGCCCCCCAACACAAACACCTCGCCAGCCTGTTGGACGACAGCCTGCAAAGCAGGCAACTGGGCCACGTCGTCAAAAACCACCAGATCCCGGGCGCGACTGCACAGCCCAAAAGTGTTGAAAGACGTCAGATCCACATCACACTGCCTGTTCACGGCCTGCACCTAGCGATAGCTGAAACCATAAAGCATAGCGCGGCCCGACCGGGAATCGCAAAATAATATGCAAGATGTATTGACAGCAACACAACGGCCATCTTATAGTTACGTTCTTGCTGCAGCGCCAGTGATTAAAAAGCAGTTTTAAGCAATCAGCGGTTTAGTTTTCAAGCAAAACATAAAATGCTTGACAAACAAAATCGGTAAACTTAAAATAGCTTTCTTTACTTAAAATACAATTTAAGTAAGCATCGCAAGCAAATGCAAGCGAGTTTTCTGTGAAAACAGAGATGCGGGAGTAGCTCAGTTGGTAGAGCGCAACCTTGCCAAGGTTGAGGTCGCGAGTTCGAGACTCGTCTCCCGCTCCAGATTCCTAAGGGAAGCCTAGGCTTCCCTTTTTAATCGACCACGGCGCAATGGCAGAGTGGTTATGCAGCGGATTGCAAATCCGTCTAGGTCGGTTCGATTCCGGCTTGCGCCTCCAGTAATTCTGGTTACACAAGTCGGCATAGCAGTAAAAACGCGGGAGTAGCTCAGTTGGTAGAGCGCAACCTTGCCAAGGTTGAGGTCGCGAGTTCGAGACTCGTCTCCCGCTCCAAATTATGATCTACAGACTTCTTTCAGACGTCTGTAAATCTTTGAAAAATAGGGCCGAAAGGCCCTTTTTTCATTTTAGCGACACCCACTGGAATCCACCTATCTCCACGACTGCTTAACCCATCAAATCAATATGGGTAAATGCATAATTCCATACTGGTGCTGGGTGTGAGCAATATCCTATTCAAGACGGCCACATTTAGCACATCCGGCTACTGCTGGGCAAACACACAAACACAACGTCCCCAAAAGCGGGCCATCGTGAAGCCTCAGAGCTACGCGATCGAGCACACGCACGTTACTAGGCAATCAATCCAAAACTCAATCCTAAGCACGTGCACCACGCCGTGAAGCAAGGATGCATAGCCTGTAGCAACGATTTAATTTCATTTAACTCAAAAAATTTAGTTACTTTTTGTAAAAAAATAATAGCACTCTCTTGATTGTTCTTTAACAGTCATTCCATAATTGCTTAGATAAATAGTTTCAGGTTATTCCAGCGACAGAACATCATGGCACGCTACCACGGCGGATAAACGTGGGCGTACATGGCCTCCACGGAGCTTCAGGTGCAGCAATACAACGATATCAGCATTGAAGTTTGCAAGAGGCACGAATGAGCAACTTTTTGGGAAGCCGTTTACGGATTGGTATTGCGATTCCTTCGACAAATACGTCTGCACAACCCGAAATGGACGATATGCGCCCGTTCGGTGTAACCAATCATATCGCCCGGATTATTATTGACGACGATTCGTTGACTCATATGTCCGGCTTTAGCCAAGTCATCGAGAATATTCGCCGCTCCACACCTGACGCCATTAGATCGCTGTGTCATTGCAACTTGGGCGCAATTATCGCTGCGGTCTCTCCTGACGGTTACTGGCAAGGGCACAAAGCGCATGAAGAGCTATCCCGCCAACTCACGATTGCTGCCAGCGGTGCAAAAATCATCTTTAGCACAGACGCTATCAGATCTGCACTCGATACACTCGGCGGATTAAAACGCATCGGACTGATCTCGCCTTATCTCCAGCTCGGCGATGAACCGGTCTCGCGCTTCTTCACCGATACAGGTATTGATGTCGTCGCAACGTACGGTCTTGGCGGGCGTACTCCTTCAAATATATCAGCCGTGACCCCTGCCCATCTGAAAGAAGCCGTTCTTAACGTAAACCATCCAGACGCCCAAGCTATTGTTCAGGTTGGCACCAACGTACCGATGGCCGCATTCGCACAGATGGCTGAAACCTGGATCGGAAAACCGGTCTTATCCAATAACGCAGTTCTGTATTGGCACGCACTCCGTACTTGCGGCGTGACCGATCCTATTACTAACCGGGGAATACTTTACGAGACCTGCTAAGGCTCGACTGATAGACCTTTATCCGCCCTCCAAGGCTTCAGATAAACCCATAACTAAGCACGACTGCTTGCTCCACTAGACCAAGCGCGTGAAGTCATAACCATTTATGTAATCATCGTTCCATAAAAATCTGGAGTGTTTTATGTTCGTTTCACAAGACGTACAGGCGCATCCCGCCGAACTTACGCTTCCTCATCCCAAAGCACTACGTGCCCTCGTACATACAACATTTGCCCGCACTTCGCTCGTTGACATGTTGCTCCTCCTGGTGCGCTATCACGCAGACGAAATCGCTGTGAGCGATGACTCTGGCACCCTTCGCTACAGCGCTCTGGCTGATCGCGCCGCCCGCCTAGCCTCACGATTAAAACAGGCGGGTGTCGGCCCCGACGCGCGAGTCGGTTTATTTGTCGAACCCTCGATCGACATGATGGTGGGTCTCTGGGGCATTCTGTTTTCTGGCGGAGCCTATTTGCCGCTGGGTGCCGACTATCCCATCGAACGCCTCACCTACATGATCCGGGATGCCGGAATAAAGGTAATAATCACGCAGAAGAGCCTCAGTTCGCGCCTTGCAGAGATCATTATTCCCGGCATTCAGATCATTGCTCTCGATACGCTATCAGACACCCTGGACGAAGAAGACATATACGACTTCGAAGCCCCGACTCTACTTGGCTCAAGTCTCGCCTACATGATCTACACCTCGGGCACAACGGGTGCGCCCAAAGGCGTCTGCATCTCTCATGCGGCGATCGTGAACCAGCTTGCATGGCTGCAATCAGAACAGAAGGTGCACATCGGCGAGGTCATCCTCCAAAAAACTCCCGCAAGCTTCGATGCCGCCCAATGGGAACTGCTCGCCGTTTGCTGCGGTGTCCACGTCGTGATGGGGCGGCCTGGCGTTTACCGTGACCCTCCTGCAATGATCGAGCAGATACGTCAGCATAGAGTGACCATGTTGCAAGGCGTCCCGACGCTTCTTCAAGCTCTCGTCGACCATCCAGAGTTTGAACAATGCAGCACTCTCACCAGCGTGTTCAGCGGTGGAGAGGCATTGACCAAAAAACTTGCTGCGCGCATCTTGGAGGCCAAGCCAGGCTGCCGACTGGTCAACCTGTATGGTCCGACCGAATGTACTATTAATACAACATCCTACACCGTCGCCCCAAGCATCCTCGACCATTGTCCAGAGGTAATTCCAATTGGTCGGCCAGTAGCCAACACGACCTGCTACGTTCTCGACGAGCAGATGAACCCCGTGGAAGATGGTGCGACCGGCGAACTACACATCGCAGGCACACAACTGGCCGATGGATACTACAACCGCAAAGGGCCTACCACTCAGTGTTTCGTCAATTGGATCGATAGGACTTCCGGAGTCTGTCATCGGGTTTACAAAACGGGGGATCTCGTACGCCGCGACTCGGATGGCACGCTGCACTTTCAGGGACGCACCGACAACCAAGTGAAATTCCGTGGCTACAGGATCGAGCTCGACGAAATCAGAGTCGCCATCGAAAACCACGATTGGGTAAAGTCCGCTGGCGTCTTCGTGAAGGAACATCCACGCACCGGTCAACCCATTTTAGCCGCCGGCATCGAACTCAATTCTCGGGAAGCTCAACTGATGGATCAAGGCACCTCCCAAGCCCACCACCAGAGCAAAAACAGTCGCCTTCAGGTCCGCGCGCAGCTTGCAAATGCAGGGTTGCGGACCGACGCTGATCTTAACTCTCGTATATCCATTTCCCTGCCTGGGGCCGACGGTTCTTTCGCCCAACGCGCCATGGCTTTTGCCCGAAAGAGCTACCGATTCTTCGAAGGCGGTACGGTGACAGTCGCTGAATTGCTCACCTTACTTGCGCAACCCGAACAAGAAGCCACGCAAACAAATGGACTCACGGACCTAACGCTTGAAACACTCGGCTTTCTCTTGCGCAACCTCGGACCGTTCACCAGCAATGAGCGCCTACTGTCTAAGTTCGCCTACGCCTCCCCAGGCGCCCTCTACGCAACACAGATCTATCTTGAATTGTCCGGTGTCGCCGACATCCAGGCAGGGTTCTACTACTACCACCCAAGCCGTCACCATCTTGTGCTCACCAGCGCAAAGAAAACATCAGAGTCGCCGCGCCTGCGATTGCACTTCGTGGGCAAGTATTCTGCGATAGAACCCGTATATAAGAACAACATACGTGAAGTGCTTGAATTGGAAACCGGCCATATTCTCGGGCTTCTCGATCATGTCCTGCCCGCCTTCGGCCTGGGAATCGGGCACGGATATTTTGACCCTTCAGAAATCGAAAATTTGGCTTGCAGCGATGGACATGCCTACCTAGCATCCTTCGACGTCACACAACATGCGGCACGCAAAACTGATCTCTCGGTGGATTTATATATACAGGCGCATGGCGACCGGGTCGCGGGCCTCTCACAAGGCCAATACGTCCATCGCAACGGAACTCTCGATTCTTTCTCGCGGCATATCCTCGAGCAGCGTCACGTCATCGCGATCAATCAGCGTGTGTACCAGCGTTCCAGCGGCATCATTTCTATGGTCAGTCGTAAGCCGGAAAGCTGGCACGCCTACATCGATCTCGGACGAACCTTGCAAAGGCTACAACACAATAGCTTATGCATTGGCACCATGTCGTCGGGATACAGCTCAAAGTCCGGCAACGATCTAGCCGCCGCCCTACGATTGCGTGAAGTCTTATCCGAACATAGTGTCGTAGCCAACGCATCCTATTGTGCTCTTTTTGGCAAAATCAGCGAATCACAACTCGTTCACGAGGGGATGAATGAAGATACTGTTCATATGGAGGGGCCCGCAGAACTGATCCGCAAAGATCTCAAGACCCGTCTGCCTGACTACATGATCCCCAGCAAATTGGCGCTGATCTCCCGAATGCCATACAGCGCATCTGGAAAAGTGGATATCAATGCACTAAAAGCGCTTCCGGAATTTGAAATTACCAACGCGGAGCGAGAGATCATCCCGCCCCGCACCCCCACCGAATCAGGCTTGCTGGACATCTGGCAGAAAAAACTCGTTATTCAAGACCTTTCGGTCCACGATGATTTCTTCGAAATCGGCGGCGACTCGCTGAAAGCCGTACAACTGGTTCTAAGCATGAACAAAACACTCGGGCTCAATCTCCCGCTGCAAGTTTTATTCGAAGATCCAAGTATTGCCAACCTAGCTCGTCGTATCGATAACGCTGCGCATACCCTCTCGCGCGCGGTGCCGCTCAAGAAAGGCACTGGTAGGCCAATTTTCTGCTGGCCTGGACTTGGTGGTTATCCGATGAGCCTGCGATCACTAGCAATGGCTCTTGATAATCCACGCCCATTCACCGGCGTGCAAGCTTTGGGAGTGAACGCCGGCGAGGACTTCTGCACATCTATCCAGGACATGGCACTACGTGACGTTCACTTGATACGCGAAGTGCAGCCGGAAGGCCCCTACACACTTTGGGGCTATTCCTTCGGGGCACGGGTCGCCTATGAAACTGCATGGCAACTCGAACAGGTCGGCGAAGTAGTCGACGAGCTCATCCTTATCGCCCCCGGCTCACCACTGCTACCTGGAGGCGATCCGATACGTGCGCAGGCTGATATATTGTTCCGCGATCCATCTTTTCTTACCATCCTCTATTCCGTTTTTGCCCAGACGATCGCAGCTGAACGGGTGGTGTCATTAATCAAATCTGTGAAAGACGAGCAAAGCTTTGTTAGTTACGTCTGCGCTGAAAAGCCCGAACTAGATGTTGGCGTCATAGCCCGGATAAGCCGACTCGTCGCGCAGACCTATGCCCCTGGATACGGCCTGCAAATGGAAGAACGGCGCATTGCCGCGCCGACGCTCCTGCTCAAAGCTCGTGGCGATAACCTGTCGTTCCTCGAAGCAGCAACCACGACACTCATACAACCAGCAAGAATCGTCGGCCTCGCTCCAGACCACTACGAGCTTCTGAAACAGAATGGCGTTGGTGAACTCATCCAAGCTATCCACCGCTATGCGCCAACCTGGCAACGCTCATACAGCGACCTCGCTGTGCAAAATGAGGATTCCGCCCATGTCTGAACAAACTCAAAAAACGTCCCCGACACTGTTGCTGCTTGCTATTTTTTTGGTCTCGATCAATCTTCGCCCTGCCGTAGCCGCCATCGGACCGCTCGTGTCCCAAATCATCGGCGACACCAGAATCAATTCGACTGTGGTCGGATTGCTGACCATGATCCCCGTATTCCTTATGGGTATTGGGGCGATGTATGTTCGACAACTGCGCAGCATGCTCGGCGAGAAAGGTGGAATCGCAGTCGGTGTTTCTATCATCGCACTGTCTTGCGTAGTGCGTCTTTGGTTCTCCGATGGCGTTGGATTGCTCACAACGGCGATACTGGCCGGCATCGGGATCGCCATCGTTCAGTCATTGATGCCTGGATTTGCCAAGCGCAACTTTGCTGGCGCAACCGGAAGGGTGATTGGTGTGTACTCCACAGGAATTGTGGCAGGAGCATGCATTGCCGCCGGTACGGCCGCATGGGTCAGCGATACCCTTGGTTGGAAAGCCACGCTTGGTGCCTGGAGTATGCCGGCCGTCGCGGCCTTACTGCTCTGGTCGCTTGCATCCCGCACCGCAACAAGTGAAAGGCATGCGCCCATTGCAGCACCTGGCCATATTGCTCCGGAGTTCTGGCGCAGTGTCCGTTCGTGGACACTGATGATCTTTTTCGGTGTCGGCACAGGCGCATTCATGTTGGTGATGGCATGGATTCCCCCTTTCTATCTCGAACTCGGTGTAGCACGTGACACGGCAGGCCTATTGCTTTCCGCACTCACTCTTGTCGAGGGAGTTACAGCCCTGGGCGTTGCTGCTTTCATTGGTCGTTTCCCTGACCGGCGGGGCCCACTCGTCTTTTCGCTACTGACTACGGCATTGGGCTTCATCACGTTATACCTCTGGCCGGTGACGCTCGCTTGGCCGGCAATGGCGCTTCTCGGGGTAGGCATTGGAATACTGTTCCCCTTATCGATCATCGTGGCCATTGACCATATTGATGACGCGACCATGGCGGGAAACTTTACTTCGTTTGTCCAAGGGGGCGGTTACATCTTCGCCAGCTTTGTCCCCCTATTCGCCGGCGCAGTGCGTGATGTAATGGCAAACCTCACTCCGGTCTGGCTTGTCATGGCCATAGGTTCGCTAGCGATGATCTTATTCGCCATCCGTTTTTCGCCGGACAGTTATAAACACTTCTCTGCCTCTCTCCGGGACGGGCCTAGTCCCACTATGCCGAAAGCGACACGCTAGGGACTGCCTTAGAGCAGGAACCTTCTAGACGACATTCGGGATATTCTGGGGAATGTTGAGATTGACAAAACGGGGATACTACAATTATGGTACGGTTATTAAATAATTGTGTTGGAATTACATGGCTCGTCCAAGAGAATTTGACGAGGATCGCGTGCTCGATGCTGTCATGGATGCCTTTTGGCGTAACGGGTTTGAGGGTACATCAGCTCAGGATCTGGTCGATGCCACCGGCCTAGGCCGAGGTAGCTTGTATGCCGCCTATTCCAGCAAGGGCAATCTGTTTGAACATGCCCTTGTGCGGTATCAAAAACAGGCCCAACAGCATGTAGAACAACTCCGTCAACCAGGGTCCGCCATCGAGCGGCTACGCGAACTTATGCAGACCATTGTCGATGCGGCATTGGTCTCATCGGATAGACGCGGGTGTCTCGTCACCAACAGCGCTATCGAGATGGCTAATCGCGATCCCCGCGTGGTTGATCTTGTGCGCCAAAACCTCAGCATCTTAACGCGCGGCATCGAAGAGACGATTCGACGCGGACAGAATGCCGGGCAAATCCGATCCTGCACTGACGCCAAAGTGCTTGCATTGTATGTTCTGAACACAGTGCAAGGGTTGCGTGTACTGACATCCGTAGCTTCGGAAAAAGATCGCGACAACTTGATCGCCATCATCGACCAAACATTGACCGCCTTGATTTGAGCAATTTTTTTGGAAAATTATGGAATGATCATTAAAAAATTTACTTTGTCATCGATGAAAGGAAGTCTCTATGCCAATGAGTAACTCTGCTCTCCCGATAGCCGTTCTAGGCACAGGTATCATCGGCGCGGCTGTCGCCCGCAACCTGGCACGCAAAGGATACCTGGTCCATGCCTGGAATCGCTCGGCCGCAAAAGCGCATGCTCTTGCAGCCAATGGCGTTACGCCGTTCGATCATCCCGCCGACGCGGTGCGCGGCGCTGCTATCGTCGTGACCGCGCTAAAGGACGGCCCGGCCGTAACCGACGCGGTCGCCTCGGCGCTACCCGGCCTTTCCAAAGACGTCGTATGGCTTCAACTGAGCACGGTCGGCATCAAAGCAATTGACCAACTGGCCAGCCTGGCCGCCAAACACGGTCTCGTCTTCTATGATGCGCCCGTTCAAGGAACTCGCCAACCGGCCGAGCAAGGTAAACTGGTCATTCTTGCTTCCGGCCCAAAGGACAAGCAAGAGACTGCCCAGGCCGTATTTGACGCCATTGGTCAACGTACCCTTTGGGTGTCCGATACGGCTGGCACGAGCAGTCGCCTGAAACTGGCCCTCAACGCTTATGTTTTCGCGCTGACCCACGGCACGGCAGAAACTCTCACCATCGCCCGCGCACTGGGCGTCAACCCCGAACTGGTGATTGAGGCGGTGACTGGCAGCCCGCTCGACAACGGCTATTTCCAAGGTAAAGGCGCAGCGATGCTTAAAGGAGATTTCTCCACCAGCTTCTCGGTCGATAACGGAGTGAAGGATGCGCTCCTGGTTGTGGACGCCCTGAACGAGGTCGGTCTCCACGCGGAGCTGGCAGAAGCCGGTCTTGCGCGTTTCAAGCGTGCGGCCCAAGCAGGTCATGGCGATAAGGACATCGCTGCTTCCTTCCTCGTTTGACGGATGATTCGTTGAATCCCTCCGAAAACAGGACAAGGCGTAGCGTCCAACGGGGATACTACGCCAGATCGGGATGGTTGCCATCGGCTTTGCAGCCGCAAGTCTTTGTCCTCCTGATGCTGGCCTGGCAGGTAAAAACTCACGGTTTTCGGGCTGGGCACAAAGGGACATAACACAATGGGTGGACGCAATTCCGATTTACTCCTGACAGCGATTGCACCCGCCGTCTGGGGCAGTACCTATATCGTCACAACGCAATTTCTGCCGGACTTTTCTCCGATAACGGTCGCTATGCTGCGTGCCTTGCCGGCTGGCCTGTTACTGCTCCTGATCGTGCAAAAACTGCCGACCGGCATATGGTGGAGACGGGCGTTCGCGCTTGGAGCGCTCAACTTCACGATCTTCTGGAGTCTGCTGTTCGTATCAGCTTACCGGTTGCCTGGTGGAGTGGCCGCTACAATCGGGGCGATCCAACCCTTGATTGTTATCTTTCTTGCGCATTTCTGGCTTGGCAACAAGATCCGTCTGCTGTCGATTCTTGCCTCCGTCATCGGTCTTGGCGGCGTGGCGACTCTGGTTTTGACGCCGGATGCGATGCTCGATCCCATTGGTATCGCAGCCGCCTTCGCCGGAGCGGTTTCGATGGCTTGTGGCACAGTCTTGTCCCGAAAATGGCAACCACCGGTCTCATTGCTCACATTTACCGCTTGGCAATTGACAGCCGGTGGGTTGCTGCTTGTGCCGCTGGCATTATTTGTCGAACCGACCATTCCTGTGCCAACCCTGAAGAACATAATAGGGCTGGCATGGTTAGGGCTCATCGGAGCAGCGTTGACCTATATTCTTTGGTTTCGCGGCGTCGCCAGGCTAGATTCAGCGGTGGTGGCATCGCTGGGGTTTCTCAGCCCTTTAGTTGCCGTGCTGCTCGGATGGTGGTTCCTGCAACAATCGCTGACTCCGTACCAGATGATCGGCATGGTGCTCGTTATCGGCAGTATCTGGCTGGGGCAGCGTGATACGAGCAACACGCGAACAAAGCGATAAGACAGCGAGCTGGCGATCGCTGGCCCGATCACGCTTTCAATCACACATCGAGCCCGTCCTGGTCATGATTGGTAGTTGTCCCCTTGGACGATTTTTTTGACCGGCACCATGCTATCCGCTGTGATCTGAAGCCGTGGCTGACACCAGAATCCCCCGCAGCGCTTACACTGTCGAACTACTCTCTCTTTCGCCGTTTTTACGACTCCCTTACTGTGCCCAATACTTCCTTCTCCACCCTGCCCCTGCTGCCTGCCCTGCTCGAAACGGTGCAAAGCCTGGGCTTTGAGCAGATGACCTCTATTCAGGAACAAAGCCTGCCTTTGATTTTGCAAGGCCGCGACCTGATTGCACAGGCCAAGACCGGCAGCGGCAAGACGGCCGCCTTCGGCCTGGGGCTGCTTCAAACCTTGAATCCCAGCCGTCTGTCGCCGCAGGCGCTGGTGATCTGCCCTACCCGCGAACTGGCCGATCAGGTCGCCAACGAGCTGCGCCGCCTGGCCCGGCAGATTCCCAATGTACGCATGCTGACGCTATGCGGCGGTGTGCCTTCGCGCCCACAGACTGAATCGCTGCGCCGTGGCGCACATGTGGTGGTGGGGACGCCAGGACGCATCCAGGATCATCTGGAACGCGGCAACCTGGATCTGTCCAACTTGAAGACGCTGGTATTGGACGAAGCGGATCGTATGGTGGACATGGGTTTTCATGACGACATCGTGGCCATCGCATCGCACTGCCCGCCTAAACGCCAAACCTTGCTGTTCTCGGCCACGTACCCAGAGAACATCCGCAAGCTCAGCGCGCGTTTCCTGCGCAATCCGGCCGAAGTCAAGGTGGAAACGCAACACGATGCCAGCCGTATCGAACAGATTTTCTACGAAGTCCACCCCGACAGGCGCCTGGATGCGGTGGTCACAC
This sequence comes from Alcaligenes sp. SDU_A2, assembly GCF_038237375.1. Classification (NCBI taxonomy): domain Bacteria; kingdom Pseudomonadati; phylum Pseudomonadota; class Betaproteobacteria; order Burkholderiales; family Alcaligenaceae; genus Alcaligenes; species Alcaligenes sp. SDU_A2. The sequence continues at coordinate 1,095,678 of NZ_CP151273.1, read as the reverse complement.
TGCTGGAACACTTTCGCCCGGCCTCTACCCTGGTTTTCTGCAATACAAAAATACGCGGACAGGAGCTGATCGAGCACCTGCGATCGGAAGGCATACGCGCGCAAGCCCTGAACGGCGATCTGGAACAACGTGATCGCGACGAAATCCTGATCCAGTTCGCCAATCAAAGCTGCGCCGTGCTGGTCGCCACCGACGTGGCTTCGCGCGGTCTGGATATCCAGAACCTAGAAGCGGTGATCAACGTAGATGTCACCAAAGACACCGAAGTGCATGTGCACCGAGTAGGCCGCAGCGGCCGGGGCGACCAGAAAGGACTGGCCCTGAACCTGGTGTCGCGCGACGAGATGCGCTGGGCCAACCTGATCGAGCAATACCAGGGCAGCCCACTGACCTGGGGCAATCTGAAAACGCTGCGCCGCAAGTCCGAACGCGCCCTGACAGCACCTATGGTCACCTTGTGCATTCAAGGCGGTAAAAAGGACAAGCTGCGCCCCGGCGACCTGCTGGGTGCCCTGACCGGCGACGGCGGCCTGACCTTCGAGCAAGTCGGCAAGATCCACATTACCGACTCCAGTGCTTACGTCGCCCTGGACCGTCGCATCGCCAAGCACGCGTTCGAGCGCATCTCCAACAGCAGCATCAAGGGCCGCCGTTTTCGCATGCGCTTTCTGGAAGAGTTCTGAATATGGACATCGTCGTTGTTTTGCTAATGGCCGCTCTGGTCTGGAACGTGCTGCGCGTGCGTTACCAGCGCGGGCGCATAGCGCTGCTGGGACGTCATCTGGGCAGTTTCCAGCTGGAGCGCCATATGGAGACGCTGACCGAAGGCTATACTCGTGCCATCCGGGAGCAAGAGCCGTCACGCCAGTTACAGGTCCTGGACATGTTTGCGCAGACCGAACGCGCCGTAGCGGCACAGACCCAGTCCCTGGCCGACCAGCTACAAAATGAAGCGCCTGAGGCGACCCGTGTCAGCATGCTGCCTTTTTGCCTGCCTTACATTGAACGCATTCTTCCTTCGGCAACGCGGGATTTCCGGACCTTGCTGCAGATTCACGCAGCAGGTCTGCGCCATGTGGTGGACAATAACGAGGGACTGGACCCACGCAGCCGGGCCTATCACCTGTCGGCCGAACTGTATTTGCTGCAGCATAGCTGCCATTGGTTCTGCAAGTCGCGCACGGTGGCCGATGCACGCCTGCAAGTGCGGCACAAGGTCACGCAGCAAAAAGTGCTGGAATCGGTCTCCGAGGTAACGCGATCGGCGTATCTGCGCTGGCAGCACGACGCCTGATAAGGAACATTCATCTGCGGTGATCTGCGCGCCGACCAGAAACCGATACACTGGCCGCCGGTATTCCCTCTGCGCGCAAGCACACGTACAATAGGCGGTTGCAGTTCCGTATTCATGGGTTCCCTCACCCCATCCACCAAAAAGGTCTATTCATGACGATGCCTTCCGTCCCGCCATCGCGGGTGCCGTTCTACCTTGCCCTGCTGGTCGCTTTTCACATCTTCATCGTGATCGCCAGCAACTATCTGGTGCAATTACCCATCGAGCTGTTCGGCTTTCACAGCACCTGGGGAGCCTTCAGTTTTCCCTTTGTCTTTCTAGCCACCGATCTGACCGTACGCTTGATCGGCAAAGCCCAAGCGCGACAAGTCATCACCCGCGCCATGTTCCCGGCCCTGATCGCCTCTTATGTGGTGTCGGTCCTGTTTCATGAAGGGCATTTCAACGGCTTGCAAGCCCTGGGCGAATTCAATAGCTTTGTCTTTCGCATCGCGCTGGCCAGCTTTGCTGCCTACGTCTTGGGCCAACTGCTGGATGTGCAGGTGTTTGACCGCATGCGCCGCGGCTACACGCAATGGTGGGTTGCACCAGCTGCCGCTTCCGTCTTTGGCCAAGCCCTCGATACCATCGCCTTTTTCGGCATTGCCTTCTGGCGCAGCAGCAATCCCTTCATGGCCGAACATTGGGGTGAGATCGCGCTGGTGGACTACGTCATCAAGCTGGCCGTCAGCCTGCTCTTATTTGTCCCCATGTACGGGGTGGCACTGAATGCCATCATCGCCACCATGAAACGCGGCCAGCCTGTCGCCGCCAAGGCGTAGGTCATGACAGCACAAACACAACGACGCGCCCTGGTTCTGTTCTCGGGCGGCCAGGATTCGGCTACCTGCCTGGCCTGGGCCCTGCAACGCTACGGACATGTCGAAACCCTGGGCTTTGACTATGGACAACGGCATAGAGTAGAGCTGGATTGCCGCCAAATCATACGCCGCAAGCTAGCCTCGTATAGTCCGCTTTGGGCGACACGCCTGGGACAGGACCACATGCTCGATGCCGGAGTGCTTAAACAGCTAGGGGCGACCGCCATGACCGAGGACCGGGCCATTGCCCTGCAGGCCGACGGCTTGCCCAATACCTTTGTGCCCGGCCGTAATCTGTTGTTTTTTACACTGGCCGCCGCACTGGCTTATCGGCGCAATCTGGATGTGCTGGTAGGCGGCATGTCGCAAACCGATTATTCCGGCTATCCGGACTGCCGGGACAATACCCTGAAAGCCTTGCAAGTAGCTCTTGGCTTGGGCATAGACCGGCCATTAACACTGGAAACGCCCTTGATGTGGCTGGACAAGGCCGACACCTGGGAGCTGGCCCATCAACTGGGCGGCGACACCTTGGTCGAGCTGATCCGCAACGATACCCATACCTGTTATCTGAACCAGCGCGACACGCTGCACGACTGGGGCTATGGTTGCGGGCAGTGCCCCGCCTGCCAACTGCGGGCTTCGGGTCATCAACGCTGGCTATCGCCACAGGACTGATTGCGGTCTTGCCGGCACCCTGCCAGCTACCCTGTTACCCACCCGTTTTCATCTTCCCGCTGATGTCAGGGGGCATATCCCTGGGCGCATTTTTATTGTCTTTATAATACTTTTTGATATATTATAAAAAAATATATTATTGTTTGGTTACCTAACTAAACAATCACCCCGCTGAGCCATTCAGCGTCCTGTTGCCGGCCTACCCGGCACGCGTCATCCACGCCCGAAGGAAGAGAAATGAAAAGCAATGTTGGTGGTATCGATCGCATACTGCGCATTCTGATTGGCTTGGTGCTGATAGGCCTGGCGGCCACAGGCACCGTTGGCTGGTGGGGCTGGCTAGGCATCATCCCTCTGGCTACAGGGCTATTCGGAACATGCCCACTGTATAGCCTGTTGGGTATGAGCTCCTGCCCCTTGAGCGGCCGTAAATAATCCAGCCCACACACAATCGCCCGGACTTTTTCAGAGTCCGGGCGATGTATTTTGGCAACGCGGCGGCCCGCATACACAGGCCCTATCCTGCGGATAGCATCAGACCGTTTGGCCGTATTTCTGGTACACCGGATAGCGGCGGCACAAAGCCACGACCTTTTCGCGTATCTGAGCACTGATCTGTTCCAGGGACCCGTTTTCCAGAGCATCGAGCACGTCACACAGCCAATGAGCCAGTTGCTCACACTCGGCCACGCCAAAGCCACGCGTAGTGACGGCAGGCGTACCGATGCGCACGCCTGATGTCACCATCGGAGAGCGCGGATCGTTGGGCACCGAATTTTTGTTGGCCGTAATATACGCACCCGCCAGCGCTGCGCTGGCCTCTTGCCCTGTGTACGGCTTGGCTGCCAGGTTGATCAACATCATGTGATTGTCCGTCCCCCCCGACACAATGGTTTGCCCGCGCTGCTGCAACACAGCCGCCATGGCACGCGCATTGCGCACCACTTCCTGCTGATACTTGCGGAACTCGGGCTGCAACGCTTCCTTGAATGCCACAGCCTTGGCGGCGATCAAGTGCATCAATGGCCCGCCCTGCACACCAGGAAACACGGCCGTATTCAAGCGCTTGCAGAGGTCTTCGCTTTGCCCTTTAGCCAGAATGATGCCCCCGCGCGGTCCACGCAACGTCTTATGCGTCGTGCTGGTGACCACATGGGCGTGCGGCAAGGGGTTGGGATATTCGCCTGCCGCCACCAGACCAGCCACGTGCGCCATGTCCACCCAGAACCAGGCACCGACCTTGTCGGCAATGGCGCGCATGCGGGCCCAATCCTTGACACGGGAATAGGCGGAAAAGCCGCCGATCAGCATCTTGGGCCGTGTCTTTAAGGCGATGCGTTCCATTTCATCGTAATCGATCAGCCCGGTTTCCGGGTCCAGACCGTAAGGCACAATGTTATAGAGCCGCCCGGAAAAATTGACCGGATTGCCATGCGTCAGGTGCCCGCCCTGGGCCAGATTCATGCCCATGACGGTATCGCCCGGTTTGACCAAGGCCAGAAAAACCGCCGTATTGGCCTGTGCCCCTGCATGCGGCTGCACATTGGCGTAATCGCAATCGAACAAGGCCTGAAGACGCTCGATCGCCAGACGCTCGGCCACGTCCACAAACTCGCAACCCGCGTAATATCGCTTGCCCGGATATCCTTCGGCGTATTTATTGGTAAAAACCGAATTCTGCACAGCCATGACCAAGGGGCTGGCATAGTTCTCGGAAGCAATAAGCTCGACATGATCTTCCTGGCGACGCTCCTCGCCCTGCATGGCAAGGGCCAGTTCGCTGTCGAATTCAGTCAATGTCAAAGAGGTGTCGTACATGAAAAGTCCTTGGGTAAAGTAAAAAACAACGGCGGGCGGCCCGGCCGCTCCGCAGCGCTGCATCTAGCCGTGTGTACGCTGGAATTGGCGCATGAACTCCCCCAGCGTCTGAACAGCAGCCAAAGAAACAGCGTTATAAAGGCTGATCCGCAATCCCCCGGTAGCACTGTGTCCCTTTAAGCCATGCAGGCCATTATTTTCGGCCTGCTCCAAAAACAAAGATTCCAGCTCAGGGTCGGCCAGAGTGAAAGGAATATTATTTATAGATCGATAATCAGGTAAAACACGATTTATATAAAAACCTTTACTTTCATCAATAATTTCATAGAGCAATACAGCCTTTTTTTTATTGATTTCGTAGATTACCGATACACCGCCAGACTTATTTAACCAATCGACCGTCAAGCCCAGCACATACCATGAAAACGTAGCTGGCGTATTGAGCAAAGAGTTTTTTCTTGCTTGCACGGCATAATCAAGAAGATCCGGCGTACCCGGCAAGGGTTGCGCCAGAAGGTCGGGATCGAACACCACCACGGTCACGCCGGCGGCTCCCATGTTTTTCTGCGCAGAGGCATATATCAAGCCATGCGCGCCAATATCCAAAGGCTTGGAGAGCAGACTGGAACAGGCATCGCACACCAAAGGCACACGAGTGGGCGGCGCAACAGAAAACTGCACACCATGCGCTGTTTCGTTTTCCGTGTAATGCAAGTAAGCCGCTTCCGGATTAATATAAGTTTCGTCAAAATAAGGAACTCGATCAAATCCGGTTTCTTTTGAACTGGCGATGATTCTGACTTCCCCGTACTGACGCGCCGCTTGAGCCGCTTGACCCGACCACAATCCCGTATGAATATAATCCGCCGTTTTTTTTTGCTGCAGCAAATTCAAGGGAACTTGAGAAAACTGCATATACGAACCGCCTTGCAGCAACAAGACCTGATAGGCGGGCGGAATGCCCAAAGCATGGCGCAGACCCTGCTCGGTTCGTTGGGCAAAGTCCATGAAAGGCCTGGACCGATGGCTGACCTCCAGCACAGACATGCCTGTGCCGGCAAAATCAAAGAATTCGTCGCGGATCTGCAGCAGAACATCCATAGGCAGTGCGCTGGGACCCGCACTGAAATTCAAAGACCGGAACATACGTGACAAGACCCTGTACAAGCCTGAAAACCGGAGTCCAGATGCAAAATCGGAGCTCCAAGGACAAGCTGACAGTCTACGAGCACAATGGTCTGACTCGGCAGACCATTGACATTATCTGGAGCAGACCGCATGACCCGCTCTTTTGAACTCGACACTTTAAAAATGCGTCTGAACGACGTAGACCTGCAATGCCTGGACCTGCACCAGCGCATCCAACGGGCCCTGCGGGCCCTGATACTGGACGGCGCCTTGGGCCCAGGTGTCAAACTGCCGGCCACACGTTCGCTGGCCAAGTCCTTGGGCATGGCGCGGGACACCGTGGAGAACGCCTATGTGCAACTGCATCGCGACGGCTTTATCGTGCGTCGGGAAGGATCGGGCAGCTATGTCTCCGAATCCGTGGGCACCGAGCTGCGCGGCAGTGCCTACAGACGCATCAAGGCGCAAGATCTCAAACGCGGCATTACGGAGCCCGGTGCCGGACTCAGCCGCCGTGGCCGAGCCATTTTCGAGAGCGGCGGCATATCGGACCAGCAAACCATCAAAGCCTTTGCAACCGGCCTGCCCGAGACCCGCAACTTCCCCACCGATGTCTGGGAACGGCTACAACGCCAGGCCATGAAAGACTATCGCGGCAACATTCTGCTGCATGGCGACCCCCAGGGCACCGAGCCTTTGCGCAAGGCCATTTCCGTCTACCTGAACCTGGAACGCGGGGCCAAAGTATCGGCTGACCAGATACTGATCCTGAGCAGCACGCGGCAAGCTTTGTTTCTGTGCGCCCAGCTTCTGGTCGATGCCGGCAAGCCCATTCTGATGGAAGACCCCGGCTACTTCGGCGCACGCAAAGCCTTCGAGGCGGCCGAAGCGCGAATCGTACCGATTGCGGTGGACGATCAAGGTTTGCGCACTGACTTGCTGCACGAAGAGCGCAGCGGGGCCAACTGCATTTACGTAACGCCCTCGCACCAGTACCCCACAGGTGCCACCTTGTCGCTGGAACGTCGTCTGGAACTGATACGCTGGGCGGCCGAGAACGGCAAGTGGATTCTGGAGGACGATTACGACAGCGAATTTCACTACGACGGTCTGCCGACGGCGTGCGTGCAAGGTCTGGACAAATACCAGCGCACCATTTATCTGGGCACGTTCAGCAAAACGCTGTACCCGGGCCTGCGCATGGGATACATGGCCTTGCCTCCGGAGCTGGTCAAGCCATTTACACAGGCACGCAGCATCATGGATGGGCACACGCCGCAAATATTGCAACTGACACTGGCCCGCTTCATGGAGGACGGGCACTACAACTCGCACGTTCGTGCCATGCGCAAACTGTATGCTGGCCGACGCGAAATCATGTTTGAAGCCATAGGCGAACACTTGCAAGGCATTGCGCATGCCACACGCCCAGAAGGCGGTCTGCAAATCCCCTGTTTTCTGGAACCAGGCTGGTCGGAGGAATACACCTTGCGGCGCGGTCTGAGCGCCGGTGTCCTGCTGCCCGGCTTAAGCAAGCTATATCTGGGCGAGAACAAGCAACAAGGGTGGATGCTGGGCTATGCGTCTTTGACAGCCTACGAAATCGAATCGGCCATGCTGCGCCTGTCCAATGCCTTGCGCCAAGGCAAGGGCTGACACGACGCGGCGTTCAGTAAGGCAAAGGAAAGCGCCGGTTAAGGCCGGCCACGCCTTCGCGGATAGCAGTTTCAGTACGCGCACTGCGGGTGCCGCTGCGCACGCCCCCCAACAAGGCCAGAATCATATCGCCGATTTCCTTGAAGTCGTCCTCGCTCAAGCCCCGGGACGTACATGCGGCGCTGCCCACGCGTATGCCCGAATAGGAGCCATCGCCATCGTCGTAAGGCACGGCGTGTTTGCTCAGGCTGATGCCAACCTGCATCAATGCCTGTTCCACCAAGGGGCCGTCCAGCCCCCACGGACGCAAGTCCACCACGCCGAAATGGCAGTCGGTTCCACCCGAAACGACAGTGAGCCCCCCCTCGGCCAAGCGACGACACAGGACACGCGCATTGTCCATGACGGCCTGAGCATACACGGCGAACGAGGGCCGCAGCGCTTCGCCAAAGGCCACGGCCTTGGCGGCCAGCATATTGACCAGCGGCCCGCCCTGAAGCCCCGGATAGACGGCGACATCGAACTTGCCGGCCAGCCTGGCATCGTTACAAAGAATCATGCCGCCACGCGGCCCGCGCAAGGTTCCATGCGTGGACAAGGTCGTGACATGCGCTTGAGACACCGGAGATTCTATGGCCCCCGCCGCCACCAGACCGGCGCTGTGCGCCATATCCGCCATGAAATACGCTCCGACCTCGTCAGCGATTGCGCGAAAACCGACAAAATCGGGCGTACGCGAATAAGCCGAACCACCGGCAATGATCAGGCGCGGACGTTCACTGCGCGCCTGACGGCGCACTTCGTCCATGTCCACCCATTGCGTGCTTCGATCCACGCCATAAGCCCGGGTCTGAAACCAACGCCCGGATACATTGACGACAGAGCCGTGACTGACATGGCCGCCTGCGCGCTGGTCCAAGGCCAGAATCGTATCACCGGGCGATAACAACGCCAGATACACCGCCAGATTGGCCTGGCTGCCCGAATGCGCCTGAACATTGGCATGCCGGCAGTCGAACAATTGCCTGGCCCGTTCAATAGCCAGTTCTTCAGCCTGATCGGCCTGATCGCATCCGCCGTAAATACGCTGTCCAGGATAGCCCTGCGCCTGCTTGTTGCTGAGCAAGGAGCCCTGCGCATCCAATACCGCGCGGCTGGCGTAATTTTCGGAGGCAATCAGTTCGACCGTGTGCTGCTGACGACGACGCTCGGCCTCGAGAATGTCCCAAAGGCTGCGGTCGATCTGCTGCAGGGGTTGCGAACCTACCAGAGGCAGTTGGTGGGCTTCGCCACCGGCGAGACTCTTCATGCGCATTCCTGTGTCGATAAGGGCAGCTTTCCCGATCCGTACCTGAAAGCCCAACGCTGGCAAGAGCGTATGTCCACCCTTGAACAAACCGGAAATGCCCAAAAATAAATATGCTATGCGCTATGACGACATTAAAAGCAGTCCATTTAAAAATAAATGACCAGACCACTTTTTTTGTCATATTCTTAGATCACAGAAAAATAGAAAGAATTAAAAAATAAAGAGAACACGCTGATTTCACAGGAATTTAACGGATCACGACTGCCATTTTTGCAGCGCACAAAATATTTATGATCAAGTGGTCTGTTAAATACAAAAAAAACGGTCTGTCATTTACTGTCAGACCGTCATTAGAATTCAGCCTGCTGGCTCTTGAAACAGCACAGCACATGCGATGCACGGTTTTGATTATGCCCTCTTTACTGCAAATCCGACATCTTTTCATATAGGAAAGATTAAAGGAGAGCCAAAGAAACAGCAGGAACTGGCAACGCAGCATTAATACGCAGACACCAGCAGAACCTGATACGAATTTATTACACCATTATTAAAAATGGCGAATAAATCAATTACAGGCAACCGGCGAATTCCGAAACCGGAATACGGACGGAAGCCATTGGACGCGATCTCTGCGTTTCGACAAGATCGCAATCAACAGCAAGGAAATTTGAAATGACGATCAAAAACTACGAAACCGATGACGCCGTACGCAATATGCTGCACAAACTGTCCGTACTCTGGAAGAATCGGGCTGCCGTGAACCAGGAACTTCCCGACTACTGGAGTCTGGCTTTTGATCCGGACAAAGATGACTTCAGCGAAAGCCTGTTGCCATTTCGCAATCATCAAGCTTGGCTGGAAGCCCCGCAAGATCTGAAATCGCAGTGCCTGTCCTACGCCTGGGGGATTTACAACCTCAAGACTATCTACATCGAATGCAATGTCGTCACTCCGACCTGCGAAGACATCATCAAGACTCCACCGCCCAGCGCCAACCGCGGCCTGCTGCAAGATGTCATGTCCCAGGCCCTGTTGGACGAAGCACTGCATACCCGCATGTCCATCATGGCTTGCAACTATATCTACGATAAGCGCAAGCTGCAGCCTCTGGACTTCTCGGACTTCAACCTGGTTCATTGGCGCAACAATCTGCTCAGTCAATGCGGCTCCGAGTCGGAGCGACGCCTGACGCGCTTTGCCATCGCCTGCGCTTCCGAAACCCTGATCACCGACTACCTGAAGACCATGGCCGAAGACAAGGGCATCCAGTCTATCTGCCACGAAGTCACCCGCACGCATGCCATGGACGAATGGAGCCACTCCAGCGTGTTCAGTTTCGTGGCGTCGGACATCGTGCAGGGGTTGAGCCAGAAAGAGCGCGAACACATGCGCGCTGTCATCTTGCGCACGGTGGAAATGTTCGCCAACAACGAATTGGGCGCGTGGGAAAAAGTCTTTTCCATGCTGAAGTTCCCTAATGCCCGCGACATCCTGCACGACATCGGCGACAGCAACGAAATCGGCGTCTATACCGATTCGGTCGAAAGCCTGATCGGCCGTATCGGCCTGAATGGCAAATCCGGCGCGGCCCAACAAGCCGAATCCGAACATCAAGAGGCCTTGCAATGACCCCACTCATTCAAGCACGCTGCGAAACCGTCCGGCCCGAAGCAGGCAATGTCAAGGTATTCACCCTGCGCGTGCAGGGTGGACATTTCGACTTTCTGCAATCGTTGCAGGCCGGCAAGCACGTCGCGCTCAGCTATCCGGATACCGGCGGCATCGTCCAGCAGCGCCTGTACTCCATTACCCGTAAACCCGACGACGATCTGTTCGAGATCGCCGTCAAAGGGTCGGGACGCAACAGCGTATCCGACCATCTGCACGCTACGTTACGCGAAGGCATGACCGTGCCGCTGCAATATGTGGCCGGCGATATTTCGGTGGATTCCATCCTGGGTTACCAGCGCATCGCCATGATCGCAGGCGGCATCGGCATTACCCTTCCCATCGCCCTGCTGCGCGAACTGGCACACCGGGCGAACAAAGGCCAAGCTGTCCCTTACGTGCAATTGCTACTCAGCATTCCACACGTCTCGGACATCCCTTTTCTGCACGAACTGCTGGCGCTGGATCTATCCGCCTCCTGGTTTTCGCTGAGCGTTTTCGTGACGCGGGACAATATCCGCAGCAGTGCCCAGTTCAAAGTCGGACGTCCTTCATCCGAAACGCTGCAACACCTGCAGGACCCGGAAGCGGTGGTTATTTGCGGCAGCTACAGCTTTGCCCAGGCGCTGCGCGAATACACCGTCCAGGCCCACCCTGTTTCGCGCATGCTGATCGAAGCCTTTTCCCCACCGGCGGCCCCTGCGGTGGATATCGAACCTGTTCCCGGCAGTGCGCCGCTGCAGATTCATGTTCCCGCCTCGGGGTTGACCCTGTCCCCCGAGCCCGGCAGCAGCTTGCTGGAGATGCTGGAAGCCGGTCAGGTACCCATACGCAGTCAATGCCGGGCCGGCATCTGCGGGGCTTGCCGGGTCAGCATCGCCAATAGCGATGGCGATTGCCGCTTCGAGCCCGATTTCTGCCTGAGCGACCAAGACAAGGCCCAAGGTCACGCCTTGGCCTGCTGCACCTTCCCCTTGTCCGGAACCCTCAATGTGGACATCGGCACCACCAGCTAACGTCCTCTTTACTGGATTTACAGAGACCGCCATGAAAAAAGTCCTTGCACTGCGCCACATCCACTTCGAAGACCTGGGCACGCTGGAACCCGTTCTGCTCGAACAGGGTTACCAGATCCAGTATGTGGACCCGTCCGTCCAACCGCTGGATCACCTAAGCGAACGCGATGCAGACCTGCTCGTCGTGCTGGGCGGCCCCATCGGGGCTTACGACGACAAGATCTACCCTTTCCTTGCCGACGAACTGGCGCTGATCCAGAAGTGGCTGCTGGCCGGCAAGCCCCTGCTGGGCATCTGCCTGGGCGCGCAACTGATTGCACGCGCCTTGGGTGCCAATGTCTACCCGCTGGGCACAAAGGAAATCGGCTTTGCGCCGCTGACGCTGACCAATTTCGGTGCCGATTCCGCCCTGGCTGCCATTGAGGGCATTCCGGTCCTGCACTGGCACGGCGATCAGTTCGATATTCCGGACGGCGCAGTTCACCTGGCTGCAACCAATGTGGGTGCCAATCAGGCGTTTTCCTTCGGTACTCAGGTACTGGGCCTGCAGTTTCACCTGGAAGCCGACACCAGCAAGCTGGAGCGCTGGCTGGTCGGCCACGCCAACGAACTGGGCCAGGCCGATATCGATCCGGCCGCCCTGCGCGCCGATGCCGCCCTGATCGGCAAACAGTTGCACGCTGCATCGCGCCGCGTGCTGGAGAACTGGCTCAGTCAAGTCAAGCAGCCTGCTGCTGTCGCTTGCCCAGCATGAACCCTGCCGCCTTGGCGCAAGCCCGGGAACTACATCCATGTCAGGTGGATGTAGTTTCCATCCAGTCTCAAGTCATCTATGGCCGGGTCGGGAACAATGTTGCCGTTCCCACCCTGCGCCAACACGGCCTGACCGTGGCCGCCGTGCCCACCGTCCTGCTCAGCAACAACCCGCAGTACCCGACGGTACACGGCGGCGCTTTGCCCGCCGATTGGCTGGACGGCTTTCTGGCCGACCTGGACAGGCGCGGTGCCCTGAAGGCGATCCGCGCCGTGCTCATCGGCTATCTGGGCAACGCCGGACAGGCTTTTGTCATTGCGCGCTGGCTGCGCCGGCTGCTGCAACAACATCCCGATATTCTGGTGATCGTAGACCCGGTCATCGGCGATCTTGATGTAGGCACTTATGTCGACCCGGACTTGGTGCGGGCCTATCCCCAGACGCTGCTGCCGCTGGCGACAGGCTTAACACCCAATGGGTACGAATTATCCTTGCTGACGGGTCTGCCCACAAACACCCAGGAAGAAGCCGCCCACGCCGCACGTTCGCTGCTGAAAGGACGCGCGCAATGGCTGATTGCCACCAGCGCCGCCCCCCTGTCCTGGCACGCCGGTCAGATCGGTCTGCTGCAGGTGCGTCGCAATCCGCATTCGGCCGTCCTGCTGAACCATCCTCGCGTGGATTGCGCCGCCAAAGGAACAGGCGACCTATTCGCCGCCACGCTGCTGGCCCGGCTGCTGCACGGCACCGATCTGCATTCGGCCAGCCATACGGCCAGCGCCAGTGTCCTGCACCAGTTGGAGCTGACCCGCCAGGCGGACAGCCAGGAGTTGCTGCTGCCCAATGATCCATTCCGACCCTGAAATATACAGTTCTTGAACTATCGACCCTTTAACTTCGGATTCATTCTCGTTAAGCTTGCTCCACCAAGCAACAACCGGAGCATGCAATGGGCCTGCCTTTCAAAAGCACCCTACATCCGAGGGTTTTCTGGGGATCTACACTGATCGTCATGGTTTTCCTGCTGATTGGCATCATCTTTCCGCAGGACGCCGCCCTTATCTTTGAACAACTCCAGGACTGGGTCATCCGCAGTTTTGGATGGTTCTACATCTTGGCCGTGGCCTTGTTTTTCTTTGCCATCGTCTACCTGGCACTGAGCCGCTACGGCAACCTCAAGCTGGGGCCCGATGACTCGGAACCCGACTACCCCTACCTGACCTGGATGGCCATGCTGTTCGCCGCAGGCATGGGTATCGGTCTGATGTTCTTTGCCGTGGCCGAACCGCTGCAACACTTTTCCGCGCCGCCTTCGGGGGTAGCCGGCACAGTCGAGGCAGCGCGCCAGTCCCAAGTCATCACCTTGTTTCACTGGGGCGTACACGCCTGGGCCGTCTATGCCGTGGTGGGTCTGTCCCTGGCCTACTTCTGCTTTCGCTACAACCTGCCGCTGACCATACGTTCGGGCCTGTATCCCCTGTTCGGCAAACGCATCGAGGGCTGGATCGGCGACAGCGTGGATATTTTCGCTGTCTGCGGCACCTTGTTCGGCATCGCCACCTCTATGGGCCTGGGCGTGCTGCAGATCAATGCCGGGCTGGAACACCTGTTCGGCTGGCCGCAGGAAACCTGGGTACAGATCGCGCTGATCGTCGTGGTCACTTCGCTGGCCACCCTGTCTGTGGTCAGCGGACTGGATGTGGGCATACGGCGGCTATCCGAGCTGAACCTGCTGGTGGCCGTATCCCTGATGCTGTTCGTGCTTTTTGTGGGCCCGACCTCTTTCTTGATGAATGCCTTCGTGCAGAACATCGGCGGTTATCTGGATAATTTCTTTGCCCGCTCCTTTAGCACCCAAGCCTTTCGCGAACAGGACTGGATGAAAGCCTGGACCTTGTTCTACTGGGCGTGGTGGATTGCGTGGTCCCCCTTCGTCGGCATGTTCATCGCCCGCATCTCGCGCGGACGCACCGTGCGCGAATTTGTTCTGGGCGTGCTCTTAGTGCCCACGGTCTTTACCTTCTTCTGGATGACGGTGTTCGGCAACACCGCTATTTTCCTGGACATGACTGTCGCCGGTGGCCAACTGGCCCGAGACGCCGCCGCCAATGCGTCGGTGGCTTTGTTCGAGTTCCTGGAGTACCTGCCCTGGTCGGGTCTGACCTCCGCCCTGGCCGTGCTGCTGGTGTCCATCTTCTTTGTGACTTCGGCCGACTCGGGTTCGCTGGTCATCGACACGCTGGCCGCCGGCGGCGTGGAAGATGCGCCGGTCTGGCAGCGCATTTACTGGTGCGCGCTGGAAGGCACCGCCGCCGCCCTGCTATTGCTGGCCGGCGGGCTGACGGCGCTGCAAACCGTTACCCTGGTCAGCGCCCTGCCTTTTGCCCTGATCATGTTCCTGTTGATTCTGGGGCTGTTCAAAGGCATGAAAGCCGATATGTCGCGTCTACGCCGCACCAGCGGCCCTGCCACTGGACCGGCACCAGGAACGGAAGTCTCCTGGCGACGCCGCCTGTCCACTATTTTGCACAGTCCGACCCGTCGCGATGCCAAGCGCTTTCTGGATGAAGTGGCCACACCGGCCTTGCAAGCCGTGGCTGAGGAACTGGGCAAGCGCAATCTGAACGTCTCGCTGGACACAAGTCAGGATGATCAGGCTCAGTTGTGCATTGAGGCCGAAGGTCAGCGCAACTTTGTCTATGGCGTGCAAATGCAGGCGCGCCGGGTTGCCAGCTTTACCGCCGCCGCCGCCAAGAACGAACAGACCCGCCCGCACGAATGGCAGGTCCGCACCGTTTTTGCCGACGGCAGCCGTGGTTACGACCTGATGGGTCTGAGTTCAGGGCAGGTCATCAACGACATTCTGAACCACTTCGAGCGCTATCAGGCCCTGGTGACATCCGAAGCCACCGCGCTGTACGCCCGTTCGCCCGATCCGGTCTGAACGATCACCCCCGGCTTCCCATGCACGATCGGGGACCGGGGGCTGAGCGCCCACCACCGACACCTGCCTTATTCCGGCCATGAACGCAGCAGGCGGCGCAAATAACCCTTTTGGCAATAAGGGCTATACTGGCTTTCTTCTGTATTTAACGGTTTGCCTGTACGCCCATGACTACCAGCCTGCCCGCCTGTCCCCAATGCCAGTCCACGTTCACTTACGAAGACGGCATTCTGTATATTTGTCCGGAATGCGCGCACGAATGGCCCGCCCAGGCCATCGAGTCGGCGCAAACGCAAGAACGCGTCTATCGAGACTCGACCGGCACCGTCCTGCAAGATGGCGACACGGTCACAGTCATCAAAGACCTGAAGCTTAAAGGCTCCGGCGGCACCATCAAAATGGGCACCAAAGTCAAAAACATCCGTCTGGTCGACCGCGACCACGACATCGACTGCAAAATCGATGGCTTCGGGGCCATGAGCTTAAAGACAGAATTCGTCAAAAAAGCCTGATTCTTTCCTGCCAGTCACTGATCCGCCCCCCTGACAGATGTGACTGCCCATGCTGCTTGCCCCTTACCCCTGCGAAACAAACGGGCCATAATATAGCTTCCGTTTTTTCCTGCCATTATTGGCTTCAGACCATGAATCCGTGCGCGGGGCGTGCGCCCTCGAATGCTCCTATCGGCATTTTCGACTCCGGCGTGGGCGGTCTGTCCGTCTGGCGCTCCATACGCCAGGCGTTGCCCGGCGAAAACCTGCTGTATCTGGCCGACTCCGGCTATGCCCCCTACGGTGACCGGTCGCCCGACTGGATCAGAGCGCGCACAGCCCAATTGGTCCAGTTTCTGCTGGATCAAGGCTGCAAAGCCATCGTCATCGCCTGCAACACGGCCACCATGCTGGCCGCCGCTTATCTGCGCGCCCATTTCAGCGTCCCCATCATTGCCATCGAGCCTGCGGTAAAGCCTGCGGCTGCGCTCAGCCGCAGCGGCTGCATCGCCCTGATGGCCACGCGTCGGACCATAGAAAGCACCGGCCTGCAGAACCTGATAAGCCAGCATGCCGCCCAGGTCCAAGTCGTACGCATTGCCTGTCCTGGCCTGGCCGAACGGGTGGAAGCATTACAGTTGGATGGTCCCGATGTGGAACACGAACTGCACCGCTACCTGAAACCTGCCCTTAGCAGCCGCGCCGACACGCTGGTCCTGGGCTGTACCCACTATCCCTTTCTGCGCCCAAGCATCGAACGTCTAAGCGCCGGGCGCTTCCAGATAGTGGAGCCTTCTTTCGCCGTGGCTAGCCAGGTGCGCCGCCGTCTGCACGCGGCTGGCTGTCTGGGTGTACGATCCGCCGGCGGCCACAGCGTGTTTATCAGCAGCGCCCCGCCCGCCCAGGCCCAGCCCATCATCCAGGCGCTCAGCGGCTTGCCACGCATGACAGTCCAACCCTTACCGACGCTGGACACTGACTCGTCCTACGCTTTGCCTTGCGCAAGATCAACATTCTCCCAAGTTTCTATATAAGTAAAAAAAATTTACATATGACTCAATTCAATTTGAGGCATAGAATAAAAAAGAGCTATTGGGAGAAAAAATCATGCAAACCATACGGTATCCTCGTATCCCGGCGAGCCGATGGCTGGCGCTTGCACTGCTGTTGATCAGTGCCGCGCCGGCCGGAGCAAACGAGCCGCTCGAACAAGGCAAAGCCTTGGCCACATCGGGCAGCGGTGGCGTCCTGGCTTGCGCTACCTGTCATGGCTCCCAGGGTGAAGGCAATGCTCCGGCCGGTTTTCCCTTTCTGGCTTCTCAGGGCGCAAGTTATCTGGCCGAACAACTGGAAAATCTGGCCTCGGGCAAGCGCGCCAACCCCATCATGCAACCCATTGCCAAGGCCATGACAGCCGCGCAGATCCAGGCCGTCTCGGCCTACTATGCACAATTGCCCGCGCCCGTCGACAAGACAAAGCTGGGTGCCCATGTGGATCTGTATCCCGCCCAGGAACAACTGGGTGCATGGATCGCCAATCGCGGCGACTGGAACAATAATATTCCTGCCTGCATTCAATGCCATGGCCCCGGCGGCGCAGGGGTAGGCGAGTCCTTCCCGGCACTGGCCGGCCTGCCTGCCGGCTATATACGCAGCCAGTTGCAGGCCTGGCGCGACGGGACACGCGACCCTGGTCCATTGGCCCTGATGGGCGAAATTGCCAAACGCATGACGGACGCCCAGATCAACGCCACGGCCGACTATTTCGCCACCCTACCCGCCAGCCTGAATCATCCTGCCGTTGCACAAGGGAGCAAGCCATGAATCGCATCATTACTTCAGAGCTGCGCGCCCTGGTCCTATCCTGTAGCCTGGCCATGCTCACCACGGGCATGGCCCAGGCCGTCGACCTAGGGGATGCCGCCCCATCGTTTTCGCCGCCGGATGCACACAGCATCCCAAATAATGACTTTGGCAAAATGGTGCTTAAAGGTCAGGCTATTTTTTTGAATACGCCCCAGAACGCCAGCCAGTTCGTGGGCAACCAACTGAACTGCGTCAGCTGCCATATGGATGCGGGCCGCCGCGAAAACGCCTCGCCGCTATGGGCTGCCTATGTCTTATATCCAGCGTATCGATCTAAAAACGGCCATGTCAATACTCTGGCCGAACGTCTGCAAGGCTGCTTTCGCTACAGCATGAACGGCAAGATGCCGCCGCCCGATGATCAAACCATCGTGGCGCTGGAAAGCTATATGTACTGGCTGGCGCAGGGCGCTCCCACCGGTGTCAAGCTGAAAGGGCAAGGCTTCAAACGCCTGGCTGAGCCTGCGCAAAAGCCCGACTACGTACGCGGCGAACAAGTCTATGCCCAGAACTGCGCGCTCTGTCACGGTGCCGACGGAGCAGGCCAGCATGTGGGCGAACGCATGGTGTTTCCCGCCCTGTGGGGCGACGGCTCGTATAACTGGGGAGCTGGCATGCACAGCATTCCGACGGCAGCCGCTTTTATCAAAGCCAATATGCCATTGGGCAAGGGCAACAGCCTGACCGACCAGCAAGCCTGGGATGTGGCCTATTACATGAACGCCCACGAACGCCCCCAGGACCCGCGCTTTAATGGATCGGTAGAAGAAACCCAAAAAAAATACCACGACGCCAAATCTGACCTATACGGCCAAACCATTAATGGCGTGATGCTGGGCGCGCACTCTACCCCTAGCGGCGGCCGCCTGCGGGCCAAAGCCCAATAACACCCCGCTACCGGGACAGTAACGGGAGCCTGGCTCCCGTTTTTTTTGGTTCTCCGAAGAATTTCCAAGAACCAATTTACCAGGTCGATGAGGAACGGGCTTTTTGAAGACGCCATTCAAGGTTCAGCACAGCAATAACATAGCCCCGGCTATACGCATTCATGCCAAACAGAACATTCAGCGTATGGCTGATACCTGGTACGGCGTACACAGACGTCCCGCCCACTACGAAGCCTCCCCGACATCTCTCGAAAAACCCTTTTTTGCTGTCTGCGAACCGTCGGATAGCCACGCGGATACACCCGTGAATGGCCCGCATCCGGCTACGGTCGATCAGTGGAAAATACAAAATCCTTTAATGATCAAGCCGTTTATTGTTTGTATTTCAAATAATTTCCCGATCCGCAACAAACACGACATAGAGATGAAACAAGCTCTGCAAGCCGCACCAACACTGGGTTAAACAAGCGTCCACCGCGACCCAAAGTACCTGAACCCATATAAAAAAATCCAATCATCAATGGATTTTCCCTTCCGTTAACGGAGCGGTCACACGCTCTTTCTACACTGCCTGCGTCCTGATCCGATGCCGACTGGGCAGCCCACCCCACGCACAGTCCGGCCCTCCCTTTCCTTTTTCAGAACGAGTGGCTGTATGTCCTTATCTGCACGTCCCCCTTTTCCTGTGCGCCGCCTGCGTCAGGCCTGTTTATCTTTATCTGCCGTGTTGCTGCTGAGCGCCTGTGGCAGCGGCTCCTCCGGCGGCGATGGCTCGCCCGCCACCGGCCAGCCCGAACAGCCAACAACGCCCGACTCCGGCAAGCAGCAGGCCCTGGGTGGCAAAAAAGCCCTGGTCGTCAGCATTGATGGCCTGACCTATGAAGCCTTATTGCAAGCCCGCCAAAGCGGCAAACACCCAGCCCTGAGCGCACTGTCCGTCGCCCCCGCCCAGACCGGCGGCTACGCAGGTACCGCCGCCGAACAGCGCACGCTGCCCATCCCCGGCTGGGCCTCCCTGGTCACCGGCTCCTGGGCCGACCAGCACGGCTTGCGCGGCGTGGGCGTAGAAGCGCTGGAACTCAAAGCCCCCACGCTCTTCTCGCTGGCTGCCGAACCCCAGACAGCGGCAATGGCCGCCAGCACAGGCGACTATCGCGCTCTGCTGCAAGCCGATGTGCAAGCCGGCAAGCTGCTGGAAGCGGCCAACTGCACCGATTCAGATCCCTGTGTAGACGAGCAGGCACAAGCCTACCTGCAACAAGGAAAATCGCTGATCTTGGCCCAATTGCAAGCGCCCGCCCGTGCCGCCACCGAGCATGGTCTGGGCAGCCAAGCCTACGCGCAGGCCGTGCAACAGTCCCTGGACACATTGGACAAGCTGACCGCCCTGATTCAAGAGCGTCAGCAAGCCGAATCCAGCGAAGACTGGCTGCTGATCGTCACGACCGGCTACGGCCTGGACGAATTTGGCGGCACGACCGGTTCGCAATTCAACCGCAACAAGACCAGCTTCATCGCCAGCAACAAAACGTTGGCGTCGCTCTCGGCTCCCGATAGCGCTGTGGATGCCGGTACAGACATGAACAGCCTGGCTGCGGTCATCGACATTGCGCCCACTGTTTTGTCGCATCTGGGCGCGTTGGGTAAAGACTACCGCTTTCGCGGCTCCCCGCTGCAGGCAGGCACCAGCATCCGCAATGTCGGTTTCAGCAAGCAGGAAAAAAAGAACAGCGTGGATCTGCACTGGAAACTGATCGGCAACGCCGATCAGGAAGTACGCGTGCTGCGCGACGGCGAGCTGGTAGCCACCTTGCCGGCCGGCGCAACCAGCCACTCGGATGCCCTGCCTATATCCGAAACGGCCCAGGTCTATTCATTCCGCTACACCATCCAATCCGGCCAGGCCGCATCCACCATGCAGGTGGAGGCAGGTTACAAACCCCCGCCCAAGTTGGCCAGCACGCTCAAAACCGGCCTGACCGGCTACTACCCTATGACGGCCCAACCGCTGACAGACAGCCAAGGCCTCACCACCTTACAAACCTTTACGGCTGAAGTGCCAGCGGGTCAACTGATCGCTGCTGACTTCCTGGACCCAACTACGCCTACTGGTGCCCTGCGTATCGTAGGCACCAATGCCGACTCCAACGGTAATCGCGGCTATCGCCTAGCCTTGAATCAAGATCTGTTCGCAAAAGACGGCGTCCCACAGTTGACCATCGGTTTCTGGTTCCGCACACCCAACAATTGCCACAGCTATGGCGCCTCGATGCTGGCCAACAAAAACTACGACTCAGGCGGCAACCCCGGCTTCGCTTTGGGCTTATTTAACAATGGCGGCTGCGACATCCGCTTTAACGCCGGTTATGGCGGCGGCCGCAACGAAAGCCAGGGCTACTACGTAACGCCAGACGAGTGGGCCTATGTGGCCGTCGTTATCGACAAGACCGGCAAGATCATGCGCGGCCATGTTTTCGACAATAAGCGCGGCGCTCAATTCGGCTCCATACCCCTGGAAGATCGCACACTGAACGCCCTGGTCGGTACCGGCACCAACGAACTGGGCCTGGCCGAAGACGTTACCGGCCAGTACTACAAACGTTGGAAACGCAGCGACATCAATATGGATTTCGGCGAACTGGCCATCTGGGAACGCGCCCTGACGACCGACGAACTGACCAGCATCTACGAATCCCGCAAGCCCCTGTCCAGCCTGCAACCCTGATTTCTGACCAAGGAATTTTTATGAATCCAAGCATCCATTCCGCCGCCTTCGGTCGCCTCAAGCGCGCCGCTGCCCTGGCTTTGCTGTGCGGCCTGCTGGCCGCCTGCGACAGCGGTGGCTCGTCCGGAGCCGGAGCAACCAGCCCCGACCGCCCCGTTGACCCCGAAACGCCAACCACTCCCGAAACCCCCAAGCAGCTGAAATGCGCCCCTTGATCGGACTACGAGACTTGCAACAATGACTTCACGCCGCAATTTCCTACGCAATGTGACCGGTGCCGGCCTGGCCGCCGGTTCCCTGGCCGCCTTCCCGCCCAGTATCCGCAAAGCATTGGCCATTCCTGCCAACAACAAGACCGGAACCATCAAGGACGTCGAGCACATCGTGGTCCTGATGCAAGAAAACCGCTCTTTCGACCATTACTTCGGCACCCTGAAAGGCGTGCGCGGCTTTGGCGACCGTTTCACCATTCCGCTGGCCAATGGCCGCAATGTCTGGGAACAAAACGTCAGCACGACTGAAGCCGTGCTGCCCTACCACCTGGACAGCACCAAGGGCAATGCACAGCGCGTCAACGGCACGCCCCACGCCTGGGTCGACGGACAAAATGCCTGGGACCACGGCCGCATGTCCTTCTGGCCCAAGTACAAGAATAAACACTCGATGGGTTTTTACCGCGAAGCGGAACTGCCGTTCCAGTTCGCCATGGCCAACGCCTTTACGCTGTGCGATGCCTACCACTGCTCCATGCATACAGGCACCAACTCGAACCGCATGTTCCTGTGGACGGGCACCAACGGGCCGACCGGCTCGGGCGAGTGCACCGTCAACAACGCCTGGGACAGCCTGAACAGCTCGGCGCTGGGCTACGAATGGAAAACCTACCCCGAACGCCTGGAAGAAGCCGGCATCAGCTGGAAGGTCTACCAAAATCTGCCCGACAACTTCACCGACAACTCGCTGGCCGGCTTCAAGCAATACCGCCGCGCCAATGAACAGTCGGGCAAACCGACCAATACCCCTTATGACCCGGCCGACAATGAAGGCAATCCGCTGTACAAAGGGATTGCCAACACCATGCCGGACGGTGGCTTCTTTGAACAATTCCGCAAAGATGTTCAGGAAGGCAATTTGCCCCAGATCTCTTGGATCGTGGCACCAGCCGCCTACTCCGAGCACCCCGGCCCATCCAGCCCGGTACAAGGCGCATGGTACACACAGGAGCTGCTGGACGCACTGACCGCCAACCCCGAAGTCTGGAGCAAGACCGTTCTGCTAGTGAACTTTGACGAGAACGACGGTTTCTTCGATCACGTCCCCTCGCCCTCGGCACCTTCCATTGATGCCGACGGCAAACCGGCCGGCAAAACCACGCTGACCGACGAGCAGATCGCCTTCGAGTACTACAACTACCCCAGCCCTCAAGGCCTGTCTGGTCAGCCACCTCGCGACGGCAAGGTCTTTGGCCCCGGCGTGCGCGTGCCCATGTACGTCATTTCCCCCTGGAGCCGTGGCGGCTGGGTCAACTCGCAAGTGTTCGACCACACCTCCGTCATTCGCTTCATGGAACAGCGCTTTGGCGTGATGGAGCCCAATATCAGCGCCTATCGCCGTGCGGTCTGCGGCGACCTGACCACCGCCTTCAACTTTGCCAGCCCCAATAACGAACCGTTGCCCACCCTAAAGGGCCGTCTGAACCGTCAGGAAGCGGACACCATCCGCAACGATCAAGGCCGTCTGCCCCAAGTTCCGATTCCGACGGACAATCAGCGCATCCCTATGCAGCAGACCGGCGTGCGCCCATCGCGTGCCCTGCCGTATGAACTGCATGTCAGCGCACGCTGCGACAGCAGCAAGGGTGTGCAGTTGCTGTTCTCCAACACCGGCAAAGCCGCCGCTGTGTTCCACGTCTACGACAAGCTGAACCTGGACCGCATCCCACGCCGCTACATGGTCGAACCCGGCCAGATCCTGGACGATATATGGGACGCGCAGGCGGATAACCTGGGCCACTATGACCTGTGGGTTCTGGGTCCGAACGGTTTTCACCGTCATTTCCGTGGCGATGTCAGCGTCCTCGAGAAAGCCGAGAACGCTCGTCCCGAGATCCGTGTCTGCTACGAAGTGACTCAGGGCGATGTCTACCTGGAGCTGATGAACGGCGGCAAATCGGCCTGCACCTTCACGATCCAATCCATGGCCTACCGCGAGGACGGTCCTTGGGAGATCACGGTTGAAGGCGGCAAACAAGCCAAACAGTCCTGGACCCTGTCCTCCAGCGGCCACTGGTACGACTTTGTGGTGCGCAGCAACAGCGACCCCAGCTACTACCGCCGCTTCGCCGGTCGCGTAGAGTCGGGCAAGCACGGTGTCAGCGATCCGGCCCTGGGCATTCCCGCCCAGCTGTAATACTCAAGTCTGTTCCCGGTCCGTGCCTTGCGCGGACCGTCCCCGAAGTGCAAGCCCACCTTGCCTTCGGGGATTTTTTTTGATTCTTCGCTCAATACCGGGGATTGCTTCGTATTGCTTGGGCCGTTTGGGCCAAGCACAGCGGTGCTGTTCTCGCCAGGCCGACCCTAACAGGCCGGCGGGCGAGTCAGGGCCTTCGCCGCAGGCGGGATGCTGGAGCGGGAGGCAAGGGGCGTGCTGTTCGAGCAGGACGCGGGTGATTCGTCCGGTGGACGAATCACCCTGCGAGTTCACGCCCCGCCCGCTCCAGTATCCTGACCAGGGAACCCGCGCATAGCGCGGGCGAAGGCCCCAGCCAAGCCGGCCTGCTAGGGTCGGCCTGACGAGAACCCGAGGTTCTCTCTACTTGGCCCAAACGGCAAGGCGTCCGCGTACGCCGTACAAAGGGTCTGCCATGCGCCCCGACCAGAGCACCGGCGCGCACACGGTCTTACTGAACCAGCTGATTCATCTCGATGATGGGCAACATGACGGCCAGCACAATCATCAGCACCAGCCCCCCCATCAGCAAAATCATCAAGGGTTCTAGCAAGGCCGTCAGGGTCAGGGCGCGACGCTCCAGCTCTGCCGACAAAGTCGTGGCGGCGCGATCCAGCATAGGAGCCAGCTCGCCGGTTTTCTCGCCGCTGGCGATCAACTGAACCAGCAGAGGCGGAAACAAGCCGCTGCGCTGCAGGGCAGCGGCCAGGGGCAGACCCTCGCGCACGCGTGCCGCCGCTTCGGCCACGGCATCGCGCAAAGCCAAGTTCGATAAGGTGCGACCGGCCGCTTCCAGGGCCGTCAACAAAGCCACATTGCTGCCGACCAGAATGGCCAGCGTCGCGGCAAAGCGTGCCGTATCCACCCCCAGCAGATAGCCGCCCAATACGGGCACGCGCAATAACCGACGATGCAAAGCCAGACGCACAGCCGGCTTTTTTAACAGCAACGCCGCCCCACCGCCTGCCCCCAGCAGCATCAGCAGGGCTACGCCACCCCACTGGCGCACCGCATCGCTGGCTGCAATCATGACACGGGTCAACAGCGGCAATTGCTGCTTGGCCTGGGTAAAGGCACCCACCACTTGCGGAACGACATAGCTCAACAAAAACACCACCATGGCCGCCGAAATCAAACTGACAATGGCCGGGTAGATGAAGGCGGTCAAGACCTTGCCGCGCAAGGCTCCGCTGTCTTCAATAAAGCTCGCCAGGCGATCGAGCACCTGCTCCAGTTCGCCGGACTGTTCGCCGGCCCGCACCAGCGCCTGGTAGATATCGGGAAAATCGCGTGGATGATTGGATAGCGCATCACTTAGGCCTTGACCGGCCCGGATGTCGGCCCGCAGATCGGCCAGCAGTTGTGCCACCGGCCGGCGCGAGGCCTGTTCCATGACCACGCCCAGGCTGGCTTCCAGCGACAAGCCGGCCGCCACCAGACTGGCTAGTTGCCGCGTCAGCCAGGACAGTTCGCTGCGACGCAGTCCCACACTGCGCGCCCGGGCTGCTGCCCGCGACCGCCCAGCCTTCAACGAGACCGTCAACAAGCCCCGCGCCATCAATTGCTGACGCGCCAGACGTTCACTGTCGGCCTCCAGCACGCCGCGCTCGCTGCGCCCGGTCTGATCGACCGCCTCATACTGATACGTACCCATATTGCTCGTCTCCCGCGCTTTTACAGTTCGCGCGTTACGCGCAGCACTTCTTCGGGTGTGCTCAGGCCCTGCAAGACCCAGCGCTGGGCATCCTCGCGCAGATTGCGCATCCCGGCTTCGCGGGCGGCCTGACGCAAAACATGTTCGTTACCGGCCTCGGCCAGTAACTGTTGGGCGCGTTCGTCCACGCGATACAGTTCGTGTATGCCCGTGCGCCCCTGATAGCCAGTATGGCCGCAATGGTCACAGCCCCCCTCTCGGGCACCGAATAATCCATCGGGCTTGGGCTCACGGCAATGCAGGCACAATTTACGGATCAGACGCTGCGCCAGCACGCCGCGCAAGGTAGAAGCCAGCAAAAACGGCTCCACCCCCATATCCACCAGACGGGTCGCAGCCGATACCGCATCATTGGTATGCAGCGTCGCCAACACCAGATGACCGGTCAGCGAGGCCTGCACGGCGATCTGCGCTGTTTCCAGGTCGCGGATTTCTCCGATCATGATGATGTCCGGGTCCTGGCGCAGGATGGCGCGCAAGGCGCGCGAGAACGTCAACTCGATGCGCGGGTTCACTTGCGTCTGCCCCACACCCGGCAAGTCATATTCAATCGGGTCCTCGACCGTCAACACATTGCTGCGTGCCGTATCCACCCGGCCCAAGGCTGCATATAAAGTCGTGGTCTTGCCGCTGCCGGTCGGGCCGGTCACCAGCACAATGCCGTGTGGCTGCTGGATCAGCGCATCCAATTGCGCCAGAATATCCGGGTCCATGCCCAGGCGCTCCAGTTCCAGTCGTCCGGCCGACTTGTCCAGCAAGCGCATCACGGCCCGTTCTCCATGCCCGGTGGGCAGCACAGATACACGCAGATCCAGAGCGCGTCCACCCACCTTCAAGGCGATGCGGCCATCCTGCGGCAAACGCTTTTCCGCGATATCCAGACTGGCCATGATCTTGATGCGCGAGACCAGCGCGCCATGCAAGGCGCGGCGTGGGCTGACGATGTCGCGCAGACGTCCATCCACCCGGTAACGCACCACCGAATGCGTCTCGTACGGCTCCAGATGAATATCGCTGGCCCCGTCGCGCACGGCCTGGGTAAACAAAGCATTGATCATGCGGATCACCGGCGCATCGTCCTGATTTTCCAGCAGATCGGTCACCTCCGGCAGTTCCTGCATCAAGCGGTCCAGATCCACTTCGCTGCCGGCCGCATCCACCACACTGGCCGCATCGTCCCCTTGCGCATAGCTGGCATCGATCAAGGTATCCAGCTCCAGGTCAGGAACCGGCTGCTCGTCCAGCTCGGGATAGCGCCGACGCAGTTCGGTCCGCGCCCAATCGGGCGTGCGTTCGCTGACCGCAATACGCCATACGCCGTCCTGACGCATCAGCACCGCGCGCTGCTGCCGGGCCCAGGAGTACGGCAGCCGGTTCATAAGGACTCTCGCAAATCCATCGTTCCTGCCCCGCCCTTGCCCGGCACCTGGGGCAGCACGACGTGACCGGCCTCGGAGTTGAACCAGGTCGAGCGGTCAGGCAAATCAGCCTGAACGGCACGCATATAGTTATAGCGATCCAGCGACAGGCTCTGGCTGTCCTGGGCATTGCGCACAATGTGCGGGCGCAGAAACACCATCAGATTGGTCTTGCTGCGCTTGCGCTTTTCATACTTGAACAGATTGCCGATCAGCGGCATATCGCCCAGCAGCGGCACCGACTGCGTGCCGTCTTCGATGGCATCCTCCAGCAAACCGCCCAGCACAATGATCTGACCGTCGTCGACCAGTACATTGGTGCTCAAGGCGCGCTTGCGAGTCACCGGGGTATTGCCGACCGACATGGTCGTGTCTATGCTGCTGACCTCCTGATACAGCGCCAGCTTGACCGTCCCGCCTTCGGATATCTGCGGACGCACTTTCAGGGTCAGGCCCACATCTTCCCGCTCTATGGTCTGGAACGGATTGCTCGCGCCATCGCCCGAAGTGGTGTACTGGCCGGTTACAAACGGCACGGTGCGCCCGACCATGATGCTGGCTTCTTCGTTATCCAAGGTCATCAGGTTCGGGGTAGACAGAATATTGATGCCGCCCTGACGCTGCAAGGCACGCGCCAGCAGCCCCAGATTGACGATCTGCTGGCCCAGCACATTGACCGTCCCCTTGACCACGCCCAGGCTCAAACCCGCTGCCAGCGAGTCCACCGTAGTCATGGCCTTGGGATTCAGACCGGTGCCACCCAGATTGGCCCCGCCGACAAACCCCGAGCCGCCGTCGGCAATATGGCCGCCGCCGGTCATCCACTGTATGCCGAATTCGGCCGCATTCTCGGCATTGACCTCTACGATCAGACTCTCGACCAAGACCTGGGCGCGTCGCTGGTCCAACTGGTCGATCACTTCGCGCAGACTGCGGTAGACCGGGTCCGGTGCGGAAATGATCAGCGTATTGGTGGACGGATCGGCCTGCACCGTTGCCCCGCCCGCGCTGAAGGCAACCGTGCCGCCGGCGGTAGGCGTGCTCAAGCCGGCAGGCTCGGTGGCCGCTGTCTGAGTCGCCACCGGAACCGACATGGCTTTGCCGGCATCCTTGGCGGGCGATGCCGGAGCCGACGGCGCACCGCTGCCCTGGCTCGATGTACCGGACTGTCCGGTCAAGGCGGCGCGCAACACGTCGGCCAGTTGCACGGCCTGCGCATTACGCAGGTACACCACATGCAAATTGCCTTTGCGGCTTTCCGGGCTGTCGATACGCCGGATCAGATCGCGAGCCAGATCCAGGCGGGCCGGACTGCCTGCCCGCACCAGTACGGAATTGCTGCGCGGATCGGCCACCACGGTAATGCGCTGAGCCACATCATTGCCGGGCGTATCCAGCATTTGCGAGGCCAAGGCGGCCACATCCAGAGCCACCCCGTAATCGATAGGAATGATGTCTGTATTCAACCCGGCAGGAGTGTCAATGCCGGCAATGACCTGCGCGATCCGATCCAGATTGTCGCCATAGTCAGTAACCACCAAGGTATTGTTGGCTGGATACGCGTTGATGGGGTTATTGGGCGCAATCATGGGACGCAGCACCGGCACCAACGCGGTCGCGTTCTCGTAACGCAAGGAAAAAACACGCGTCTCCAGTTCGCCGCTGCCGCTGGCGGTACTGCCGCCTCGCACTGCGCCGCCCTGCTGACGCGCCTCTGCCTCTGGCACGACCCGACTGACCTTGCCGGTACGCAATACCGCGAAACCTTGCATGCGCAGCGCCGACAGCAACATCCCGTAAGCCGTGCGGGCATCCACCGGCACTTCAGACACCAGCGTTAGTTGCCCCTTCACGCGCGGGTCCACAATAAAATTTTGCTGCGTAAACCGCGCCAGGGCAGCCACCACACTGTCCAGCTCAGCGCCCACAAAGTTCAGGGTAATGTCCTCGCCCTGCGGAAACTCGGCATCATCCGGCACATCGATGTGCGCCGCCCGCGCGCCCACGCGCTGGGCCGGACGGCGGTTAACCGGACCGGCCGACTGCGCCGACGCATTGAACCGAGGGTCCTCCACAGCCTGCCTGACCGGCTCCTTGCTGACCGACGCAAACAAGGTGGATGGGTCCGGCGCGGATTGGCGACCCGAATCCGTGGTGGCGCACGCCCCCAGCAGCAGCAAGGCACCCAGACTCAATGCAAAGCGTGGACGCGCGCCAGAAGGGCGCAAAGACAAAATTGTCATGATTAACTCTACTTATTCCTGTGTCGTAGTCGTTGTAGCAATCCGCCAGTGGGTCACCCCCTGGCGTTGCGGCCCCAAGGCCGCCAACAAATCCATGAAACGCGTATCGTCGGCACGGGCCGCCTTAGCCTTGCCGTCCAGTTGTAGCTGTCCCCGCTGCCATTGCCCCTGCCCGGACAGCGTCAGATCGCCGGACACCGTGCGCAAGGCGAACTGCAGGCCGCTTTTCTGACGACTGACCGTAATCTGGTAATGGCCCATTTCAGCCTCGCCCGCCAGAGCCGACCGCGCGCCGCGCCAGTCCACTTCCAGGACAGGCGCTGCACCAGCCGTGGCAGCCAATGTTTGTGTCGGCCAGCGCAGGCTTAGCTCGCCCAGCGGCTGCACGGTCTGCAACAAGGGATGCAAGCGTCCCAGCACAGCGGCCGGCAAACGCAGCGTCTGCCCCGACACCACCCAGCCCTGCGGCCCGGCCCGCAACTGCGCAGGCTGCTCCAGCCAAGGATGTGTCAGCTCCAGTTGCGGCCAAGGCGTCAGCCGCCAGCGCCAGTGCAAAGACCCTGGCACCGTCCTGGCCAGCAGGCCCGAGCCGACACTGACCAAACCCTGCCCACTGGCCAGGCTGCCATGCGCACTGACCAGCCGCAGCGGCTCCTGCTGCGGCAGCCAGGCCAGCAACAGGCGCGCCGACAAGAAAGGAATCAACAGCAACAGCCCCAACACAAGCGCAACTGTCATGCCCAAAATCCGCATCGTTTTTTTCATGGCGCGTCCTCTGCATGTAACTGGATAAGCCCGTCCAGCAAGCCGGGACGTTCGCGGCTATCCACTACGGAGCGACTCAACGACAGACTTTGCACCTGCATACCCAGCAAGTTGGGATACTGCAGCAACCAGTCCATCAATGCGCCTGCCGGTGCCGATCGGCAATGCACGCTGGGCGCGGATTCATCAAGCACATCCAGGCGACACTGCCCCCCCAATGCCTGCACACTGCTCTCCAGCGCAGAGACGCGCCCCTGCTCCAGCGGCGCTTGCCCGGCCTGTTGCTCCAGCAAACGTATCTGACTCAGGACCGCCTTCAACTGGGCCTGCTCATACTGCAGACGCGGCAACGTCTCGCGCGCCTGGGCCATATCGCGCCACGCCGGCCGCAACAAGCCGATCCACAAAACCAAGACCAACACGGCCCCCAGCAGTGCCAGCAAGGCCCTTTGATCGCGGCGGCTGACTTGCCGCCAACGCTGGGCAAACAGCGCCGTCTTGTCCTGCGCCAGTCGCAAGGCCGGCCAGTCTTTTTTGCTCCACTTCATGGCTGCCCCCCTGCCTGCCCCGCTTTAGCCAGCGTCACCCGCAACTGGCGCGGCGCATCAGCAGACAGGATCTCCAGCACGGAATCGGCTCCCGGCGTCTCCAGCTGCATGTCGGCCGACAGCGCCACATTCAATTCGCCATGCTCGAAACGAATAGCCCGAACCCGCCCTTCCAAAGTGGGCCACTGGGCGGCTGTATGGGTCAGCAATTGATTCAATTCACTTTGCGGTGCGGCCTGAGCCACCAGCAAAGAATCACGGTGCTGACGCGCCTGAACCAGCGGCGCAACCACAACCGGCAACTGCGGCATGGCCTGGCGCAATGACTGTTCCATCTCTGTCTGTATCTGCCGCACTTGCTGGCGCAAGCTGCGGGCCTGGTGCTGCCAGACCAGTGCCCAGGCCAGTACGGCAGCCAGTCCCCACAAAGCCAGCTTCACAACCGCCGCCTGTCCAGCCTGCGCCGACATCTGCGGCATCAGCAAAGAACAGGCGGACAAGGTCACGTGATCGCCCTGCCCGCTGCGCTCTTGCTTATGCTGATCGGACCAGGGCAGTACGGCACTCAAACCAAGGCCGGCCTGACTGGCCTGCTGGCTCAACGCCTGCAGCGACACTCGTTCAGCCCATGCCACCTCGGTCAGGCCCGACTCCTGCCGTGCTCCGCTCCCCACCCAGACCTGCTCCAAAGGACTCAGACACAAAGGCTCGACAGCGCTGTTGATCACTGCGCTGCGGCGAGCGGCGCTGACAGCCGGTATGCGCACCTGCGTTACCGTTGCCATGCCGGGCGGCAGGACCAGTTCGATCGCGCGGCTCAGTCGTTGAGCCTGTAAATCCGCCAATGCCGCGCAGCCGCGCCGCAGCACCTGTCCACGCCGATCCCGCAACACAAAATCCAAGGGCTGGCTTCCCGACAAGCTCAGGGGCGAGTCCAGGTAGAGACGTAATACTTTCTTCATCAATCAGCGAATCCAGACAATCCGGCTGCGATCGGCGGCTCTGTGTATCAGGGCCTGTGTCGCCACCCGGCTATGGTCAAGCCGCAGCTCGCCACTTAGTAAAAACCATTCACTGCGCACCGCCAGCGGCGCACCTTCCAGTGGCTGCGGACGATGCAGACGGGCCTGGACATCAGCCATGTCACGGAACCATTGACCGCGATCACGCTGAGCCAGCACCCCCAGCCACTCGGCCTGGCTGACTTCAGGCTGCACCGCTGCCAGGACCGGCGCGCTGGCCGTATTCACATTCACCGCCTGGGCCAGTGGCAAAAAGCTCAGATACGGCACAAGCCGCATGGCCATCGCCGGGTCGGCCGACAGGAAATCACCAAGATGTCGTGGCCAGGGCCCCTGATTGCGCTGCGCGAGCGCCAGTTGTCGGGCCATCTGCTGGGCCAGTTCTTCGGGCTGCCGCACACTGCGCAGCAACTGTTCCAGGCGCTGTACAGCCGTCGCTTGAATCCGCCCTTCGCGCGCCAGAGCCGCCAGGTTGTACTTGCCCTGTTCATCTTCGATACGGCCCGAAAAGTAGGCCGCGCGGGACTTGTCCGGTGTCTCCACCTTCAGCTCTTGCAGTGGCTGTGCCCACAAGCCCTTAGCCTGCGTCACGGACGAACGCTGTGCATCCAGCGTCAACACCAGCACGCCCCAGTCCAATGCGCCGCGCAGCAACCACTGCGCCTGCAGATAATCGCGTTCGCTGGCCAACTGCACAGCCAGCGCGCTTTGACGCTGCACGATACCCATCGTGGCCAAGGACACCGCCATGACCACAACCAAAGCATTAATGACCGCCATCCCGGCTTGATGCGCCCGACTCATGGCAGCATCACCACTTTTCGATACGGATGTTCTTCGTCGGCCAGTTGAATGCTCAGCTCTATGCCTGTGGCTGCCAAGCCCGCCTCTTGCGGCCAGGGCCAGCTTTGCCAGCCCCGGGCCGGAATCCAGATCCGCAGATTCCAGGCGCTGACCGGTTCCAGCACATCCAATAAAGGCCCCGGCTCCGGCAAAGGATAGGCCTGTGCCCCTGGGCCGGCGGCACGCTGCAGCCTGTCCTGCTCCAGACGCCATTGGATCTGCTGCGTGCCCACGCCCTGATCGGCCCGCCGCTCGATCAACAACATCGCCGGTCCCTGCCCCTGTGCCTGCCAGCGTATGCTGGCAGGCAGCACGGCCACCGGGCCGGACGAGTCCTGGGGCGCGGGGATTGCCTGGACATGCTGCTCCAGGTCACGCGCCATCTGGGATAAAGCATTGAATAAAGCCTGGGTTTGGGTGGCCTGCGCATTCAATTGCTCATCGGCATGCAGAACCGCATCCAGGCCACGCCAGGACATGACACTGATCAAGGCAAGAATGGTCAGCGCGACCAACATCTCCACCAAGGTGAATCCAGCTTGCATATCGGCCTTCATGGTAAGGAAGCCAGAGTGGCATGCAGCTCGGCCAATACCGGCCCGTCAGGCAAGAAAGCCTGCACCGTCACCTGCCGGAAATGACGATTGGCCGTCGACTGCACCTGTTGACGGCACTGCAAAGCCAGCGCCCCCTGCTGACAAGGCACGGTGGTCTGGCCGGGTTCGGGAAACAGGCGGCGCAAGCGCATTTCGGCCAGCACGGCGTCCACCGCCAGCAAAGCGGCGCTGCGCTGCTGCATGGCCAGACTGCCGGATGCGCTCAAGCCCAGCGCCCGCAGGCCCGCTGTCAGCGCCACCGAAACAATGGCCAGTGCAATCAGCACCTCCACCAGCGTCATGCCGCGCTCATTCATGGCTCTACCGAAAAACGGCCCGTTACATCGCTGCCCACACGCAATACCTGCAAACCATCATCAAGCTGCACCTGGCGTGGCGCGGCCAGCCACTCGTTGACCAACAACCACGGCCCGGACGGCTCCATGCGCACCTGTCGCAGCGCCTCGCTCCAGCGGCGCTCGGGAAACAAAGCGGCAAAGCGTTCCCGATCACGCACAGCCGCATCCTGGGCACCCGGTGCCAAGGCCGCCGCGGTCTGCAGCTGAAAACGGTATCCCTGGACATCCGCCACCAAAGACACCGCATGGCCGCTCTGGCGCACATAGGCCTGGGCCTGCGCCAGACGCGCGGCCAGTTGCCGGGCATCGGCATGCAGGCCCGAGCCCCGATCGGTCACCAGCACACTCAGCCCCGCCGTACTGACAATGCCCACGATCAACAGCACCACCAAGGTTTCTATCAGGGAGAATCCCCGTTGCGGCACGGCCTCAGTCCCAATTGCCTATATCGGCATCGGTGCCGTCACCGCCCGCCTGCGCATCAGCCCCCAACGAAAACACATCGATCTCGCCGCGCACACCCGGTTGCAGGTACTGATATGGCTGCCCCCAGGGGTCACTGGGCAAACGATCCATGTAAGGGCGCCAGTTGCGCGGCTCGGGGGGCTGGGACGGACGCTGATGCAGGGCGGCCAGTCCTTGCGCGGTCGATGGGTAGCGGCCATTGTCCAGCCGATACAGCTTCAAGGCTTGCGTCAAGGCGGCGATGTCCTGACGGGCCGCCACGACACGCGCCTGATCCGGCCTGTCCATCAGGCTAGGCACCACCAGCGCGGCCATGATGCCCATAATGACCACGACCACCATCACCTCAATCAGCGAAAAACCCTTCTGGGGCTGCGCGTCACCAGGATGCCGAGATAATCTGCCGGCTTGCTTTTCGCGTTTGTAAATTTCAAACATGAACTATATGGAGAAAAAATAGAAAGCCATCGGGCTTTGTCACACGGGCTTCATGGGCCACGCTCAAAATAGCGTCGGTCAAGACAAGCGCCTGCGGCTGTCTGCCGAACTTCGATGGATACAGTCTAGATGGGTATTATTTCCGCCATATTTCCGTCATATCGCTGGGTACGTTTTTGTCAGCTTGGGATTATTCTGGCGCTGGCCGCGCTGCTGCTGAATCTATCCTTGCCGACCGTGACGGCCATTCCCCCTGTGCTGGAAGACCCACCGACCGAGCGCGCCGGCACGGAGCAACTGGCCCTGTGGTTCGGCGGTTCTACTGCCTTACCCGAACTGCGCCTGCACGGCATGATCACCGGAGCCGGCAACGGAGCTGCGCTGCTGAGCATCAATCAACAGCCAGTCCGCCCCTATCGCCAGGGGCAGGAGCTGGCCCCGGGCGTCATCCTGGACTCTCTACAGCGCGAACACATCACCATCACCGTGGACGGCGTGCCCCAAACCATTGCCACGCAGCACCCGGCTCCACTGGTCAGCGCAGGGATTGGGCGTCTAACGAAGCCCTGATGCCCGCCCGCCGGAGTATCATGTCAGGCTGGTTTCGTCTTTTTCCTGTCCGGCATGACTGCATCACTCCGTCACTGGCTGTCCAGCCTGCGTCCGAAATCGTTGGCCATCTCTCGTGGCGAAATGCTGCGCGCAACCTCTGGCGCAACGCTGGGGGTCCTCGTCACCTCCTCGCTCAGCCTGTACTTTGCCGATTTCGCCCAAACACATCACTGGCTGGTGGCATCCTTGGCGGCCAGTTCGCTGCTTGTTTTTCTGCTGCCCACCAGCCCCCTGGCCCAACCCTGGAACATCCTGGCCGGCAATATGGTGGGGGCCCTCACCGGCATCAGCTGCGCCGTCCTGCTCCCGCACCCCATCGCTGCCATCTCCACCGCCGTCTGCACTGCCATGCTGCTGATGCTGGCGCTACGCTGCGTTCACCCGCCCAGCATTGCCATGGCCGTCTTTCCCGCCCTCAATGGCATACAAGACTACGATTTCGCGCTCTTTCCGGTGCTGTTCGACTCCTGCGTGCTGGTCCTTCTGGGCGTGCTCTACAACCGCCTGACCGGCGTGCGCTACCCACCTGCCCACAGCAGCCACGTGCCATCCACGCCCTCGTCCGCACGCTTTATCGACCAGGACTACGATGCGGCCCTGAGCCATTACAACCAAACCTTGAACATCAGCCACGACGATCTGAAAAAACTGGTCAGCTTCGTGCACCAGTCGGCCTTTCGCCGCAACCTGGACACGCGGCGCTGCGCCACACTGATGAACACCGAACCCGTCGCCACGCGTGCCGACATGCCCTTGCAACAGGCCTGGGATCTGATGCGTGAACGCAATATCAAAGCCTTGCCGGTACTGGACCCGGGCAAACAAGTCATCGGCATTCTGACTCTTTCCGATTTTCTGCGCAGTGCCGGTCTGGACAAGCCCGATACGTTACGCCAGCGCTTGCGCCATTTTCTGACACCGCGCCGCACCCCTGCCCCCACCGTGGCCCAGATCATGACCACGCCGGTTGCCACGGCTAACCAAAATATGTCGGTCGCCGACTTGATCCCGCTATTTAGCCAAGGTCGCCACCGCCACATGCCCATTGTGGACGAGCAGCAGCGCCTGGTGGGCATGATTACCCAGTCCGACCTGATGCTGGATCTGTACCGCATCCTGCAACCACCGGCACGCTAAATAAAAAATCCCCCGCAAGCTGAAATCAGATGGCGGGGGATCATTCATAAAAACCTTATCGGCGGCTTAGCAAGCCACGGCAATATCAATCAGCCTTGAGCACGCCCCGACGCAATTGATCGCGCTCGATGGACTCGAACAGAGCCTTGAAATTACCTTCGCCAAAGCCGTCGTCGCCCTTGCGCTGGATAAATTCGAAAAACACCGGCCCCATCAGGGTTTCCGAGAAAATCTGCAACAACAGGCGACGCTGTCCGCCTTCGGACGTACCGTCGAGCAAAATGCCCCGACTTTGCAGTTCGGACACCGGTTCGCCATGGCCGGGCAAACGTCCTTCCAGCATTTCGTAATACGTTTCGGGCGGGGCCGTCATGAAGCGCATGCCCAGCTTCTTGAGCTTGTCCCAGGTGCCCAGCAAATCATCGGTCAGGAAGGCCACGTGCTGAATGCCCTCGCCATTGAATTGCATCAGGAACTCCTCGATCTGGCCCGCGCCTTTCGAGGACTCTTCGTTCAACGGGATGCGGATTTTACCGTCGGGCGCTGTCATGGCCTTGGAAGTCAGGCCGGTATATTCGCCCTTGATGTCAAAATAGCGGATCTCGCGGAAATTAAACAAGCGCTCGTAGAACTGCGCCCAGTACGCCATGCGGCCGCGATAGACATTGTGCGTCAGGTGATCAATCAGTTTAAGCCCCGCCCCTTGCGGATGCCTGTCTACACCATCCAGATAGACAAAATCGATGTCATAAATGGAACTGCCTTCGCCGTACCGGTCGATCAGGTACAAGGGCGCGCCGCCTATGCCTTTAATGGCCGGCAGGCGCAACTCCATCGGGCCGGTAGGCACCTCCACAGGCTGCGCGCCCAGCTCCAGAGCACGCTCATAAGCGGTATGGGCATCGCGCACGCGAAACGCCATGCCGCAGGCCGAAGGGCCATGTTCGGCGGCAAAATAGGCGGCATGGCTCTTGGGCTCTTCGTTCAGGATCAGATTGATCTCGCCCTGACGGTACAGCGAGACTTTCTTGGAGCGGTGTACCGCAACCTTGCTAAATCCCATCATGGCAAAGACGGGTTCAAGGATTCCGGGCGTAGGGGAGGCAAATTCAATAAACTCAAAGCCCATCAGGCCCATAGGGTTGTCGAAAAGATCGCTCATGTGAGACTCCAGCAAATTTGGCAAATGAAAAAGCAGATAAAACCGAATCAGGCTTTTTCGGGGGGCGCGCAGGAGACTCCCCGCACACTGCGCGCCAGATGATCGCCAAACAAAACTTGAAACCCCAACACTCTCATGGGCATTGCTCCAGATGGCCACGACGCGAAATGCGCACGTTATGCCAAGGTACATTATGACGGTCTGCCAGACCGCCTCACCATAGAGCATTACCCTAGCGAGAACGTCGCGGTGGGCGGGCCAGAGAATCGGCTCTGCTACCAAAATACCGACAGACATCCCTAATCCCAAAAGAAACGCCATGTCGACCTAAAACGATCAGGCAAAAAAAAAGCCTTCCATCAGGAAGGCATTTTCAGGCCGACACGAATAAGTTTCAGACTCGTCCGCGTCAGGGCCTGTTTTAGGCTGGATCGGCAGCGCGCAGGTCTCGCGGCTGGATCAGCAGTTCGGCGCGCAGCGCCTCGTTCAGTTCATCGGCATCCATCAAACCGCGCTTGAGCACCACATCGCGGATATTGGTGCCCGTCTGAAACGCTTCGGCGGCAACCGACGTCGCTGCTTTGTAGCCAATGAACGGATTCAACGCCGTCACCAAAGAAATCGAACGCTCGATATTCATCTCCAAGCATTCGCGGTTGGCGGTGATACCGACCACGCAGAACTGGGTCAGCGTGTCGCAGGCATTGGTCAACAGGGACATGCTACGGAACAAGGAGTGTGCAATCACCGGCTCGAAAGCATTGAGCTGCAACTGGCCAGCCTCGGCAGCCATGGTCACCGTCATATCGGCACCGATCACCTCGAACGCCACCTGGTTGACCACTTCGGGAATCACTGGGTTGACCTTGCCGGGCATGATGGATGAACCGGCCTGCACAGCGGGCAGATAGATCTCGCCCATGCCGGCGCGCGGACCGCTAGAGAGCAGGCGCAGATCATTGCACAGCTTGGACAGCTTGACAGCGGCCCGCTTGAGCACGCCCGACAGATGCAGAAAACCGCCGCAATCCTGGGTCGCTTCGATCAAGTCCCCGGACACGCGCAACTGCACGCCGGAAATATCCGACAGATAGGACACCGCCAGTGCGGCGTAGTCCGGATGCGCCGTGATGCCAGTGCCGATCGCTGTGCCGCCCAGATTAACGTCGCACATCAGCTTGCGGGACTCTTTCAGACGCACGATATCTTCGTTCACCATCGTGGCAAACGCCTTGAACTCCTGACCCAGGGTCATCGGCACGGCATCTTGCAACTGAGTGCGGCCAATCTTCATGTACGAAGAAAACTCCTCGGACTTGACCAAGAACGCATCGCGCAAACGCTCCATGGCGGCAAACAAAGGTTCCAGCGAACAGTAGGCCGCCAGGTGCAACGCCGTGGGATAGACGTCGTTGGTACTTTGCGCCATGTTCACATCTTCATTCGGATGCAAATACTGATACTGGCCGCGTTTGTGACCCATGCTTTCCAAGGCCAGATTACAAATCACCTCGTTGGCATTCATATTGGTGGACGTGCCTGCGCCCCCCTGGATCATATCCACCACGAAATGCTCATGCAAAGCGCCGTCACTAACCGCCTGACAAGCCGTCACGATGGCATTGTGCTTTTCTTCGCTGAGCAGGCCCAGTTTGAAATTAGCCTGGGCAGCAGCCTGTTTGACCATGGCCAGGGCTTTAATCAGTTCCGGGTAGGTAGAAATCGGCGTACCGGTAATGTGGAAGTTCTCCTTGGCGCGCAAGGTGTGAACACCATAATAGACTTCGTCGGGGACTTCGCGGTCACCCAGTAAATCATGTTCGATACGGAACTGACTCATAATTCCTTCGTTTCCTTAATAACGATAGCAAAGTTTTTCTGATACGCTTCATACCTGACTCAATCGCTCAAACGAGCCAAACCCCCGCCATTTCTCCCGAACGTGGCAGGGGCTAAGAGGCATATTCCGGCAAATACCGCACAAAACCTTTGGAAAGTATTGATATCCGTTTTCTGAAAGCAAAGGCCCGTCAAAAACGGGCCACTTTGCGATCGGCTGGGCGGTATGAATGTTCCAACTGCCTTGCATGACAGGCATGGGCGAACGAGGAAAGCGCTACAAGCATTGTAAACGCCATGCGCAGGACTGCCAGCGCCTTCATTATTTTTCTTGTGCGCCCCTTGGCAAACAAACGCCGCCACAGCTTAGCGATGTCGGCCTCATGCACCATTCATGCGCCTTGGCACGGCCCGGAGTGTACGTATTCCTGTGCGCCCGCCACATACATCGCGTTGCATGATTGCATCATTTGATACTTCATATAAACGCTTCCTTAGCTGTCGGGCTGCTAAAAACATCAAGCACACACAATGCTCCAGCGCAGCGCCGCAAGCCAGCGCCCCGCTATCTTTTGTACGCCCGTCCACACCGTCCCCCGCCGCTACCCTGTGGAATAGGAACCAGGGAAAATAAAGTTCAAAAAAACAAGGCTTATTTGATTAAATGAAAACTCAAGATCAATAAAAGATGTTTAAATCAGAAAAAACGAAATTCAAAAACAAGACCTAGCCTCCACACTTCCAGCAGCAACGCAGGATTAAATAAAAACAAACGATTTCGTTTTGTTTTTATTTATGTTTTCCCAAGCGTTTACTGATTCCTCTGCGACCACCTGTAATGGCCCGGCACCATGAATTTACTTGAACT
This sequence comes from Alcaligenes sp. SDU_A2, assembly GCF_038237375.1. Taxonomy (NCBI): domain Bacteria; kingdom Pseudomonadati; phylum Pseudomonadota; class Betaproteobacteria; order Burkholderiales; family Alcaligenaceae; genus Alcaligenes; species Alcaligenes sp. SDU_A2. Next base: position 1,056,107 of record NZ_CP151273.1, on the reverse strand, counting down.
GAAATACCAAACCATCCTGACGGAAACTCAACGCCAGGCTCACCCCAAAGTTCAGGATGTGGAACTTTGCCTGCGTGTCTTGTCTCTGGCCTCCAGCATCAATCGCGCCTCCAGCGCCTTGCTCAACGAGTTCAACCTGTCCGAAGGGCGTCTGACTCTGCTGTTTCTGCTCAGCCAGCATCCGGCGGGCCTAAGCCCCGCCCTGTTGGCCGAACAAGCCGGCGTCACGCGGGCCACCATTACGGGCCTGCTCGACGGCCTGGAACAGCAACAATTGCTGATCCGCAAGAACAATTCCTCCGACCGCCGTGTGCTTACCGTCAAATTGACGCAGGCCGGTCAAGAATTGTGCGATCATTTACTCCCTTACTATACGGAATGGCTTTCCAGTTTTTTCACCTATTTACCCGAAGAGCTGCGCTACCGTTTGTCCGGCCTGCTGTCCGAGGCCCTGCAAGGCAGCGTCCTTGACGACAAAACTGACAAACCGTACATCCATGACCTACACATCAGCGCGCCAAGAAACAGCACGGCTGAAAAATCTCTCGCCGTGCCTGCTTCATACCCTTAACGCAGGACACAGATCCAGCAGCACGCTGGCCGAGGTATTGGCAATCGATCATGCCATGCTCGCTCAGCACACCTTGTTGGATCTGTCCACCGACTCCTTGCAGGCCGCCCTGCAGGCTCAAGAACTGGGCATTGTTCGGCGGATGCAACACATGGCTCGTCTGCTGCTGGCGCAATACGGGCACGATGTCATTGCCCGTCTTCAGTCCCACCTGTCAGACACCGTGCGCGGCTGGGCTTGTTTTATCATCGCCGAGCTGCCGGCCTTATCGCTGAGCGAACGACTAGAACGCATGACCCCGCTGGCCAACGACGAACACCTTAGCGTGCGCGAATGGTCTTGGTTGGCACTGCGTCCGCATGTCATTCAAGCCCCTGCCCAGGCTGTCGAGCTGTTGCTGGACTGGAGCCAGTCCCCATCCGAACGGCTGCGCCGCTTTAGCTGCGAAATCTTGCGGCCACGCGGATTGCGCTGCAAACATATTGCCCACTTCAAAGAAAACCCAGCAGCCGCTTTGCCTATCCTGCACGCTTTGCGTCACGATCACTCCACCTATGTGCAGGACTCTGTCGCCAACTGGCTCTGCGATGCCGCCAAAACACAGCCCGAGTGGGTACGGGCGCTCTGTCGCAACTGGGCATTGGAAACCATGCCGGAACTGGCCTATAGTCCACGTCGCATACGATCCCCCAAGCGCGGCAATCAAGCCCATTGACACGCATGGATGATGTCGTTGTTCGCGCCATGCAAAGATGGCCCGATGTGCCTGCGGTCAGCGGCTATCTGTCCCTGGATCTGTCTGGCCGCTGGCGTTACCATGCAGACGGCGATGCGCTGCTGCATCCCGATCAAGCGGGCGAACCCATTTTGCACGCCGGCCTGACCGCTTTTCTAAGCCGTAACTATCAAGCCGATACCCAAGGTCGCTGGTACATTCAGAATGGCCCGCAGCAAGTCTTTGTGCGTCTGGATGGGGCTCCATTGATCCTGCATCTGGCCTCGGACGGTCGTCTTTGCGACCATACAGGGCAAAAAGTCAGCGATGTTCTGCATTGGTATGTCAGCGCCCAGGGCATGTTATATCTGCGCACGCCGCGCGGCCCCGCCCTGCTGGCCGGACGCGACTTGCCGTTGCTGGCAGAACAATTGCGCCAAGACAACGGGCATGGGCTGGAAACCCTGGATCTGGCATTGCCACATTACAGTAGCAGTTGGAGCACACCGGCCTATCCCGCAGCACGCCCCCTGACCGTCTGGTCCTTGGCCGTGTCGCCCGAACGTGAATTGGCGTATATTGCATTGCCAGAGACCGATCCTATTTGAACCGCCCACCACAATGTCTGCATGACCCAGCCATCTGCTTCTTTTTATTTTCCCGCGCCACGCGCCCAGCACTTTTGCAGCCAATGCGGCTCCAAACTGAGCCGCCTGATTCCGCCGGACGACAATCGCATGCGCGATGTCTGCGAAAAATGTGGTGCCGTTCACTATCAGAACCCGCGCAATGTCGTCGGCATCGTTCCCATGTGGGGCGAAGATCATGTGCTGCTGTGCCGGCGCGCCATCGAACCGCGCTACAACACATGGACGCTGCCCGCAGGCTTCATGGAGCTGGGTGAAACGCTGGAACAAGGTGCCTTGCGCGAAATGGCCGAAGAAGCCGGCGCGCAAGTCGAGCCTGGTCCCTTGTTCTCCGTCATCAGCGTGCCTTACGCCGAACAGGTGCATGTGTACTTTCTGGCCAACGTCACCAGCGAACACCTGGACCCCGGCCCCGAAACACTGGAAGCGCGTTTTTTCCACCTGGATGAGATCCCCTGGGACGAACTCGCGTTCCGTACCGTCACGACCACCTTGCAGCGCTATGTGCAAGACCGCCGTGCCGGGCGCTTCCAGATACACGAGTTCGATATCGCGCAGCGCGAACACACCTGAACATGACGCTTGTCTGGGTCGCGCCCGACCAGCCTCTGCCCAGCCCTGGGCAAGCCACCCCTGAAGGCCTGGTGGCTGCCGGTCTGGACTTGAGCGTGCCACGCCTGCTGGAGGCCTACAGCCAGGGCATGTTCCCCTGGTACAGCCCCGGCGACCCGGTGCTGTGGTGGTGTCCCGATCCACGCATGGTGCTCAAAGTCGATCAATTCCGTGTTTCGCATTCTCTGGCTAAGAAGCTGCGCCAGTTACAGCGCCGCCAGCACGACACCGATCCGCCTATCCGTGTCACCTGCGATCTGGCCTTCGACCAGGTGATCGCGCACTGCGCCGCCTTGCGCGCCCACGCCGGCACATGGATCAGCCCGGACATACAGCGTGTCTACGGCGACTTACACCGCGCTGGCCATGCCCACAGCATCGAGACCTGGATAGACGGCCAACTGGCCGGCGGGCTATATGGCGTCAATCTGGGTCGATTTTTCTTTGGCGAATCCATGTTTGCCCTGCGCACGGACGCCAGCAAGATCGCCCTGGCCCATCTGGTGGATTTCCTGCAGGAAGCCGGCATACAGCACATCGACTGCCAACAAGAAACGCAGCATCTGGCCAGCTTGGGCGCGCGCCCTATTGCGCGCGCAGACTTTCTACTCGCCCTGGAGCAGGCGCTGCCAGCCGCCGCGCCGCGCTGGCCCAGCGGCACCTTGCGACTGCGGGAATAGCCGGCTTGCCGCCACGGCGCGGGCGTCCCATAATGGCCGTGTCACGCTTGGTAGAACCGCATGAGCCACCCTAAAGCCCCCAGCCCCCAAACGCTGCAGTTTTATTCTACGGCCAGTTACGCCTGCAGCTATCTGCCCGATCACCAGGCGCGTTCCCTGGTCGCTGCGCCTTCGCACCTGATCAACGACAAGGTCTATTCCCGACTGGTCCAGCAAGGCTTTCGGCGCAGCGGCACCTTTACCTACCGGCCACACTGTGACCGCTGCCAGGCCTGTATGCCGCTGCGCTGCGACGCATTTCACTTTCTGCCGGATCGCAGTCAGCGCAAGACCCGCAAACGGCATGCCCACCTGCAGGCCAAGGTCATGCCGCTGCACTGGAGCAGCGACCACTACGAGCTGTACCGCCGCTATCAATCCCGCCGCCATCCCGGTGCCGGCATGGACGAAGACAATCAGGCTCAGTACGCGCAATTTCTGCTGGCCAGCCATGTCACCTCGCGCCTGGTGGAGTTTCGCGAGCCCGACGGTACCCTGAAGATCGTCTCGGTCATCGACCTGTTGCAGGACGGTCTGTCTGCGGTCTACACCTTCTTCGACCCGGACGATGCCGGCAGCCTGGGCACCTATGCCGTGCTCTGGCAACTGGAATATTGCCGTCAGCAATCCCTTCCCTGGCTGTATTTAGGGTACTGGATCGAAGAAAGCCGTAAAATGGCCTACAAAACCCGCTTTCGCCCGTACCAGCTGCTTACACAGGGCCGTTGGGAATGGCCGGATTAACCTCTTCTTAGCTGCCTGCATGTCTGCCCTATTCAGTCTTTATCCTCTGGCGCGCAAGGTTCTGTTCAGCCTGGACGCCGAACACGCCCACGAGCTGACGCTTAAATCTCTGCACTGCGCCCATACTGCCCCCATTCTGGGCTCCCTTCTGAAAGACTTGCCCGCCAAGCCCGTCAATCTGATGGGGCTGACGCTGCGCAATCCTGTCGGCCTGGCTGCTGGGTTGGACAAAAATGGGGCTCATATCGACGCGCTTGGCGCTCTAGGCTTTGGCTTTGTGGAAGTCGGCACCGTCACCCCCAAGGCGCAATCGGGCAATCCCAAACCACGCCTGTTCCGGCTGCCCCAGTCGCATGCGCTGATCAACCGTTTCGGGTTCAACAACGACGGGCTGGATGCCTTCGTGCAGAACGTGCGTCGCAGCCAATTTCGTGCCCAAGGTGGCATTCTGGGACTGAACATCGGCAAGAATGCCGCCACCCCCATCGAGCAGGCTCAGGACGACTACCTGATCTGTCTACGTGCCGTCTACCCGCACGCCGACTACATTACGGTCAATATTTCCTCGCCCAACACCCAGAACCTGCGTGCGCTGCAAGGACAAGACGAGCTCGTGCGACTGCTGGGCGCGCTGCAACAATTACGCACTCAGCTGGCTGACGAGCACGGACGCTATGTGCCCATCGTGGTCAAGATCGCACCCGACCTGGATCTGGATCAGATCGATGCGGTGGCCGACACCGTGCCGGGGCAAGGACTGGATGGCATTATCGCCACCAACACCACCTTGTCGCGCGACGCCGTTCAAGGTCAGCCGCATGCGCAGGAACAAGGCGGTCTGTCTGGACCACCGGTGCACGAACTTTCGCTCAAGGTTATTTCCCGGCTGCGCGAACGCCTGGGACCGGACTTCCCGATTATCGGCGTGGGCGGAATCGAGTCAGGTCGCCAGGCACGAGAAAAAATCCAGGCCGGTGCCCAAGCTGTGCAACTTTATACGGGTTTGATCTACAAAGGCCCGGCGCTTATTTCGGAATGCGTGCGCGCCTTGTAATGCTGCCTGCGTGTCCGACACGCCCGGTTCGCGTCAATTAAGCGCCAGCCAGGCGTCCCAAAACCAAAACCCGCTCTCGAATTGAAATGCCCCCCAAAGCTTGGATCAATGTCCAACTTTCGGGGGGCAGTCCGCAATGGCGGGGTTTTTTATTTGATTCCGATACCAGACCGGAATCAGCGCTTAGCCGGCATTGGCACCACGACGGTTACCCGAAGCAGCCGGAGCAGCGGCTTCCACCGTCTTGCTGCTGGCTTCGCTGACTTGCGCAGCGGCTTTCAGGCTGGCATTGGTCGCAGCCTGGATATTGCTGTCGGCTGCGTCTGCGGCCTGACGGGCCGCCTTGACCACGGTTTCAGCCGCATTGGATGCCGTAGCAAACGAGGTCTTGAGCAAAGCCACGGCGCTTTCAGTACCGGTAGGCGCGTTCTTGGCCAGTTGGTCGATGGTTTCGGTCACGTGCTGCTGGCCCTGAGCGATCTGGGATTCGGCAATACGGGACAGGTTCAGTTGCACGCCAGAGAAAATGTCGTACACGCTTTTGCCGTACTGCAGGGCTTTTTCGGCGTTTGGCTGAACCACGCTTTGCGTCAGGGCAACCACATCCTGCACATCTTTGACATTGATGACCTGCTGGGACTTGTTAGCGGCGTCTTCCAAAGACGAGCGCAGCACGCTCAGGTTCAGATCGACCAGTTTTTCAAAGCCTTGAAACAGTTGGCCTTGAATAGCGAACAGGTTGTCCAGGGTGGATTTCTGGGTTTCCAGTACGTTTTGTGGAATTGCACTCATGATGTTTTCCTTGAGGGTGCGCTACCCGGATCGGGCTGGCGCAAAGTTTGGAGACAGGAACTAGCAGACTTTGGTCTAAGAAGGCCCGACCCATTCACTGCTACCTAAGGCAAACCTTCCATGTTGCACCGCAACAATTTCAATGTAAGTCCAAAACCGAGGAATGTCAATGCATATTGCTGCGACGCAGCATTATTATGCGCATATCGCTACATTCGCACCAGTATAAAAGAGCGATATGACAAAAAAAAGACAATAGAACAGATACTTAGGCGGCACCCACATAACCGAGCGTCTGGGATATCTTGGACGCCGTGGACAGCAAAATTGGAATCCACTCATCGTGCATACGCTCGGCCGGCGCCGACAAGGACAAACCGGCCAGCAGCTTGCCTGTATCGTCATACACACCGGCGGCAATGCAGCGCACCCCCATTTCCAGCTCTTCGTTGTCGCGCGCATAACCCAGACGGCGCACCTGCGACAGTTCGCGCTCCAGGGCATCGAGCTGGGTCAGGCTGTTGCGGGTCGCGCCGGCCAGGCCGGTACGCATTACATAGGCACGGACCTGACGCGGTTCCCAGGAAGCCAGAAACAGCTTGCCGGTCGAGGTCAGGTGCAAGGGTGCATGGCCACCGATGGCGCGCACCACCTGCATGCCAGAGCTTTCGCTCCAGGAACGCTCCACATACACGATTTCATCGCCCTGCTGCAAAGACAGATTGACGGTTTGCCCAGTCAGCTTGTGCAGTTCGCGCATGGGTTCTATCGAGGCGGCGCGCACATTCAAGCGCCCCTTGACCAGCGAGCCCAATTCCAGCAAACGCATGCCCAGACGGTACAGGCCGCTGTCCACACGCTCCACATAGCGCCCAATGACCAGATCATTCAAGATGCGATGGGTGGTGGACGTATGCAGCCCGGTGGCCGCCGCCAGATTCTTCAGCGCAACGGGCTCGGACTGCTTGGCCAGCTCGTCAAGAAGAATCATGGCGCGCTCCAGTACCTGGATGGACATCTGGCTGCCACTGGCCGTAGAGGCGCTTGAGGTCGTAGAAGAACTTGTTGTCATTGTTGATAGGATCTTTGATGCAGCGCAACAAATCCCATATTATGGAATGGCGCCCGACTTGGCAAGCCCTATTTTTGCACGGGCGTCAGGCTGCCGCCTAGATCCAGAACCTGCTGCCGCAGGTAGTCCAGTGCCTGCACAGCCTGGTCGGGGTCGCCTTTGACACCCAGATCTATATAAGGCTGGCCTCCCGATTCGCCCACACTAGGCAGGCTGAAGGCTTTAATCCCAGGCCAGACCTGCTCCAGACGTTCCATCGCCGGCGTAATGCGCGACTCGGGCAGATTGAACGCCAGAAACGAATGCTCCACACGACGCACCTGGTGATGCAAAGATTGATAGCGTGTATCCAGCGTCCACTCCATCATGGGCCAGGCCATGACCGGAAAGCCTGGCATGAAGGTGTGGTTATTGATGAAAAAACCCGGAATTTTATTGAACGGATTGGGCACGATATCCGCGCCCACCGGAAACATACCCATCTGCAGACGTTGCTGGTTTTCCGGCACCGACATATCGGCGCTGCCCTGCCCGTTACGCGCATTGTCCGCGCAACGCTCGGCGATCAACTGCGCGGCCTCCGGGTGCAGCCGCAACTCGACCCCCAGCGCACGGGCGGCCGCCTGGCGCGTCTGGTCATCCGGCGTGGCGCCGATGCCTCCGCAACAAAAAACAATATCAGGCGTGGCAAAACTGCGCTCGAGCACAGCAGCAACGTCGTCCTGATCGTCCGAGACGATCTGCGCGCCGCCCAGTTGCAGCCCTCGTTGCGACAAAAGCTCGACCAGCTTGGCAAAATGCTTGTCCTGACGGCGTCCGGACAGGATTTCGTCGCCAATGATGATCAGACGGATTTTCTGTTGGCCTTTATGACTCATGGTGAATGACAGGATGCGAAGCGGTTGATATAGCCTGACGACGCAAACGCCGCAGGTTCTCCAGGGAAAAATGGGCAAAGACCAGCGCCGAAAACACCGGCAAAATCAGCCAGGCGGGCGGCAGCAGGTTCAGCAGCGCAAAGACCAGACCGATCAGCCAGTACTGCCGGTTCAGACCCGACCACAGCCAGCGGCGTTCGCGCACATCGGCATGTTCGACCAGGGAATCGACTTTCAGGATGCGGGTCAGGGCGAACACCCACCACAGAACCGGCAAGATCAGGGCAAAAGGCGGAAAAATCCACAAAGGCAGCGTCACCAACCACCCGACCACGAACAGCACCCCTACCCATACACTGTTCCATACGCTGTATACCGTGGCATTATGGCCGTGCTTGAGTACGTCTGGATAATCTTTCTGTTGCAAATGCCCGAGCACCAGCGGCATGACCAGCACGGCCGCCACCACCAGCCCCAGCGCACCGGCCAAGGGCAAAAGAATGCCGATGGCCAGCAAAGGCACCAGATACAGCTTAATGGAAAACAAGCCCAGACCGATCAACCACTGATCAAAGCTGGCAAACGCCCCCCAATCGCCCAGCAGACTCGAGAGCCAATTCTGCATGGGCGTCCAAAGCAACCAGGTCAGCAAGATCAGCCCCAGCAACATGATGGCAAAAGGCATGATCAGGGCCATCAACATCCGTGGTTGGAACTGTGACACCACCGCGCGCTTGAACGCAGTGGAGACACCGAACCAGCCCCCGGGAATGGATGGCATGCTCGAGGTGGAAGATGTGTCGGTCATAGAACTCCTGCTGGGCAAGTCGATTACCCGGGTATCATAGACACAGTCCCGTCTCTTTGTCTGTATGAATTTATGGCCCTGTTCACCGCCCATCTGCAGTTGCCAGCGCTAGCCGAGCATCTACGCGCGCACCCCGATACATTGCTGATTGCCTGTTTTTGCGCCGACTGGTGCAAGACCTGCAAACAGTACCAAAAAGCCTTCGAGTCCTTGGCCGAGCAATGGCCACAAGCCTGCCTGGTCTGGATCGACATCGAGGAGCTCCCCGAGCTGCTGGGCGACGAGGACATCGACGACTTTCCCACTTTGCAGATCCAAAATGCACAAGGGACCGTATTCTACGGTCCCCTGTTGCCTCATATCGAGCATCTGGAACGCCTGCTGCACAGCATATCGGCACACAGCCCCACGGTGCAAAGCGGCCCTGGCGATCTGCGCGCTTTAGTAGCGGCCGCCGCCTAACAACACGCCCACCGAGCGTTTACGGGGCGCATTGCTGCGCACTGCTACAGCCGGCTTGGCCGTCGTTGCCGAGGAAGGTTCGTACGGCTTCAGGAAAAATTCGTCCACCGGCGGTGTGCTGGGCTGGTAGGAACGGCGTTCGCCCCGCTCGTAACGACCGCCATTGCGATTCCCCGACGAGGACGCCGCCATCGACGGCAGGTCCAGACGCGCACGCGGAACCGCCGAACCGATCAATTTTTCGATGTCCTGCAACAAAGGTTCTTCGTCGGGCGACATCAAGGCAATGGCCTCGCCCGAGGCACCGGCACGGCCCGTGCGGCCGATCCGGTGTACGTAATCTTCTGCGTTATAAGGCAGATCGAAGTTGATGACGCAAGGCACGCCCGCCACGTCCAGCCCGCGCGCGGCCACATCGGTCGCCACCAGCACATCCACCTTGCCGCCTTTGAAGGCATCGAGCACCTTCATGCGCTCCAACTGGCTCTTGTTGCCATGAATGGACTCGGCGCGTATGCCTTCCCGCTCCAGAAAGCGCGCCAACTGACCGGCACCGATCTTAGTATTGGAAAACACGATGGTCTGAGTCAGTTTCTTGGTCTTGACCAGATGCACCACTGCACGACGCTTGTCGTCGGCTGGCATGGGATGGATCAATTGCGTCACGGTAGACGCGGTGGCATTGCGGGCCGCCACTTCGATTTCCACTGGATCGCTCAGGAAAGAACGTGCCAGCTTGCGGATTTCCTTGCTGAAGGTGGCCGAGAACAGCAAACCTTGCCGGTTCTTAGGCAAAAGGCTGACGATGCGATCCAGATCAGGCAAAAAGCCCATGTCCAGCATGCGATCGGCTTCGTCCAGCACCAGGATACCCACCTGCCCCAGATTGATGGTGCGCTGCTCGATATGGTCAAGCAGTCGGCCAGGTGTGGCAATGACCACTTCCACGCCTCGGCGCAGCGCTTCTTTCTGCGGGCCTATATCCACGCCGCCAAACACCACGGCCGAACGCAAAGGCACCGATTTGCTGTACAGCGAGATGCTTTCGGCCACTTGATCGGCCAGTTCGCGCGTGGGGGTCAGCACCAGGGCACGCACCGGATGGCGTGCCGGCGAGGCGCTGGTATTGGCATGGGCCATCAGGCGATGCAGGATAGGCAGCGAAAACGCAGCCGTCTTGCCCGTGCCCGTCTGAGCTGCGCCCATGACATCACGCCCGGCCAACACCACAGGAATGGCTTCCGCCTGAATCGGCGTGGGCTTGGCGTATCCCGCATCCAGAATGGCGCTCAGGATTCCAGGGTGCAGACCGAAATCAGAAAAAGTAACGGTATCGGAGGTCGAAGAAGTTTTATCTGTCATGTACGCAAAAATTCGGCTCGCCCAGGATTGGCAAGCAGTTGTAACAATCCTATTTTAGCTTATGCCTGCCTTTCCTATGCGAAAAAGCAGCCACGAACCGTCGGATTTGTGGCCTTATGCCACCACGGTGCGAATCAGCCAGAATGCCAGCATGCCGGCCACGATGACCCAGACGGCATTGCGAGTGCGGATGAAGACCAGCACAGCGATCAGACTGGCCAACGCTTTGATGGTGAGTTGGGGAGAGTCTCCGGGTGCCCAGGGCAGCAGCTCGGGCACGATAATCGCCGCCAAAGCAGCGACCGGTGCGTAGCGCAAAGCGCGCCGCATGCGCTCGGTCAGGGGCAACAAGTCGCCGAACATGAAATAGCCGGTGCGGGTCAGCAGGCTGCACAAGACCAGCAAGGCGATCGCACCTAAAACGTACCAATCATACTGCCAATCGCTCATTGCCGTGCGCCCCTGTGCCGTTGCAGTTGTTCTGCCGCCACGCCGGCCAGCACGCCGCCAAGCACCGCGGCCACCAGACCCAGACGCAAAGGCAGGGCCTGCCCGACCCAGGCGATGACACCGGCGGTCAATAAACAGGCCCACATGGGGCGACTATTGACCAGCGGTATCAGCAAGGCCAGCAAAGCCAAAATAGCGGCAAACTCCAGCGACCACGAGGTAGGCACATAGGCCCCCAGCACGATGCCTGCCAGCGAGGCGGTCTGCCAACTGATCCAGCCCGGCAGAATAATGCCCAGGTAATACCACAATTGTTCGCGCGTACCGCGCTGCTTGGCATCGCCAAACCGCGACATGAACAACACAAACACCATATCGCTGGTCAGGTAGCCCAGGCCCAGCCTGCGCTTCCAGTCCAGATGGCGAAAGTACGGTTGCAACGCAGCACCGAAAATAATGAAACGGATATTGACCACGAATCCGGCCACGAAAATCAGCCACAGAGGGGCTTGCGACTCGATCAGGGGCAAGGCGGTCAGCTGCGCCGATCCGGCATACACCAGCAAAGTCATCAAGACGGCTTCCAGGCCGCTCAGGCCCGACTTGATCATGGCCACGCCAGTAACAAAGCCCCAGACCACCGTAGCGATCAGGGCCGGAATAAAATCAATGAATCCTTCGCGCATGTTGACCCGTTCCTGCGGACCGGGCAACAGACGGGACAGTTTCGTGAAGGCTTGCACGCCCCTCCTCCTGCTGCTGCGCACGCGTGCGGCCGGGGCCACTGCGGCTATTTTGCTTTTGGTTCATTATTCTAGGTGCAAAACCCGGATACAGGCATCCAACACACCCACAGGTTCACGAAAAAAACGCCGTGTCTTGGTACAATCTTTGCTCTGCGCGCCCGGCGCATGGCTCAACCCCGTGTGCGGCGCTCTGTTTTTTTCTATTTACTTGTTGGTCTTCTCGTTTCCAGGAACCCTATGAGCGCCGCGATCGAACCCAAAAAAGCAGAACACGAACTGATCCTGGTCGGAGCCGCCGACCTGCCCGTGCACTGCCCCGGCCCCAAGGCACCACTGTGGAGCATGCATCCGCGCGTGTATATCGACATCAGCAAAACCGGCGAAGCCGCCTGCCCCTACTGTGGCGCGCGCTACCGCCTGAAAGACGGCGAAAAAGCCCACGGCCACTGATCCATACTGGTTGCATCGTTGTCTCCCGCGCCCTTCCCCCTGCTTCTGACGGCGGCTATGCAACGCCGGACGTTGCGCACGTGTTTGCATGGCGACCCTTGCTCATGAGCGCTCGCCTGGATTCCAGCGCCTGTCCTGCGCCCGCCTGGCTGCCCGGCGGCCATCTGCAAACCATTCATAGCGCGTTTTTCGCCCGCCATCATCACATCGCCTTTGTGCGCCAGCGCCTGGACACCCCCGATGGCGATTTTCTGGATCTGGACTGGACCGGGCCGGGCCTGTTTGCCGACAAACTGGCCAGCGGTGCCACTGCACACCCGGACGCCCACCTGTCGCGCACGGCTGCTCGGCGCTGGCTACAAGCCGATGACTGGGCCAGCCTGCCCTCCAGCCCCGACACACACGCCCTAGTTCTGTTCCACGGCCTGGAAGGCAGCAGCCGCAGCCACTATATTCAAGCTATCGCCCAATATTTCCGGGCACGCGGCTGGGTAGTGGTCGTAGCCCATTTTCGTGGCTGCTCGGGCTTTCCCAACCGCATGGCGCGGGCTTACTATTCCGGCGACTCGGACGAAGTCAGTTTTATTCTGGAGGCCGTCCGCCGCCATCTGCCCAACGCACGCTGGCACGCAGCCGGTACCTCGCTGGGTGGCAATGCCATGCTCAAATTCCTGGGCGAAGCGGGCGATAACGCCGCTTGGCTGCAAGCCTGCGCATCCATCTCGGTGCCGCTGGATCTGGTTGCCTGTGGCCGTTATCTGTCCGAATCGCGCATGGGTCGCTGGTTTTATTCGCCCTATTTCCTGAAAACCATGCGTGCCAAATTGCATGACAAAGCGCGCCGCTTTCCCGGACTGATCGATGTCGTACGCCTGAACCAGGCCCGTACGCTGCGCGAATTCGACGATATCTACACTGCGCCCATGCATGGCTTTCGTAATGCCCTGGATTACTGGACCCGGGCATCAAGCAAACCGTTGCTGCCCAACATAGCCGTGCCCACGCTGGTGCTGAACGCCCGCAACGATCCTTTTGTCCCGCAAAGCTGCCTGCCCGGCCCGCAAGATTGCTCAAACACGATTTTGCTGCATCAACCGGCCCAAGGCGGGCACGTCGGTTTTACCACGGGCCGCTTTCCCGGCAATATGGGTTGGCTGCCCGCACGGCTTGCGCGCTTTTTTGAAACACGCAGTTAAGCCGCTCCAACCCATGTGGCCGGAGCAAACCGGATCAAGAACGAAAACGCTCCAATAACACCCGTTCGTTTTCTACGCGTTCACGCAACTGCCGTATCTGCGTATCCAGCTCCGACTGCTGATAAAAATCGGAAGTCAGATTCCGGGCCTGCTGCAACTGCTCCACCGCCGTCGGCAAGGCACCGATCAACTGGTAATACTCGGCCATCACCCGCCGTGCCTTGACCCCGTCACCCAGCCTGTCGTAGGTCTGGGCCAGCAACTGGTGCAGGCGGGGAACATCGGGCCACTGTTCGATGCGCTGCAATAAAAAACGCTGAGCCTGTTCGTTCTGACCGGCCTGCTGCAACACCTGCACATACGCCAGCGCCACGCCCTGGCTTTGTGGCCAACGCTGCCAGGCTTGCCGGGCTGTGGCCAAGGCCGTCTCCCGATCGCCCGCCGCAATATCGATACTGATGGCCAGCGTATCAAGTTCTGGGGCCCGGTAGGAGGCCCGCTCGCCCGCCTGAGCCAGGAAGCGACGGGCCTGTTCGTATTCCTTGCGACCCAGCGCGATATAGGCCAGTCCATAACGGGCGGCCGAGCGCTCGATACTGTCCTGCTCCTGCTGGGCCGTGCTCTGCAAACTTTGCTCTACCCCGCGCAAGGCTTGCCCCGCCCCTGCCTGCATAATCATCAGCTTGGCGCGCACATACCAGAACGACGGCGTGTCCACATACCCCGACGCAGGCTGGCCGCCGACACGATTCTGGATGTCGGACTCGCGCTGACGGGACAGGGGGTGGGTGCTGGCATACTCATTGGCCGTGGCGCTCTCGTTCAGGCGCGAAGCCGAGGCCAGGCGCTGAAACATGCGCACCATGCCCTGAGGCTCGTATCCGGCCTTGGACAGCATCTCGAACCCGACCCGGTCGGCTTCCTGCTCGGCCTGGCGCGAAAAGCCCAGTTGCCGGTCTACCGCCGCCGCCTGACCGAACGCTGCCGCCCCCATCGCCAGATCGCCGCTGCCGGCCAGCGCCCCCAGCAGCGCACCGGCCAGGGCCGCAATCATCAAATGATTGCTCTGCGCGCTTTGAGTAATACCCCGTGCCACATGCCGCTGGGACACGTGTGCGATTTCATGCGCCAACACAGAGGCCAACTCGGACTCGGACTGCGAAGCCGTGATCAGACCGCTGTGAATCCCAATATAGCCACCAGGCAGGGCAAACGCATTGATACGGCTATCTCGCAAGGCAAACACCGTGATCGGCTGCTCCATAGCCGGGCCGTGGCGCGCCAGCTTGCGCCCCATATCGGTCAGGTACTGATTGATGTCGGAATCGGCCACATAATCCGGGGAACGCCGCCCCTGTTCCATGATGGCATTGCCCAATGTACGTTCGAGCGACGGCGACAGCTCCGCCCCCGAGGCGGCTCCCATCGACGGAATGCCTATGGGCTGGGCATGCGCCGGCATGGCCAGCCCGGCCGCTAAGGCCAGAATCAGACCAGTACGCGCAAGGGGAAAAACAGATCTAAACAACATTCGGACTCCCGACAATACACAAAACCCCGCCCTTGCGACGGGAGCACCCTGACCTGGACAGGCAGGCAAAGCGGCATAAGCCCAGCCTGCGGCCACCCCGACATCAAGGGCAAAGCCGACGAGCGCCCTGGCTCAGGGAGCCGGGGCCGGCACACGTGCGGGGCGACGCGGCGATTCGGGCAAACGATTGCGCGCGGACAGCCGCATCAAGGTGCCCAAAGCATAAAGCAGGCCGAACACCTCGACCAGCCCCGCCAGCACCCACATGATCAGACCGCCCATTACCTGATCGGCCACCGCATCCATGCCCGCTATGGCCCGGCCGCACAGATCGAAGATAGGATAGAGATCGTATTCGGTAAAGGTTATGACGGCACCCACAATCATTTGCGGCACCATAGTGATGACAGGCGACAGAATGCGTCCGCCGACCGACAAGCGTGCGGGCGGCGACGGCCGACGATCCAGAATCAGATTCCAGTACAAAATGCCGCTGATGACCACAGACCAATTCATCAACCGGTACAGACGCCAATCCAGCATGGAGTAGAACTGGACGACAGGCAACATCCAGACCAGCACCAGAAACACGAACAGGAATGCGACCAGCACAGGATGGGTCAAAACGGCCTGCGTGCGGCGTCCGGATGGGCGACGCAGCCAGGCGGCCAAACGACGCCGCCAAACCAGGGGCAAGCCGGCCCGTAGCGTCTGGCCCGGATAGGCCCCCATCAAGAACAGCGGGCCCAGATGATGCAGGATCAAGTGCTGGGCCCGATGAATGAAAAACATGCGCTCTGCGTAATAGTCCAGACGCGTATGCAGCGACAGGTACAACAGAATCAGACCGATCCAGAAAAAACACTGACGCACGCAATTGGGCCGATGGACTCGCCGCCCCCGAATGTACAGCACGATGACCAACAGAAACGTCGCCAGCAAGACGGGCGAAAATTCCCACGGGGTCAGCCAGTCCATCAGGTTCATGGAAGCGCAATCCGGAAAACCAGTTGCGTTTTAGTTTATAGCAATACGCTCGCGTCCAGCCCACTTGACGTTGAGCACGCCCGGGTAATCACGAATAAGACGGGCGCGCTGCATAAGGTCGGCACGCCGATCCGGCGCACAAGCCAGCGTAATGCACGCTTGAGCCGTATCGTGGGTATCGGAGTGATCGACTTCCAGGTTGGTGATCCGGATGCCGGCCGTGTTCAGATCCGAATAAATACGCCGCCGCAACTGGGCCAGATCGCCGCGCGGGCAAACCACGGTCAAACGGGACACGGACACATCGGAGCGCGCACCCGCCGTAGAGGCCTGGATTCCGGCGCGACGCAGAAAGAGATCGAAAATACGCATACATTCCCCCTTTTGCGCATGAAACATGCAGCACATCAGGACGCAGAGACCGGTAGGCCCCTGTAAGGATGGAATAGCGGGATTTGAGCGGCGGATAACTGCCGAAAAAACCACGCCCTGTGTTTTTCCAGGGCGTGGCAAGCTGCGAGAGAATCAGCGGGCCTGAACGCGCCTGGACATCAGTACGTCGATAAATAATCGACTGGGACTGTCGCCGGGGTCGGGATTCACCACGCAGCTCCTATAGAATTGAAGAATCGTTATTGTAGCGCGAGCGCTCGATCGCCACAAGGAAAACCCCCTGCGGAAAAGTTTGTAAACCTTTGTTTTACAACACCCTAATAGATGCCGCCATCCAACCAGCCAAGCGCGCGGTACACAGCAAGAATAATAACCGTCAGCCAGTACAGGCCGATATTCACCAAAGCCACGGCTCCAAGCACCGCGGTCAAAACACTAGGCCAACCGTGGCGGTTGCTGACCTCCTGCCGGGGATTGTAGAGCGCATCGAAACGCGCCGGATCGCGCAAGGCCAGAACCACCGATTCCAGAATGCCCGCCACAACCGGCACAAACAACAAATGCAAAAAGACCGACTCCCGCCAGTTAGCGGCAAACAGCATGCCTGCAAGCATCAGCACGGAATAGACTAATGGCAGCCACCATCGTCGTCGGCCCAAGTACAGTCCATGCGCCCCGAGTGCCCCCAGGGTCAAGGCCAGCCATGCGGCCACTGTCTTATTGCGAAAGTGCGGCGCACCTTCCAGCAGCAATGCGGGTGGGGACATAGAAGTGCATCCAAGCCGGGGCCGGATCGGCCGTTGTCCGAAAGCGCCAACCAGCGCGACGCTGGACAGGCCGCCGCAATGATCGCCTTCCCGTACAATACCCGAATTGCCACACCGTCGTCACGAGCTCCTCCATGAACGCCACCGACTTTGATATTGCCATCTGTGGGGCCGGCCCGGTCGGCACGGCCCTGGCCTTGCTCTTGGCCAAGCAACACCCGCATCCGGACCGTATAGCCGTCTTGGGCAAGAATTTCGACCTGGCAAGGACCGAGCACGTTCAGGGCGACCCGCGCACGCTGGCACTGAACCACGGCAGCCTGCGACTGCTTCAGGGACAATTGCAAGCCTGGCCGCGCCGGGCCGCCCCCATGCGCACCGTGCATGTGTCCCAGCAAGGACGGCTAGGTCGCTGCCTGATCCAGGCGCACGAAATGGGCGTCGCCGATCTGGGTGCGGTCGTCCACTACGACGATCTGCTCGAAAAGCTGCATGCACGCCTGCGTGACAGTGGCGTCACCCTGATCCCAGCCCAGATTGCCCAGGCAAACTCGGCCCCAGGCCATATGCGGGTCCAGCACGACGCCGGGCAATCGTCGGCCCTGCTGGCGATCCAGTGCGACGGCGCGCGACCCAACGGCCTGCGCCGCGAATACAAGCAACATGCCTTGCTGACCACGGTGCGCGCCAGCCGCCCACAAGACGGCTGGGCCTACGAGCGCTTCACCGCCCACGGCCCCCTGGCCGCCCTGCCGCACCCCGATGGGGCCGATTTATACGGCATTGTGTGGTGCAACGGCCCCGAACGCAGCCAAACGCTGGCCGAACTGCCCGAGTCAGACTTCCAGCACGCCTTGATGCAGGCCTTTGGCGAACGCCTGGGGCAATTGCACACCGTCTCGGACCGACATCTCTTTCCGCTCGCCTTTCATGCCGGACCCAGTCGGCTGGCCGAACGCATGCTGGCGGTCGGCAATGCGGCCCAGACCCTACACCCGGTCGCCGGCCAAGGCCTGAATCTGGGTTTGCGCGATGTGGCCCAACTGGCACACAGCCTGGCCCCCTGGCAGTCCGATTGTCGCCAGAGCCCAACCCCCTTTCTAACCCGCTACGCCCGCTTGCGCCGTCCAGACCGCTGGTTGACCGCTGCCATCACCGACACGTTGCCGCGTCTGTTCGCCACGCACAATCCGCTGATCCAGCACGCCTGTGGGCTGGGCCTGCTGGCCATGGACACCTTACCCCTGGCCCGCCTGCCCTTTGCCCGCCAGCTTCTGCAAGGTCTGCGCGCCTGACTCCTGGCCGGCACGGTCTGTGTCAATGCAGGCCGTGCCGTTTCCGCACCACGCCCCCAAAGACTTCCCCACAGAGCCGAGCCGGAGCGTTAAAATCCTATAAATGCGCATCGGTTCCTGGACCCTTCCCAATCCTATTTTCATCGCCCCTATGGCTGGCGTCACCGACAGGCCTTATCGTCGGCTGTGCAAAGCCCTGGGTGCCGGTTATGCCGTCTCGGAAATGGCGGCTAGCAACAAGCGCTTATGGGACAGCGTCAAAACCGCCCGACGCTTGAACCACGATGGCGAAATCGATCCTGTCGCCGTGCAAATCGCCGGTTCCGACCCCGACATGATGGCCGAAGCAGCAGTGTTCAACATCAGCAAGGGTGCCCGCATCATCGATATCAATATGGGCTGCCCGGCCAAAAAAGTGTGCAATGTCGCCTCCGGCTCGGCTCTGCTGCGTGACGAAAACCGGATTGCCCAAATCCTGGACAGCGTTGTCAAGGCATGTACTCCCCACCAGGTTCCGGTTACACTCAAGACCCGCACCGGCTGGGACGCGCAATCGCGCAATGCTGTCCGTATCGCCCGGCTGGCCGAAGACCTCGGCATTGCCGCTTTGACCCTGCACGGTCGCACACGCTGCGACTTCTACCAGGGACAGGCCGAATACGACACCATACGCGAGGTCAAAAACAGCATCTCTATTCCGGTCATTGCCAATGGGGATATCGATAGTCCCGAAAAGGCCAAGTTCGTACTAAAGTACACCGGAGCGGATGCCGTCATGGTAGGACGGGCAGCCCAAGGCCGCCCCTGGATATTCCGGGAAATCCTGCATTATCTTGAACACGGTGAACACCGCGCAGCTCCTTCGTTCGCAGAGCTGCGCGACTGCATGATAGAGCACCTGGAAGATCACTACGCGTTCTACGGGCAGCACACAGGCGTACGTACTGCCCGCAAGCATATCGGCTGGTATCTGTCCGGCATGCCCGAGGCCGAACACTGGCTGGGACGCATCAATCGTATCGAATGCTGTACCGAACAACTGCAGGCCATCATCCACTGGTTCGACGAATGCGATCTCGACCAGCCTTATCAAGGATAAGGCGTCGAAAACGGCTCTTTTGTATTTAAGCAACGTATACCTTAAAAAAACATGTCTACGACCAACCCACTCGAACAGTCCGTACGTGAGCGCCTGGAACGCTACTTCGCCGACCTGGGCGACTCCGAGCCACGCGACATGCTGTCGATGGTCATCTCCTGCGTGGAACGGCCTGTTCTGCAAGTTGCCCTGGAAAAATCCGCCGGCAACCAGTCCAAAGCCGCGGAAATGTTGGGCATCACGCGCAGCACTCTGCGCAAGAAGCTGAACGCCCACAACCTGCAACCCTGATTCTCAACTATCAAGCCTCACCTTCCATGAAAATCCAGACAGCTCTTCTTTCTGTCTCCGACAAGACCGGTATTGTCGAGTTCGCCCAGGCACTGGCCAAGCGCGGCGTGCGTCTGCTGTCCACAGGCGGGACCGCCAAGCTGCTGGCGCAAGCCGGTCTGGCCGTAACCGAAGTGGCGCAACATACCGGTTCGCCCGAGATCCTGGACGGCCGCGTCAAGACGCTGCACCCCAAAATTCACGGGGGCCTGCTGGCACGCCGGGACAGCGCCGAACACCTGCAGACAATTCAAGAGCACGGCATCGATCGCATTGACCTGCTGGTCGTCAATCTGTATCCGTTTCGCGAAACTGTCGCCAAGCTGGGCTGTACCTTTGCCGACGCCGTCGAGAACATCGACATAGGCGGCCCCGCCATGCTGCGTGCCGCTGCCAAGAACCACGGCACGCCCGAAGGCGGCGTCTGCGTGGTCATCGATCCGACCGACTACGAACGCGTGCTGGCCGATATCGACAGCCCCGCCGGCCAGCCATCCTATGGCCTGCGCCTGGAATTGGCCGCCAAGGTCTACGCCCACACCGCATCCTACGACGGTGCCATCGCCGCCTACCTGAGCAGCCTGGCACAGGCCGAGCCCGCTCAAGACAGCGCGCCCGAGCGTGCAGAATGGCCGCGCGTGCTGACCATCCAGGTTCAGCAGCAGCAAACCCTGCGCTACGGCGAAAACCCGCACCAGTCCGCCGCCTTTTACGCGGACGGGCAGATCGGTGCCGGTCTGTTGGGCCGCTACCGCCAGTTGCAAGGCAAAGAACTGTCGTACAACAATATCGCCGATGCCGATGCCGCCTGGGAATGTGTACGCAGTTTTGATGCCGGTGCCTGCGTCATCGTCAAGCATGCCAACCCCTGCGGCGTGGCCTTGGGCGAAACGGCCGAACAATCCTACCGCAAGGCTTTCCAGACCGACCCCACATCGGCCTTCGGCGGCATCATCGCCTTTAACCGCGAAGTGGACGAAGCGGCCGCCCAGGCCATCAGCAGCCAATTCGTGGAAGTATTGCTGGCACCGTCCTATACCCAAGGCGCTCTGGACGTATTCGCCACCAAGAAAAACGTGCGCGTGCTGACCGTGGATGCGGGCGACGCCCACAACGCCTTTGACGTCAAACGGGTTGGCGGCGGCTGGCTGGTGCAGACACCCGATACCTTCCGCGACAATATCCAGGCCTTCCAGGTCGTCACACAAGTCCAGCCCACCGCCCAGCAGATGCAAGACTTGCTGTTCGCCTGGAACGTGGCCAAGTACGTCAAGTCCAATGCCATTGTGTTCTGCGGCCAGGGCATGACGCTGGGCGTAGGCGCAGGCCAGATGAGCCGTGTGGATTCCGCCCGCATCGCCTCCATCAAGGCCGAGAACGCCGGGCTGACGCTGGCCGGATCGGCCGTGGCATCGGACGCGTTCTTCCCATTCCGCGACGGCCTGGACGTGGTGGCCCAAGCGGGTGCGACCTGCGTGATCCAGCCCGGCGGCAGCGTGCGCGACGACGAAGTCATCGCAGCCGCCAACGAACGCGGCATTGCCATGGTCCTGACCGGCACCCGCCACTTCCGCCACTGATATGCGTATCCTGGGCATAGACCCTGGCCTGCGTCGCACCGGTTTCGGGGTGATCGACGTCCAGGGGCCCAGGCTCAGCTATATCGCCAGCGGGACCATCGTGGTCCCGTCGGATCTTGCGCTAGCGCAGCGCCTCAAGCTCATTCTGACCCACATCGCGCAAGTCATAGAGCAGAGCAAGCCGGATACGGCCGCTATCGAAAAAGTATTCGTCAACAACAACCCGAACTCCACCCTGCTGCTGGGCCAGGCGCGCGGCGCGGCGCTATGCGCCCTGGCGATGGGCGGGTTGGACGTACACGAATACACCGCGCTGCAGATCAAGAAAACCGTTGCCGGCAACGGCCACGCCGCCAAAGAGCAGATACAGCTCATGGTGCAACGTCTTTTGCAACTGAACGGCTTGCCCGCGCCGGACTCGGCCGACGCGCTGGCCTGCGCCATCAGCCACGCACATCATGCCAGCGTGCTGGCTGGCCTGCAAAAGAATGGGGTGTTGGCAGCCGGCCCGCGCCGCCGCATCCGGGCTGGCAGAGTCTTGGGCTAGGCCCGCCCGTGCCATGCCGGACACAAATAGTTTGAATCATGTTTAAGGCCCTGAAACCAAAGGTATTGCCATGATAGGTCGCATTCGCGGAACCCTGATTGAAAAACAACCGCCTACTATCTGTGTGGATGTAGGGGGCGTAGGCTACGAAATCGACGTGCCCATGAGCACGCTCTACCAAATGCCCGAACTGGGCGCGCAAGTCAGTCTGTACACCCATCTGGCCATCCGTGAAGATGCGCACGTACTGTTTGGGTTTTCCAGCCTGGCCGAACGCAGCACCTTTCGCGCCCTGATCAAAGTGACCGGCATAGGCGCGCGCATCGCGCTGGCACTCCTGTCGGGCATGAGCGCCAGCGAACTGGCCGATGCCGTCACCCGTCAGGAAAGCGGCCGACTGATCAAGATTCCAGGCATAGGCAAAAAAACGGCCGAACGGCTGCTGCTGGAGCTGCGTGGCAAGCTGGGTGCCGACCTGGGCAGCCATGCAGCGGCCACCGCCCCAAGCAGCCACGACGATGTGCTGCATGCACTGGAAGCCCTGGGCTACTCCAACAAAGAAGCCGCCATTGCGGTCAAGGCTCTGCCAGAAGGCATTGATGTCTCCGAAGGCATCAAACAAGCACTCAAGGCGCTTTCGCGCGCTTAACGCACACACAGAGGCCGGGACAAAACGAGCGCGTCCCGGCATCCAGGCGGCAATCATCCCAGCAAGCGCCCCCAGGCGGCCAGATCCACATTGCCGCCACTAATCAGCACCCCTACACGCCGACCTTGCAGATCGACCTGCCGCATCACCGCGGCCGCGCCCAGGCAACCTGTGGGTTCAACCACGATCTTCATGCGCCCGGCAAAAAAACGCAGCGCCTCGATCAGTTCGTTATCCGTGGCGGTAAGAATATCGGCGACATGCCGGCGAATGATGTCGAAAGTCATCGGAGCCAGCGCCTGGGTCAATGCCCCATCGGCAATCGAAGCCGGCGGGGCAATCTTGACGATAGCTCCGCTTCGCAGCGATTGCT
Source organism: Alcaligenes sp. SDU_A2 (assembly GCF_038237375.1). Lineage (NCBI taxonomy): Bacteria > Pseudomonadati > Pseudomonadota > Betaproteobacteria > Burkholderiales > Alcaligenaceae > Alcaligenes > Alcaligenes sp. SDU_A2. The sequence continues at coordinate 1,033,278 of NZ_CP151273.1, read as the reverse complement.
GGGCATCATTGCCGGCCAACGGCTCTACACCATAGACCTTGCAATCCGGTGCCATAGCCTGCGCCGTCAACAGACAGCCCGACAGCAGGCCGCCGCCGCCCAGTGGCACATACAGCTCCTGCAGATCCGGCACATCTTCCAGCAGTTCACGCGCCGCTGTCCCCTGCCCCGCGATGACATCAGGATGAGCAAACGGCGGAATCAAGGTCAATCCCTGACGATCCACCAGATCCTGGGCGATCTGCGTCCTGTCCTGAGTCAGGCGGTCGCATTCGATGACTGTAGCCCCATAGCCGCGTGTCGCGGCCAGCTTGGCGGCCGGCGCATCGGAGTTCATGATGATGGTGGCCGGAACATCCAGCAAGCGTGCCGCCAGCGCCACCGCCTGGGCATGATTACCCGACGAAAATGCCACTACTCCGGCGCGCCGCTGCTCGGGCGACAAAGCGGCCAAGGCGTTATAGCCGCCACGAAACTTGAACGCTCCGATGCGCTGGAAATTCTCGCACTTGAAATACACCTGACCATTCAGGCGTTGGTTCAGAGTGGAGGAGGTCAGGACCGGCGTGCGATGGGCCACCGGCAGCAGGCGCTGGGCGGCACTTAGCACATCATCGAAAGTGGGTAGAGTAAAAGACATGGGTAAAATCTCGTCTGTAGACCATAGCCCCGACATTATGCGGGAATAGCGCGGCTTGCGCCCGGCGCAACCGTGCCACTCATGCAGCCGGGCATCCGGTTCTACTGCGCGCGCCCCTGAAAGGGCCGCATGATGTACCATACTGTATATTCAATCAGCCTACGCACCATGGCCATTCATTCCGATTCGCTCTCCAGCCTGCCCACCGAACAGCGCGTCATCACCCCAAAGGCCTTGTCGCCCAACGAAGAATCCGTCGAACGCGCACTGCGCCCCAAGATGCTGGAGGACTACGTGGGCCAGGCTCGCGCGCGCGAACAACTGGAAATCTTCATCGCCGCCGCCCGGCAACGCCAAGAAGCCCTGGATCACGTACTACTGTTCGGTCCGCCCGGCCTGGGCAAAACCACACTGGCGCACATCATTGCCCACGAAATGGGCGTCAATCTGCGCCAAACCTCCGGTCCCGTGCTGGAGCGTCCGGGCGACCTGGCCGCCTTGCTGACCAATCTGGAACCCAACGACGTCCTGTTCATCGATGAAATCCACCGACTCTCGCCCGTGGTCGAAGAAATCCTCTACCCGGCGCTGGAAGACTTCCAGATCGACATCCTGATAGGCGAAGGCCCGGCGGCACGCAGCGTCAAGCTGGACCTGCAGCCCTTTACGCTGGTCGGTGCCACTACCCGCGCCGGCATGCTAACCAACCCCTTGCGGGACCGCTTCGGTATTGTGTCCCGGCTGGAATTCTACGACGTGGATGATCTGGCCAGCATCGTGGCCCGCAGTGCGGGTCTGCTCAATGTATCCACCACGACCGAAGGCACGTACGAAATCGCGCGTCGTTCGCGCGGTACGCCACGCATTGCCAACCGCCTGTTGCGCCGGGTGCGCGATTATGCCGAAGTCAAAACAGGCGGCATCATCCACACCGACTGCGCGCAAGCTGCGCTGGCCATGCTGGAAGTTGATCCGCAAGGCCTGGACCTGATGGACCGTAAACTGCTGGAAGCTATTATCCACAAATTCGATGGCGGCCCTGTCGGGGTGGACAGCCTGGCAGCCGCCATCGGCGAAGAACGCGATACCATCGAAGACGTCATCGAACCCTATCTGATCCAGCACGGCTTTTTGCAACGCACACCGCGCGGACGCATTGCAACGCTGGGCACCTGGCGGCACCTGGGCCTGACACCCCCACGCAATCTTGGCTCCCAAGACCTGTTCGACCCTTCGTAATGAAAAAGCGCGTGGCCTCTGCCACGCGCTTTTTTAATTCGGTCAGCCGACTCAGGCCACCACACTCCACTCCAACGCCTGCCCCGCTGCCAGCGGCACCAAGGGATCTCCGGCCATATCCACGGAATCGGGGATGGCAAAGGGGCGACGCTGCAAGGTCAGACTGCCTTGATTCACGGGCAGACCATAAAATGCCGGCCCGTTCAGGCTGGCAAATGCTTCCAATTTATCCAGTTGGCCAATCTGGTCAAACGCCGTTGCATACAGCTCCATCGCATGCAAAGCGGTATAGCAACCGGCACAGCCACATGCCTGCTCTTTGCGACTGCGCGCATGCGGAGCACTGTCTGTGCCCAAAAAGAAACGCCCCCCATCGCTGACGGCGGCTTTCAGCAAAGCCTGTCTATGCGTTTCGCGCTTCAGGACAGGCAAGCAGTACCAGTGCGGCTGCAAGCCGCCCTGAAACAAGGCATTGCGGTTATACAGCAGATGGTGAGCGGTCAGCGTCGCCGCGACCGGGCCTTCGGCCTGGCTGACGTAGGCAGCACCATCAGCTGTGGTCAGGTGCTCGAACACGACTTTAAGCGCGGGAAAGGCCTTGCGCATCGGAATCATGACGCGTTCGATAAACACCGCTTCGCGATCGAACAAATCCACACGGGGATCGGTGACTTCACCATGCATGAGCAAAGGCATACCGACCTCCTGCATCACCTCCAGCACCTTGGAACACTTGCCCAGCAAATCGGTCACACCCGCGTCCGAATTGGTCGTGGCACCGGCCGGATACAACTTAACTCCATGTACAGATCCGCTGTCTTTGGCGCGCCGCATCTCGTCCGGATCGGTGTTATCCGTCAGATACAAGGTCATCAGGGGCTCAAAATCCGTCCGGCCGCCACCTTTGGCCACAGCGGCCACAATGCGTTCGCGGTAGGCCTGGGCCTGGGCGGTCGTGGTCACCGGCGGCGTCAGGTTCGGCATGACGATGGCCCGACCAAACTGGGCTGCCGTATGACCGACAACCGACTCCATGACAGCGCCATCGCGCAAATGCAGGTGCCAGTCATCCGGACGGCGAATTACAAGGGTATCCACGGAAAGGCTCATAACAAGGCTCGGAAATTGGCGATCCGCCCTGCGCGCGGCGCAGGACCGCGCAAAAGCAGCAAAATGCCACAGCGCAGCGTCGCCTAATTGATCAGTAATCCACCATTATGCTACAGCCTCGCTCCGTACGCATGTTTGCCCCTGGTTCTTGCCGGGCCCTGTCCGCGCCCGCATTCATCCTGTACACCCAGCCAAGAAAGCCCCCTCGCCGCCCAATCCGCAAACGGTCACAAATGGCTTGGATTTCCTGCAGGTATCACGGTATGCTGACAACGGAGTCGTGCCCAGTCGCATATCCTGTCCTTTCAACTTATTCATCAGGAGTTCTGTTCATGGCCAGCACCGAGAAAAAGCCTGCCGCTCGCAAACCCAATGCAGCATTCATGAAGCCTCTCACTCCTAGCCCCACTCTGGCTGCCGTGATTGGTCCGGGCGCGCTACCGCGCACAGAAGTCACCAAGAAAATCTGGGACTACATCAAAAAGCACAATCTCCAGGACCCCGCCAACCGCCGCAACATCAATGCCGATGCCAAGCTGCGTCCCCTGTTCGGCAAGGACCAGGTATCCATGTTCGAACTGACCAAATTGGTCAGCACTCATCTCAAATGAGCTGCCGGTGCTACGGCACCTTGCGCAGTAACAGGCCGCGCCGCTGATTCCAGCCGCGGCTTTTTTTATGAACGCATCCAGACCAACCCAGAAAGGATGCCCATTTTTGTCTGCTTGCCTTTTACGCCATGACTGCCCCTTTGTCCCTTTGCTGGCTGCGCCGCGATCTGCGGCTGCAGGATCATGCCGCTTTACATCATGCATTGAGCAGCGGCCATCCGGTAGCCTGCGTCTTTGTCTTTGATACCGAGATTCTTCAAACACTGCCTGCCGATGACCTGCGCGTCGCCTTTATTCTGGAAAGCCTGCGGGAAGTGCAGCAGCACCTGCGAGCCTTGGGCACGGAACTGATCACTGCCATCGGCGATCCCGTCAGGGTGATTCCCGAGCTGGCCCTAAAGTTGCAGGCCCAGGCCGTCTATGCCAACGAAGACTACGAGCCCCAGGCGCTGAAACGTGACGCCGCCGTCACGCAAGCCCTATCCAGGCAAGGCAAGCAACTGCATGTTTACAAGGATCAGGTTATCTTCGCCCGCGACGAAATCCTGAACCGCCAGGCCCGTCCCTATACCGTTTTCACCCCCTATAAACGTGCCTGGCTGGAACGGATACATCCCCAATGCCTGCTTGCCTACGATACTCAGTGCGGCTCATGGGCCACATTGACGGAGCAGGCACTGCCCAGCCTGACCGAGCTGGGATTTGAATCGGATCTGCTGGAACGCTTGCGTCAGACACCCGGCATGCATGGTGCGCAAAAGCTGGTGGAACAATTTGAACCACGCCTGCATGCTTATGACAGCCTGCGGGACTTCCCCGCCAAACGGGGAGTATCTTATCTGGCACCACACTTACGCTTTGGCACCCTGTCCATCCGTCAGGCCGTCTCTATGGCCTGGCCCAGCGACTCTCAAGGCGCAGCCACCTGGTTAAGCGAACTGATCTGGCGCGAGTTCTATCAACAATTTCTGTGGCACCACCCCGAATCCGCCACACAAAGCTTCAAACCCGTTTACCGCGATCTGCCCTACCCTAACCGTCAGGACTGGTTCCAAGCCTGGTGCGAAGGCCGCACTGGCTATCCTGTCGTGGATGCAGCCATGCGGCAGCTGAATCAATCGGGCTATATGCATAACCGGCTGCGCATGATCACTGCTTCCTTCCTGGTCAAAGATTTGCTGATAGACTGGAGGTGGGGCGAACAGTATTTTTCCCGCAAGCTGCTCGATTACGACATGGCGTCCAACGTCGGCGGCTGGCAATGGGCTGCGTCCACCGGTTGCGATGCACAACCCTACTTCCGCATCTTCAACCCGGTCACCCAATCACGTAAGTTCGACCCTAACGGAGACTTTATTCGGCGCTATGTGCCTGAACTGGCCCGGCTCGACAACAAGGCCATTCATGCCCCTTGGCAAGCCCGGCAACTGCCACTGGATTTTTCTTTGGGACAGGACTATCCCTTCCCTATCGTGGATCACGATGTCCAGCGGCCTCTGGCCCTGGCTTTGTTCAACATAGCGCCAGAGAACAAGACAGACAGTCAATAAGGATCATCATGTCGGACACTGCGAGCACTCTGAACCCTCCCCATGCCATCCCGGCCCTGCTTCAACAATTGCAGCAGGCGCAGCCGCAAGCCCAGATCGCCGTACTGCACTTCACGCCCGACCAGGCCAGCATCGGCATGGCTCGCAAAGGGGTACCGGTCCACATCGAACACTTTCCGCAACTCTCGCTCGATGCCCTGACCCGCGCTTGTTTTGCCGGACCCGGGCCTACCGCGCAACAGTTGGAACAAGCCATCGAACTCATCGAGGACGACATCCAACCTGCTCGTTTGGACTTGCGCCAGTTCCTGGTGTTTGCTTCCGGCCCGCAAGCCGCGCGCCTAAAGCAATGGATTGCCCATTCGTCGGGCCATGACAGCCACGCCCTGAGCCTGGAACAAGTGGAAAGCGCCTTTAATCTATACGCCGACGCCACTGTCGGTGCCGCCGCAGCCGGTTTAGCCGCCCAGGCCGGACCGGATTCCCCCCTTAAAGACACACAACTCGGGGCATATTTGCTACTGCTGCGCGAATGCCTGCACCATCTGCACATCACGCATATCCAGCTGCTCTGCGAACACTAAGAAAACTCAGCGGATGGCTGATCCCATGTACGGCGTAGGCAACCGTCCCGCCGTTCAGGCCAAGCACAGCAGTGCCGTTCTCGCCAGGCCGACCACAGCCGGCCCAGCGAGAATCCAAGTTTTTTTTCCGCTTGGCTCAAATGATTCGCCCACGACGAAGGAGTCCTCGACACTTCTCGAAGAACCATAAAAAAAGGTGTTCCTGCGAACACCTTTTTTTACTCGTGCAGATCAGTAATCCTGCCCCAAAGCTTGCCCACCGGAAAGAGCCAGCCAGCCCTTGATAAGGCGGTGGACAATCCAGACCAGCGCAACGACAGCGGTCACCCAACCGATAAAAATAGTAGTCAGCAGGCCACTGAGCACGACCCACAGCAATCCCCACCAGAACGTCTTGATAATCCAATCCAGGTGACTGGCATAGATCGTTCCCGAAGCATCGCTTCGCTTGACGTAGGCCAGAATAACTGCAGCCACGGCAGCAGCGCCAAAAAGACCCGCACTGATCATGGCCAGCGAAAACAGGGCATAACAGATATGCGTAATCTTGCGCAGCGGCAGGCCAGGTTCAAATTCGGGATTGACGGACTGGTTCATGCAGTTCTCCTGAATCAAGCATTAACAACAACGGTAGCCACTCATTTTACCTGTTCTTGCCATACGTGCGAGGGTACTGATTGTTGATCACCGATGCCCCGTCGTCTGGACGTTATTTTGGATATTGCTTGGGCTGGGTTTGAGTGTTGTGCGTGCGCTGTGCTGGAGAGTGCTTGGGCGGCGTGCAGGCCGGGGTGGATGCGTTCAGGCGCATGTAGGCAGGAATCGAGCCGTGCATCGGCGTTGCGTCGCCCTAAAAGACAAAACCCCCACAAGCGAGGCTTGCGGGGGTTTTGAGCAATAAGAGCTTGACGATGACCTACTTTCACAGACGTCCGTCCACTATCATCGGCGCAAAGGCGTTTCACAGTCCTGTTCGGGATGGGAAGGCGTGGGACCACCTTGCTATGGTCGTCAAGCGTAACTGGTTGCCAGGTTGTCTTGTGGACAGCCTAGCCAATTTGGAAGAAGCACCTTGCCAGGATCAGTACGGATCGCTTAGCAAGTGTTTACGAAGGGTTTGAGCGCGGGCTGCGCTGCACTTCAATATTACGTTCTGTGGTCAACAACTTGTACTCACTACAACCACAAGGGTTATAGGATCAAGCCACACGGGCAATTAGTACTGGTTAGCTACATGCATTACTGCACTTCCACACCCAGCCTATCAACGTCCTGGTCTCGGACGACCCTACAGGGGGGTCAAGCCCCCGGGATACCTAATCTTCAGACGAGTTTCCCGCTTAGATGCCTTCAGCGGTTATCTCTTCCGTACGTAGCTACTCGGCAATGCCATTGGCATGACAACCGATACACCAGTGGTACGTCCACTCCGGTCCTCTCGTACTAGGAGCAGGCTCCGTCAAGTATCCAACGCCCACGGCAGATAGGGACCAAACTGTCTCACGACGTTTTAAACCCAGCTCACGTACCTCTTTAAATGGCGAACAGCCATACCCTTGGGACCGGCTACAGCCCCAGGATGAGATGAGCCGACATCGAGGTGCCAAACACCGCCGTCGATATGAACTCTTGGGCGGTATCAGCCTGTTATCCCCAGAGTACCTTTTATCCGTTGAGCGATGGCCCTTCCATACAGAACCACCGGATCACTATGTCCTACTTTCGTACCTGTTCGACTTGTCAGTCTCACAGTCAAGCACGCTTATGCCATTGCACTATCAGAACGATTTCCGACCGTTCCTAGCGTACCTTCGAACTCCTCCGTTACACTTTGGGAGGAGACCGCCCCAGTCAAACTGCCCACCATGCACGGTCCCCGATCCCGATAAGGGACCTAGGTTAGAACCGCAAACAGACCAGGGTGGTATTTCAAGGTTGACTCCACGCAGTCTGGCGACCACGCTTCAACGTCTCCCACCTATCCTACACAGGCCGGTTCACAGTTCAATGCAAAGCTACAGTAAAGGTTCATGGGGTCTTTCCGTCTAGCCGCGGGGAGATTGCATCATCACAACCATGTCAACTTCGCTGAGTCTCAGGAGGAGACAGTGTGGCCATCGTTACGCCATTCGTGCAGGTCGGAACTTACCCGACAAGGAATTTCGCTACCTTAGGACCGTTATAGTTACGGCCGCCGTTTACCGGGGCTTCGATCAAGAGCTTGCACCCCATCACTTAACCTTCCGGCACCGGGCAGGCGTCACACCCTATACGTCCACTTTCGTGTTTGCAGAGTGCTGTGTTTTTAGTAAACAGTCGCAGCCACCGATTCACTGCGGCCTCTTCGTGCTCCGTGCGCAGGCACTTCACACTAATGAGGCATACCTTCTCCCGAAGTTACGGTATTAATTTGCCGAGTTCCTTCTCCTGAGTTCTCTCAAGCGCCTTGGAATATTCATCCCGTCCACCTGTGTCGGTTTGCGGTACGGTCTCGTAGAGCTGAAGCTTAGAGGCTTTTCTTGGAACTGCTTCCAGTCAGTTTAGAGCCGAAGCTCTATTCAGTCACACCCTTGAATTATGCACCCGGATTTGCCTAAGTGCCTTCTACGATGCGCCAACGGGGACATCCAACACCCCGATGACCTTCTGCAATCCGTCCCCCCATCGCACTCTACGACGGTGCGGGAATATTAACCCGCTTCCCATCAGCTACGCATCTCTGCCTCGCCTTAGGGGCCGACTCACCCTGCGCCGATGAACGTTGCGCAGGAAACCTTGGACTTACGGCGAGGGGGCTTTTCACCCCCTTTATCGCTACTCATGTCAGCATTCTCACTTCCGATACCTCCAGCATTCCTCACGGAACACCTTCACAGGCTTACGGAACGCTCTCCTACCATGTGTACAAAGTACACATCCGCAGCTTCGGTCTATGGCTTAGCCCCGTTACATCTTCCGCGCAGGACGACTCGATCAGTGAGCTATTACGCTTTCTTTAAAGGATGGCTGCTTCTAAGCCAACCTCCTGACTGTCTATGCCTTCCCACTTCGTTTCCCACTTAGCCATAGTTAGGGACCTTAGCTGGCGGTCTGGGTTGTTTCCCTCTTGAGTCCGGACGTTAGCACCCGGTGCTCTGTCTCCCACGCTGTACTTGTCGGTATTCGGAGTTTGCCATGGTTTGGTAAGTCGCTGTGACCCCCTAGCCATAACAGTGCTCTACCCCCGACAGTAATACGTGAGGCACTACCTAAATAGTTTTCGGAGAGAACCAGCTATCTCCAGGCTTGTTTAGCCTTTCACTCCGATCCACAGCTCATCCCCTAATTTTTCAACATTAGTGGGTTCGGTCCTCCAGCACGTGTTACCGTGCCTTCAACCTGGCCATGGATAGATCGCCTGGTTTCGGGTCTACACCCAGCGACTGAATCGCCCTATTCGGACTCGCTTTCGCTACGCCTCCCCTATTCGGTTAAGCTTGCCACTGAATGTAAGTCGCTGACCCATTATACAAAAGGTACGCAGTCACACCACGAAGGTGCTCCTACTGTTTGTATGCATATGATTTCAGGATCTATTTCACTCCCCTTCCGGGGTTCTTTTCGCCTTTCCCTCACGGTACTGGTTCACTATCGGTCGATCACGAGTATTTAGCCTTGGAGGATGGTCCCCCCATATTCAGACAGGATTTCACGTGTCCCGCCCTACTTGTTCGATGCTTAGTTCCACGTATTGCATTTCGTCTACAGGGCTATCACCTGCTACGGCTGGACTTTCCATTCCATTCGACTATGTAATACGCTAAAACATCCAGGCTGGTCCGGTTTCGCTCGCCACTACTTCCGGAATCTCGGTTGATTTCTTTTCCTCGAGTTACTGAGATGGTTCAGTTCACTCGGTTCGCCTCCACATACCTATGTATTCAGTATGGGATACCGCATTGCTGCGGTGGGTTTCCCCATTCGGACATCTACGGATCAAAGCTTGTTTGCCAGCTCCCCGTAGCTTTTCGCAGGCTACCGCGTCCTTCATCGCCTGTGATCGCCAAGGCATCCATCATATGCACTTATTCGCTTGATCCTATAACGCTTACGGCTATAGGATATATGAGTATACGTTGTTGCCGTTCATCAATCCTTAGCTGTCATCCAATCCGAGGATTGAACAACGTCTATATTTTTGAGAACTTGTTGAACATAAATTGTTCGTGTTGCAATCACAACCCGTGCATTGTCTACATCGCTTCCTAAGAAATGATGCGTATCAGACAACACACCTTCGTTGTGCTTCTTCCTAATTGTTAAAGAGCAATTCGTGGGTTGCATAACCCAACGAGCAGTATTCTTTAAAAAGAACACTCTTCGTTGAATCTAGCGCCAGCCAAACCGTTGTTTGCCTGTGCCCTATACTCTGTCATGAATGATCAGTTACCGGCCTCTACCGCGATAAAGCGATGGTGGAGGATGACGGGATCGAACCGACGACCCCCTGCTTGCAAAGCAGGTGCTCTCCCAGCTGAGCTAATCCCCCGAGGTAATCGTTGGTGGGTCAAGTTGGAATCGAACCAACGACCCCCGCCTTATCAAGACGGTGCTCTAACCGACTGAGCTACTGACCCATCTATCACCACTGGGCGATAACCTTCATGGTCATGACATTAACTAACAGCCAATAAGTGTGGACGCTTTCGCTTTGCGAGCCATTCGCTCTAAAAGGAGGTGATCCAGCCGCACCTTCCGATACGGCTACCTTGTTACGACTTCACCCCAGTCATGAATCCCACCGTGGTAAGCGCCCTCCTTACGGTTAGGCTACCTACTTCTGGTGAAACCCACTCCCATGGTGTGACGGGCGGTGTGTACAAGACCCGGGAACGTATTCACCGCGACATTCTGATCCGCGATTACTAGCGATTCCGACTTCACGCAGTCGAGTTGCAGACTGCGATCCGGACTACGATCGGGTTTATGAGATTAGCTCCCCCTCGCGGGTTGGCGACCCTCTGTCCCGACCATTGTATGACGTGTGAAGCCCTACCCATAAGGGCCATGAGGACTTGACGTCATCCCCACCTTCCTCCGGTTTGTCACCGGCAGTCTCATTAGAGTGCTCTTGCGTAGCAACTAATGACAAGGGTTGCGCTCGTTGCGGGACTTAACCCAACATCTCACGACACGAGCTGACGACAGCCATGCAGCACCTGTGTTCCGGTTCTCTTGCGAGCACGGCCAAATCTCTTCGGCTTTCCAGACATGTCAAGGGTAGGTAAGGTTTTTCGCGTTGCATCGAATTAATCCACATCATCCACCGCTTGTGCGGGTCCCCGTCAATTCCTTTGAGTTTTAATCTTGCGACCGTACTCCCCAGGCGGTCAACTTCACGCGTTAGCTGCGCTACTGAAGCCTAACGGCCCCAACAGCTAGTTGACATCGTTTAGGGCGTGGACTACCAGGGTATCTAATCCTGTTTGCTCCCCACGCTTTCGTGTCTGAGCGTCAGTATTGTCCCAGGGGGCTGCCTTCGCCATCGGTATTCCTCCACATCTCTACGCATTTCACTGCTACACGTGGAATTCTACCCCCTCTGACATACTCTAGCTCGGCAGTTAAAAATGCAGTTCCAAGGTTGAGCCCTGGGATTTCACATCTTTCTTTCCGAACCGCCTACACACGCTTTACGCCCAGTAATTCCGATTAACGCTTGCACCCTACGTATTACCGCGGCTGCTGGCACGTAGTTAGCCGGTGCTTATTCTGCAGATACCGTCAGCAGCGCTTCGTATTAGGAAGCGCCTTTTCTTCTCTGCCAAAAGTACTTTACAACCCGAAGGCCTTCATCATACACGCGGGATGGCTGGATCAGGGTTTCCCCCATTGTCCAAAATTCCCCACTGCTGCCTCCCGTAGGAGTCTGGGCCGTGTCTCAGTCCCAGTGTGGCTGGTCGTCCTCTCAAACCAGCTACGGATCGTCGCCTTGGTGGGCCTTTACCCCACCAACTAGCTAATCCGATATCGGCCGCTCCAATAGTGAGAGGTCTTGCGATCCCCCCCTTTCCCCCGTAGGGCGTATGCGGTATTAGCCACTCTTTCGAGTAGTTATCCCCCGCTACTGGGCACGTTCCGATACATTACTCACCCGTCCGCCACTCGCCACCAAGAGAGCAAGCTCTCTCGTGCTGCCGTTCGACTTGCATGTGTAAAGCATCCCGCTAGCGTTCAATCTGAGCCAGGATCAAACTCTTCAGTTTAATCTCTGTGGTTGTCCCGTCTTGCGACGAGACCGATTGTGTCTCAAAGAAAAATTCAGAGTTTACACAAGGTAAAAACTTCATTTTTCGTCTGTGAGCACTTGATACAAACTTGTGGCGATTCCCGAAGGATTCGGCCCGCTCATTCCAAGCGCCCACACTTATCGGCTGTTAATTGTTAAAGAGCAGTGACAGTTGCCTGTCGTTCTACTGGCTGATTCGGCCGGCGCGTTACGCTGTGTGGCGTTTCGTGCCTTGCTGTTTCAGCAGCAGAAAAACGAGATTATGAAGCGTTTTTCGCAGTGTGTCAAGCGTTTTTTTGAAGTTCGTTTGAGCGTTTTGGGTAGAACCTAAACCGATCAAACTTGTTCCCGCTTGAACCAGAACCGGATGAAGCCATCTGATTCCGTACTGCTTAACTTCACAAGCTACAAAGGTAAATTTTAAGACATCGCTAAAAACTTAACTTTGCAATCTCGTTTGCAGAATTTAGAACTTTAACATGAAAAACTGAAATCATGCAAGCTTTATTTTCTGCCGATTGATTCAGACTTCGGTGCGGGCCATTGAGCCAAGGCGGTGAAATCGAACTAACCGCTTGCTGTACCGCTTCGGGAAAACCCTGTTCGCTGCAGCAAGAAAGAAACTATAGCACGGTGTTTTCCTAAATAGCAAGACATATCTCTATTTTTCCACTGCATTTCTGGGTGGAGCATATGGGAATAACACCAACCCATTGATACATAATGATTTATATGAATGTAAAAATTTAATTCAAACAAACCGACTACTCACCCCTCATCCTGCGCACCTACCTACCTACCTACCTACCTACCTACCTACCTACCTACCTACCTACCTACCTACCTACCTACCTACCTACCTACCTACCTACCTACCTACCTACCTACCTACCTACCTACCTACCTACCTACCTACCTACCTACCTACCTACCTACCTACCTACTCTCTATATATAGAGGGTGTAGGAAGTCCGCGTTTGTCCTCGGTAGGCAATCATTTAATCCTGAAGGAAATAAGCTAATCCCCAAATCGTTGTTATTCATCCAGGCCCTCTTTATTACCATAGTCTTTAAGCATCAAACATCTGGGGCCAGCCCCTGCTTACTATCGAGAGTAATAATGATCAAGCCTATTGTCGTTTCTCTGGCCCTGGCATTCAGCCCGTTGGCCTTGAGTCCTGCCGCGGCCCAGACTGGCGCAGCCGCATCCGCAGACCAAAGCTCTACTGGACAAGCCCTGATTTTTCCACGCGATCTGGCAAGCCACCTGAATGACCCCGCCTTGCGTATTCTGGATATACGCTCACCCGAGGAATACGCCGCGGGCCATGTACCCGGTGCCGTCAATACGCCTTACGGCGCTTTTCGCGGCCCAGCCGATAATGCCGGTGCCCTGCGTTCGGAAGCCGAGCTATCCGCGCTGTTCAGCAAGGCGGGCATCAGCAAGGACAGCTATGTGGTCGTGACCTATGCCGGTGCCAACCCGACAGACTTCGGCGCGGCTGCCCGTGTGTACTGGACACTGAAGGCAGGCGGACTGACCCAATTATCTATCCTGGATGGCGGTCTACAGGCATGGCAGGCACAAGGGCACGCTCTTAGCAAAGACACGCCTGCCATTACACCGACTCAATTCAACTATACATACCGGCAAGATATGGTCGCCAGCACGCAAGAGGTCGCCAGTTACATCCAGTCCGGGCAGCCCCCCGTTCTACTGGACGCCCGCCCGACCCCGTTCTTTCAAGGCGAACAACGCGTTGATGCCGCTGCCCGCTATGGCACGCTGCCAGGAGCGCGCGAACTGGACTTCAACACCTTCTTCAATAGCGACAAGCCTACGCTGAAAGACAAGAACGAAATCGTAAAGCTGGTGAAAGCACAAGGGCTGGATAACAAGCCCACCATCTCCTTCTGCAATACCGGCCACTGGGCGTCAACCAACTGGTTCGTGCTGTCCGAGATCGCCGGCAATCCTAATGTGCGGCTTTACCCGGAATCGGTGGTTGAGTGGAGCCGCAGTGATTTGCCTATGGATAACCAACCCTCCCGCTTCAAGGCCCTGAAGCTGGATACGCTGCGGGCTGTCAACTGATTCCGGTCCGCCGATCTTTTAGGTTTCTGATTATGCTTTTTTTGACTCGATCCGGATTTGTGCTGGCTGGGCTGGCACTGATTCTGGGCGTTACTGTGGTGGCAGGCTTGCGGCAAGGACTGCTGGCCATCCTTGGCATAGGCTTTGGCGCGGTATTGCAAGGCGCTCGTTTTGGCTTCACCACTGGCTGGCGTAACTATATAGAGCGCCGCGATCCCCAAGGCATCTGGGCACAGATGTTGCTGTTGGCATTGGCTGCCGCATTGACACTGCCGTTGATTGCCCGTGGCGGCGGCGAACTGGTCGGTGCCGTGGCCCCCCTGACCATCAGCCTGGTGCTGGGCGCTTTTTTATTTGGCGGCGCTATGCAATTGGCCGATGGCTGCGGTTCCGGCACGCTGTACAAAGCCGGCGCAGGCGCACCGATTTCGTTTGCCGTGCTGCCGGCATTTGCCATTGGCAGTTTTCTAGGGGCTTCGCATCAACCCGCCTGGATCAACCTGGGCGGCCTGCCGGCGGTAGACCTTAACCAAGAGCTAGGCTGGCCCCTTGCCCTGCTTCTGACAATAGCCGCTTGCGGCGCTGTGGCCTGGCTGGTGGGCCGGGGTGCCCGTCGCCATCAAGCGGAAACCGGCGCAACGCCAGCCAAATGGGCCATGCGCTGGTGGATGGGAGCTTTGCTGCTGGCCTTGCTGTATTTAATTCATATGATCGTAGCCGGCCAACCCTGGGGCATTGTCTATGGCATAGGCCTATGGGGAGCCAAAGTATTCGCCGCACTGGGATGGTCCCCTGTCGGGGATGCCTTCTGGGGTGCCGCCCCACATGCGCAACGTCTGGCCGAACCTGTGCTGGCCGATGTAACTTCCGTGACCAATTTCGGACTGATCCTGGGCGCAATGGCAGCATCCCGCTGGCACCACCCCGTCCAGTTCAAGGCTCCTGCCGCGCGCACGCTCTGGGTGGGGGCCGTGGCGGGTTTGATCATGGGGTACAGCGCACGCATGGCCTTCGGCTGCAATGTCGGCGCTTTCCTGGGTGGCATCGCATCGGCAAGCCTGCATGGCTGGATCTGGTTTGCGCTGGCGTTTGCCGGGTCTATTATCGGTGTCCGCATCCGGCATCGTCTCAACCCCTAAAGGCGTACCATGAACAAGACTACCTTTAGATTGATCACCAGCACATTCTGGTTGCTCGTGGTGCTGCTGATCGTCATGGACAGCCTGCAACCACGTCCTTACACCCCCGAACCCCCGCCCATCGCGCTGGGCAGCGGGCAGGCCGCCAGCGGCGGACACTGCTCCGGTCGATAAACCACCACGCGGCACACAACGCATTGATCCGCCCCGCAAGGCAGGTCAATGCGCCCGGGCCGGGCAAGCAGCAAGCACTGAAATTACCGGGTGTGCGCACCCATACCACCAGTCCGGGAAACGGACCGGCTACTGTGCTAGCATCGTTGCACCTTCTTTGCTTGCTCGTCCCATGGCCCATTATCTCTACACCCTGTTGCTGCGCAGCCTGCGCATGTTCTATACGGTCGCCCGCATCATGCTGCCTATCATGATAGGCGTGCGTATTGCGGCACAACTGGGGCTGGTCGAGATGGCCGGTCGTTTCATCGGCCCTGTCATGGCCTGGGTGGGTTTGCCCCCCGAAGCAGGCATTGTCTGGGCAACAACGGCCTTGGCCGGCATTTATGCAGGCATAGGCTCGATGGCGGCACTAGGAGACACCCTGAGCCTGAATGCCGCCCAAGTCAGCATTCTGGGCAGCATGATGCTGCTTGCCCACAATCTGCCTATGGAACAAGCCATTGTCCGCAAGGCAGGAGCCAGCTTCTGGTTGACTGCCCTTCTACGCTTGGGCTGCGCTCTGCTCTATGCCGCCCTGCTGGCCTGGTTGCTACCCGCTGCCGGTCTGTTGCAAGAACCCATCTCGCTGTCTTGGCTTTATGGTCAAGCCAGCTCTACCCAAGGCGGCTGGGAAGGCTGGACGGACTGGCTGCTGGGTACAGCCGGTTCGCTGCTGATGACCTGGCTGATTATTCTGGGCTTGCTGCTTGCTCTATCTATATTGGAAAAAATCGGCGTTACCCGGCTGCTGACCCGGCTGCTGTTGCCCCTGCTGCGATTTTCCGGACTGGAAGAGCGCGTCGCCCCCACCACGACAGTCGGCGTACTGCTGGGGCTGAGCTATGGCGGGGCCCTGATCATCGACGAGTCCCGACAACAGAACTACAGTCCGCGCACCCGATTACTGGCCTTGTCCTGGCTATCGCTGTGCCACTCCCTGATCGAGGACACCTTGCTGATCATGGCCCTGGGGGCCAATTTCTGGGTGGTGGTCGCCGGCCGCATTGCACTGACCTTGCTGGTCGTCGGCGCAATGGCCCGCCTGACCCTGCCGGGTTCACCGCTATACCGGCGTTACCTGACCAGCGCGGGCAGTTGACCGACTGCCCGCGCCTGCAAAAAAGACTTAAACCAGCAACGCCTGAAAGCGCTGGCGGAACTTGCTGAGCTTGGGCGCAATGACCATCTGGCAATAACCTTGCTCGGGATTGCGGGCAAAGTAATTATGGTGATAGGTCTCGGCAGGCCAGAACGTGGAACTGTCCAGCACATGCGTAACAATGGGCTGATCAAATTCGCTCTGCAGACTGTCGATAACTTCGAACGCGATGCGACGCTGTTCGTCGTTCTGACAAAAAATGGCCGATGCATACTGCGGTCCCACATCCGCCCCCTGACGATCCAACGTGGTGGGGTCGTGTGTCAGGAAAAACACGTGCAGCAGATCCCGGAAGGAAATGACCGCTGGATCGAACTCCACGCGCACCACCTCGATATGCCCGGTCTGCTTGCCGCACACCTGCTCGTATGTAGGCTCGTCCACGTGGCCGCCACAGTAACCCGGCACAACGGACTGCACCCCGCGCAGTGCCTGAAACACTCCTTCGGTACACCAAAAACACCCACCGCCCAATACGGCTGTTTCTTTCATGGAGACTCCTTCGTTGACGTATCAGTCAGATTCAGCAGCCAGGCCGCTATGGCCCGCGCCTGCTCGGCGTTAACCCTGTTTTGGGCCGGCATGGGGATGGCCCCCCAGTTGCCTCGACTGCCCTGGCGGATCTGCTTTTCCAAATAGCGCTGGGCAGCGGCTCTATCGCCCTGCGCATACCGCCGGGCGACATCCATGAACGGAGGACCGACCCTTTTTCTGTCCATCTGATGGCAGGACAAACATTGTGTCTGCAACAGGGTCTGGATAGATACCGTATCAGCCTTTGCCGCTGGATTAAAGCCGGCCAGCACACAAAGCACTACCAATAGTAAACAGGATGTCCTGCAAGCAAGGCGCGTCATCATCCTTCCCTTACAATTTAGCCGCCCCCGGCAAGGCGCGGCATTCGCGTTATTATCTGACATTCACCTCTGGAATGGGCAAGCATGTTAATACACCCGCAGTTTGATCCTGTCGCCATACAAATCGGTCCTGTCGCGATCCACTGGTATGGGCTGATGTATCTGATCGGCTTCGGCCTGGTGTGGCTGGCCGGCAGCGCCCGCATCCGCGCCGGCCAGACCGTTCTAAGCCGCAAAGACCTGGAAGATCTGATCTTTTACTGCGTCTTTGGGGTGGTGCTTGGCGGAAGGCTGGGATACACCCTGTTTTATCAACCTTCCTATTACCTGTCCCACCCACTGGAAATCCTATATGTGTGGACAGGTGGCATGTCCTTTCATGGCGGCTTGATCGGCGTGCTAGTGGCCATTGCCCTGTTCGCCCGTTCGCGCCAACGCCGCTTTCTGGAAGTCGGCGACTTTCTGGCTCCCCTGATTCCGCTTGGACTGATGGTGGGACGCCTGGGTAATTTCATCAATGGCGAACTATGGGGACGCCCCAGCGATGTGCCGTGGGCCATGGTGTTCCCGCAAGTCGACGCCACTGCCCGCCATCCGTCACAGCTCTACGAAATGGCGCTGGAAGGTATCGTCCTGTTTGCGCTGCTCTGGTGGTTCACGCGCCGCCCCCGCCCTGTGGGCCAGGCCAGCGCTCTGTTTTTGATCGGCTACGGTGTTTTTCGTTTCGGCGTGGAATACACGCGCGAACCGGACCAATTCCTGGGCCTGCTCAGCGCCGGCCTATCTATGGGCCAATGGCTGTCAATCCCCATGATTGCAGCCGGCATCGTTCTATTTTTGTTCAGCAGCCGCCACCCGGCCAGACAGAACTGATTTCTGCCCCTGGCCACCAGACAAGAAAAAGCCCGCTCTCGATTCGAGAGCGGGCTTTTTTGCAATTGCCCCACCGTTGCCGTCTAGACCGGCATCCTGGAACCGGAGGTCCAAGATCGGCTGTCATCAGGCCAGCTTCGGGTTCATCGACGAGGATGAGCGCTCCTACTGGCCAATCCAACAACCTGAGTGCCATAAGCATTGGTTCAAGGAATGTATGGTCAAGTCACGAACACGGCAGGGACTTACTGGTATGAAAAACGGCTTGCGGATCGTTAACGAAGCAAGCCGCCTTCAAAATTGGGGCTAGCGCGGCGTGGAAGAAGGACCTAGCAATTGGTCTATCAATCCGTGCATGTCTTCAATTTTACGCTTGAAATCGCCAAAAGCAACATTAGCAAGCGGACCATCCGGTGCCTTAGCGGATAAAAGCTCGCTGGCGATCTGGATGGCCGCCATGACGGCAATACGTTCGTTGCCTGAAACACGCCCCGACCCTTTGATCGATTGCATGCGCTGATCAACCAGCTTGACGGCATCGAGGAGCTTGGCTTTTTCGGGTGTAGGGCACGCCAGAGAATAGTCTCGGCCCAGCAGGGAAATATCGACTCGTTCCATGACTTACTCCTGTACAGCGCCGGGCAGTCGCATAAGAATCGAACCGACCTGATGACGAGCCTGTTCAGCCACTTCGCGCATAACGCCAAGACCTGCCTGAGCGCTATCGAGCTCGCGGCGCAACGCCTGGACACGCGCCTGTTCCTGTTCCAGCAATACCTTGAGTTCGCGTTGTTCGGCCTGGGCCTGCGACTGCATCTGATCCAGTTGGCGCTGATGCGTCGCCACGCCGGAAGACAAGGACTCAAACTCGTCTTTCTGACGTTGATTTTGCTGGCGCAATGCGTCCAGTTCGGCGTCCTGATTCTTCAGGCGCGCCAACAAAGCAGCGCGCTCAGCCTGCAGCTGGCGCGACTGTTCAACCAGTTGACCGATGCGGTCAGCGAGAAAATCAAGATCTTGCAACATGGGCGTTATCGTAAACCATAGGCGGCGTTACTGGGTAGGGGAATTTCATACCAATCATAACCTTTCACCCTTCTTTCCATTACCTTTCAAGTTTCTTTCAAGGCACCTAATTATCAGCGCCCATTGTTCCTAAAAACCCCTAGATTCGGGAATTTTGCGGGAAAACCCCTAAAAACTTAGGGCTAGCCGGGGTTTCCAGTCCCTGCCCCCTCTATTACCATGCCTCACCCCTGCAGATCGGAGCCAGCATTACCCAGGGGAGTAAAGCGGGACTCCACCATAGAACACAGACACAGGAAATGAGATACATCATGTTTACCGAGAACAAGGAGAATCCACCCTATGCAAATCAGAAATAAACAGGACTTCTGGTCCGGCGTCATGTTTGTGGTGCTGGGTGCCGGCTTTGCCTTGGGAGCGACCAGCTATTCCATGGGCACGGCCGCCCGCATGGGCCCCGGCTACTTCCCGTTCTGGCTGGGCGTGTGCCTAAGCCTGCTCGGTGCCATTGTTGCCCTGGGAGCCCTGTCCCCAAAGGCCGAACAAACCGAGATCGAGAAATTCGACTGGAAGATCGCCATCGTCATCATCGGCTCGGTCCTGCTGTGCGGCGCAGCCCTTAATTTCTTGGGCGTCTATGTGTCCATCTTCATGCTGGTCATACTGAGCAGTTTCGCCAGCCACGAATTCAGTTGGCCTGTCGCGCTGGGTGCCGCCATTTTCCTGGTTGGGTTCGTCTACCTGGCTTTCATCAAAGGCCTGGGATTGGTGTTCCCCCTGTGGCCCACCTTTCTGGCATGAACGCGGAGTAAACGGACATGGAACTTATTGATCACCTCGTTCTGGGTTTCTCGGTTGCGGTTACGCCCGAAAACCTGGCTTATGCCTTGCTAGGCTGCCTGCTGGGCACCCTGATCGGCGTGCTGCCCGGCATCGGCCCCGTGCCAACCATTGCCATGCTGCTGCCCATTACCTATGTGCTGCCTCCGGTGGCCGGCCTGATCATGTTGGCCGGTATTTATTACGGCGCACAATACGGTGGCTCGACCACCGCCATTCTGGTGGCGCTACCCGGAGAAACGTCAGCCGTGGTCACTGTGCTGGACGGCCACCAGATGGCGCGCAATGGCCGAGCCGGCGCGGCCCTGGCTATTGCTGCCCTGGGTTCGTTCTTTGCGGGCTGCTTTGCCACCATTTTGCTGGCCGGTTTCGCACCGCCGCTGGCCGAAGTCGCCTTCAAGTTCGGACCGGCGGAGTATTTCTCGCTGATGGTGCTTGGCTTGGTGGGCGCAGTCGTACTGGCCTCGGGCTCGCTGCCCAAGGCCATCTGCATGATTCTGCTGGGCCTGCTGCTGGGCATGGTGGGCACGGACGTGAACTCCGGCGTTGCCCGCTACGACTTTGGCATCCCCGAACTGCAAGACGGCATCGACTTCGCCGTGGTCGCCATGGGTGTATTTGGTTTCTCTGAAATCATGAACAACCTGGAGCTGCGCGACCAGCGTGTGGAAATCACCGACAAGGTCGGCTCGCTGTATCCCAACAAGCAGGAATTCAAAGAAGCCTGGCCTGCCGCCGTACGTGGTACCGTCATGGGCTCCTGCCTGGGCATTTTGCCTGGTGGCGGTGCCGTGCTGTCGTCCTTCGCCTCTTACACACTGGAAAAGAAGATATCGAAGAACCCCGAGCGCTTTGGCAAAGGCCACCCCGCCGGCCTGGCTGGCCCTGAATCGGCCAACAACGCGGCGGCCCAGACATCCTTCATCCCGCTGCTGACCCTGGGCATTCCCGGCAATGCCGTGACCGCCCTGATGATCGGTGCCATGACCATCCACAACATTCAGCCCGGCCCGCAGGTCATGACCAGCCACCCCGAGCTGTTCTGGGGCTTGATCGCCTCGATGTGGATCGGCAACCTGATGCTGGTTATCCTGAACCTGCCGCTGGTGGGATTGTGGGTAAAACTGTTGAAAGTGCCTTACCGCCTGCTGTTTCCAGCCATTCTGGTGTTCTGCACGGTCGGCGTGTATTCCCTGAACTACAACGTGTTCGACATCTGGGTCACCGCCATCTTCGGTCTGATCGGCTATATCTGGTCCAAGCTGCGCTGCGAAGGAGCCCCTTTGCTGCTGGGCCTGGTGCTTGGCCCCATGATGGAAGAAAACTTCCGCCGCGCCCTGCTGCTGTCCCGCGGTGACTACACCACCTTCGTGACCCGGCCGCTGTCGATGTCGCTGCTGGTGCTGGCTGCCTTGCTGGTCGTCATCGTTGCCCTGCCGGCCGTCAAGAAAAAACGAGAAGAAACCTTCATCGAAGAGGACTGAACCCGCGCCTGAACGGCAAAGGTACCGCCCACTCCCCCGTCCGGCAACAGACGGGGGATTTTTTTTGCTTCTTCGCTAAATACCGGGGATTCCTTTGGATTGGGCGGGCCGTTTGGGCCAAGCGTAGAGATCCTCGGGTTCTCGCCAGACCGACCCTAGCGGGCCTGGCGAGAACAGCACCGCAGTGCTTGGCCAAAATGGCGGGACGTATGCGTACGCCGTACAAAGTATCAGTCATCCGCAGAATTTCCTGTTTGGCATGAAGGCGTATGGCCGGAGCGATGTCATCGGTGTTTTGAGCCATTCAAGGCGCAGCACGCTCGGACAGGGCAGGTCGGATGGCTTGCCGCAGGCGGGGCGCGGGGACGGGAAGCAAGCGTCGTTCTGTTTGACGGCGGCGCTTGCTGCTCGCCTGGGGGGCGAGCAGCCCGCCGGAGTTAACGACGCGCCCGACCATGCGCCCCGACCAGGGCACCGGCGCACAGCGCCGGCAAGCCATCAGCCCTGTCCGAGCGTGCTGCGCCTTGAACAGCGTCTTCAAAAAGCCAGTTCCTCATCGACTTGGTAAATTGGCTCCTGGAGTTCTTCGAAGAACCTTTTTTTTATCCGCACTAGCTGCGCTAAGCTTGCTGTTTGAACCTTTATTACACAACGATCAGGGATACCATCATGCACACGTCCATACAGCCCAAAACCCACGACCGCACAACTCCCCAACGGGTCGCCTTCCTGGGGCTGGGCGTGATGGGCTACCCGATGGCCGGCCATCTGGCCCAGGCAGGCCATCACGTTACTGTGTATAACCGCAACCCGGAAAAAGCACGGCAATGGTGCGCACAGTTCCAGGGCCAGTCCGCCCCCACGCCTGCCCTGGCGGCGGCGCAGGCCGATATCGTCATGGCTTGCGTGGGCAATGACGATGATTTGCGCGCCGTCTTCCTGGGCCCAGATGGCGCACTGGCCGGCATGCAGGCAGGCGCGCTGTTCGTGGACCACACGACGGCCTCGGCGCAAGTCGCGCGCGAATTGGGGACGTTCGCGGCCCAGGCGCAGGTCGCCTTTGTGGATGCCCCTATTTCGGGCGGGCAGGCCGGCGCGCAGAAAGGCATGTTAAGCATTATGTGCGGGGGCCGGGAGCAGGATGTGGAACGCGCACGCCCGCTGATGCAGGCTTATGCGCAGGCCAGCACCTATATGGGTCCCCTGGGTTCCGGGCAGTTGTGCAAAATGGTGAACCAGATCGCCGTGGTCGGTCTGCTGCAAGGGTTGGCCGAAGCCATGGCCTTCGGCGAACGGGCCGGACTGGATATGGAACAAGTGCTGGCCGTCTTGACGAAAGGAGCGGCACGCAGCTGGCAGATGGAAACCAAAGGCCCCACCATGCTGGCGCGCGATTTCAAACCCGGCTTTACCGTGAACTGGATGCTGAAAGACCTGGGCCTGGTTCAGGACGAGGCACTGCGCAACGGAGCCCAACTCCCCGGCACCACACTGGTCCAGCAGCAGCTTGAGGCCATCGCCAGCCAGGGCGGGCTGGATCTGGACATCTCCAGCCTGTTCAGGCCGCTGGCCCGTTCATGACCCGGATTTACCCGGCAAGTCCGGTTGTGTCGCAGGCCGATAGCGCGGCAAGCGCAAGGTCGCTTTAAGGCCATAGCCGCCTATCTCGTTAGGTTCGCCGTCCGTCAGAACTATCGTGCCGCCATTGCGCTCGGCATACGCCAGAGCAATGGCCAGGCCCAGGCCGGACCCGGAACCGCGCCCGCCTTTGCGGGACGGCCCACCCCGGTCAAAGCGCACGAAAACGCTTTCCCGCAGACTGGCCGCCAGCCCCATGCCGTTGTCGGTCACGCTGACCCAGGCCTGCTGCTCGTCATAACCGGCAGACACGGTAATGGATGCCCCGCTACCGGCATGATTGATGGCATTGTGTATAAGATTGGCCAGCGATTCGTGCACTTCCACATCACTGGCATAGACCCAGACCGGAGCCTGGCCGCCGTCTTCGCCTGGCGCGATCCAGCCCAGATCTTGCCGCCGCTCGCGCGCCAGCGGCAAATACTGCAGCACCGCTTCCCGTCCCAGGCTGGCCAGATCCACCTGCCCCTGCGCCATAGATGTATGGTGACTGGCATGCGCCAGGGCCAGCAGCTGCTCAGTCAGCCGGGTTGCCTGCCCCAGTTGCTTGATAATGGCACCCAGGGACTCGCGCACGCGTTCGATATCCGGTTCGCGGCGCGCATATTGCGCTTGTGTATGGATGATAGCCAGCGGGGTACGCAACTGATGGGACGCATCGGCCAGAAACCGCGCCTGGCGCTCCAGCACAGCTTGGTAAAGCTCGATGTGGTGATTGATCGAACGCACCAGCGGCACCACTTCGCGGGGCACGTCGCGTTCGTCCAATGGGCGCAGGTCGTCCACACTGCGGCTGCGCACTTCCTGGCGCAATACCTGTAAAGGGCGCAGGGCCCAGGCCACGGCAAACCACACCATCAGAACGGCCAGGACCACCATGCGCAGATTGCGGAAAATCCCCTCGCGCCAGGCTTGCTGCTGGGTACGCAGGCGCAGATCCATGCTTTCGCCCACAATGACCAGCACCTGACGGTGCATGCCTTTGTAATGCAGATCACGCCACAAAGCCACCATGCGCACGGTATCGTTGCGAAAGAAAGCGTCGTAGAACACCGGCACCCCTTCGTGGTCGGCCAGACGTTCAGGGCGCGGCAAGCCTTCCATGCCCAGCATCGTGCGCCCTTTCAGTTGCAAGGCATCGGCACCGCCCAGATTGCGCACCAGCGGCGTAACTTCTTCGACACGGAAATACTTGCGATTGCCCGGCCGCGATTCCAGCATGACCTGCGCATAGAAAGGCGGGTCTATACGCAAACTGCCATCAGCATTGAACTCCACGCTGGTCTCCAGCACCTTGGCCGGTTCCAGCAAGGCGCTGTCGTATACGTTTTCCGTGACCGCATTCATGGCGCGGTCGTCTTCCCAGCTGTCATACAGCAACAAGGCCACCACGCCAGGAATCAATAAGACCAGCAGCCAGAACCGCAGGCCGCCCTGCCAGAGTCCGGGCGAGGAAGTGCTGGGGGCCGTCATGAAACGTCGGGTTCCGTCTCGACCACTTCCAGCATATAGCCCAGGCCGCGCACGGTAACGATATGCACATCGCTGTTGGCCAGCTTTTTACGCAGGCGATGCAGCACCACTTCGATGGCATCAGGACTGGCTTCACTGTCGTGCTCGAACACGCGGGCAAACAATTGAGATTTTTCCACCGGCATGCCGCTGCGGCTGATCAGCGCCAGCAGCGCGGCATGTTCGCGCGGCGTCAGATGCACAATGGCACCGTCCAAGGAAAAGGCGCGACTTTCCGGGTTGTATTCCAGGGAGCCGCAGGCCAGGGCCGGCGCGACCCGGCCACGGCTGCGCCGCACCAGCGCCGCCAGACGGGCTTCCAGCTCTTCGAGCGCAAAAGGCTTGGTCAGGAAATCGTCCGCCCCCAGATTCAGACCGCGTACGCGATCTTGCAAAGCCCCCTGGGCCGTCAGGATCAGTACCGGCGTCTGGTCGCCGCGATCGCGCATTTCGCGCAGCAGCACCAAACCATGCTTGTCCGGCAAGCGCAGATCCATGACGACGGCATCGTACTCGTTGCCCTCCAGCAGCGCCTGAGCAGTACGGGCATCATGCGCCGGATCAGGCAAAAAGCCGCTTTGCGCCAGCGCGCGTTCCAGCCAGGCGGCCATTTCGCGCTCGTCTTCAACCAGTAATATGCGCATGGTCCCTGCTGTCCAATGGCTCGGAGCCGGCTGCATTCTGCAAACGCTGACGCAGATAGCGGTTTTCCTGACGACGGCGGAAAAGAATATCCGACAGCTCGTTCAGGGCCTGCTTATAGACGTCCCGCTTGAACTCGATCACCGAATCCAGCGGCACCCAGTACTGGCTCCAGCGCCAGGCGTCGAACTCCGGTGTGTCGGACGCGCGCAGGCAGACATCGCTGTCGCGCCCAACCAGCCGCAGCAGAAACCAGATCTGTTTTTGACCTTTGTAATGACCACGCGCATCCCTGCGCACAAAATTATTAGGTACGTTATAGCGAAGCCAATCTCGCGTCCGGCCCAATATGCGGATATGTTCTGGCAGCAAGCCGACCTCTTCGTGCAATTCGCGGTACATCGCCTGCACGGGTGTTTCACCGTATTTGATACCGCCTTGCGGGAACTGCCAGGCATGTTCCCGGATACGCTTGCCCCAAAAAACCTCATTTTTGCGATTAACGAGGATAATTCCGACATTAGGACGGTAGCCTTCACGATCTAACATAGGCCACCTCTATGCGAATTCAATACAATTACAACTGATTATACGTACCTGACGAGTTCCCTACCATGCATGCTAGCCAGTATCACATCAATACCCTGAAAGAAGCGCCCACCGAAGCCGAGGTCGCCAGCCACCAGCTCATGACACGGGCCGGCATGATCCGCAAAGCCGCCGGCGGTATCTATACCTATATGCCTATGGGCCTGCGGGTGCTGCGCAAGATCGAAACCATCATCCGCGAAGAAATGAACCGCGCCGGTGCCATCGAATTGCTGATGCCCGTAGTCCAACCGGCCGAGCTTTGGGTCGAATCGGGTCGCTGGGAAAAATACGGCGACGAACTGCTGCGCATCAAAGATCGCCATCAGCGCGACTTTGTCTTGCAGCCCACCTCCGAAGAGGTCATTACCGACATCGCCCGCAACGAAATCCACAGCTGGCGCCAGTTGCCCGTGAACTTCTATCACATTCAAACGAAGTTCCGCGACGAGCGACGCCCCCGTTTCGGCTTGATGCGCGGGCGCGAGTTCACCATGAAGGATGCGTATTCCTTTGACCGCAGCGCCGAGGCTGCCCAGGCCAGCTACGACACCATGTACGACGCCTATATGCGCATCTTCCAGCGCCTGGGCCTGACTTTCCGGGCCGTAGCAGCGGATACCGGTTCCATCGGCGGCTCGCGCAGCCACGAATTTCAGGTCATTGCCGATACCGGCGAAGATTTGATCGTCTACAACCCCGACTCCGACTACGCCGCCAACATCGAGCTGGCCGACGCCCCCTGCCTGCTGGCCGAGCGTGCCGCCCCGACCGAAGGCCTGATCAAGACCGCCACGCCCGATGCCCCCAAGTGCGAGCTGGTTGCCGCACAGCTAGGCCGCGATCTGGCCGCCACCGTCAAATCCGTTGTCCTGGCCACCGATGTGCAAGAAGAAGATCGCACCACGACCACGGTGTATCTGCTGCTGGTGCGCGGCGATCACGAGGTCAATGACATCAAGGTATCCAAGCTGCCCGGCTTCGAGCAGGGGCACCGTCTGGCCACTGAAGAAGAAATTGTGGCGGCCTTCGGCTGCAAGCCTGGCTATTTGGGGCCCATAGGCACCCGCCAGCCCGTGCAACTGATCGCCGACCTGACGGTGGCCAACATGAGCGATTTCATCTGCGGGGCCAACGAGGAAGGCTTTCATTACACGGGCGTGAACTGGGGCCGCGACCTGCCCGAACCCGTCAAAGCGGACCTGCGCAACGTCGTGGCCGGCGATCCGGCTCCCGAAGGCGGCACCCTGGCCATCCAGCGCGGCATCGAAGTTGGCCACGTCTTCTTCCTGGGCGATACCTACTCGCGCAAGCTGCAAGCCACCTTTTTGGAAACCGATGGTAAACCCGCATTGATGCAGATGGGTTGCTACGGCATCGGCGTCAGCCGCATTGCCGCCGCCGCTATCGAACAGAACCACGACGAACGCGGCATTATCTGGCCACGCGCGCTGGCACCGTTCGAGGTGGTCATCTGCCCGATCGGCTTTACCAAGAGCGAAGCCGTGCGTCAGGCGGCCCTGGAGCTGTACACCCAACTGAAAGACCAGGGCGTGGACGTCATTCTTGACGATCGCGATGCCCGGCCCGGTATCATGTTTGCCGACTGGGAGCTGATCGGCGTGCCTTTGCGCGTCACTATCGGCGACCGTGGGCTCAAGGAGGGCATGGTCGAGCTGCAAGCCCGCCGCGACCCGGCCAGCACCCAAGTGCCGGTAGCCGATATCGCCCGGGCCGCGACCGAACGCCTGGCCGCTCTATAAGTATCTCTTTCGGACGGGTGCCGGCACCCGTCCGGCACAAACTCGCTTACCAACGACATGCTTACTGACAACTGGGGCTCCGAGTCCCGTCTCGATATTCGCGTATATTACGAAGACACCGATGCGGGCGGCATTGTGTACTACGCCAACTACCTGAAGTTCTTTGAACGCGCCCGAACGGAATGGCTGCGCTCCCTGGGAGTCCATCAATCTGATGTCGCCGAGCAGATTCAACGCCTGTTCGTAGTCAAGAAGGTTGAAATACAATACTGCAGACCTGCCCGGCTGGATGATTTGCTCTCGGTGCGCAGCCGCATTACCCGTATCGGGGCGGCCACCATCGATTTCGAACAGCGCGCCTGGCTGGACGGGGAACTGTTATGCCACAGCACCATCCAAATTGTTTGCGTGGACGCCAACACGCTGCGCCCAAGCAAGCTGGACTCTGACTTACGTACACTCTTGGAAAAGGTTCAGGACTGACCATGCAAGCTTCTAGCGACCTGTCGCTGATTTCGCTACTTCTCGATGCCAGCATCCCCGTTCAGCTTGTGATGCTGATTCTATTGGGCATCTCCATACTTTCGTGGGCCTATATTTTCAGCAAACGCGCTGCTCTCAAGCGCACGCTGGAACAGACCCGCCGCTTCGAGGACGACTTCTGGGCCGGCGGCGACCTGGCCGTGCTGCAACAGTCCATTGCCTCGCGTCGCGCCGAGCACGGTGCCCTGGCCCGCATTTTCGAGGCCGGCATGACCGAATTCATCAAAGCGCGCCGCAGCCAGACCAATGGCATGGCCCTGCTGGACGGTCCGCGCCGCGCCATGCGCGCCAGTTATCAGCGCGAAATGGATACGCTGGAAACCCACCTGAACTTTCTGGCCTCGGCCGGCTCGGTCAGCCCCTATATCGGGCTGCTGGGTACTGTTTGGGGGATCATGCACGCCTTCATCGGCTTGTCGGGCATGCAGCAAGCCACGCTGGCCTCGGTGGCCCCCGGTATCGCCGAAGCCCTGATCGCCACGGCCATCGGGCTGTTCGCGGCCATTCCTGCCGTCGTGGCCTATAACCGCTTCACCAACGAACTGGATCGCGTCTCGATCCGCTTCGACAGTTTCATCGACGAATTCCTGAACATCTTGCAGCGACAGGTGAACTGATGCCATCGATGCGTGGAAGCACCGGCCGATCCGGCCGGCGCATGAAAAACGAGATCAACGTCGTCCCCTACATCGACGTCATGCTGGTGCTGCTGGTGATCTTCATGGTCACCGCGCCCATGATCACTCCTGGCCTGATCGAACTGCCGTCCGTAGGACAGGCATCGGATGTGCCCGCCAAGCCGGTGGAAATTCAGGTGGACAAGGACGGCAAGGTGGCCATACGCCTGCGCGAACCCGGTTCCGAATTCATGGACATCGAAAAGTCCACCCTGCTCAACGAGGTTCGTTCGCGCCTGCAGCCGGACAGTCCGGTCGTCATTGCCGCAGACGGCAAGGTGCCCTACGAGACCGTCATGGAACTGATGGACGAGCTGCGCTCCAATGGCATCACCCGCCTGGGCCTGCTGGTCGACCAGAACACTGACGCCAGCGATCGCAAATAACACCAGGCCAGACGCGCTGCGCGCGTCTGGCGCGAAGACCTGAACTGAATGAAGCAGACAACTCGCAATACCCGCAATCCGGCACATCGCACTCCCGAGCAACGGGACGATAGGCGCGGCCTGCTGATCGCCCTGGGTCTGCACGGGCTGTTGCTGCTCGCCATGCTGGCGGGCCTACTGTTTTCCGCGCCCAAAACACCCAATGCCGTGCAGGTCGAACTGTGGATGGATGGCGTTGCGCCAGACGCCGCCGTCAATGCCGATCCCCAGGCTCCAGAAGCCGAGCCTGAACCACAGCCCGAGCCCGAGCCTGCCGTGGAACCGGAACCCCCTACGCCGCAGCCGGAGCCAGAGCCGCCCAAGCCCGCCCCTCCCCCTCCGGAGCCGCCTAAAGTAACACCGCCAGCGCAGCCCGAGGTCGACCCCGAGATCGCCCTGGAGCAGGCGCGCAAAGAACGCGAACAGAAAGAACGCGAAGAGCGCCTGGAGCAGGAACGCCAGGAAAAGCAACGCCAGGAGAAACTGGCAGCCGAACGGCGTGAACGCGAACAGAAAGAAAAGCAGGAGCAAGAACGCAAAGCAAAAGCCGAAGCGCAAGCCAAGGCAGAAGCTGAGCGCAAGGCTCAAGCCGAAGAAAAAGCCAAAGCCGACGCGCAGGCCAAAGCAAAGGCCGAAGCCGAGGCCAAGGCGAAAGCCGCTGCCGACGCCAAGGCCAAGGCGGCTGCGGCTGCGGCCGCCAAGGCCAAAGCCGACGCCGAACGCAAAGCCAAGGAAGAAGCTTTCCGCCGCGCCATGCGCGAAGGCGCGCCTGGCCGCCCAGGCGGCACAGCCGACCGCAACCAGGCAGGCGGTGGTGGCGGCGACGGCGGTTATGCCGCCAAGGTACGCGCCTGCGTGCAGCCCGGCGTCATCTACAACACGCCGGCGCGCTCCGAAGTGCGCGGCAATCCAGCACTTCAATATCGCGTTGACCTCAATCCGGACGGCACGCCGGGCCGGGTACAGATCAAACGCTCTTCCGGTATCGCCCAATTCGATGATGCCGTATCCAAGGGACTTGCCCGTTGCAGCCCTTTCCCCAAACCGCCCAGCGGCAAATACCCATCGTATATTGATGGGGAGTACCGCATGTTCGATTAATCAGGAGATTGCATAATGACCGCCGCTACCCCAGCCATAGCGACCGTACGCCGTCATTGGCGAGCCGTGGCCACTGGAATGTTCGCCATGGCCGCCGGAATGTTCGCCAGTTCGCCGGCCCAGGCCCAACTGCGGGTCGACATGTCCGGTGTGGGTGCTACCCAGTACCCGATCGCGATCGCCGACTTCGCCAACAATCCAGCCACCCAGTCGCTGGCCGAAGTGATCCGCGCCGACCTGTCCCGCTCGGGCCAGTTCCAACTGGTCAATGCCACCGGCGCCAATCTGAATGCCGAAAGCACCATCGCCTACGACGAATGGCGCAATCGGGGTGCCGACTACCTGGCCTACGGCTCGGTCGACCAGACCGGCGGCCAGTACTCCATCAGCTATCGCCTGGTGGATTCGGTGCGCCAGACCCAACTCGATGGCGTGGCATTTGCCGGCAGCGAGAAAGAATTGCGCCGGATTTCGCACCAGATTGCCGACCGCATTTATGAAAAAATTACGGGCGTGCGAGGCGTTTTCTCCACTCGATTGGCGTATGTGTTGCAAACAGGCAACGGTCATGAGTTACAAATTGCAGACGCTGACGGACAAAATCCGCAGGTAATGTTGCGTTCTCGACACTCAATCATCTCGCCAGCCTGGTCTCCAGACGGCAAGAAACTGGCATATGTCAGCTTCGAGAACGATAAACCTGTGGTTTATGTGCAAACTTTGGCCACGGGACACCGTGAGCCACTGGCCAATTTCAAGGGCAACAACAGCAGCCCTGCATGGGCTCCAAACGGCAATCAGCTGGCAGTTGTGCTCTCCAGGGACGGAATTTCGCAGATTTACACGCTAAATGCCGACGGCTCCGGTTTGCGCCGCGTCATGCGTTCGCCGCTGATCGACACTGAACCAAGTTTTACGCCCGATGGCAACTCCCTTGTGTTTGTCAGCGACCGTGGCGGCGCTCCCAATATTTACAAAGTCGGACTGGGTGGAGGCGATGCCCAACGCATAACCTTCAACGGGAGTTACAATATTTCACCGGAGGTCTCTGCGGACGGTACTAGCCTTGTATACGTCACACGCAGAAACGGTGCTTTCCGCATTGCCATCCAAGACATGGCAAACGGATCAGAGCAGTTGCTGACGGCAGGTCCCGACGATCAGTCTCCGAGTTTTGCCCCTAATGGGATGCAGATCTTATATAGTTCTGTTCAGGGGGGCCGCAGTGTCCTAGCTGTCACATCTGTGGACGGTCGCGTTCGTCAGACCCTCTCCTCTCTGAATGGCAAAGTACGCGAACCCACCTGGGGACCATTTACCAACTGACATCCTGTGTGACTCTTTTTTCAAAAGGAATTCAAATGAGCTCGCGCATTTTCAAAAGTCTTACCCTTGCCGCTATGGCCGCCGCCCTTGCTGCTTGCAGCTCGGTCCCTCTGGATCAGTCCGGTTCCGGCTCTACTGGTACAGGTTCCGACTCTGCCAGCGCAGGCCAAATCATGGACCCGTTCAATCCTCAAAGCCCACTGGCGCAACAGCGCTCGGTGTACTTTGACTACGACAGCTACGTGGTCGCCGACCAGTACCGCAGCGTCGTGGAAATGCACGCGTCCTACCTGAGCAGCCATCCTCAGCAAACCATCCGCATCGAAGGCAATACCGACGAGCGCGGCGGTGCCGAGTACAACCTGGCCCTGGGTCAGCGTCGCTCCGACGCCGTCGCCCGCATGCTGGGTCTGTTGGGTGTCAACGCCAACCAGGTCGAAGCTGTCAGCTTCGGTAAAGAGCGTCCAAAGGCCATGGGTAACACCGAGGCCGACTACGCCGAAAACCGTCGCGCAGATATCGTTTACCAACGATAATCATCTGCATCGACCCAGTTGTTCCAACGCCGTGGCGGTTTTTTTACGCCGCGGCGTTTTTATTTGGTACGGAATCCACTATGAACGCCTATAAAAAGCCTTTTCGTCTCGCGACCGCATCCTTGTTGGCCGCAACTGCCCTGCTTGCCTCGCTGCCAGCGCAGGCCTTTGCCGATGATGAAGCCAGGCGCGCCATTCTGGAGCTGCGTCAGCAAATCCGGCAGATGAACGAACAGAATGCCCAAGTGCGTCTGCACTTGGCCGACCAGATCGAATCGCTGCGCTCCGAAGTGGTTACCCTGCGTGGCCAGGTCGAAAAACTGAACTGGGAATCCAGCAACCAGCGTAAAGACAGCGGCGCTGCCCAAGGTGATGCGCCCCAAGCCGCCGACCCGCAAGAGCAAGCCGTGTACGACAGCGCCATGGACGCCTACCGCGCCGGCCAATACAAACAAGCCGCCGACGGATTTGCCGGCTTTCTGGCTGCCTACCCGTCCAGCGTCCTGGCCGACGAGGTACGCTTTTACGAAGGCAGCAGTCTGTATGCCATCAAGAGCTTCAAGACCTCGATCCAGAAACTGCAGGCCTTCGTAAAAGCGGCTCCCCAAAGCCCGCGTGCCGCCGATGCCCTGATGGTGGTCGCGTCAAGCCAGATCGAATTGAACGACCTGGCCAGCGCCAAAACCAGCCTGCAACGCATCGTCAAAGAGTACCCGCAGTCCGAAGCAGCGGAAACGGCCCGCAGCCGCCTGAAACTGTTGGAGTAGTGCCTGGGCAGGCCGCTGGCCTGCCGGTCTGGACCGGGCGCACGCCCGGTCTTTTTCTTGGTGCAGACCGAACCGCCTGAACCGGCTGCGCCCACATCACCATGAACTTTCCCGATATCCCCACCCTGGACGTACCGGTCCAGGGTTACCACCACACCTTGGTCGATCAGGGCCAAGGCGAATCCGTCCTGCTCATCCACGGCTCTCTGTGCGACTGGCGCTACTGGCGCTGGCAATTGCCTGCCCTATCGAGCACGCATCGCGTGCTGGCACCCAGCTTACGCTCTTATTGGCCCGGCACGCCGGATGGGGCGCATTTCAACCCAGAACAACATGCTCTTGACCTGGACGAACTGCTGGCGCGGCTAAGCCCCCGACAGAAAGTGCATGTGCTGGGCCATTCGCGCGGTGGACATGTGGCTCTGCTACTGGCCCAGCGAGCCCCTGAGCGCATTGCCAGCCTGACACTGGCCGACCCCGGCTTTCCCACGCCCGGAGCCTATTCGTCCGCACCCTTGTTCGACCAAGTCGCCCAACGTCTGAACAGCGGCGACACGGATCAGGCAATGGCCCTGTTTGTCGACACCGTGAATGGTTCAGGAACTTGGAAACAGATGACGCGCTGGTTTCGCGACATGGTGCGCGACAATGCACACACGCTGCTGGAACAACAAGCCGAACCCGGCACCACGCCCGCGTTGGAGTGGCTAAAGAAGATGGACGCCCCTTTGGTATTTGTGACCGGACAGGACAGCCCACCGCGTTATCGCCACTGCATGGATCTGATCCGCAGCCATCGCCCTGAAGATCGCCTGGTGACCATCCCGCACGCTGCCCACGGCATGAATCTTGCCAACCCCAAAGCCTTTAACCAGGCACTGCTGGACATTATCGGGAGCTAGGCAAAGCACCAATCAAGAAAAAGCGCGCCTGGCCAAAGCACTGTCCCTCGTTTTGCTGCTCTAGCCGACAAACCCTACAACAGTCCCACCAAAGACTCGCTCGACGCAACGCAGCAAACCGATCAGAAGGCCTGCGTTTTGGGTTCGCGTAACTCGCACTGGGTCGCGACCTGGGTGCCATCGGACAGGTGCAGACTCAAACCAATCTGCCCACCCACCGACAGGCTGCTAACTGGCTTTTCCAGCATGACATGGTAGCCACCGGGCTGCAGCAACAGCCGCCCGCCTGCGGGCACCGCAATGTCCTGGGCATGGCTCATGTGGCTCATGCCATTTTTGTCGCCGGATTGATGCACCATCACGCGCGCATACGCGCTTGAGCTGGCCCCCGCCAAGCGGACGGTTTGTTGACCGTGATTTTCCAACTCCAGATAGGCCGCCGCCGGCGTGCGCCCCGGCATCAGCCGTACCCAACACTTCTGGGCCACCAATTGCCCGTTGACTGCCTGCGGTGCAGGCACACGCGCATCATGCCCATGCGCCCACACTGTGCAGGCCCAAAACACCAGCCCCATGCCCAGGCATGTTTTTTTCAATTTCATGACATTGCCCCCACTTTGCCAACGTGTCGGAAAAAAACCAGTCTACGCACCCGCATGGGCTTATCCGCCCCATCCAAGCAAGCTATCTGATACAGTACCAGCCAGTGCATTTCTTTTACAACGCCGTTTTGCGATCGGCGACATCATGCCCACAGTCCAGCCTGCCTCCGAGCCCAAGATCGACATCGCGCAGTTTCGCGATCTGCTCGAACGCCTGCATCCCTTTGCCGCCGTTCTGGATATAGACGTGGTGGACATTGGTTTTGGCACGGCGTGTTTACGTCTGCCTCAACGCAGCGCCCACCAGCGTCTGGGGGGCATGGTAGCCGGCCCCATGCTGATGGGCCTGGCCGATCTGGCTTTATACGCCGCCGTGGTGGGCGCAACCGGCAACCCCGACGCCGTCACCTCTAGCCTGACCATCAACTTCCTGCGCAAAGCGCCGCCAGGCGACATCCTGGCGCATGCCCGCATCCACAAAACCGGCCGTCTGTGCGCCGGTGAAGTCCTGCTCGAACCGGCCCAAGGCGGTGCCCCGGTCGCGCAAGTCATCAGTACCTGGTCCCTGCCCCGCCGAACCTGATTCATGAATTCCCCTCGACATCTTGCTAGCCAGGGAAACGCCTGGCTGGCCGAATTGCAATCCTCTTTGCGCCTGGGCGCGCCGCTGATTCTGACCAATCTGGCCCAGGTCGCGCTCCTGACCACCAACCTGATTTTCATGGGGCGTCTGGGCTCGGACGCATTGGCCGCCGGCTCGCTGTCGGCCAGCCTATATCATGCCTTCATGATTTTCAGCATGGGCCTGGTGTCGGCGGTGATCCCCATGCTGGCCACCACACTAGGCCGTCGCCTGCGCGATGTGCGCGAAGTCCAGCAAATCATCCGCCACGGTTTTCTGACGGCGCTGCTGATCACCATTCCAGCCTGGATAGTTCTCTGGCATGCCCAGGATATTCTGATACTGATGAAACAAGACCCGGCGGTGGCGGCCCGCTCGGTGACCTATATGCATACGCTGCAATGGTCGCTCTTGCCCTACCTGGGCTACATTGTGCTGCGCTCCTTTCTGGCCGCCATGGAAAAGCCCGCCTGGACCTTGGCCATTGCGGTCGCCGCCATCGGGATCAATGCCCTGCTGGGCTGGATGCTCGTCTTTGGCAATCTGGGCATGCCGGCCATGGGGCTGGCAGGTGCGGGGCTGGCCACCACACTGTCCAGTCTGTTCATGTTTATCGGGCTCAGCGTGGTTGTGCTGCGCGACCCACGTTTCCGCCGCTACTACCTTTTTGATCGCGCCTGGCATTGGGAACTTCCCCGGCTCTGGAAAATGTGGAAGCTGGGCATTCCCATCGCCATTACCTTTACGCTAGAAACCCTGGTGTTCTACGCGGCCATCATGATGATGGGCGTCATCGGACAGTCCGAACTGGCGGCCCATGCCATTGCCATGCAGATCTGTTCGGTGTCTTACATGATTCCGCTCGGATTCAGCCAGGTCGCCACCATACGCGTGGGCCTGTCCGCCGGACGGCTGGACCCGCTGGCCGCACGTCGGGCCGGATGGATTGCCTATGCGCTGGGCGTAGGCTTCATGGGGCTGGCCGCCCTGGTGTTCTGGTTCGCTCCCTTGTCGCTGATCGGCCTGTTCCTGGAGTTGAACGAACCAGACAATCAGGCCGTGATTTCGCTGGCCATCAGCTTCCTGGCCCTGGCAGCCTTGTTTCAGCTCAGCGACGGTGCCCAAGCCGTGGCTGCCGGCATGCTGCGTGGCCTGCACGACACGCGCACGCCCATGCTGCTGGCTCTGATCGGCTATTGGGTGCTGGGCGTGCCTACCGGTGCCCTGCTGGCCTTCCAGGCCGATATGGGCGGCATAGGCATCTGGATAGGCCTGGTCACCGGCCTGTCCATCGTCGCCGTGCTCCTGACCTTGCGCTGGGTCCGTGCCTCGCGCCGACTGGCCCGCAAGCGCCCGTCTCGTACCTGATCTTCTTGCCGCCCTGACAGGCGGCTTGTGCGCGCCCAAAGATATATTTAATATACATCTTACAAATCGTTTCATCGATGCGCGTACTTTATAGGCCGCCTATTTTTCAAGAAGGACACAGCACATGGATCTTTCCTCGTTCAAGCAACAGCACGTCCAGATTCTGGCTGGCATCGCCGCCCTGCGCACCTTTGCGCATGCCGGAATCAGCCAGAATGCCGAATGCATTGCCCGCCAGGTGGTGGAACTGAGTTCGGTCATCAAAATGCATCTGGCCGTAGAGGACAAAGTGCTCTACCCCAGCCTGCAACGCAGCGGCAATGCCGAGCTAGCGCGCATGGGCCAGGCCTATCAGGATGACATGCAAGCCCTGGCCAGTTCGTACCTGGGTTTCTCCCGCCGCTGGAACACCGCTCAAGCCGTGGCTCAGCAGCCTGAACTATTTCGCAGCGACGCTAACACCGTGCTGCGCCGGCTTCATGCGCGCATGTGCCAGGAAAACAGCGATTTCTACCCAGCCGTGGAAGCCATGCGCGTTTGATGTCATCCAGGCCGGCCACGGCAGGCCTGCTTGTCCGCCATAAAAAAGCTTTGCACAAAGCCGAACGGCTACAGATTCCAGCGCACAATAGCCCTCTTGATGAAGCGGTCGGTATGTCCGCAAGCCTGCTCATCGGCGATACGCATAAAAGAAATCCCTGCGCGGACCACGCCGGGCAGGGATTTAAAAAAGAAGCAACTGAGCCCAGGGCCGGTTGCCATCTAGCACACAGTGTTACTGCTTGGGCAGCTTGCTGGCTACGCCTTCCACGTAATAGTCCATGCGGTTCAACGCATTGTCATCCAGGTAGCCCGATTCCAGACGCACCTTACCGTCACTGTCCTTGAGCGGCGCGGCAAATGGCTGCAAGGTACCGGCAATGATTTCGGCCTGCTTGGCCAGCACCAGCTCTTTGACGTCGGCCGGCACTTCGGGACCGAAGCCTTCCAGCGCAGCCATGCCGGACTTCAGGCCGCCCCAGGTGCTGTCGTTCTTCCAGGTACCGTCCAGTACTTCCTTGGCCTTGGCCGTGAAGTAATCGCCCCAGTGGTGGGTAACGGCAGCCAGTTGGGCCTTGGGACCGAATTTGTGCATGTCGGAATGGTAGGCAATGGCGTACTTGCCAGCCTCTTCAGCAGCCTGTACCGTGGCGGTGGAATCCGTATGGTGGGTCACTACGTCAGCCCCTTGGCTCAGCAACGTGACAGCGGCATCGCGCTCTTTGCCCGGATCGTACCAGCTGTTGGCCCAGACCACGCGCACCTGCGCCTGGGGGTTGACGCTGCGCATGCCGATGGCAAAAGCGTTAATACCTTGCAGCACTTCAGGAATAGGGTGGGCACCCACATAACCGACCACATTGGATTTGGTCATCTTGCCAGCCAGCACGCCGGCCAGATAGCGCGCTTCGTAGAAGCGGGCATTGGTCGTGGCCACATTGGGCGCTGTCTTGTAGCCTGTGGAATGCACGAACTTCACATCGGGAAACTGCTTGGCGACTTTCTGCGTCTGGTTCATGTAACCGAACGAAGTCGTGAAAATCAGCTTATTGCCTTGCTGGGCCAGATCGCGGATAACGCGTTCGGCATCCGCGCCTTCGGGCACGTTTTCCACGTACTGAGTCACTACACGGCCTTTCAGGGCCTCTTCCATCTGACGACGACCGATATCCTGCTGCCAGGTCCAGCCTGCCTCGCCAATCGGACTGACATAGACAAAACCGATTTTCAGGGGCTCCTGGTCGGCCGCCTGCGCGGGCACGGACAAGGAGGCCAGGGGGGTTGCCACCGCAGCGGCAAAAAGCGCCTTGCGCAGAAAGTTTCCAGACATGTCGTCCTCTAGCTGTTGGGATTGAAGTTTTTGCCAAGCGAAGCAGGCATGTTCAGCCTGATCCAGTTGGCATTGCGGGAAATCAGGACCAGCACAATGATCGTGGCCAGATACGGCATCATCGCCAATAGCTGAGAGGCCACCGGCACGCCCAATGCCTGGGCGTGAAAGCTAAGAATAGTGACGCCGCCAAACAGATAAGCTCCCAGCATGACACGCAAAGGTCGCCAGGTGGCAAAAGTCGTCAATGCCAGCGCGATCCAGCCGCGCCCGGCCACGATGTTTTCTACCCACATCGGTGTATACACCAGGCAGATAAACGCCCCTGCCAACCCGCAGCAGGCACCGCCGAACATCAGTGCGCCCAATCGAATCAGGCGCACGTTATAGCCCAAGGAGTGCGCCGACGAAGGCGACTCGCCCACCGCGCGCAGCACCAGACCGGCACGGGTGCGGGCCAGAAACCAGGTGACCAAAGCACATAAGACCCAGGACACATAGACCATATAGTGCTGCTCGAACAAGGCCGGTCCGACAAAGGGAATATCTTTCAGGAACGGAATGCCGGTTTTAGCCACGACCAGCGAACTGCCCGAAAAAGGAATGCCGATATACGCCGACGCCCCCACGCCGAACAGCGACAGGGCCAACCCGCAAGCCACTTGATTGGCCCCCAGCCAAACCGTCAGCCAGGCAAAAAAGGCGGCCATGACCATGCCGGTCAGCGCCCCCAGCACAAAACCCAGGCCGGCATTGCCGGTCTGCACCGCCACGGCAAACCCCACAATGGCCGCCATCAGCATCATGCCTTCAGAGCCCAGGTTGATGACGCCGGACTTTTCGTTGATCAGCAGACCCAGTGCCGCCAGCATCAGCGGGGTGCCGGCATTGATGGTCGCGGCGAGCAAAGGTGCAATAGCGTCCATTACTTTCTCCAGACCAGGCGCTTGGTAATGAGCACGTCACAGGCCAGCAGCGAAAACAGCAGAATCCCCTGAAAAATACCGGTGATGGCATTGGGCAGGCCCAGCCGGCTTTGCGCCAGTTCGCCGCCGATATAGATCAGGGACATGATAAAAGCAGAAAAAATCACGCCCAGCGGATGCAACCGCCCGACAAACGCCACAATAATGGCGGCAAAACCGTAGCCGGGCGAGATAGACGGAGTCAACTGCCCCACCGGCCCCATGACCTCGGCCGCGCCCGCCAGACCCGCCAGCGCGCCAGACAACAGCAAAGACATCCACAAGGCCTTGCGCGACGAAAACCCCGCATAACGGGCCGCTAGCGGAGCCATGCCACCCACGCGCAGCCGGAATCCGGACATGCTGCGGGTCAGGAACAGCCACCCCAGCACAGCCGCCGCCAGAGCCAGCACAATGCCCACATGCAGGCGCGTGCCGGGCAGGACCGCCGGCAGTAGAAACCCATCCGAAAACAGGCTGGACTGCGGAAAGCCAAACCCGTCGGGGTCGCGCAGCGCGCCGTGCACCATATAGCTCAATAAGTGCTGGGCTACGTACACCAGCATCAGCGACACCAGAATCTCGTTGGCATTGAAACGGTCTTTCAGAAAGGCCACGATGGCAGCCCAGAACATGCCTCCGGCCATGCCGCACAGCAAAGCCAGGCTGATCAGCCAAAAGCCTCCGTTCTCGCCGGTATCGACCTGCAGGACAAAAGCACCGGCCGCCAGCGCGCCCACCA
This sequence comes from Alcaligenes sp. SDU_A2, assembly GCF_038237375.1. Classification (NCBI taxonomy): domain Bacteria; kingdom Pseudomonadati; phylum Pseudomonadota; class Betaproteobacteria; order Burkholderiales; family Alcaligenaceae; genus Alcaligenes; species Alcaligenes sp. SDU_A2. Next base: position 992,998 of record NZ_CP151273.1, on the reverse strand, counting down.
CCAATTGCCCTTCCGCGCCAATATTAAAGACATTGGCGCGAAAGCAGATCGCCAATCCGACCGAGATCAACAGCAGTGGAATCAGCTTGACGCCCACTTCCGCCCAGCCGTTCGCATCGCGCAGCGGCTCCAGAAAAAAAACATTCAGGCCGGCCAGCGGGTCTTTGCCCAGCGCCCAGAACAAGGCACCGGCCACCAGCATGGTCAACAGCACGGCCAGCACGGGGGAACACCACGCCATCAAGGTAGACGGAGCGGCGCGGTTTTCAAGCCTGAACATGCTCGGCCTCCGTCCACAAACCGCTCATCCACTGTCCGATCTGATCGACGCTGGCCTGCGCCACGGGAATAGAGGGAGACATACGACCTTTGGATATCACAATCAGGCGATCGGCGATCGCAAACAACTCGTCCAGCTCTTCGGAGATGACCAGCAGCGCACAGCCGGCATCGCGCAGTGCCAGCAGTTCGGCATGGATTTGCGCGGCCGCGCCTACGTCTACCCCCCAGGTGGGCTGGGCAATCACCAGGACGCGCGGCTGACGCGTGACTTCGCGGCCAATGATGTATTTTTGCAGATTACCGCCGGACAGACTGTTGGCCGGAGCCTGATCGCCCGAAGCCTTGACGCTGAAACGACGGATAATGCCGCCGGCCAGGCGGCGGATAGAGGCAAAACGCAAAAACCCGCGCTTTACCGTGTCGCCCCCTTGATGGGACAGCAGCAAATTCTGCGCCAAAGACAATTCCGGCACGGCACCGCGTCCCAGGCGCTCCTCGGGCACAAAACCCATGCCGTGATCGCGCCGCCAGGCCGCATCACGCTGCCCCACTGGCTGACCGTCGAGCAAAATGGACTGAGCATCGGCGCGGGTATCCTCGCCCGACAAAGCCGCCAGAAGTTCCTGCTGGCCATTGCCGGAAATACCCGCTACGCCAAGGATTTCCCCCTGGTGCAAATCAAAACTGATGTCGTGCAGTTCGCTGGCGAACGGGTGCGACTTGGGCAGATTCAAAGCGCGCACCTGCAACAGCGTGGCCCCTTCCTGCTGGGCACGTTCGCCCAAGGACGCGGGCTCGGCACCGATCATCAAACGCGACAAGCTGGCCGTGGTTTCCTGACGCGGATCACAATAGCCCGTTACCTTGCCGGCCCGCATCACCGTACAGGCATGACACAGTTCGCGAATCTCGTCGAGCTTGTGGCTGATATAGACAATGCTGCAACCCTCGGCAGCCAACTGGCGCAACGTGCCAAACAGACGACGCACCGCCTGCGGCGTCAGCACCGAGGTCGGTTCGTCCAGAATCAACAATTTGGGTTTGCCCAGCAAGGCGCGCACAATTTCCACGCGCTGGCATTCGCCCACGGACAAGGTGTGGATGTGACGTCGCGGGTCCAGGTCCAGGCCATACTGACTGGCCGTTTGACTGATGCGCCCTGCCAGTTCCTGCATATTGGTGGACGCGGGCAGACCCAGCGCTATGTTTTCCGTGACCGTCAGGGTGTCGAACAGGGAAAAATGCTGAAACACCATGCCTATGCCCAACTGCCGCGCGGCGGCCGGGCTGCTGATCTGTACCGGACGACCATCCCACAGGATCTGCCCTCGATCAGGTTTGACCACGCCATAAATGATTTTCATGAGCGTGGACTTGCCGGCACCGTTCTCGCCCAGCACAGCGTGAATCTGGCCCGGCAAGATAGACAAGGACACACCATCGTTCGCCACGACAGCCGGATATTCCTTGGTAATGTCTTTCAGCTCAAGGCGAGGCGCAACACCCTCTGCGGGCACCGCCCTCTCGACAGAGTCGGGCAAAGGCCCCGAAATGGGCGGTATGGTCATGGCAGCATCGGCAAAAAATGATAAAAGGCGTCTGTGCCGGCCGATTCTACCGGCTTGGGGCGCACAATACGAACAGGCATTACCCTAAGCAGGCATTAACGCTTGCCCAAGGCATTCTCGATTTTTTTATCGGTATTGTATTGGCTCAGGGCGTAAACAGCCCAAATAGCGGCCGGTATCCAGCCAATCAGGGTGATCTGCAAAATCAGGCAGACAATCCCGGCAAAGGGGCGACCAATGGTAAAGAAAGCCAGCCAGGGCAATAACAGGGCGATCAGCAAACGCATGCCAGAACTCTGAGAAATACGTGAAAGGCGATATTTTACTCTTTATTCACCCGGCTTACAGGCCTTGGCTTTACCCATCCGGCGAGGCAGCCCATCGGCACCGAGCCGACGGGCTGCCCAAAAGCTATTACAACAACTCTTTACGCAGTTCAGCGGGCGATTTGGGAGACAACAGGCCCGGAGCCACGTCAAACACCGTGCGCGCACCGATCTGGCCCTGTTGATTCAGGCGAGAGGCTGCGCGCGCATAGGCAACCAGCACGCTGGATGTAAATTCGGGATTACTGCCTAGATTCAGTGAATACTCCACCACCTGCTGCGTGCCCGAGCCGGACTGGCCGCTGCGGATGACAAAACCGCCATGCGGCATGGCCGAATGTTCGCGGGCCAACGTATCCGCATCGATAAAATGCACTTCGGTGTCGTAGTCGGCGAAATAATCCGGCATGGTCACAATGGACTGACGCACCGTATCGGCATCGGCCCCATCGGCCAACACCACGAAACACTGACGCTTATGTTTTTCGCGCGTGCTCAGGACAGGCTGTTCGCCATCGCGCACGCGTTGCACGGCCGCTTCGATCGGCAGGGTGTACTGCACGCCGCCGGCCACGCCCGCCACGCGACGGATGGCATCCGAATGGCCTTGGCTCAAGCCCTTGCCCCAGAATGTGTAGGTTTCGCCCACCGGCAAAACACATTCGCCGTACAGGCGATTGATGGAAAACAGGCCCGGGTCCCAACCGACAGCGATCAGGGCCGTATTGCCACCTGCCTGAGCCGCCTCGTCCACTGCCGCATGGTATTGGGGAATGCGGGCATGAGTATCGAAGCTGTCTACGGTATTGAACCAGCGGGCCAAAGCGGGGCCCTGCTCGGGCAGATCGTTCTTGGAGCCGCCGCACAGAATCAGCACATCGATGCTATCGCGGTGCTGCTCGATGGCATTGAGCGCATACACTGGCACGCAGGGGTTGTGCAACGTAACAGAAGCGGGGTCGCGGCGGGTAAATACACTGACCAGTTCCATGTCCTGGTTCTGGGCCAGCGCCAGTTCGACACCACGCCCCAGATTTCCATAACCTGCAATGCCGACACGGATTTTGCTACTCATAAGCGGTACATTCCTTTAACTGATGAAGAGAGGGATACGTTGCGCCGATTCCGCCGGCCACTCGCACCTAGTCGCTGATCATGCGGGCCGCAAAGCCCATGAACAACACACCCACAGACCCGTTACCCAATCGAGACAGACGCTGATGACGCCGGAACAGCCCGGCCAGCCGGTCGCCTCCGACAATCAGCAAAGACAAATAGCAAAAGCTGATGACTTGCACCACCAGGCCCAGCACCAAGAAAGCCAGGGCGGTATGGCCTGCGGCCGGGTCTACGAACTGGACGAAAAAAGACAGGAAAAACAAAATGGCTTTGGGATTGAGCAAGCTCAGGAACAAGGCCTTGCGAAAGCGCCCCTGCTGGCGTGTGCGGGTATCGATGGACTGTACCTGCCCGCCTTGCTGAAACGCCGACTGCAACAGGCGCACGCCCAGATACAACAGATAAGCCGCTCCTAACCAGCGTATGCCCGTATAGAACATGGGCAAGGTCTTGAGCAAAGAGGCCGCGCCCAGCGCAGTCAGGGTCATGAGGATGCCATCGCCCACCAACACGCCCAGCGCCGCCTTATACCCTTCGCGCACGCCGTGGCCTGCGCCGCTGGCCAGCACATAGAGCGAATTGGGGCCCGGCAGCAGCACGATAAACAAGGTGCCCACCACAAACGCCCAGAAATTGACGATCCCGATCTGTTCAAGCACATTGGCCTCGCTTTGCGCGCAACGACCAAACATTTTAACGCTAAAAAAAGCCTTGGTGCCTGGAGGCCTGAAGGCCACTCTTTACATCAAGGCTTCGGTACGCACAGCGCAAAAAGCATCCCGGCTTCTTTGGAAGGCCAAGGGAATGGACCGGCTTGGCTGGCTCCTTCGCCCGCGCTATGCGCGGGTTCCCTGGTCAGGATAGTGGCGCGCCGCGCCGGCAAGCCGTCAGCCCCGTCCGATCGGCCTGCGCCTTGAACGGCGTCTTCAAAAAGCCTGTTCCTCATCGATCTGGTAAGTTGGCGCCCGGCATTCATTGAAGAACCAAAAAAATGCCCCTGGCACGGGTGGCATGCCAGGGGCGATCAGGTCAGTCAGATAGCTGCGCCGCGGCGGACTGACTCGCTACGGCGCATCCAGACCTGATCACTACGCAGTGACCGCCTCCTGGGCGGAACACTGCTCCTGACGCATGCTGCCCTGTTGCTGATATCGGGCGTGCCAGGACAAAGCTTCTTCCAGAATGTGCGGCGTATGACCGCCGCGCTGCTCGGCGCGTTCAACGTAATCGAGCAAGGCAGCGCGATAATCGGGATGCGCGCAATGCTGGATGACCACGCGGGTCCGTTCGCGCGGGGCCAGGCCGCGCAGGTCGGCCAGCCCCCATTCGGACACCAGCACGGCCACGTCATGCTCCGTATGGTCCACATGCGACACCATAGGCACGACGCTGGAAATGGCACCATCTTTAGCCACGGATTTGCTGACGAAAATGGACAGATGCGCATTGCGGGCAAAATCACCCGAGCCGCCGATGCCGTTCATCATGTGCGTGCCGCAAACGTGGGTGGAGTTCACATTGCCGTAGATATCAAACTCCATCGCCGTGTTGATAGCAATAATTCCCAGGCGACGCACCAGCTCCGGATGATTGCTGATTTCCTGCGGACGCAGTACCACTTTATCGCGGTAGCGGTCCAGCCCTTCCAGAAACTGCGTCGTCTTGGCCGCCGACAAGGTCACCGACGAGGCCGAGGCAAAGCGCAACTGGCCCGAGTCCAGCAAGGCGATGGCGCTGTCCTGCAAGACTTCCGAATACATGGTCAGGTCGTGGAAAGGCGAATCCACCAAACCGTGGGTCACCGCATTGGCAATCGTGCCTATGCCGACCTGCAAAGGCAGTAACGAGTTGCTCAGGCGGCCCGCGGCGACTTCCGCTTTCAGAAATTCGATGATGTGGCCGGCAATGGCCTGCGTTTCTGCGTCCGGCGGCAGCGCGCTTGATGGGCTATCGAGCGCGTCGGTAATGACAATGCCCACGATGCGGGCTGGATCGACCTGGATGGCCGTCTCACCCAGACGCTGATCGACGTGGGTCAACGGAATAGGTTCGCGGTTGGGGCGTGCCTGCGGAACATAAATATCGTGCAACCCTTCCAGCTCGACCGGCATGCTCAGGTTCAGCTCGACAATGATCTGCTGTGCCTGTTGGGCAAAGCTGGCCGAATTGCCCACCGATGTCGTGGGCACAATAGCACCGCTCTCGGTGATGGCGACCGCTTCGATCACGGCGATATCGATAGCCGGCAAATTGCCACAGCGCAGCTGCTCCACCGTCTGGGACAAATGCTGGTCGGTGAACAGGACCTTGCCTTGATTGATATGGCGGCGCAGCACGGCATCAACCTGGAATGGCATACGCTTGGCCAGCACGCCCGCCTCGGCCATCAGACCATCGCTGTCGTTGCCCAGCGATGCGCCGGTGACCACGTTCAGCTTGAGCGGCTCGCTCTGGGCTCGCTGGGCCAAGGCACGCGGCATGGCCTTACAGTCCCCGGCGCGGGTAAAACCACTCATGCCCACATTCATGCCGTCTTGAAAGAAGGCTGCCGCCTCCTGGGCCGTCATAACCTTGTCTTCCAAACCGGGATAACGGATGCGATCCTTGAACATCGTATGCTCCTGTCTCGATATCATGATTGCCCATCGCTGCTGTCGGGGAGCCGCTGGCCGACAACGCCGGGCGGGTCTCCACGCCAGGCAAGGGGCGTTTATGTTTTTTGAACAGCGCCAGCATAGCATCGCCAGAATGAATAAAATAACTGCCATGGAGTCGTAAAATTCATAGCAATAATGGGGGAGAAAATGGACGTCAGATCACTGCGCTACTTCATAGAAACCGTTAGGCATCAAAGCTTTACCCAAGCAGCACAAAGCCTGAACGTGACCCAGTCCACCGTCAGCAAAATGGTTCGGCAACTGGAGGACGAGCTGGGCGAGGCACTGCTGATCCGCGATCACCGCCACTTGCAACTGACCGACTGCGGCAAGGTCGTCATGGAACGCGGTCAGGAAGTGCTGCACAGCGTGCAGCGGCTATTGCGGGAAGTGCATGAAGTCCAGGCGCTGCAGCGCGGCAAGCTGGAGCTGGGCATGCCGCCCATGATCAATGTCTTGTTTACCGAAGTGCTCAAGACTTTCAAAGCCCGCCACCCCCAGATCGAACTGATTCTGCACGAAGAAACCGGCATGGGCGTGGAGCGCATGGTGGCAGCAGGCACGGTGGAAATGGGCCTGAGCATCCTGCCCCTGGGCCCGGAACTGAATCTGTCGGCCACGCCGGTGGCCCGCCACGAGGTCTGGGCCATAGGTCGGAAAAACAGCTTTCGCTATGCACAAGGAAAGGTCAAGCTGGAAGAACTGGAACGCCATCCGCTGATCTTTCTAAGCGATGACTTCGCCCTGACCCGCATGCTGCGCCGTGCTTTTGCGCACGCCGGACTGCAACCGAACATCGCCGCCCAAAGCGGACAATGGGATTGGGTCGCTTCCATGGCGCAAGCCGGCATGGGCATTGCCCTGCTGCCCCAACCTTTTCTGTCGCGCCTGGAGCCGGGCGACTGGGTAGCCGCCCAGGTCGTGGAGCCTGCCTTGAACTGGGAAGTAGCCCTGCTGTGGAACGGTCGCTACCTATCGCAAGCCGCCAAGGCCTGGCTACAGGTCTGCGCGCAGGTGCTGGGCGGGCGCTGGCCCGAACTGGACACGGAATAACACCCGATCCGAACCGCCGCAGGCCGTTGCTGCGGCCATGAAAAAAGTTCTTCGCTAAATACCGGGGATTCCTTCGTAAAGCTTGGGCCGTTTGAGCCAAGCAGAGAGAGCCTCGGGTTCTCGCCAGGCTGGCCTTAGCGGGTCGGCTTGGCTAGGTCCTTCGCCCGCGCTGCGTGCAGGTTCCCTGGTCAGGATACCGGGGCGGGCGGAGCGTGAACTCGCAGGGTGATTCGTCCACTGGACGAATCACACGCGTCCTGCTCGAACAGCACGCCCCTTGCCTCCCGCCTGCGGCGAAGGCCCTGACTCGCCCGCCGACCTGCTAAGGCCAGCCTGGCGAGAACAGCACCGCTGTGCTCGACCCAAACGGCGGGATGTCCGCGTACGCCGTACAGGGTATCAGTCATCCGCAGCACTTCTTGTTTGACATGAAGGCCAATAGCCGAGGCTATGTCATCGATATTTTGAGCCATTCAAGGCGCAGCACGCTCCTCATCGAGCGGGTAAATTAGCTCCCGGAATGCTTCGAAGAACCATGAAAAAGCCACCCCCGCAGGGGTGGCTCCCAATCAGTCCTACCAATCGCAATCAGGCCGTAGCGCTTTCCTCGGCCACTTCCTGCACGTCGGCCGAATTGCGGATCAGATAATCGAACGCGCTAAGTGATGCCTTGGCACCTTCGCCCGCGGCGATGATGATCTGCTTGTACGGCACCGTGGTCACGTCACCCGCCGCAAACACACCGGCCAGAGACGTTGCGCCGCGCACATCCACCTCGATCTCGCCGTGCCGCGACAAGGCCACTTCGCTGCCCTTGAGCCATTCGGTGTTAGGCACCAGGCCGATCTGCACGAACACGCCATCCAGATCCAGCGTGTGCGATTGCTGGCCCTGACGATCCAGATAGCGCAGACCCACGACTTTGGCGCCATCGCCCAGCACTTCGGTGGTCTGCGCCTGGGTGATGATCTTGACGTTGGGCAGACTGCGCAGCTTGCGTTGCAAAACTTCGTCCGCCCGCAACTGTTCGCCGAACTCGATCAGCGTGACATGGCGCACCAGACCGGCCAGATCAATCGCCGCTTCCACACCGGAGTTCCCGCCGCCGACCACGGCCACATCCTTGCCTTTGAACAAAGGACCATCGCAGTGCGGGCAATACGCCACGCCGCGGTTGCGGTATTCCTGTTCGCCCGGCACGTTCAGTTCACGCCAGCGCGCGCCGGTGGCCAGAATGACGGACTTGGCTTTCAATTGACCGCCGCCGTCCACATCGACCAGGATCTGCCGACCCTCGCGGCGGATGCCGGCGGCACGATGCAGATTCATGATATCGACATCGTACGCCTTGACGTGCTGCTCCAGCGCGGCCGCAAACTTGGGGCCTTCGGTCTCGACCACCGAGATATAGTTCTCGATGGACATGGTGTCCAGCACCTGGCCGCCGAAACGCTCGGCCAGCACGCCGGTGCGTATGCCCTTGCGGGCCGCATAAATAGCCGCTGCCGCGCCGGCAGGACCACCGCCCACAACCAGCACATCGTATTCGTCTTTGGCATCCAGCGCCTGGGCGCGGGCCTCGGTATCCCCGGCATCCAACTTGGCCAGCAGTTCTTCGGCGCTGGCACGGCCCTGGTGAAACAGTTCGCCGTTCAAAAACACCGCCGGCACAGACAAGATGTTGCGCTCTTGCACCTCTTGCTGGAACAGGGCGCCATCAATGGCCACGTGCTTGATGCGCGGGTTGATGACCGCCATCGCGTTCAAGGCCTGCACCACATCGGGGCAGTTCTGGCACGACAGCGAAAAATAGGTTTCAAAGACAAAGTCGCCCGGCAGATTGCGGATCTGCTCGATGACGGCCTCGTCCAGCTTGACCGCATGGCCACCCACTTGCAGCAGGGCCAGGATCAAGGAGGTAAATTCGTGCCCCATGGGAATGCCGGCAAAGCTCACGCTGATGTCGGTTCCGGGACGATTGATCATAAAGGAAGGCTTGCGCGCTTGCGCATCCGCGTCCTCGCGATAGCTGGTCTTGTCGGACAGGCTATCGATTTCCTGCAGCAACTCGCGCAGCTCGACGGACTTGGCATCCACATCCAGCGACGCAACGATCTCGATCGGTTGGGTGATCTTTTCGAGATAAGCCTTCAATTGAGTTTTGATGTTTGCATCTAACATGAGAAACGCCTTTTTAATCCTGTACTGAACAAAACACGAGGGGTGCCCGCACCGCAGCCGGGCACCGGACGAAGGCGCGCCGCGCCTTCGCCAAAGACCGCAAGGGTCTTAGATCTTGCCGATCAGATCCAGGGAAGGAGTCAGCGTCTTGGCACCTTCTTCCCACTTGGCTGGGCACACTTCACCGGGGTGAGCGGCGATGTACTGGGCAGCCTTGACCTTGCGCAGCAGTTCGGACGCGTCGCGGCCGATGCCGTTGTCGTGAATTTCCAGAACCTTGATTTCGCCGGCAGGGTTGACCACGAAAGTGCCGCGCAGCGCGATGCCTTCTTCTTCGATCAGCACGTCGAAGTTACGCGACAGTTGATGGGTTGGGTCGGCCAGCATGGGGTAGTTCACTTTGCCGATGGCCTCGGACGTATCGTGCCATGCTTTGTGAGCGAAGTGCGTGTCGGTGGACACGGAGTAGATTTCCACGCCCAGCTTCTGGAACTCGGCGTAGTTGTTGGCCAGGTCTTCCAGCTCGGTTGGGCACACAAAGGTGAAATCGGCTGGGTAGAAAACAAACACGGACCATTTGCCGGCAATGCTCTCGTTGCTGACGTCGACAAATTTGCCAGCGTGATATGCAGTAGCTTTGAAAGGTTTGATAACGGTGTTGATCAAAGACATGTTAGCTCCAGTTAGCGGTTAACGAGTGACAGTAAGGACATTATAGGAAGCCTCAATCGATTAGTGAAATTGATTAATACAATTGCATCGATTGTGAATACCTATCAAGAAGAGCGCAAAAGCTGTTTTCTGCGCTCAGCACCCACTATGCTAACAGAGCAGGGTGACAGTGCAACTACAAAAGAAATCAATATAAAGCCGCTGCGCAGCGCGTTAATCCTGAACCTGCCGGACATGCGACAGACAGGACGCCAAGGCCTGCCAAAATGCATCGTCGTGACCCACCGCCACATTGATGCGCATATACGTAGAAGGCTGCTGCTCGGGCGAGAACAGCGCCCCCGGCACGACCAGGTGCCCCGGCCTGCCCAGCGCGCGCACCAACTCCTCGGTATCCACCCCGGTATCTATCCAGACAAACATGCCCGCCTGGGGCGGCGCATCCGGCCACAGGCCCAATTGCGCCAAGCGCTCCAGCGTGCGCTGACGCGCCCCATCGGCATGACGGCGCAGACGATCCAGATGCTTGCGGTACGGACCGTCGACCAGCAGCCGGTGCGTGACCCGTTCGCTCAGCTCGGGCGTAGTCAAACCCGCGAGCATCTTCAAATTGACCAATGCCTGCAATAAGGCTGGCGAGGCCGCCATATAGGCCAGGCGCAGGCCTGCAGCCAGTACCTTGGAATATCCCCCAACCAGCGTGACCCGGTTCAGTTGATCCAGTTGTGCCAGTCGGCATGGCGGATGGGCATGCAATTCGCTGTAGGTGTCGTCCTCGATAATATGAAAATCCCAGGTCTGGGCGAGCGTCAGAATTGCATGCGCCACCGCCGGGCTCAGGCCAAAGCCGGTGGGGTTATGCACAACGGTGTTCAAGATGACCAGGCGCGGACGGTGTTCGCGGGCCAACTGTTCCAACACGGCCACATCCGGCCCATCGACGCGCCGGGGCACACTGAGCACGCGCACATCCACCACCGCTAGCCGGGCAAACAGCAAATACCACGCCGGATCTTCCACGACGACCGAATCGCCTGGACGCAGCCAGTGGCGCAGCAACAGATCCAGCGCATGGGTAGCACCGCTGCACAACAAAAGCTGGGTATCGGCATCGGCCTGTATGCCATAGTCCTCCAACTGCCCGGCAATATGCTGGCGCAAAGGCCGGTAGCCATGCGAATGCCCGTAGCCCAGCAGCGCCGAACCGGCCGTGCGGCTGACCTGCCGCACGGCGGCCAACACCATGTCATTGTCCAGCCACTGCGCGGGGATGCCCGGGCTGTCGCTCTGGCCCATAAAGCTGTTGAGCATCCAGTTCACATCGATCTTGCGCGGCGCTTCGCTATCGGTCCGCAAGGACTCCGAACGCAAGCGGCGCGGCGCACGCACACGCACAAAAAACCCGGCCCCAGGCCTGGACTCCACCAGCCCCAGCGCCATCAGCCTATCGTACGCCGCCACCACGGTATGCGTGCTGACACCGGCGGACTGCGCCATGCGGCGCACCGAAGGCAGGCGACTGCCGCCCCGATAACGCACACGCAATGCCTGCTGCACCCAGCCCACCAACTGTTCGCTGAGCGTGACATCCGAGCCCCGCACTGGTTGCCAATCCATCCATTCCATTATGCTGACTCCTATGCTCCGCCTTGGACTGTAGCGGTGTACTGACCAGTACAGCCGGACCCAGTGATTGATCAACTGTAGCGCAACTGTATCGCTTATTTATTTTAAGCTCGAAGCGGTAAACAACGCCTAACTTTTTCTCTGGTGACACCTATGAGCCGCAGCACGACGTTCGCCCCGCCCGCCCCCGCCCTGCTTCCTTATGTCTACGCTTTTATAGGCGTGTTGGTTTTCGCCTTTACTCTGCCCATGACGCGCGTCGCGGTACAAAGCTTCGACCCCTGGCTGATCGGCATGGGGCGTGCTTCCATAGGCGGCCTGTGCGCCGCGCTGATCCTGCTTGCTACCCGCAGCCGCCGCCCTACGGCCACGGAATGGCGCGGCATTGCCCTGTCCTGTACCGGCGTCATCGTAGGCTGGCCGGTTTTCTCCTCGATCGGCATGCAGACAGTCCCGGCCTCGCACGGAGCCGTGCTGACCGGTCTGATTCCCCTGGCCACCGCCATCCTGAGCGCCGCCCGCAACGGCGAATCCCTGAGCCGTCGCTTCTGGCTGCTGAGCCTGTTGGGGGCCATGCTGGTCTTGCTGTATGCATTCTATATAGGCGAAGGGGCCTTGCAGGCCGGCGACCTTTGGCTTGCCCTGGCGGTCTTTATGTCCGGACTGGGCTATGTTGAAGGCGGGCGCGTGGCACGCACGCTGGGTGGCTGGCGCACCATCTGCTGGTGTCTTGCGGCCAGCCTGCCCCTGACGATTCCTGCCACCCTCTGGTTGGCGCTTCCCATGCAGCAGCCCCCCTCCACCCAGGCCGTCATGGCCCTGCTGTATCTGGCGATTTTCTCCTCGCTGCTGGGCTTTTTTCCCTGGTACAAAGCAATGACGATGGGGGGCGTGGCACGCATCGGTCAGGTTCAACTGGTCCAGCCGTTTCTGACCATCCTGATTTCCGCCCTTTGGCTGGGTGAGCAAGTAAGCCTGCTGACCTGGCTTAGCTGCGTGCTCATCATCGCCATCATCGCCGCCAGCCGGCGTGCCTGAGCAGGCGGCTAAATAGAACAGAAGCATAACCACCTAACGAATAGTTCGTTCCCCTGCAGGGCCGGCACCCGCACACTTACTCATAAGTTTATAAATACTGTGATGCGACAGCCCGGCCCTAGTCTGTTCGAATGCCCTGTCCGGCCGGCGCCGCCACAGCCTGACGGGAATGTCGACTGTGCCTTCTTACGCCCCTGCCATCACCGCCCTGACCGCCCGCCCGCTGGCGCTCTGGAAGCAATTGCGCGACGACCTGATCGGCATCGCTCGCACCCATCCCGATGCCGTTCTGGCTTCCTCGCTGGCCGCCGAGGACATGGTGGTCTTTCATGCCATGTCCATCTACGCGCCCGACCTGCAGACCCTGACCCTGGACACCGGCCGCCTGCATGCGCAGACCGTACAGATGGCCGACACCATACGCCAGTACTATCAGCGCGAAATTCACTTCTTTCGCCCCAATCCGGAACGCATCCAGACCCATGTGCAACAGCACGGCACCCATGCTTTCTACGACAGCGTGGCGCTGCGCAAAGAATGCTGCCAGATCCGCAAGGTAGAACCGTTGCGCCGCGCTCTGGCCGGCCGTTCGGCCTGGATCACCGGCCAGCGTCGCGAACAATCCGCCAGTCGTAACGAGCTGGCCCGCGCTGAATACGACGCCGCCTTCGGACTACAAAAATTCAACCCCCTGACCGACTGGACGCACGACGATGTCTGGGCCGTGATCCGAGGCCTGGGCATCCCGTACAACCCCCTGCACGACCAGGGCTACCCGTCCATAGGCTGCGAGCCCTGTACCCGCGCCATCCGTCCCGGCGAAGACCTACGTGCCGGCCGCTGGTGGTGGGAGCAGCGCGACAGTCTCGAATGCGGCCTGCACGCGGGCAATCTGCACGATAAGACCAATACCTAAAGGAACATCATGGGCGAACCACTTGCCACCCGAACCCACCTTGACTGGCTGGAGGCCGAAGCCATCTTCATCCTGCGGGAAATCGCTGCCGAGGCACAAAAACCCGTACTGCTGTTTTCCGGCGGCAAAGACTCCGCCGTGCTGCTGCGTCTGGCCGAAAAGGCCTTTGCGCCCGGCACCCTGCCCTTTCCGCTGCTGCACGTGGATACGGGCCACAACTACCCGGAAGTCATCGCCTTTCGCGACCAGCGCGCCGCCGAACTGGATGCGCAACTGATCGTGCGTCAGGTACAGGACTCCATCGAACGCGGCACGGTGGTACTGCGTCACGAGCATGCCAGCCGCAATGGCGCGCAGGCCGTGACGCTGCTGGAAGCGATCGAGGAATTCGGCTTTGATGCCTGCTTTGGCGGCGCACGGCGGGACGAAGAAAAAGCCCGCGCCAAAGAACGAATCGTGTCCTTTCGGGACGAATTCGGCCAATGGGACCCCAAGGCCCAGCGCCCCGAACTCTGGCATCTGTTCAATACCCGCATCCACAAAGGCGAGAATCTACGCGTCTTTCCCATTTCCAACTGGACCGAACTGGATGTGTGGCAATACATACAGCGCGAACAGATCGCCTTGCCCTCCATCTACTACACCCATTCGCGCGAAGTCGTCGAGCGCAATGGCTTGATTGTGCCCATCACCCCACTCACGCCCTTGCAAGAAGGCGAAACCTCCACCTGGCGCGATGTGCGCTTTCGTACTGTGGGCGATATTTCCTGCACCTGCCCGGTACTGTCCACGGCGGCCACCGCCCAGGACATCATCGCCGAAACGGCGCTGGCCACCATTACCGAGCGCGGTGCCACCCGCATGGATGACCAGACCTCGGAAGCTTCCATGGAACACCGCAAGAAACAAGGATATTTCTGATGAACGCAGTCAATGAATCGTGGCTTCAGGCCGCCGATCAAGGCGTGCTGCGCCTGATTACGGCCGGTTCCGTGGACGACGGCAAATCTACCCTGATCGGCCGCCTGCTGGTAGACAGCCAAGGCGTGTTCGCCGACCAGATCGCCGCCATACAACGCTCCAAATACAAACGCGGCGACGATGCCGAACCCGATCTAGCCCTGTTGACCGATGGCCTGGAAGCGGAACGCGAACAAGGCATCACCATCGATGTGGCGTACCGCTACTTCGCCACGCCCAAGCGCAAGTTCATCGTGGCCGACACCCCCGGCCACGAACAGTACACCCGCAACATGATTACCGGCGCGTCCACCGCGCAGGCAGCCATCATCCTGATCGATGCCAGCCGCGCCCGCGATGGCCAACTGCTGACCCAGACCAAGCGTCACAGCACCGTCGCCCGCCTGCTGGGGCTGCGGCACATTGTGGTGGCGGTCAACAAAATGGATCTGGTGGATTGGGACCAACATGTCTTTGACCGCATCCACGCCGCCTACCGTGAACTGGCCGAGCACCTGGGCATCGACCAGTTCCACATTATTCCGCTGTCCGCCCTGAAAGGCGAAAACATTACCCGGCGCACCGAACACGCGCCCTGGTACACCGGCCTGCCCCTGCTGCCGCTGCTGGAATCACTCAGCCTGGACGACACGCGCGCCAAGCCGGCCCGCCTGTTCGTGCAATGGGTAATCCGCCACGGCGGCAGTCGCGTGGATGGTTTCCGAGGCTATGCCGGTCAGTTGGACGGCGGCCGCCTGAACGTAGGCGATACGATCGCTGTCTGGCCCTCGGCCCAGACAGCAGTCATTACCGGCCTGTATCGCGCCGGGCAGGAGCAAACCCAGGTCAGCGACGGCGACGCCGTCACGCTGGTTCTGGATCGGGAGCTGGATATCTCGCGCGGCGATCTGCTGACCCTGGCCGACGAAGCCGTGACACCGCGCAAAAGCTTCGAGGCCGAGCTGTGCTGGCTGGACGAACAGCCGTTAAGCACGTCGCGCTCGTACTGGCTCAAGCAAGGCACTCGTATCACCCAGGCCAAAGTGCGTGCCGTGCATGCGCTGCGCGATGTACACAGCTTGCAAGAACAGCAGGCTGACGGCACCTTGACGCTGAACGACATAGGCCGGGTCAGCATCGCCAGCCGCGATCCCCTGGTGTTGGACAACTACCAGGACCACGCCGGGACAGGAGCTTTCATCCTGATCGACGCGGGCACCAACCAGACGGTGGCCGCCGGGCTGGTGCACGGCACCACCTACTGAACCGGCACGGAACGCACCAGGGCCAGGGACTGTTCGGCAATGACGCGTTCCTCGTTAGTCGGTATGACCAGCACCTTGACCGCGCTGGCATCGGTGGAAATCACGGTCTGACCCGCTTGGTTGCGGGCCGGATCAATTTCCACGCCCAGCCAGGCCAGATGCCGTGCAATGCCGGCCCGCGCCGCGGGACTGTGCTCCCCTATGCCGGCGGTAAACACCAGTGTATCCAGCCCCTGCAAGGATACGCATAGCCCGGCCAGGCACTCGGCGGCGCGATAGCAGAAGTAGTCAATGGCCAGGGTCGCGCGCGGGTCGTCCGACTGCTCCAGCACCCGCATGTCGGCGCTGATGCCCGACAGCCCTTTCAAGCCGGACTCGGTATAGAGCAGCGACTGAATGGCATCGTGATCCATGCCCTGCTCCATCATCCACAACACCACGCCGGCATCGAGCCTGCCGGGACGGGTACCCATAGGAACGCCGTCCAATGCCGTAAAGCCCATTGTCGTCTCCACACTGCGGCCTTGGTGCAAGGCGCAGGCCGACGCCCCCGAACCCAGATGCGCCACCAGCACCCGCCCTTGGGCCTGCTGCGGCCAGTGCTGCTGCAAGTGCTGGGCAATATAGTGGTAGGACAGGCCATGGAAACCATAGCGGCGCACGCCTTGCCCGTACAGATGCTCGGGCAAGGCAAAACGCTGCACATACGGCGCATGTCCCTGATGAAAGGCCGTGTCCAGACACGCCACCTGGAAGATTTCCGGCCAGCGCTCGAAAATGACACGCACCGGTGCCAGATTATTCTGCTGATGCAACGGTGCCAATGGCGAAAGGCTGTCCAGATACTCCAGCACCTGCGGGGTCAGCGGCAGACTGCGGCCGTAGCGCGGCCCGCCATGCACGATACGGTGCCCGACGGCGATGGGTTCGCGATCCAGTCGTTCCAGCAACCAATCGGTCACCAGTGCCTGCGCGCCATGCAGATCCGGTGCCTGAGCGGCCGCCAGCGTCCGGCGCTCCAAAAGCTGACCTTGCGCATCCGCCACCTTGAAAGCCGGCGCATCCCCGCCTATGCCGGAGACTTGCCCACCATAGTCAAAAACCAGTTGCTCGTTCTGGTCCACCGCATACATGTGGAACTTCAGGCTGGAGCTGCCTGCATTGACCACCAGAATCAGATCGCTCATGCCCTGGCCTCCGCCGCCGTGCGGCGTGCCAGATGCCCGGCGTAAATACCCGCCACGGCGCACGATGCCAGACGCGTCTGCGCACTGTCGGCCCGACTGGTCAGAATAATGGGCACGCGCGCGCCCATCACGATGCCGGCGGCCTGCGCCCCCGACAAAAAAGTCAGGTTCTTGGCCAGCATATTGCCGGACTCCAGATCCGGGGTAACCACAATCTGCGCCTGCCCGGCCACCGGCGACACAATGCCCTTGATGCGGGCCGCCTCGGGGCTGATGGCATTGTCCAGCGCCAGCGGGCCATCCAGCACGCCGCCGGTAATTTGCCCTCGATCAGCCATTTTGCATAAAGCCGCCGCCTCCAACGTGGACGGAATCTTCTCGGTGACTTGTTCCACCGCCGACAACAAAGCCACGCGCGGCTCCCCCAGCCCCAGACCGTGGTGCAGATCGATGGCGTTCTGAACAATATCGGCCTTGGTGGCCAGGTCAGGAAAAATATTGATGGCCGCATCCGTAATAAAAAGCGGATACGGATAGCGTGGCACATCCATGATAAAGACGTGGCTCAGCCGCCGCCCCGTGCGCAGGCCCTTGCCCTGGGTACACAACACGGCATGAATCAATTCGTCGGTATGCAGACTGCCCTTCATCAGCAATTGGGCACGACCGGCCAGCACTTCGCACACCGCCGTTTCAGCCGACGCATGGCTGTGCGGCGTATCGATCAGGGTAATGCCGTCCAGACTGAAGCCTTGTTCGGCCGCCACCGCCTGCAAACGGGCTTGCGGCCCGACCAGCACAATGTCGAACAGCCCCTGATCCCGTGCCTGCAAGGCTGCGCCCAGGGACACATCGTCGCAGGGATGGGCAACCACGCAGACGCGGCGCGGCTCCTGCCGGGCCAGCTCGATCAGACGAAGATAATGACGGGACGCCGGGTCACTGTCGGCAACGCAAGGCACAGGGTCCTGACCAGCTTGGCGAATCATGGTGTTGGTCTCCGAAAGGATGAACGAAACGCAACCTAACACTACACCAGTTTTCAAGCTTGCTGTCCTTGATCGGGGACAGTCAAACGTCTTTACCCGCCCCTGTGCTCGACCAGTTGTTCGCGCAGCCAATCCAACAGGCGCGCTTCGCGGCTGTCAGGCAGAAACTCTTGCGAGGTCAGCAGGCTGTAACGCGACCCGTCGGCAATGAAACCTGCCGGGGCCACCAACAGACCGGTGCGCAAATCGTCCTTGACCAGATGCCTTGGTCCGATGGCCACGCCATGCCCGGCCGCCGCCGCCTGCAGGCTGAAATAAAAATGCTCGAAAATCTGCTGCGGACCGCTACCGGCCTTCTGTCCGGTCAGGGTGAACCAGTCGTCCCAGGCATGCAGGCGGCTCTGTGTCGCCAGGCGCGGTGCCTGCGCACGCAAACGCCACTGTCCACCCTGCTGCTCAAAGTACGTCTGGACTTTCTCCGGGCTGCAGACCAGCCCGATTTCCTCATCAAACAAATCGCTGATGTAAGCATGATCCGGGCACTCGAAGTCCTGGCGTCGCAAGGCCAGATCAATCCCGCTGGTAAAGCTGAATGCGCCACCACCGGCGACCAGTAGAACTTGATCGCTAGGGTAACGGCGCTGAAAATCGGGCCAGCGCGGCAGCAACCAGCGCATCAGCAAAGTCGGTTCGCACGACAACACAAGCGGCAGGGCCTGCTCGTCGCGGATAATATCGCGGCCGGCCTGGTCGATCAGGCCCAGCCCTTGCTGAACTGCTTTTTGCAATCTGCGCCCGGCCTGGGTCAAAAACACACGACGGTTGCGCCGCTCGAACAGGCTCAGGCCCAGTTCTTCCTCCAGCCCACGTATGGCCCGGCTGACGGCACCGTGCGTCAGATTGAAGCGATTGGCCGCCAGGCTGAAACTTTCCAGTTGGGCGGCCTGCTCAAAATAGCGTAAAGCCATTAATGAACCGGGCTTAAAGCCCTTGAAGCGTTCTTTGCGTATCGGGTTCGAATCCATGCGTCTCCTGCGCTGTTCAAGAGGTCGCGCCGATCACAGGAAAGGGCGCGGGGCGTCAGCCCATAGTACGCGCCTTGCCTCTTTGCTTTTGCCTATCGCTTCCAGAGCGACCACAGACCGTCCACTGCGCGATACCCGACTATGGCCCCCGGCATGCGCGCCGCAGCAGGCACGCATGTCGGATCAACAGCCGCTACAGCCCCAGCTCCGTCAAGCCCGGATGATCGTCGGGACGACGGCCCAGTGGCCAGTGAAACTTGCGCTCGGACGCATCAATGGCCAGATCGTTGATGCTGGCATGACGCACTGCCATGTAGCCTTGCGCGTCGAATTCCCAGTTCTCGTTGCCATAACTGCGCCACCACTGTCCCTGCGCGTCCTGCCATTCGTAGGCAAAACGCACCGCGATGCGGTTGCCATGCCAGGCCCAGATCTCTTTGATCAGGCGGTATTCCCGCTCTTTTTGCCATTTCCCCTGCAAAAAGGCCTGCACTTGCGCCCGTCCGCGCGGAAAATCGCTGCGGTTACGCCAACGCGTATCTTCCGTATAGGCTTGGGCGACCCGAAATGGATCACGACTGTTCCAGGCATCCTCCGCGGCACGAACCTTCTGCCGAGCCGTCTCCAGACTGAACGGCGGCAATGGGGGGCGGCTTTCCATGACGATCTCCTTGTCAAATTAAGTAGACAGGTCTGTCTACCCAAAAAAGAGTATATGATGTAGACAGACCTGTCTACATCTGCCATTCCACATGCCTGAACTTGCTCCCGTCCCTTTGGACAGCCTGCCCCCCCGTGAACGCATTCTGCGCACCGCCCACGATCTGTTCTATGCCCAAGGCACGCATGCCGTCGGCGTGGATCTGATCATCGCCCGGTCGCGCGTCAGCAAGGTCACGTTCTACCGCCAGTTTCCGAGCAAGCACGCCCTGATCCTGGCATACCTGACGCTACGCCACGAAGTCTGGATGGATTGGTTCGACCAACGCCTGACACAGGCCCGCCACGGACAGTTAGCGGCCGATAGGCTGGCGGACACCTTGCTGGAATGGTTCACGGAACATCATTACCGGGGCTGCGCGTTTATCAACAGCGCCTGTGAATCTGCTCCCCTGCAAGCAGATATCCAGGCATTGGTGCAACAACACAAACGGGCCATGACAGAGCGCATCGCCCGCTTGGTCGGGCCAGAACAAGCGGGGGTGGCCGACATGCTTGGCCTGCTAGTGGATGGTGCCATCGTACACGCCCAATTCGAGGCCAACCCAGCGCAAACAGCACATACGCTGCGCCGCGCCCTTAGCGTTTTGCTTGCTCGAGCTTGCGCTCCCAACGACGCAGCCCCGCCAGCACAAACCAAGCAAACACCGCACTGAGCACGGCCGTTGCTTCGCGCCCCATGCCGGCCGCCACACCGATGGCGGCGGTCAGCCAGATACCCGCTGCAGTCGTCAGACCACGCACTTCCTGTTCATTGCTGGATTTCAGAATCGCACCGGCCCCCAAAAAACCGATGCCCTGAATAACACCTTGAAGCACACGGCTCATGTCGCCGATCTCCATTCCTCCCTGAGCCGGCACCAGCACAAACAACGCCGCTCCCAAGGCCACCAGCATATGCGTGCGCAACCCTGCGTCCTTGCCACTGCGCTCGCGCTCCCACCCCAACAACGCCCCCAGCAGCATCGCCAGGCTCAGGCGCAAAATGATGCGCAGAACCTCGCCGACATTAGGAATGTCGCTGAACTCGGACAGCACTGTCCCCCACAATTGCGCCCCAATGGATTCCATAGTCCCCCCCTCTGTCCGGCATCCGCCGTCTGGGCAAAATCTATCCAATCCGTGAAGAATCGTAAACGCACATTGCGTAACTTGCGTATCAAGTCCTTAATGCCACCGCAACCATCACTCCGGCACCGCACTGGCCCAGGGAGCGCGTTCAAACTGCAAAACCAGATACTCAATCAGTGCCTGCACCCGCGCGGGTCTGGACCGGCCCGGAGGCGTCACGATATGCAGCGCAATCGGCGCAATCGGCCAATCCGGCAAAACCGTCTCCAGTTGCCCCAGCCGCAACGCCTCCCACACCAGAAACTCGGGTTGCAATGCCAGGCCCAGTCCCGCCAACAAGGACGGCATCAATGCCTCGGCATTGTTCACTTGCAAAGCACAAGGCACATCCTGGGCAAAACGCTGTTCGTCACGCTGGAAATGCCAGGCGCTGCCGCCGCGCTCGTAGGCATAACGCAGACTGCGGTGCGCGGCCAGATCGCTCGGATGCCGAGGCCGTCCATACCGCTCCAGATAGATCGGCGCAGCCACCAGCAATAGCCGCACGCCGCATAGGCTGCGCGCCAGCAAACTGGAATCGGCCAGAGACGAAATGCGCAAAGCCACATCAAACCCCTGCTCAACAATGTCTGCCTGGGCATCATCCAGGTGCACATCCAGCAACACGCCCGGATGCGCCTGCATAAAAGCCGGCAACACCGGAGCCAGATGCGAGATGCCGAACGACATGGGTGCCGCCACCTTGATACGCCCCTGCAATTGCGTCACCTGCTCACATGCCAAGGCCTGGGCGGCCTGTCCCGCCGCCAAGACAGCCTGGGCATGCTCCAGACTGGCCTGCCCGGTCGCCGTCAAAGACAAACGACGGGAAGTGCGATGGAACAGCGAAACCTGCAACTGTTTTTCCAGTCGGGCAATCGCTTTGGAAACCGTGGGCTGAGACACGCCCAGCGCCTGGGCAGCCTGAGCGAATGACCCAGTTTCCGCCACTGTGGCAAATATGGCCCACGCTTGAAGATCGGGCAGATTATTCATGAATTTATTGGAATGAATGCTATTCCATTCATTCTATTTCATTACCTTTGGGATAGACATAAGATAAACCCATCGCATCCCTTTCAAAGGACATCACCATGATCGAACGCAGACCCTTTGCCGAGCTGGGCGGTGCCAACCACGGCTGGCTGGACGCCAAACATCATTTTTCTTTTGCCAACTACTACGACCCACACCGCATGGAATGGGGCGCGCTGCGCGTCTGGAACGACGACACCATTGCCGCCGGAACCGGCTTCCCGCCCCACGGCCACGCGGACATGGAGATCATCACCTACGTGCGCGAAGGAGCCATTACCCACCAGGACAGCCTGGGCAACCAAGGTCGCACCGAAGCAGGCGATGTGCAGGTCATGAGCGCCGGCAGCGGCATACGCCACTCTGAATACAATATGGAGCCCGTTACCACGCGGATCTTCCAGATCTGGATTCAGCCCGACCGCCGTGGCGAAGCGCCGTCCTGGGGGTCCAAGCCTTTTCCGAAAGGAAACCACAGCGGCCAGTTCATCGCTCTGGCCAGCGGCTTTGAGCACGACCACGACGCCCTGCCCATCCGCACGCAGGCACGCGTGCTGGGCGCAACACTGAAAACCGGCCAGACCGCAACACTGGCACTACCCGAAGGCCACCTGGCCTATCTGGTACCCGCCCGTGGCCGGGTCAGCGTCAACGGCGTGGAATTGGACGCCCGCGACGGTGCCGCCATCCGTGACGAACGCTCGCTCAGCGTCACGGCGCTGGACGATGCCGAGCTTGTGCTGGTACAGACCGCGCGCTGATTCGAGCTAGGCCTTATCTAAAGGCGAAGCACTGCATGCCACGAAAGAATCGACATGCAACTTCGCTTTTTTTTACGCCTGATCACTAAACCGAGCAAAAAACACATGCGATAGTCGGTAAATTCAGGCAAGATTGTTACAATTACAACCTATCCATCTGCGCACGTCGCGTTGCGGCGCCTGGCTCACCCGTGATCTCCTCGCCCAGCCAGTACTTCGTTCTGATCGTTCCCGCCTGTTCAGCATTGCTGGGCATTGTCATGCTCACATGCTGGACCCGGCTGCGTTCGCATCGCTACCTGCTCTGGATTTCCACAGGCTATCTGGTCACGGCGCTGCCCTTGAGCATGCACAGCCTGTTAGACAATACCGAGCTGGCGCGCTGGTCCGTTCCCTTATCGGCACTTTATATGGGCGGCGTCATGAGCATGGCGCACGGCGTAGCCCTGCGCTTTGACAGCCGCATATCCTTTGCGCTGGGCGGCCTGATCCTGGCCGCAACCCTGGGCATCCTGTATTACTTTTCCCATGTGGTCGACAATCTGTGGGTACGCATGTATTGCCTGAACGCCGGCCTGGCATTCATCATCGCATTGCCCGCAAAGGCCGTGTTGTTCGGGCGCAAGCCCCGCATTCCGTTGGCGTCGATTTTGCGGGGCTCGTATATTGTCGTGCTGGCGTACGCGATTGCACGCGTCTTTGCGCTGGCAGCGCTGATTCCCCACGACCCACAGATCGAGCTGACCCGTTCGGGCTTCTGGTTGTTGATGCTGGCCGTCAATATGTTCATCAGCATCTGGCTGGCTCTGACCATCCTGGCCAGCACGGCCATGTCCATCGTGCAAGTCCTGGACAACGAGCGCAGCCACGACCCGCTGACGCGCCTGCTAAACCGTCGCGCCTTTTTTGAACAAGCCCCCCGGCATCTGCGTAAATTGGGCTCCCCAGGCTGGGCCGTGCTGGTGTGCGACATCGATCACTTCAAAGCCATCAACGACACCTGGGGGCACGCCACCGGCGACCAGGCCCTGCAGGCCGTGGGCGAACTGCTGCTGCGCCAGGCGCGCCAGGACGACCTGGTTGCCCGTTTTGGCGGCGAAGAGTTTGTTCTGCTGATACGCTGCGCCGACCTGCTGACGGCCCGCCAAACCGCCGAACGCCTACGCGCCAGCCTGGCCGATCTGTACATCGACGGTCTGAGCACACCGCTGACAGCCAGCTTCGGCCTGGCACTGCTGCCGCCGGATGGCGATCTGGACAAGGCCATCCATCAGGCCGATACCCTGCTCTATCAGGCCAAACACGCCGGACGCAATCAGGTGGCGTGGGCCCGGGACTGAGCGCGCATCCCCAATCTTGCGGATACCGTCGCCCGTTTTTTTCTTTTATCGTCAAGCGCAGGAACTGGCCCTACGGGGTCAGAGACATAAAGAATCAGGGCTGCCAACGCAGCCTACGGAGACATCATGACACTGACGGAATCGACCGCCACCGAACTGCTGGCCGGCCTGCAGCAAGGCCAGTTCAGCGCCCTTGAACTGGCCGATGCGCTGCTGACCCAATCCGAAAAAATGGTCACCCTGGGCGGACTGGCCCATCTGGACCCCGCTCTATTCAGACAACAAGCGGCAGAATCGGACCAGCGCCGCGCGCGCGGTCAGGCAGGGCTGCTGGAGGGCATCCCTCTGGCCCTGAAAGACAATCTGAACACGGCCGACATGCCCACCACGTCGGGCACAGGAGCCTTGCAGCACCGCATCCCACCCCGTGATGCCCAGATTGTGACCCGCCTGCGCCATGCCGGTGCCGTCCTGCCCGCCAAAGCCGTCATGCACGAACTGGCCTTTGGCATCACCACCAACAACGCCACCACCGGCCCGGCCCGCAATCCCTACGACCCCAGCCGCATCCCCGGCGGCTCGTCCGGCGGCACCGCCACCGTGGTCGCGGCCCGGCAATTTCCGGCCGGCATAGGCACGGACACAGGCGCATCGGTGCGTCTGCCCGCCGCCCTGTGCGGGCTATACGGCTTTCGCCCCACCGTGGGCCGCTATCCCGGCCAAGGTATCGTGCCCCTGTCCCATACCCGCGACACGCCCGGTCCCATGACGCGCAGTCTGGCCGACATACTGCTGCTGGATGCGGTCATGGCCGCACGGCCCGCCGCCCCCGCTACGCCTGCGCCGGCGCTGAACGAAATGCGCCTGGGCGTGCCCCGCACGACTTTCTGGAAGAATCTGGACAGCGGTACCGCCATCCTGTGCGAACAGATGCTGGAGCGTTTGCAAAACGCCGGCGTCACCTTGGTGAACGTGGATCTGAACCCCGTGCTGGAGATCAATAGTAAAGTCGGCATGCCCATTGTGCTGTACGAGGCCATACACGAACTGCCCGTCTACCTACAGGAAAACGGCTACGACATCGGTCTGGACGAACTGATGCAAGGCATCAACAGCCCCGATGTCAAAGCCATCTTCGAGTCCATTACCGGCGCGCACGCCATCCCCAAAGCGGTCTACCAGGAAGCGTTGAACGTACACCGCCCCGCCCTGCAGCGCGCCTACGCCGATCTACTGGCCCAATCGCACCTGGACGGACTGATTTTCCCGACCAGTCCGCTGACGGCACGCCCCATAGGCCAAGACGAAACAGTGAGCTTGAACGGCAGGCAGGTGGCCACCTTCCCAACCTACATTGCCCACACCGACCTAGGTTCGAACTTGGGCGCACCCGGCATCTCCTTGCCCATCGGCCTGGCAGAAGGCTTGCCGGTAGGACTGGAAATCGAAGCCGCCATCGGCGCGGACGATCACCTGCTGGCGCTGTGCCGCGCTTTGGACCCCTTGCTGCCTCCTACGGCGGCTCCCCGGCTGTAAGCCCAAGAGGCGTTCGGATATGCCCTTGTCCACGTATGCTTGAAGCGTGCGCCACCCGGCATCACGGCAGGTGGCATTTCAGACTTCTGCTGGTCAGGGCCGCAACGACCCGCCACCTAACTATTTAAACGGCGGCGCGCCAAACGCGCCGCCAGCTCCACCCGATTGGCGCAATCGAACTTGCTCAACAAGCGCCCCAGATGGGTGCGCACCGTCGCAAAGCCAATACCCAGCAACGCCCCAATTTCGCGGTCCGTCATGCCCCGGGCAAGCAGCGCCGCCACATCCTGTTCGCGCGCGGTCAACACCGGGCGCTGTTCCTGCTCGCGCAGCAAGGCGCGCCGCACATACGGCTCCAGCACATCGAGCACATCCTTGTCGCGCTGCTCGAACGGCGGCCTGCCGCGCGCGCGCCAGATACGAAAATCGCCCAGATCCCGCAGACCGTCAAACACATAAATATTGATGCCGTGGTGCAAACCATCCCGCGCCAGAAAATCGTGGAAGAACTCCGTGCGCTCCAGCTCGGACTGTGGCATGACCTCGGCCACAAAACTCGCGCGCCGCCGCTGACGCAAAGCCTGGGAAATAGGGTCGATCCGGCAAAAATGCGCGTCATAACGATCGATATTGTCCGCGCTCATATTGACCGCGCGCGGAGCCAGAAACCGCCCGGCCTGCGCACTCCACACAAAGGATGCCCCAAAATCCGCACGCAATAACCCCACAACCGCCGGCAAGACCATGCCGCGCACATCGCAGCCCTCGTCGCTCGCCTCCAAACGCGCCACCAGCCCGGCAAACTGAGCCAGCTCTTGACGGGTCACATCGCGAATCATCGTAAAGACTCCTTCTTGGAATAATGGGAGCAGTCTGCCTGCGTGACAGAACAAAGCGTTCAGCAATGCCTCGCCGGCTGGCCCTGCCTGCCGCTGCAACTATCGGTGCTATCGTTACCAACAACGGCAAAGGCGACAGCAACAGTAGCAAACAGCAAAACAGCAAAACAGCCAGACAACAGACAACAGACAACAGACAACAGACAGCAGACAGAAAATACAGCTTCTGCTACGACACATAAAAACACTACTGCTACTAAAGCTGGGGCTGGGGCAGAGGCAGATAGCTGGGATCTGGGATCTGGGATCTGGGATCTGGGATCTGGGATCTGGGATCTGGGATCTGCAACATTCAACAAGAGGACTATAACCATGTCCAGACGATACATAACACATTACCACTAGACGACTGGTCTATTTAAGTGCTACGCTGTTTTTCATGAGCACTTCAAACACCCACGACACCCGCCAACATATTCTGGACACCGCCCAGGACATCATCGCCACCAAAGGCTATACCGCCGTTGGTCTGAACGAAATCCTGCAAGCGGCCGGGGTGCCCAAAGGCTCCTTCTATCATTACTTTGCCTCTAAAGACGCCTTTGGCCAGGCACTGCTGGAACACTACTTCAGCACCTATCTGCAGCAATTGCAGGTATTGGACAGCGGTCCGGGTGAATCGGCTGCGCAGCGTCTGTTGAACTATCTGCACGCCTGGCTGGATGCCCAATCGGCTACCGAACCCCACGGTAAATGCCTGGCGGTCAAACTGGCCGCCGAAGTCAGCGATCTTTCCGAGCCTATGCGCCTGGTGCTGGACAAGGGCACGGAGCAGGTCATTACCCGACTGGCCGGCGTCGTGCGCAGCGCACAGGCGGACGGCACAGTGGCCACCACCCTCGATGCGCACTCAATGGCAACCATGCTCTATCACTTATGGCTGGGTGCCTGTCTGCGCGCCAAGATCACGCGCAACCGGCAACCTCTGGATGCCGCGCTGGCATCGACCCGCTGCCTGTTGAACCAGACTTGAATCCAGAACACACCCGCTAAAAATTTTCCCCTCAACTAGACGACCGGTCTATTTAATCGTTCTTCAAAAGAGATACCACCATGCATCAGACCCTTACCCAAAATCGTCAAATGACATTGGCCGCCCGCCCCACCGGCGCGCCCGGCGCAGAACACTTCGCTCTGCGCACTACCCCAGTCCCCGACATTGCCGACGGCCAGTTGCTGCTGCGCACGGTGTATTTAAGCCTGGACCCCTATATGCGCGGCCGCATGAACGATGCCGACTCCTATGCCGAACCGGTCGCCATCGGCGAGGTCATGGTCGGGGGCACGATCAATCGCGTCGTCGCCTCCCGGCACCCCGATTATCAGGCTGGCGACTGGGTACTGAGCTACAGCACTGGCTGGCAAGATTATGCCGTCTCCGACGGCACTTTCCTGTTCAAGCTGGACCCATCGACGGCTCCTGTCTCCCATGCCCTGGGCGTGCTGGGCATGCCCGGCTTTACCGCATACATGGGCCTGCTGGACATCGGCAAGCCCAAGGCCGGGGACACCGTGGTCGTCGCCGCCGCCACGGGCCCAGTCGGCTCGACCGTAGTGCAGATCGCTAAACGCCTGGGCTGCCGCGTCGTGGCCATTGCCGGGGACGAGCAAAAATGTCGCCTGGCCCGCGATAAGTTCGGAGCCGATGTCGCCCTGAACCACAAAGATACGGATCTCGCCGCCCAACTGGCCCAAGCCTGCCCGAACGGCATCGATATCTACTTCGAGAACGTAGGCGGAAAAGTCCTGCGGGCCGTCCTTCCCCTGCTCAACCCTAACGCACGCATTCCACTGTGCGGCACCGTCTCCAGCTACAACAACAGCGCGCCATCCGCCGGCCCTGACCATCTGGACTGGGCCTGGTCCACCCTGCTGACCAAGCGCGTTACCGTGCAAGGCTTCATCATTTTTGATGACTACGGCCATCGCTACGGCGAATTTGCCGAACAAATGGGCCAATGGGTCGCCGAAGGCAAGATTCAATACCTGGAACAGATCATCGACGGCCTGGAAAACGCCCCCGACGCCCTCAAAGGCCTGCTGGAAGGCAAAAACGTCGGCAAACTGGTCATTCGCGTCGGCCCGGATGAACTGGGCTGATTCAGAGTAGCTTTGTATGTTTTAGGCGTTTGGAATGCTCTGAACAGACCTGTTCGATGGGAAGCTAAAGCAGCGGGATAACCGCTGCTTTAGCTCGTGAAGGTAAGTTAATGCCTCAAAACAATCATTAAGCTTGGAGGCCTTGCTCAGACACTAGCCGCGAATACCAAGCCACCCATTCATTCCCACGTAAATGCCCACGGCGATAATCAGCAAGCTGGAGAGATAAGGTGCCCGCTGGGCCACCGCGCTGAACCATGGCGCATGCTTGTTGACCTGACGCACACTAAGCGCTGCAACAGTTCCCACCGTCACCAGCGTGATGGCAAGCCCAATCGAGAAGCACAGCACCAGCACGGCACCCAGCGTAAACTCCTTCAATTGCAGGCACAACAAGAGCACGGTAATCGCCGCCGGGCAAGGAATGAGCCCGCCGGTCAGACCAAACAAAGCGATCTGCCAATTGGTCACGTTTTGGTTCGTGAAACGCCTGCGGATGTCATTGGCATGCGCCAACTGATGCGCATCCTGGTATCTCTCGCCCGCCACATCCAGCCCTTGCAGCTCTTCATGGAAGTGGTCATGCTGGTGCTTGCCCGGCTCCTTGCAAGCGATGTCATAGCTGTGGACGTGCCCGGTATTGATTTCGTGTCGCTTCGCGCCATAGGAATGGCCCTCATGCCCATGACCGTGATCGTGGTGATGACGGCTATTCTCCGCGCTATGCTGGTCGCGCCAGGTGCGCCAAAACATCCATGCAGCGATGAGCACAATGATGACCCCTGACGCCAGCTGGAAATACGGCTCTAGCTCCTGCGCAGCGACCCCGCGCCACAGATACATGCCGCCCAGGCCGATCCCCCACACGATCAGGGTGTGCGAAATGGTCGCGGTGATGCCCAGCAGCGCCGCCTGCCACACCGATCCCCGAATCGCGACGATGAACGCCGCCATCATCGTCTTGGAATGGCCGGGCTCCAGCCCGTGCAGCGCGCCCAGCAGAATCGCGCTTGGAATAAACAGCCAGGCGTGCGACGCACCCTGGGCGATCAGATCAGAAAACGACAGCATAGATGGTGTTCTTAGAGGTACTTGGTGATTTCTTTGAACTCGTCAATTGCGCGCTGCCTGTCCTGATCCAGTTCTCCCACCGCATCCTGAAGGCAGTGGTCGATATGGTCTTGAATGAGGATCTTCTTGGCCTGGGAAATGGCACGCTCGACCGCATGCAACTGCTGGGCCAGCTCAAGGCAGGGACGGCGTTCTTCCATCATCGACAGAATGCTGCGCAAATGTCCTTCCGCCCGCTTTAGACGTTTGGCCACGGCGTCGTGATGATGATGAGGGTCTGGTTTGTTCATGCGATCATCATATCCCCCCCGGGGGGATATAACTCAAAAAAAACGCCGCCACCCCGAGAAAACAAAAAAGCTGTTGTAGCGATATCAACAGGATTGCGAAGAACGCGGCGTCATCTTATTCAGCTCCCATAGACACATGACTCGCATCATCCTGGTTTCTGCCTATCGTCAGCCTGCCCACCAGCAGCACCACAGCGCACAGTAGGCATCCGAACAGGCCGCCCAGACACAGCAGCGCGATTGTGCCTATGCCATCGAATCCCTCCTGTCTCTCAGCGCACCCGATGTAGCCCAAGGAGACATCACGCGCCGCGATCCCGTCCATTATCAATGGCTGCATTTGAAAACCCGGTGCCGTATCTGGGTCGGCCTGATCGCTTGTGCCTGGCTGATCCAGCGCTTCACTCTCTCTTCTGCACGCCTTCTGTGGATAGAGCCCCTGATCGAGTGTGTGCCTAATGCTCTGGGACTTGACTTCGACAGTGCCACCTTTACACACGTGGACGGCAGAGTGTCATTCGAGGTCCTGCCCCGCCAGCTTTGGACTGGAAAAAAAACCACCCAAACAAGGCATTTGTACAACCCACCTCCAGCCCATCCCGACTGACACCCCTTCCGGTGCTGGGTTGACCCATTATTCAGAGTTCCGAACAGAGCGTCGGAAGTTCAAACTTCGGTGTCATTCGGCTGCGCGCCAACACCCAGGGATTCGACACTCCCCCTTCAAGCCAGATTCCACGCGGGCTGGACAAATATGTAACAGCCCTGCGCCCCTGCTCTTGAAATTACAAAAGTCGTCCCTATAATTAGCACTCGAAGGGGTGGAGTGCTAAGACCTCGCCCCCACTTGAATTGATATAACCAACGTCATTTTTAAACAGGAGTTTCTCCATGGCACTGCGTCCTTTGAACGATCGCGTGATCGTCAAGCGTCTGGACAACGAACGCACCACCGCTTCCGGCATCGTCATCCCCGAGAGCGCGACTGAAAAGCCCGATCAAGGCGAAATCCTGGCCGTTGGCCCCGGCAAAAAGTCCGAGGACGGCAAGGTTCTGCCGCTGGACCTGAAAGTTGGCGACAAAGTTCTGTTCGGCAAGTACTCCGGCCAGGCCGTGAAGATCGACGGCGAAGAGCTGCTGGTGATCCGCGAAGAAGAAATCTTCGCCGTGATCGAATAAGTACTGCCCACGAATATTCAATAGGATTCAAACCATGACCGCAAAACAAGTTTACTTCGGCGACGACGCACGTACCCGCATCGTTCGTGGCGTCAACATCCTGGCTAACGCTGTTAAGACCACCATGGGCCCCAAAGGCCGTAACGTGGTGCTGGACCGCTCCTTCGGCGCTCCTACAGTGACCAAGGACGGTGTGTCCGTGGCCAAAGAAATCGAACTGAAAGACAAGTTCGAAAACATCGGTGCTCAACTGGTTAAAGAAGTTGCTTCCAAGACTTCCGACAACGCCGGTGACGGTACTACTACCGCTACCGTTCTGGCTCAAGCCATCGTTGAAGAAGGCCTGAAGTTCGTGGCCGCCGGCATCAACCCAATGGACCTGAAGCGCGGCATCGACAAGGCCGTGGTCGTGGCCGTGGAAGAGCTGCGCAAGCTGTCCCGTCCTTGCACCACCAGCAAGGAAATCGCTCAGGTCGGCTCCATCTCGGCCAACAGCGACCACTCCATCGGTGAGATCATCGCCAATGCAATGGACAAAGTGGGCAAGGAAGGCGTCATTACCGTTGAAGACGGCAAGTCCCTGGAAAACGAACTGGACGTGGTCGAAGGCATGCAGTTCGACCGTGGCTACCTGTCGCCCTACTTCATCAACAACCCCGACAAGCAAGTGGCTGTGCTGGACGATCCATTCGTCCTGATCTTCGACAAGAAGATCTCCAACATCCGCGACCTGCTGCCCGTTCTGGAACAAGTGGCCAAGACCAGCCGTCCTTTGCTGATCGTGGCTGAAGACGTGGAAGGCGAAGCCCTGGCAACGCTGGTGGTGAACAACATCCGTGGCATCCTCAAGACCACTGCCGTCAAGGCCCCTGGTTTTGGCGACCGTCGCAAAGCCATGCTGGAAGACATCGCCATCCTGACCGGCGGCACCGTCATCTCCGAAGAAACCGGCATGTCCCTGGAAAAGGCCACGCTGGACGATCTGGGCCAGGCCAAGCGCATTGAAGTGGCCAAGGAAAACACCACGATCATCGACGGCGCTGGCGACGGCGTCAGCATCGAAGCCCGCGTCAAGCAAATCCGCGTGCAGATCGAAGAATCCACCTCCGACTACGACCGCGAAAAACTGCAAGAGCGCGTGGCCAAGCTGGCCGGCGGTGTTGCCGTGATCCGCGTGGGCGCTGCCACCGAAGTCGAAATGAAGGAAAAGAAGGCCCGCGTCGAAGACGCCCTGCACGCCACTCGCGCTGCCGTTGAAGAAGGCATCGTTCCTGGCGGCGGCGTAGCCCTGATCCGCGCCCGCGGCGCTGTTGCCCAACTGAAGGGTGACAACACCGATCAGGACGCTGGCATCAAGCTGGTTCTGCGCGCCATCGAATCCCCACTGCGCACCATCGTGTCCAACGCAGGCGAAGAAGCCAGCGTGGTCGTGAACGAAGTGGCCAACGGCACCGGCACCTTCGGCTACAACGCCGCTACCGGCGAGTACGGCGATCTGGTCGAGCAAGGCGTTCTGGACCCCACCAAGGTGACCCGCACTGCCCTGCAAAACGCAGCTTCCATCGCCAGCCTGTT
The DNA here is from genome assembly GCF_038237375.1 of Alcaligenes sp. SDU_A2. Lineage (NCBI taxonomy): Bacteria > Pseudomonadati > Pseudomonadota > Betaproteobacteria > Burkholderiales > Alcaligenaceae > Alcaligenes > Alcaligenes sp. SDU_A2. The sequence continues at coordinate 960,518 of NZ_CP151273.1, read as the reverse complement.
GCTGACGACCGAAGTGGCCGTGACCGAAATCGTGGAAGACAAGCCTGCTGCCGCCATGCCTGACATGGGCGGTATGGGCGGCATGGGTGGCATGGGCGGCTTCTAAGCTCAGCCCCTGCCACCTGACTTGGGCGGAAATTGATCACTTCCGCCCTGGTCGATGCACTGCACGACAGAAACCGGATGGAATTTTCCATCCGGTTTTTTTTTGCCCTGACGAAACGCCTATAATCACGCAGTATTCTTATCTGGCTGTTTCTTCCATGTCGGACTCTCCGTTCAAAAGCAAAGGCGGTTTCAGCCGCTTGACCGGTGCCTTGCGCTATTCCGCGCAGGGTCTAAGCGCCGCCGTGCGCCACGAAGCTGCCTTCCGGCAGGAACTGCTGCTGGCGGCCGTCTTTGTCCCGCTGGCCTTCTGGCTGGGCCGCACACCGCTGGAAACCACCGCCCTGCTGGCAACGATTGTGTTCGTGCTGATCCTGGAGCTGATCAACTCTGCGCTTGAAGCCCTGGCCGACGCGATTACGCTGGAACACCACCCCCTGATCGGCCGCGCCAAGGATCTGGGCAGCGCCGCCGTACTGCTGGCCCTGCTGTTTGCCGGCGCAGTCTGGATCACTTTCCTGTACAGCCGTTTATTCTCCTGACCCCATGACATTCGTAGAAAAACTGAACCGCGCCTGGAGCGACAACCATTCCCTGCTGATGGTGGGCCTTGACCCGGACCCGCGCCGCATGCCGCGCGAACTGGCCGGCCAGCCCGACGCCATCTTCGAGTTCTGCAAGGCCATTGTGGATGCCACGGCCGACTATTGCTGCGGCATCAAGCCACAGATCGCCTACTTCGCCGCCCAGGCCGCCGAAGAACAGTTGCAGGCCCTGTGCGACTATGTGCGGCACGCCTACCCCCACTTGCCTATCGTGCTCGATGCCAAACGCGGCGACATCGGCTCGACCGCCGAACAATACGCACGCGAAGCCTTCGAGCGCTACCGGGCCGACGCCGTCACCGTCAATCCTTATATGGGTTTTGATTCGGTCGAACCTTATCTGGAACGTCAGGACAAAGGGGTCATCGTACTGTGCCGCACCTCCAATCCAGGCGGCTCGGACCTGCAATTTGCCGACTTGGCCGATGGCACGCCGCTGTACCTGCACGTAGCCGGTCTGGTGGCCGACAAATGGAACCAAAACGGTCAATGCGCGCTGGTCGTGGGAGCCACGTTCCCGGAAGAAATCCGCAAAGTGCGTCAGCGCGTGGGCGATATGCCGCTGCTGATCCCAGGCATCGGTGCCCAGGGCGGGGACATTGTCGCGACGGTGGCAGCCGGTGCCGACTCGCAGGGCGCAGGCATGATGATCAATTCTTCACGCGCCATTCTGTACGCCAGCCATAACGATGACTGGCGCACCGCCGCCCAGGCAGCGGCGATTGCCACACGCAACGCCATCAATGACGCACGTGCCTGATGGCCGTTAAGCGGGATTTAAAATAGCCAGCGCCGTAACCAGGGCAAATTCCACCGCCTGGGTACGGATCTGGTTGCGGTCGCCGGTAAAAATACGGGTTGCCGCCCGTGTCACGATGCCGTCGCCCGTACGCTGGGCAAAGCCAAAACAGACCAGCCCCACAGGCTTGCCCGGCGTGGCCCCGTCGGGGCCGGCAATGCCGGTCGTGGAAATAGCCAATTCCACGCGTGTGGCCGCCTCCAGCACGCCTGCGGCCATTTCCATGGCGGTTTCTTCGCTGACGGCACCAAAACGTTCCAGTGTATCCACGCTGACGCGCAATTCTTCTACTTTGGCCAGATTGCTGTAGGTAATATAGCCACGCTCGAACCAGGCGCTGGAGCCGGGTTCATTAGTCAGCGCACCAGCCAGCAGACCGCCCGTGCAAGACTCGGCGCACGCCACCATCCAGCCCCTGTCTTTCAGGGCACGGCCCAAGTCCATAGCATGGGATACAGGGGTGTGATTATTCATGCAAGCACTCCGAAACGCACCAGAATGGCCATGACCAGCAACGTGTAGGCCGCCGCTAAAATATCGTCCCACATGACGCCAAAGCCATTATGCAAACGCTGGTCGAAATAGCGCACAGGCGGGGGTTTCAGAATATCAAAAAAACGGAATAAAGCGAACGCAATGCCTTGCGCCAGCCAGGTCTGGGGAATAAGCCAAAGCACCAGCCAGAACGCCACCATCTCGTCCCAATTCATGCCGCCGTGATCGGAAATGCCCAAATCGTAACCGGTACGATGGCAGGCCCAGCACCCGATTAAAAATGCCAGTGGCAGAAAAACCGCCATCTGCACATCGCTTAGTAGCTGCAAGCCCAGCACCCATAGCACCCAGGCCAGTACTGTACCCCAGGTACCGGGACCGGGCCGCAACACGCCTGTGCCAAAACCAAAGGCCAGCAAACGCCACGGTTTTTTAAAGACCCAATCCAGGCTGGGCCGGCGGATAGGATCAAGAGAAGGATCGGGGAAAGTGCTCATGAAATAGGCTCAAGCGCCAAAATGATCGAAACCACCCTGAACAGGGGCCGGTTGCAGTCCCTGCGCGTCACGCACATACACGCCCTGACCCACCTGCATGCTGCCGATGCGGCTTAACTGAACCTGGTGGTGTCGGGCCAGTTCCAGAATAGAGTCGCGTTGCCCGGCGGCGGCGGTAAAACAAAGCTGAAACACATCGCCCCCCACCAGCGCAGCCTGTCGGCAGAGATCCTGCGGCAAACCGGCCAGCCCGGGGGACAGGGGCAAGGCGTCCCATTCCAGATGCGCTGCGCAGCAGCTGGCGGCGGCAATATGCCCCAGGTCCTGCGCCAGACCATCGGATACATCGATGGCGGCATGAGCCAGTCCGGCCAACGCATGCCCGAAACGGTAAGGCGGCCAAGGCTGTTCCAACGCAGGCCGACACTGTGCCAGTCGTTGCGTGTCGGCGGGCAGACGGCCTTGCAGCAGACGCAAGGCAATATCGGCCGCGCCCAAGGTGCCGGTCAGCCAGATATCATCGCCCGGCTGCGCCGCGCTGCGCAATAGCGCTTGGCCCGGACGTACTTCGCCCAGCACCGTAATGCTGATGACCACGCCTTGGGGACTACGCGTCGTGTCGCCGCCGATCAGCGGGCAGCAGGCCTGTTCGGCCAACTGGAACATGCCTTGCGAAAAGGCACGCAGCCAATCCGGCTGCACGCTGGGCAAAGACAAGGCCAGCAAGCAGGCGCGCGGGCGCGCGCCCATCGCTCCCAGATCCGACAGATTGACGGCCAGCGCCTTGTGCCCCAGCAGAAAAGGATCGACATCGGGAAAGAAATGCTGCCCTTCGATCAGCAAATCCACGCTGCTGGCCAGTTGCCAGCCGGGCGTGGGCGTGAACAGGGCGCAATCGTCACCCACTCCCAGATAGCCATCGGGAGCGGGACGATCAAAATACTGTTTGATGAGACCGAACTCGTTCAGCACGTCTCACCCAGGCCTTTAGCGACGGGCCTGCTTGGCGACTTCGGGCGCGCGTACGTCGGCGGCCAGCTTGTCCAGCACGCCGTTAACGAACTTGAAGCCGTCGGTACCGCCAAACGACTTGGCCAGTTCCACCGCTTCGTTGATGGCGACCCGGTACGGCACTTCCACATGATGGATAAGCTCGTAACTGCCGATCAGCAAGATGCCGTGCTCGATGGGCGAGAGTTCCTCCAGAGGCCGGTCCACATACGGCAAGAACCGTTCGCGCAACACCGGTGCCTCGCGCATGACGCCGAACAGCAGCGTCTTGAACCAGGCCGCATCGGCTTCGCCGAACTCTTCGTCGCCGCGAATGTGCGCGTCGATCGAGACCGCTTCCTGCAGGCCGTCGGCACCGCGCAACAGCCAGGAATACACGCCCTGCAGGGCAAATTCGCGCGAACGGCGTCGCGCGGAGCGTCCATTGGCCTTGGCGGCCGCGACTTTATTTGTCGTCGTCAAGATCTTCGTCCTCGTAGTCTTCGTCCTCGTCGTCGTCATCGAGCTCGGGCTCGAGCACAGCGATAAGGTTGCCCAGCTCCACGGCCGTACGGGCGCAATCGCGGCCCTTCTCGGCAGCGCGGACCTCGGCCTGTTCGTCGGTATTAGTGGTGAGCACGCCATTGGCTACCGGAATACCGGTTGCCAGCGACACTCGCGTAATGGCGGCGGCGCTTTCGTTGCTGACCACTTCAAAATGATAGGTATCGCCGCGGATGACGGCCCCCAGCGCGATCAGCGCGTCAAATTCGCCGGTTTCGGCCATCTGGGCCAGCGTAATGCCCAGCTCCAAAGCGCCGGGTACGGATAGCACGGTCACGTCGCGCTCATCCACGCCCAAAGCTTCAAGCTCTTGCAGGCAGGCTTCCAGTTCGGTCAGGCCGATGGACTCGTTGAAACGCGCGCGCACGATACCGATGTGCAGTCCTTCCCCATTCAGGTCCGGGGTGACGATGTAAGGATTCATGTCGGAAGCTCCGCTTAGGATTGAGAATCGGGTTCGCTATGGTAACCCGTGACGGTCAGTGCGAACCCTGTCATGCTGGGCATTTTACGTGGTCGCGACAGCAAACGGGCCTTGCCGACCTTGAGGTCGCGCAAAATCTGTGCACCGATGCCATATGTGCGCAAATCGTTGCGGCTGGGACGGCCGCGCGGCGCTTCGGCCGGACTGTCCGTTCCCCAGGCTTGCACCTGCTCGAAGGATTGTTCTTCGGAACTTTGGCAGTTCATCAGCAGCACCACGCCCGATTCGGATGCCGCAACCGTGCGCAAGGCCGTGGGCAGCGTCCAGCTGTGGCCTACATCGTCCTGAATCAATACGTCCAGCACCGTAGTGGGTTCGTGTACGCGCACCAGAGTTTCCACATCGGGGTGGATATCGCCGTGCACCAGCGCCAGATGCAGTCCGCCGGAGGACAGGTCGCGGTAGGCGTGGCAATCGAACTGTCCATAGGCAGTCTTGACCGGGCGCTTGTGCAGATGCTCGATCATGGACTCGTGTTCGCTGCGGTACTGGATCAGATCGGCGATCGTGCCGATCTTGATGCCGTGTTGAGCCGCGAAAGTCAGCAGATCGGGCAGGCGCGCCATCGTGCCGTCCGGATTCAGGATTTCGCAAATGACGGCAGCCGGCGTCAGCCCGGCCATAGCCGTTAGATCGCACCCGGCCTCGGTATGGCCGGCGCGTACCAGCACGCCGCCCTTGGCAGCCTTGAGCGGAAAGATGTGACCCGGCTGCACCAGATCCACCGGGCGCGCGTCGCGGGCCACCGCAGCCTGCACTGTGCGGGCGCGGTCGGCGGCTGAAATGCCGGTTTCCACCCCTTCTGCCGCTTCGATGGACACGGTGAAATTGGTTCCGAAGCGCGTACCGTTGCGCGTCGCCATCAAGGGCAGATCCAGTTGCCGGCAGCGCTCTTCGGTCAGGGTCAGACAAACCAGCCCCCGGCCATGCGTGACCATGAAATTAATGGCTTCGGCATTGACGAACTCGGCCGCCATGACCAGATCGCCTTCGTTTTCGCGGTCTTCTTCATCGACCAGGATGACCATGCGCCCGGCGCGCAGTTCCTCGACGATTTCCAGTACAGGCGAAATAGAACTGCTGGCACCGGACAAGGCGGTATCGGACTGACATTCTTGATTCATCGTGTTCTCTGCTCAGACAGATATTAATTCCCTCTATTTTACGACACCCAGGCAGCGGCGAGTGCGTTCAATCCCTGTACACTGATAGCCTGTTCAGATCCGACCCGCTCTTGCCCATGACCGAACCCGCTCAGGAAGAAAAACGCCGCCGCATCCAATCCATCGAAACCGGATTCGGACTGCTCAAGGCGCTGGTTGACACCGGCAAGCCCATGATGCTGCGCGATCTGGCCACCCAGGCCGGCATGAGCTCGGCCAAGGCCCACCCTTATCTGGTCAGCTTTACCAATGTGGGACTGGTGCAGCAGGATTCGGCTACCGGCCTGTACGAACTGGGGCCTTTTGCCCTGCAGATGGGGCTGGTCAGCCTGCAAAGCCAGAACCCGCTCAAGGTCGCCCTGCCGCTGGTACAGGCACTGGCACCGCGCATCGGCCACACACTAGGGTTGGCCGTGCTGGGTTCGCACGGCCCCACCATGGTGCATATCAGCGAAGCCAGCTACCCGGTCCATGTGAACATGCGCTGCGGCACGGTCATGTCCATGCTGCATACGGCCACCGGCCATGTCTTTGCCGCGTGGCTGCCCGCCGAGGTAGCGCGTCATTATATAGAGCGCGAAGCGGGCGACAGCGCCGTGGTTACCAGCATCAGCCCGCTGCGCCCTTCGCCGCAGGAACTGGCCGCTCTGCTGGCGCACATCCGCCAGCAAGGTGCCGCGCAAGCCTTGGGCAATCCGCTGCCGGGTATTGATGCGCTATCTGTCCCTGTCTTTGACCATGCCGGCCAGATTGTGCTGGCCCTGACCAGCCTGGGCCCCAGCACCTTGTTCGATGCCAGCCTGAACAGCCCTATCCTGGCGCAGTTAAGGCAATGCGCCGCAACCATTTCCCGCCAGTTGGGCTGGCGTGGCGCGACAAGCGCGGACAAACCCTGATTCGAGTACTGGCCGCCACACTCCTCTTTTGCTTACCGTATGTAGCTTCAAGTTTTACTGCTTTGGATGCAGAATAAGTCCTTTGGGGTAGTGGGGCCGAGCATGACCTTGAAAAGGGGCCGTGCCGCTGGTCCGAGACCGTCTGTTTTTTCGCGCGCACGGTCTGCGCGCAGGCAGTGTCACGCTGCCGTCGCCCCATTCATCCTTTGAGTACTCTCGCTGTGCTAGAACAAGAGCTGAAATTTTTTGTACCCGAGAACGCCCGCCCTGGGCTGCTGAATGCCTTTGACGCCGTACGAACCGGCCGCATCAGCCTGAACGCCATCTACTTCGACACCCCCGAGCGCGAACTGGCCTTGAATGACATTGCTCTGCGTCTGCGCAAGGAAAATACGCAATGGGTGCAAACGGTCAAACTGCCCGGCCCCGACACCTTGTCGCGCATCGAGATCAACCACCCCCGGCCCGGTCCCGAGCTGGATCTGGATCTATACAAAGGGACGGATGCCGAAGCCGCCCTGCTGCCCCACGCCGGACGCATACAGGCGCGTTACCAGACCAACATCATGCGAGAGCTGGCTTTGGTCCAACACGCCGGCTCCGAGCTGGAATTGGCCTATGATGTCGGCTACATCGAATCGCAAGGCCTGCGCCTGCCGGTCAATGAACTGGAGGTCGAGCTGCTGCAGGGAGATTGCCCGGCCATGTTTGAAGTCGGCCAGCGCTGGCTGTACAAGCATGGTCTGCTGCTGGAGTTACGCAGCAAGTCCGAACGCGGCGATGCCTTGGCGGGTCTGGCCGAGCGTCGCCTGGCACGTGCCGCCAGCGAGGTGCTGCAGCCCGAACAAGTGGCCGCCGCCCTGACCCGCAAAGCCTACCAACTGGCCAAGCCCCATTTTGTTGACACACGCGATCTGGAGCAGTTTTATCGGCGCAGCGCTTCCATGAGCCTGGAACAAGTCATACGCAATGCCGCCTTGCTGGCCGGGGTGGACGGCATTCGTCCTTCGCCCATTCTACAGGCCGACTACCTGGCCATGATGCGCGTGGGTCTGCGCAGACTGCGTTCGTGCCGCAAGCTGTTCAAGCTCTGGCTCAATGCCGGTGAAGGCTATGCCAATACCCGGCTGACCCATTATTTCGATCTGTTCGGCAAAGCACGGGATCACGATATGGTGCAGCTGGAAATCACCCCCCTGCTGCTGCAAGCCGGCATGCCCGGCCCGGCACCGCAGATCGAACCGGCCCATGTGGAGCATGACCCGGTGGAACTGGCCGCCGCGGCCGAGTTCCAGTCGCTGCTGCTCAGTAATCTGCAAAGTCTGGTCTGCGGGCCGGCTCTGGATCTGCACGGGGTGGACAACCCCGAACACCTGATCGAAGAGCGCATTACCCGTTGGTTCAATACCATTCAGTTACGCAGCCAGCGTTTTGCCCAGATCAGCCAGGAAAAACAGCACCGCCTGCGCAACCGCATCAAAAGTCTGCGCTACTGCCTGGAGTTTCTGCAAAGCGCCGACGACGAGGGCCTGCACAAGGTATTGCGGGAATGTCAGGCCTTGATCGGTGCCGTCACGGATGTAGACGTAGCGCTGCAATGGTACGGTCAGCACGCAGTTTCGCCGGAACAGGCGCAGTTTGCGCGCGCCTGGCTGACCCAGGCCCGTCAGACACGCGCCGCCCAGGCACAGCGCGCCCTGAACGCCCTGGGGCAACATCGCCCCGAACAACGTCTGGCGCGCCACTGATAGACACTCCCGGCCCTTGCCTGGCAACACAGGCAAGGGCGGGAAGATCGCTAGTTCAGACCAATAACGGCGGCGGCAAACTCACGCGCGACAAAGGGCTGCAAATCCTGCATGCCTTCGCCCACGCCTATCCAGTAAACAGGAATAGGACGCACGCCCTGCGCACCCGCGGCCACGGCCGCCAGGGTGCCGCCTTTGGCCGTGCCATCCAGCTTGGTAACCACCAGACCGGTCAGCCCCAGAGCGGCATCAAACGCGCGAATCTGCGAGATGGCATTTTGGCCTGTATTGCCATCCACCACCAGCAACACTTCGTGCGGAGCCTGGCCATCGGCCTTGGCAATGACACGCTTGATCTTCTTGAGCTCTTCCATCAGGTTCAACTGAGTCGGCAGGCGACCGGCAGTATCCACCATGACCACGCCCATGCCGCGCGCCTTGCCGGCGTGCACCGCATCGAAGGCCACCGCCGCCGGATCGCCACCGTCCTGCGCAATAACGCTGACATTATTGCGCGAGCCCCATTCAATCAGTTGTTCGCGGGCCGCCGCGCGGAAGGTGTCTCCGGCTGCCAGCAGCACCTTGGCACCTTGCCGCTGAAACGTATGTGCCAGCTTACCGATAGAGGTAGTCTTGCCTGCGCCGTTGACCCCAGCGATCATGACTACCAGCGGCTGCGCGGCATTCAGGGGAAAGGACTTTTCCAGCGGCTTCAAATGGTCGGCCAAAATATCGCACAGCGCTTGCTTGACCTGCGCGGCATCGGTAATTTTTTCTTTGCGGATACGTGCGCGCAAGGCAGTCAGCAGCTTGTCGGTAGCCTCGACCCCGGCATCGGCCAGCAGCAAGGCTTCCTCCAGCTCCTCGAACAGGTTTTCATCCACCTTGGCACCGACGAACAAGCCGCCTATGCTCTGGCCGGTGCGCGACAAGCCCTGTTTAAGGCGTGACAGCCACGACGTCTTGACCGGGGCGGGTTCAGGCTCCGGCGCGGCGGCAACCGGTACAGGCTGCGGCTGTTCTTGTGGCTGCGCCTGTTTATGCAATGTGTCCGAACGTCCAGACCCAGCCTGATCTGTCTGGACTGGCGCGATCCGGACATCGTCAGACCGATCCGGCTCGGCAGCCGTCCCGGTCGGGAGCGTCGCTTGTTGTTGCAACGGCGACAAAGGCACAACACCGGAGCGATCTTGTGCCGCTGTTTCGCCACCCAATGGCTGAGAAGGCAGCGTATCCGACGGCGCAGTCGCCAAAACAGCGGGATCAGCAGGCGCAGCAGGCGCAGCAGGTTGATCGTGCGTCGGCGCTGGCTCCCGGGCAAGAGGGGACACCACCGATGGAGGACAGGCCTGAGCGGGAGGGGAGACCGGTGTGTCTTCCCGCTCAGCGGCCGCAGGCGAGGCGGCCTCGGGCAAAGCAGGAGAAAGCGGTTCGGCCGGCTCTGTGCGAGGCGCTTCCGGGGCAGGCGTTACCTTCTTTCTTTTAAAAAAACTGAACATACGTTTTACACTAGAAAATTCTGTTGAATGACAACGCGCCTTCGTACCAGCCTTGCCGCAGGCGGCAAGGTCAGGCAAGGTTACACCGATGCGGCACGTCCTGCATCGCGGCGAAAAGCGTCGGCCACCCGGCCGGTGCGCCAGACACCATTATCCGATCAAAGCGCTGATGAGAAAACACGCTGTCCGTATTGTAGGCGGTGATTACCGCCGCACACCGATTCCTGTCGTCGACGCACCCGGCCTGCGGCCCACGCCGGACCGCGTCCGCGAGACGCTGTTCAACTGGCTGCGCCATTTCTGGGACAGCCGGTTCGACGACAAGAACGTACTGGATCTGTTCGCCGGCAGCGGTGCATTGGGTTTCGAGGCGGCCTCGCGCGGCGTGGCCTTTGTACAGATGGTCGAGCGCCACGGCCCGGCCGTGGACAATCTGCGTGCCTTACGCAGCAAGCTGCGCGCCGAACATGTACGCATCCATGCCGGCGATGCCCTGCATATTCTGGAACGCAGCCAGATGCGCTACGATCTGGTCTTTCTGGACCCGCCTTTCGCGCGCGACTGGCTAGACCGCATTTGGCCCTTGCTGCCCAATGTGCTGGCAGCCGACGCCCTGGTGTACATCGAGTCGGAAAGCCCTGTACAGCCCCCGGAGCAGTACGAGATACTACGCCAGGACAAGGCTGGGCATGTACATTATCATTTGCTTCGATTTGCTGCGACGCAAAAAACAGTCAATAATGCCGAACCTCCCGGGGCGTACGCGACACCTCCCCTGGACACTACCCCGCCAACCTGAACCCAACACGCGGACGCACCATGATTACTGCTGTTTATCCCGGAACCTTCGACCCCCTGACGCGAGGCCATGAGGACCTGGTAAGACGAGCTGCCAACCTCTTTGACCATGTGGTGGTCGGCGTGGCCGCCAGCCAGAACAAACGCCCTTTCTTCACTGTGGAAGAACGCGTCGAAATTGCCTCGGAAGTGCTCAGTCACTACCCGAATGTCGAGGTCAAGAGCTTCTCGGGCCTGCTCAAGGATTTTGTGCGCGAACAAAATGCGCGCGTCATCGTGCGCGGTCTGCGCGCCGTCTCCGATTTCGAGTACGAATTCCAGATGGCCGGCATGAACCGCCATCTGCTGCCCGAAGTGGAAACCATGTTCATGACCCCCTCGGACCAGTACCAGTTTATATCGGGCACCATCGTGCGCGAAATTGCCGTGCTGGGCGGCGATGTGGGCAAATTCGTGTTCCCATCGGTCGAGCGTTGGCTGCACACCAAAGCCAAGGAACGACGCGAACAGCAACTGCAGCAAGCCGGCACAACACGCTAAGCCCGCCGCTGTACTACACTGTAGGCTACGCTTTCTGGTCGTGTCGAACGACAGCCGCAATCAGGACATTTGCCATGGCACTGCATATTACCGAGGAATGCATCAACTGCGACGTCTGCGAGCCGCAGTGCCCCAATCTGGCTATCTACATGGGGGAAGAGATCTACGAGATCAACCCCAATCTGTGTACGGAATGCGTCGGCCACTTCGACGAGCCGCAATGCGTGGTGGTCTGTCCGGTCGAATGCATAGAAGTGCACCCAGACCACCAGGAAGACCAGGAGATGCTGCTGGCCCGCTATCAGCAGCTTCAGGCCACGCAGTCCTGATGCGCCTTAGACAGGCAGGCGCTTTAGCAAACGGACCGGCACGCCCAGCAAACGGCTGAACCAGACAGCCGCCAGTTCGCCTTCATCCACCAGCCGCACACTGCGCCCCTCTTCGTGCCAAAGCGCGCAAGAGTCCTCATCATCCTCGATGACATCCACGGGGATATCCAGCCGCATCATCCCGGGCGCGCGCAGCACCAGATCGCCAAAGCGCAGATCCAGCTCCAATCCTGCCAGCCCTGATAAGGCCAGCCCGGACAGAACGTGACCGTCGGCATCGCCCAGCACCCAAAGATCGTGACAGCCCTGCCCCTTGCCCGAAGGCAAGCCCGGCCCGCCCTTCAAGGGATAGACACGGGTAGATAAGTCCGGTGCCGCAATGGTCGCTTGCTGCTTCATGGTCGTAACAATCCTTTCAGGGCATCGCCCAAAGTCTGCGCTGCCGGTGCGACCGCTGCCGGTGCGTCGGACGACTCCTGCGCTGGCCTTGCCTGCTGACTGAGCAAGTCCAGCAAACCATCCTGCAAGGCGTTCTTAATACTGGGACTGGCGATTTCTTTCCATTGGACCTGATAGGACAAATCGTCCCAAGGCCCGGAAATACGCAGCGGAATCACCACATTGCGCAGATCCTGCAAGGACTTGCGCTCTTGCGCGTCCAGCCGTGTATTAAGGCGCACCTGCAGCGCCACATCTGCCTGCCGGTTGACCAGATCCAGACCGGCGGGCTTGCCCGCATTAATGGTCAATAATGGAGTCGAAGCTTTTAGGCTACGAAATACGCCCTGTCCCTGCTTGATATCCAGCACGCTCTGCAAACGCGTAAAGACCGTGCGGCGTTGTTGATCCGACTCGGGACGCAACATAGGAATCTGCCCGCTGAATGCGTTGCGTACCGCCTCGTTGATATCGCGCACGCTCTGATCCAGGTCTACGCCCCGCCAGCCGCCGTCTTGCACATCCACGCTTAGATTACCTTCCAGCGACGCCAGTCTGGCCAGTGGCGTCGCCCCTTGACCTTTGAGCTTGAGCTGGAGATCTCCCAGGCCAGACAGCCTGTCGTCGCCATAGGCATCCAGCAAGAGCGAACCGATCTGCATTTTCTGCAATTTCAGCGCGACATCGAACTGCTTGCCCGGTTCAAGATTCCCCTGCACCTGGAACTGCCCTTCGTAGGCCTGGCCGGTCAGGGCGTCGAGCTGCAGATTTTCGCCCTGGTTGCGCAAACGCCCCTTTACTTGCTCCAGATTCAGCCCCAGGCTCTTGAGTTTGAGGATATCGACATTGACATCCAGTCGGGTATCGTTAAGCCAGGAAAGGGGATCGGCCTGGGCCACCAAGGCTTCTTCTACCGCCGGCGCTGGTGGCGCAGCCTGAGGGGCCTGGCCCGACTCCGGCGCGTTGTCCTGTCCGGACGCGACAGTGGCCGGGGCAGGTGTCATGCCCGGTGCCGCCAGCCAAAAAATAGAGCGCAACTCATCCAAGTCCAATTTATCGGCCTTGAGCACCGCTTTGAGCTGCTTGTCCTTTTCTTGTCCCTGCAGGTTCAGGTCCAAGGTGCCTTGTGCCTGGTCGGTCTGGCTGGCCAATTGGACCTGATAAGCACCTTTGCCTATATCCAGATCGGCATTGCCGGACATGGGGATTTCAAAACGGCTGCCTGAAGCCGCTTCATCCTCGACACGCAAATTAGCCGCAATGGCCGCAAAACGCAGCGCCTGACCCGCCGGTTGCCATTGGGCCGGCGACACTGCGCGTATTTGCGCAACACGGCTGCCCTGCTTGACGGCACCTTCCAGACGCGCTTCCTGAAACAGCAGTTTTTCGCTGCTTCCCGCCATGCCTTTAAGCGTCAGGCCCAAACCCAGAACTCGCGGCCCTGTCACCTTGAGGGTGGCCACAACCGGCTCGCCCTCGGCCATCAAGGGCGAAACCTGCACAGCCGGCGCATCCAGCGCCAGATCCAGCGCTTGCTGGCCATTTTTGCCATTGATGCGCACGCCCAGCTTTTCGACAGCGAAAAGATCGCCGCCGCTATCAATTTGCATATTGGGGGTGACCAAGGACGCGGTCAGCTCGGACAGTGGATACTGCCCCAGCCATTGTCCCTGTAACTGGGTATCCAGACTGGTGGCCTTAAATTGGCGCTGTGCGGTGTTATAGCCCACATTGCCTTTCAGGGTCAGGCTCTGGGCCTTGATCTGGTCCAGATCGCCACTGAAATGCAGGTTCAGCTTCTGTGCCGAATACGATTTGGCAGCCGGGTCCAGACGCAACTGTCCTTGCCCTTCCAGCAGGCCGTCGGCCGAGGGATAGTCGCCCGACAAACGCCCTTTAAGCGCGACATCGAAAGGCTGGCCGAACGTCATGCGTCCGGTATTGACCTCTAGTTGCACCAGACGACCGATAACATTGCTGCGCTTGCTGTAGTAATGGATTTCGCCGCCTTTCAGGCTTAACCCGGCAATATCGATCTGGAAATCGGTCTCGCTGCCCGAACGCTTGGCGATCAGGTCGGGGACAGGCGACGAAGCCGCATCCTGAGCGGGCGGCGCGACTGGCTGCTCGGCTGCCTGCGCAGCCGGCAAAAGCGCCAACGGAGCCCCTTGGGCTGGCTTGGCAAGGGCGGCGGGTGCCGCTTGCAACAAATCGTCGAAATTGAACTGCCCTTGCTCGTCGCGAACGATCCAGGCCTTGAAACCCGTAACGGCGACATGATCGACCACCAAGCGGTTATTGATCAGCGGCCAAAGCGCCACGGCAAAGCGGGCGCTCTCCAGCGACGCGAACGGGTCATTGGAGTTGCGGTCCGACAGAGACAGGCCCTGCACGGACAAACCGATGCGAGGAAACAGGGAAAGCTCGATGTCGCCGTCGATCTTGAGCGTACGTTGATACTTTTGCTGAACCACATCGGCCAGCTTCTGTTTGTACGAATTCGGATTGAAGGTAAGCAGGAAAATCGCCCCGCCCACGACCGTGACAATTGCCAAGACGACGAGGCCGAACAAGCCCCGCTTAAACCATACTTTCATTGAAGCCTCTAGTACCTCGAGACAGGACGCGATAAGCCATAAAGCCGGATACGAAATGCTAACCCATGTCGGGCGTTCGCGAAGTACCGGAAGAGATAAAATTCGACACACGGGCCGAAAATAAGAGCTCTACGCCAAAACCGCTTATCATTACCCCAAGAAATAAAAACATAGACCAAAAGTCTGCTCACGCGGGGCGATTCATGCCATACAGAAGGTATGCTTGGCCTGTTAAACCCGTTATTTGACCATCAAGCACATAACAAACCCATGAAATTAGAGACTCTTGCCGTTCACGCCGGCTACCAGCCCGACCCCACCACAAAGGCCGTGGCTGTACCTATTTACCAGACCACATCCTACGCCTTCGATAGTACGCAACACGGCGCGGACTTGTTCGACCTGAAAGTGCCGGGCAATATCTATACCCGCATCATGAACCCGACCAATGCCGTGCTGGAACAGCGCGTCGCTGCGCTGGAAGGCGGCGTGGGCGCGTTGGCCGTGGCATCTGGCATGGCCGCCATCACGTATGCTATACAAACGATTGCCGAGGCTGGCGACAACATTGTTTCTGTCAGTAAGCTTTACGGCGGCACCTACAATTTATTCGCCCACTCGTTCCCGCGCCAGGGTCTGACCGTCAAGTTCGCGCCACACGACGATATTGCCGCGCTGGAAGCCTTGATCGATGATCGCACACGCGCTGTTTTTTGCGAAACGATTGGAAACCCCGCCGGCAATCTGGTGGATCTGCGGGCATTGGCCGATGCCGCCCACCGGCACGGCGTGCCATTGATCGTGGACAATACCGTGGCCTCGCCCGCCCTGTGCCGCCCTATCGAACACGGCGCCGACATTGTCGTACATTCGCTGACCAAATACATGGGCGGCCACGGCACGACCATTGCCGGCATCGTGGTGGACTCGGGCACCTTCCCTTGGGCCGAACACAAAGAGCGTTTTGCCATCCTGAACGAACCGGACCCGTCCTACCACGGCGTGGTCTACACCGAGGCCTTCGGTCCAGCCGCCTTTATTGGCCGCTGCCGTGTCGCACCGCTGCGCAATACCGGTGCCGCCCTGTCCCCTTTGAGCGCCTTCCAGATCCTGCAAGGCATCGAAACCCTGCCGCTGCGCATGGAACGCCACACGGACAACGCGCTAAAAGTCGCCCGCTACCTGAAAACACACCCCCAGGTCTCGTGGGTCAAGTACGCCGGCCTGGAAGACCATCCCGAGCACGAGCTGGCCCAGCGCTACCTGGGCGGCAAGCCGGCGGCCATTCTGTCCTTTGGCATCAAGGGCGGCATCGAAGGCGGCACGCGTTTTATCGACGCCCTCAAGCTGGTGCTGCGCCTGGTCAATATCGGTGACGCGAAATCGCTGGCCTGCCATCCGGCCAGCACGACGCACCGCCAGCTCAATGCCCAGGAACTGGCCGCTGCCGGTGTCAGCGAAGACATGGTGCGCCTGTCCATCGGCATTGAGCACATCGACGATATCCTGGCCGATCTGGAACAAGCCCTGGAAGCCTCGCGCGCGTAAAACCGGCCGTCGCCCAACGGCTGGAACCGCGCATCCAGGGCAAGGCACGCTACAGCAGCTTGCTGCGTAGCCGCCAAAAAACAAGGCCGCTTCGTGTATGAAGCGGCCTTGTTCATAAATACCGCAAGCGCTCAGCTCTTGCGGAAAAGCTGGGTCAGACCTCCCAGCAAATTACTGGCATCGGTCAGGTTGGAAGGATCAAAGCGCCCTTCGGGACTGGCCTGATCGATCAGGGAAGGCAGCATGACCTTCAGATTTTCCAATACGGTGTTCTGATCCAGACCGGACAGGCTGACCAGCTTGTCAATTGCCGGTGTTCCCATCACGCTCAATAGTTCCTGGGTACCGATTGTCTTGTTTTCGCCCTGCGACAACCAGGACGTGACGACATCGGCAAATCCGCCTTCGCGAAAACGCTCGATCAGCCCCGCAACACCACCAGGATATGTGCTGACCACCTGAATCAAGGCAGGCAAAAGATCGCCTTGCACCTTGGACTGCGGGTCCGCCGACGACAAGGCCGACACCACGGAATTGAGCAAACCCATTTTTTATTCTCCCCAAATCTACAGCAGCCCACCTGGACAGGCGTGGACTTCAGGCGTAATTATGCCGTGCCGCATCGGCCTGCGGGGCGAAAAACTGTCAATCTGGGTAAAGGGACGGCACCAGACCTAGGCTACGGCAGCACTTGGACGAGCGCCCACCACTTGCCTTGCGCAGGCGCTGGGATACACTGAACAGCATCATGCGCCCGGGCGCAACGGTATCGGCCATACCCCTTGACGGAGACCTGCGATGAACCTGACCTCTTCCACAGTTCTATCTGCAAAAGACACGGCGCGCTGCCTGCCCTACCCCGAGCTGGTCGCCAGCCTGGGCAAGGCCGTGGCGGAATATGCTGCCGGCAAGATCCAGGCCCCCGAACGGCAAGTGCTTGCCTACCCCCAGGGCGGGCGCATGCTGTCCATGCCCGCTGTGGCCCAGGACCTGGGCGTACACAAACTGGTCAATGTCATGCCCGGCAATCCGGCCCTGGGCCTGCCTGCCATCCAAGCCCTGGTCGCCGTCTACGATGCGCGCACCGGACAGCCACTGGCCCTGCTGGACGGTGCCACCGTAACCGCCCGCCGTACCGCCGCCATGTCCATGCTTGGCATACAGGCGTTATGGCCACAGGGCCCGGCACATGTAGCCCTGCTGGGCGGCGGCCAACAAGCTCTGGCGCATGCTGATGCCGTCCTGACCCTCTACCCCACGGCCCAGGTCACCCTGCACAGCCGCACGCCTGCGCGCGCCGAACCGGCGCTGGCGGCGCTACGCACGCATCACGGCCCACGCATCCGAATCGGCGGCGAACTGCCTGCCAACGCAGACGTGGTCATTGCTCTGACCAGCAGTCCGACCCCCGTCTACCACGAGGCAGCCCGCCCGGACCGATTGCTGATCGGCGTAGGCGCATTCCGGCCCGACATGGCCGAATTTGAAGCCCGCACCGTGCTGGCCAGCCGTCTGTATGTCGATGACCTGAACGGTGCCAGGCACGAAGCGGGCGATTTTCTGCAGGCCGATGTAGACTGGGAACAGGTCCACGGCATTCACCAGGTGCTGCGCTCGGCGGCCCCTCGGGATAAACCCTTATTCTTCAAATCGGTAGGATGCGCCGCCTGGGACCTGGCTGCAGCGCGTTGCGCGCTGCAAATGGCTGAATCGGACTGATTTTTCGGCGTTTATTGTACGCATCAGTCATGCCCGAACGCGGGCAAGAATGTTACTCTGGCGTCTACTTTCGCCTATTGATGACTTTTTGTCCGTTGCACAATGACCTCATCGCACCATACCCACGACGACGACCCCTACAAGATTCAGTCCAAGTTTGAAATCTTGCGCATTCTGCGTGCCATCGAAAGCGGCGGCCTGCTGCTGCACATGGAAGCCGGCCAAGGCGACACCAGCATCGTCACGACCATTCTGGACATAGACCTGGACAACAACACCATCGTCATCGACACGGCTAACAAGGACGAACAGACACGCAGTCTGCTTCAGTCCGAGAACGCCAAGTTCGAGACGTCTCTGGACAAGGTCAAGGTTTCCTTCCAGGCTCCCACGCCGGAAATCACGTCTTTTGAAGGCCAGCCTGCCCTGGCGATCCCGATTCCGGAATCCATACGCCGCCTGCAGCGACGCGAATATTTCCGCGTCAACGTCCCTTTAAGCGAACCGGCCATGGTTACGCTGCGCCTGAACAACCAAAGCCAAAGTTTTCGCCTGCACGACATCAGCGGCGGCGGGCTATCGCTGGTGGACTCCTCTCTGGATTTTCCCCAGCCGGTCGGCTCGCACCATACGCAGTCCCTGCTGGAACTGCCCGAGACCGGCTCCTTTTTGGTCGCTCTGCAAGTGGCACGCAGCGAAAAGCAGGAACTGCCCAACGGCAAACACATCCAGCGCCTGGGTTGCACCTTTATTGATCTACCCGGCTCCACCCAGACTGCCATACAAAACTACATTGCCCGTCTGGAGCGCCAGCAAATAGCCAAACAACGCGGGCACGGTTAAACGCTCAGGGCAAGGACGGGTCCAGGTCGGCCGGCACGTCCACATCGCGTCGTATGCCGGCATCGGCGACAGGTACCCACACCGTGTCCTGGGGGTAAGCGTCCAGAAGGCTGCGTGCGCCCTGCATATCGGGCAAAGCCAGCAGGCGCTGCCGCCAGGCAGCGCCAAAACCAACCGGATTGCCCGGCTGCCCATCCACACTGGGCCTGACCAGGCCCGCTCCTTGCCGCAAGACAGACGCCAGCGCCGCCAGCGTGCCGACCTGCACCCAGGGCATATCGGCCAACAGCACGAGCCAACCACAAGACGGCATGCTGGCCCGGACCCCCGCTTTCAGGGTGACCCCCATTCCACGTTCGGCCTGTTCGGCACGCAGCACGCACAAGGCCAGGCCATCGAGCTCCTGGCGCACCGCATTTTCGTGGACATCGCAGATCACCACGACCTCCTCCAAGGCTTGCAATGCGGTTTCGCAGACACGCCGCAACACCGTGCCACCATCAGGCATGGGTGCCAGCAATTTAAGCTGCTGCCCGGACGGATCGAAACGCCGGCCCAGACCCGCAGCCAGCACCAATCCCGTTACCCCCTGCACCGGCTCGATTTCTGTCATGTGCGCTCCTTGGCGCTCTGTGTAAATGCACTCCGCCTGCGCTATCCAGGCACCTGCCATCTGGGTGCGATGACAGCGCCATCAACCCGCAAAACCACCTGCCTGCAAAAACTGCACCTCGGGCTCGGTACTCTGACGTCCCAAAATCGTATTGCGATGCGGAAAGCGGCCAAAGCGCTGCACCACATCCAGATGCTCGACGGCATGATGCAGCCAAGGCTGTCCAATTTCTTGATTCAGGCGCACGGCCTCTTGTTGATCGGCCAGGCTTTCCGAATGCGAATACGGCAAATAGCAAAAAACACGTCGGTCCGCGGGGATCTGCCTGTCCTGCCCGCTGGCAACCATCGCCTTGGCCAGTTCCAGCGCCTTGGCGTCGGTGGCATACATGCGCGGCGTATTGCGAAAAGCATTGCGCGGAAACTGATCCAGCAGAATCAGTAAGGCAAATGCGCCCTCGGCACTGCCGGCCCACTCGTCAAGCTCGCCCCGGGCAGCGCGTTCGTGCCAGTCCAGAAAACGGTCACGAAACTGCTGGTCGAACTGTTCGGACTTCTTGAACCAGCTTTCCGGGCCGGCCTGGACCCAGAAATCGATCACGGCCTGGGGGTTGGGGGTAGTCTCTTGCATGTGTTGCTCCCGAAACAAGGCGGGCCGTCCCGCAGGACGACCCGGATCAAAGGGTCAGACAGGCGCGCCGGATCTCGTCGTTGGCGGCCAATGCCTGCATGGTGCCACTGTACCTTATCTGTCCTTTTTCCAGCACGTAGGCACGGTCCGACACCAAGGTGGCAAAGTGCAGATTCTGCTCGGACAGCAAAATACTGACGCCCTGCTGTTTAAGCCGCAGAATCATCTGGGCCATCTGCTCGACAATAACCGGCGCCACGCCTTCGGATGGTTCGTCCAGCAGTACCAGATACGGGTTGCCCATCAAGGTACGGGCTACGGCCAGCATCTGCTGTTCGCCGCCACTCATCTGTCCGCCGGCTCGCTGCTGCATGCTGCCCAGATTGGGAAACAAGGCATATACGTGCTCGGGCCGCCACTGCGGTGCGGGCAAGCCGTCTGGCCAGCGCCGCGCGGGCTGACGCCCCACTTCCAGATTTTCGGCAACGCTTAAATCGGCAAAGATCCGCCTGTCCTCGGGCACAAAGCCCAGGCCGGCTCGGGCGATCTCGAAGGGCGCACGAGCCTGAATGGACTGCCCCATGAAATGAATCGTGCCCCGGCAACGGGCCATCAGCCCCATGATGGACTTGAGCGTGGTGGACTTGCCGGCACCGTTGCGGCCCATCAGCGCCACCACCTCGCCACGCTGTACGTGCAACGAGAGATCAAACAGAATCTGCGCAGCCCCATACCAGGCGCTCAGCCCCTGCACGCTCAGTAAAGGCGGCTCCTGGGCGACGTCTCCGGGCTGCATGGCATGATTATCGGAAACGGAAGTCATGTCGGCTCCTTGGAGCCAAACATGGTGCCGGCCCCTAAATACACCTGCTGCACCGTGGGATGGCGACGAATGTAGTCGGCATCACCTTGGGCCACCAACTGTCCACGCGCCAACACAATGATGCGATCCGCATGTTCAAACACCACATCCATGCTGTGCTCCGTAAACAACACGCCCATGCGGCGCTCCAAAGCCAGCCGTTTGGTCAGGCGCATCAGCTCTGCGCGTTCACCCGGAGCCATGCCGGCGGTGGGTTCGTCCATCAGCAATAGACGCGGATCATTAGCCAGGGCAATGGCCAGCTCCACCCGTTTGACATCGCCATAAGCCAGTTCGCTGGCCGGGCGGTCGGCCTGATCCCGCATGCCTACCTGGGCCAGCAAGCCCAGGGCGTGTTCGCGCTGGAAGCGCGCCGCTGTGCGCCAGAAGGAAAACACTTTCTTGCGATGTGCCAGCAAAGCCATCTGCACATTTTCCACGACCGTCAGTGACGCAAAGGTGGCGGCAATCTGAAACGTGCGCCCCACGCCCAGTGCAGCAATACGGCGCGGTGCCAGACCCACCAGTTCCCGGCCATCCAGGCGCACGGAACCGGCACTGGGCCTGAGTTGCCCCCCCACCATATTGAAGGTGGTGCTCTTGCCAGCGCCATTAGGCCCGATCAGCGCCAGGAACTCGCCGGCCTGCAGATCGAACTGAATGCCATCGACCGCCACATTGCCGCCGAAGGCTTTTTTCAGACCGCGCACGTGCAACAGACTCATGGCCGCCCCCCCTGTCCAGCACGTTGAGCACGACGATGAGCCATGTGTTTGAAAAAGCCTGCAATTCCTTGCGGAAAAGCCAGCACCAACAGCAAAATGACTCCGCCGAACAAAGCGCGCCAATATTGGGTTATGCCCAGAAAAAAGTCTTGCAGCAGGGTAAACACGACCGCGCCGACCACCGGCCCGACCAGGGTCTGCACGCCGCCCAACAGCACCATGACCAAACCATCCACCGATTTGCCCACGGCGATGACCTCGGGCGAAACACTACCCTTGGAAAACACGAACAAGGCCCCGGCCAAGCCGGCAAAGGTTCCGGCCAGAATAAAGGCCAGCCACTGCACCTGCTGGACGGGAATGCCGATGGCCTGGGCGCGCAAGGCGGAATCGCGGCCAGCGCGCAAGGCATAGCCAAAGGGCGAAAACAAGACGCGACGCAAAAGCAGGATCGCCAGCGCCACAAGCATCAAGGCAAAATAATAGTAGCGATCTTCAGAGAGCCACTCGTCCGGCCAGATGCCCACCACGCCGTTGGAGCCGCCCGTAAAACTGTCCCACTGGTAGACGACCGACCAGACGATTTGCGCAAACGCCAATGTCAGCATGGCCATATAAACGCCCGACAAGCGCACGCAGAACCAGCCGAACACCAATGCGCCCAGGCCGGCGACCAATGGAGCCAAGGCGATGGACCACCCCATGGACAGGGCGGCGGTCTTGAGCAGCAGCGCCGCCGCGTACGCGCCCAGGCCAAAATACGCGGCATGCCCAAAGGAGTTCATGCCGCCCGGCCCCATCATGAAGTGCAAGCTCGTCGCAAACAGGGCCACGACCAGAATGTCCAGGGCCAGCACGGGTGCGTAAGGAAACCAATCGACCAACACGGGCAATGCCAGCAACAGCACCAACGCGGCCATCGCCAACAGCCGAAACGGCCCGCTGCTCGGTCGCAACGGTGCCTCGACGGTGCCCCAGTTACGGCTGACCGGCTGCGGACGACCGAACAATCCCCAGGGGCGCACCATCAACACAAGCGCCATGAATACAAACTCGACCACCAACGTCAGCTTGGGAAAGGCAAATTCCATGCCGAACAGGCTGACCGTGCCCAAGGCAATGCACAGGGCCTTGAGCTGGGCCACGATCAGTGCCGCCACATAAGCACCGGGGATCGAGCCCATGCCGCCCACCACGACAATCACGAACGCATCGCCGATGACGCTCAAATCCAGCATCAGGCTGGCCGGCTGACGCGGCAGTTGCACGGCTCCGCCCAAACCCGCCAAAAACGCGCCCAGCGCAAATACACTGGTAAACAACCAGGCCTGGTTGACCCCCAAGGCCCCCAGCATCTCGCGGTCCAAGGTGGCGGCACGCACCAACACCCCCCAGCGAGTCCGGGTCAATAATAGCCAGAGCAGACCCAACACCACGGGGCCGATGACGATCAAGAGCAGGTCGTACGCCGGAAAAAAACGACCGGCAATGGCAACAGAACCGTTCAGACCCGGTGCCAATGGCCCCAGCAGGTCTTCCGGTCCCCAGAGCGCCAGCGTGGCATCGTTGATGACCAGCACCAAGGCAAACGTCGCCAGGAGCTGGAATAATTCGGGGGCCTTATAAATGCGCCGCAGCAGCACGATCTCCAGCAAAGCGCCCAAGGCCCCGGTCAGCAAGGCCGCTGCCAGTAGCCCAGCCCAAAAG
Source organism: Alcaligenes sp. SDU_A2 (assembly GCF_038237375.1). NCBI lineage: Bacteria > Pseudomonadati > Pseudomonadota > Betaproteobacteria > Burkholderiales > Alcaligenaceae > Alcaligenes > Alcaligenes sp. SDU_A2. Next base: position 937,324 of record NZ_CP151273.1, on the reverse strand, counting down.
CCCAGCGCCGAGCCGCCCAGCCATTGCACGGCGCTGTAGGCCAGATAGATGCCCAGCATATACAGAGAGCCGTGCGCAAAGTTGACGATGCGCGTCACCCCAAAGATCAGGGACAGGCCGGCCGCCACCAGAAACAAAGAGGAGGCTTCGGCCAGCCCGTTCAGAAACTGCACCCATACACCCGCAAAGGCCATGCTGTCTCACATCAGAAGCGGCGCGCGCGCCGGATCACCACAGGAAAACGCGATTCTATTACTGATTGGCGGCTTGGGGACGCCACTGGCGCACTTGTTCGTCGGTGGGCTGCACATCCTTGCCGTCGACATAGCGGATCTGGGTCATGATGCCTTTTCCGTCCTTCTTGGCCAACACCCCCACATAGGCCCCCTGGGTCGACTGCTGATCCTGGGTGCGATAGGTAATAGGCCCGAACGGCGTCATCAGCTCCAAGCCGCGAAAAGCCTGAATCATGGCTTCGGTATCGGTGGAGCCGGCTTTTTCTATGCCGGCAGCCAGCGACAGTATGGTGCTATAGCCGATTATGGTGCCCAGACGCGGGTAATCTTTGTATTTGTCCTGGTGAGCCTGTAAAAACCGTTGATGTTCAGGCGTATCGATAGCGTACCAGGGGTACCCGGTCACGATCCAACCCTCGGGGGTTTCTTCACCCAGCGGGTCCAGGTATTCGGGCTCGCCGGTCAACATGCTGACCACCGGCAACTGGCTGCCAAAGAAATTGCGCTGGCTGCCGGCTCGCACCAGACGGGCCAGATCCGATGCAAACAACACGTTAAAAACCGCATCAGGCTTGGCATCGGCCAGTGCCTGTACCACGGCACCGGCATCCACCTTGCCCAGCGGGGTAGCTTGCTCGGCCACGAACTCGATATCGGGCTGGGCCTGTTTCATCAAGGTCTTGAAGGTCGCCACGGCCGACTGGCCGTACTCGTAGTTGGGATACACGATGGCCCAGCGTTTTTTCTGCAGCTTGACGGCCTCGGGCACCAGCATGGCAACCTGCATATAGGTGGAATTGCGCAACCGGAAGGTGTAGCGATTGCCGTCGGCCCACACGATTTTGTCGGTCAGCGGTTCGCTGGCCAGAAAAAAGACTTTCTTGTGCTTGGCAAAATCCGTGATGGCCAGGCCGATATTGGACAGAAAAGTGCCGGTCAACACATCGACCTTGTCACGGGATAGCAGTTCCTGGGCAGCCCGCACGGCATCGCCCGGATTGGAGTTATCGTCCTTGATGATCAGTTGCAGCTGCTTGCCATGAATGCCGCCTGCCTGATTGATCTGCTCGACCGCCAGCTCCATGCCATTTCTGTACGGCCCCAAAAAAGCAGGTTGGGTTTTGTAGCTGTTGAGTTCGCCGATCTTGATCACCCCATCGGCGGATGCGGCTGCGCACAAGGAGCCAAACACCAACAAGCCAGCCAGTTGCGCGCCTGCAACTATCTTCTTCATTGTCTTCTCCGTGGATTCGTGCGGCCAAAAACAGCAGTGCCTATCTGGACAAGGACACGCCGCTAACGGGGCGCTGCCTGGCTGACTTCGTGCACGCGACGAATAATAAACTCAATAAACTGCTCCATCATATCCGGCAAAATACGTCCGGACATCACTTGAACCTGAACCGTGCGCGCATGCATCTCGGTGTTGCGCAAAGGCACGGCCAACAAGCGATTAGGCTGCAAACGCTCGGAAATAGACACATAACTGGCAAACAACACGGCCTGGCTGTCGCGCACATAGGCATGCAACGCCTCGGCATAGTTGCTAAAAACCCTGGGCTGCAGATTCAGACCGGCCATATTGGAAGCCAGCTGGAACAGACGATAGGTCGAGGTGTTTTCATCCGTCAGCGCCAGTGGATAATCCACCAGGTCTTTTAAAGACAGACGACGGCGCTGGGCCAAGGGATGGGTTTGCGCCATGACCGCCAACGCCGGAGCACTGTGCGCGTAGCGCACCTGCACATGGTCGGCCGGTGCCGTGCTGAAGGTCACCGCCAGATCGGCTTCGCCCGTGGCCACCCGCCCGGTCGCACCCCGCGCACTGTCTACCCAGATACGAAACCGGCAATGCGGATGCCGCTGGCCAAAGGCGGCAATGGCACCCGGCACCAGTTCATTCGCCAGCCCCTGTGTGCAAGCGATTCGTATGGGACTGCGTTCGGCACCGCGCAACGCGGCGATCTGTTCGATAGCAGCTTCAGTCTCCAGCAAAGAGCGGCGGACATGGCGCAACAGCACCTGCCCGGCCTCGGTCAGGCGCATGCCGCGCGCGCTGCGCTCGAACAACGGTGTGCCCAGACGCTGTTCCAAAGCCGCAATCTGCCGGCTGATGGCCGAGATCGCCACATGCAGGGACTCCGAGGCCGCGCTTAGACTGCCTGTCTGGGCCACTTCGTAAAAGTACTTAAAAGCCAGGCTTTGCACGGCAACTCCGCTTAAAAAGCTTGCCAAACAGTCTTACCCTGCCCTAGTGCGATCTAGGGTTTTCCCGAATAATTCTTTCTTATTTTGGCAAAGCATTCTCTAAATATTCTAATTGTATAGAAATCTATCGACTCCTAGAATAGGTCCTCGTTTTGATAACACGCATGAAAAAAGGGGACTTGCCGCTTATGAATACGCCATTGCTCACCACCCTGGCCGCCGGACTGGCCTGTCTGTTCGCAGGCACGGCATCGGCCCAGACCTTGAAAATCGGCCTGGCATCCGAGCCCACTGCGGTGGACCCGCACTATCACCAGACCACGCCTAACGAGGCGCTGATCTATCACATCTTCCAGCCGCTGGTCGCCATGAATGCCGACATGCAGCTACAGCCGGCACTGGCCAAATCCTGGGAAGCCACGGACGACACCACCTGGACGTTCAAGCTGGATGAACGTGCGCGCTTTTCCAACGGCGAGCCCTTTACGGCCCAAGATGTGGTCTTTAGCTTCTGCCGTATTCTGAACAACGAAACCGCCATCGGCGGCGGACTGACCAACGTGGCGCGCCGCATCGTGGCCATCGAAACTCCTGATGCCCATACCGTCCACCTGAAAACCGCCGCCCCTTACCCTGTGCTGCCTAACGAGCTGGCGCGTGCGCCCATGATCTGGAGCGGCATCGCCAAGCACGACCAACTGCACTACGCCCCCAAGGAAGGCTGTGGCGTCACGAGCGCCTGGCCCACCGTAGCCGATTTCAACAAAGGCGATATGGTTGTAGGCACGGGTCCTTACCTGCTCAAGTCCTACGTCAAAGGCACCGGCGTGGTGCTGGAGCGCAACCCCCAGTACTGGGGTGATGCGCCTGCCTGGGAGCAAGTGCGCATGACAGCGGTGCCCGCCGCCGGCCCACGCCTGACCGGCCTGCTGGCCGGCGACTTCGACCTGATCGAAAACCCCGCCGCGCGCGATCTGAAACGCATCAAGGACAGTGGCTTTGCCCACACCATCAAGCCTTCGGTGCGGGTGATGTTCTTCCAGCTGGATGCCGGACGCGAGCAAAGCCCACTGGTTAAATCCCCCAAAGGCGACAATCCGTTGCAGAACGCCCAGGTGCGCCAGGCCATGTCGCTGGCGATTGACCGCAAAACCATTGTCCAGCGCATCATGGACGGCGTGGCCGAGCCGGCCAACCAGTTCATCCCGCCGGGCATGTTCGGCTCTATCGAAGGTGCGCCACCTTTGGAATACAACCCTAAAAAGGCCAAGGAACTACTGGCGCAAGCCGGCTACCCGGACGGTTTCGAGCTGACGCTGTCGGCCACCAACGACCGCTACATCAACGATGCCCAACTAACCCAGGCCGTGGCGCAGTACCTGAGCCGCATCGGCATCAAAACCCAGGTCGACACCATGACCCGGTCGGTGTACTTCCCCAAGCGCGCCAAGAAAGAGATGAGTGCTTCGCTGGGCGGCTGGGGTTCGGAAACCGGCGAAGCCAGCAACTTCTTGCAGTACTGGATCACGACCCGCAATCCCGAACTGGGCGTGGGCAGCAGCAACTACGGTGCCTACTCCAATCCGGAACTGGACAAGGTGTATCTGCAAGCCGTGCGCACGCTGGATGACGATAAACGCAGCGCCCTGCTGCAGCAGGCAGTGAAGATCGCGCTGGACGAGATGCCCAGCATTCCGCTGCATTTTGAAAGCGGTGTGTGGGCCTATCGCAGCGACATCCAGTACGAAGGCCGCGCCGACCAGCGCACAATGGCCACTGCCGCGCGTCCGGCCCAATAAGGCACGCGCAGGACTGATGAGTAAGGAGTAACACATTGGCCATTTTTATTGTCCGCCGCATGCTGCAAAGCGTGCTGGTATTGCTGGCCGTGTCCGTCGTGGTGTTTGCCGCGGTGTATGCAGTAGGCGACCCCATCGAATTACTGGTCAGTCCTGATGTAGGACAGGCCGAGCGCGACGCACTGATCGCCCGCCTCGGCCTGGACCTGCCGCTGTGGCAGCAGTATTTTCATTTCCTGTCCCGCGCCCTGCACGGCGATCTGGGCACGTCGTTTGTACATGGCGTGTCCGCCGTCGAGCTGATCGTGCAACGCTTTCCGGCCACGCTGGAGCTGGTCACCGTCGCCATCGCCCTGACCTGTATCCTGGGCATTCCGCTGGGGCTGGTGGCCGGGCTGTACCGCGATCGCTGGCTGGGCCGGGGAATCATGGGCGGTTCGGTGTTGGGCTTTTCCCTGCCCAACTTCTGGCAAGGCATGGTCTTTATCTTGCTCTTTGCCGTGTGGCTGGGCTGGTTGCCGGCTTCCGGCCGCGGGGCCACCGTGGATGTGCTGGGCGTGCCGTTCAGCCTGTTCACAGCCGAAGGCTGGCGTCATCTGGCGCTGCCAGCGGTTAACCTGGCGGTGGCCAATATTGCGCTGATCCTGCGCATGACGGCATCGGGCGTGTCCGAAGCCCAAAGCCAGGACTACGTGCGTTTTGCCCGCGCCAAAGGCCTGCGTCCGGGCCGCATTGTGCGCCGCCACATTCTGCGCAACATCCTGATTCCCGTCGTGACTGTCATCGGCATGGAGTTCGGCACGCTGATTGCGTATTCGACCATTACCGAGACCGTCTTTTCCTGGCCCGGCATGGGCAAGCTGTTGATCGACAGCGTCTACCAACTGGACCGCCCCGTCATCGTCGCTTACGTCATGCTGGTCACCATGCTGTTCGTGCTGATCAATCTGATCGTGGACATTCTGTACGCCGTGCTGGACCCGCGCGTTCAACTGACCGAGCCCAGCGCCTGATATGAAACACTCCAATCACACCGACACCGCCGCTGCGCGCGTGACAGCGCTACAGCAGACACCACAGCGTCGTCGTATCTTGCAGCGTCTGCGGGCACGCCCCAGCGCCCGCCGCAGCCTGTGGACTTTATTTGCTCTGATCGCGCTTGTAATGATTGCGCCTTTCTTCGCCCCCCAGGACCCCTACGACCTGCTGGCGCTGGACATTCTGGACGGCCGTCTGCCGCCCGGTGCCACCAATATGGACGGCCAGGTCTACTGGCTGGGCACCGATGCGCAAGGGCGCGACATGCTCAGCGCCATTCTGTATGGCCTGCGCATCAGCCTGATGGTCGGTCTGGGTGCCGTCATCCTGTCCACCCTGATCGGCTCGTTCCTGGGCTTGCTGGCTGCCTTCCGGGGCGGCTGGGTAGATACCGTCGTGATGCGCTGCGTGGACTTCATCCTGGGCTTTCCGACGATTCTGGTCGCGCTGGTGCTGCTGGCGATGCTGGGACGCGGCATAGACAAGGTCATCATCGCCCTGGTGGTCGTGCAATGGGCGCACTATGCCCGGATCATGCGTGGCCGCGCCTTGCAGGAGCGCCGCAAAGAATACATAGAGGCGGCCCAGAACCTGGGCTTTCCCGCCTGGCGCATTATGTTGCGCCACCTGATGCCCAACTGCCTGGGCCCCATCATGGTCTTTGCCACGATACAAATCGCCACGGCCATCACCCTGGAGGCCACGCTGTCCTTTCTGGGCGTGGGCGTGCCGGTGACCGAGCCTTCACTGGGCCTACTGATCGCCAGCGGCTTTGAGTACCTGCTCTCGGGCGACTACTGGATCAGCATCTTTCCGGGCGTGGCCCTGCTGCTGCTGATCCTGTCCATCAACATCGTGGGCGATCGCCTGCGCGAAAGCCTGGACCCGCGACGCTAAATGACAACTGATACTCCTTTGCTTCATGTTCAAGGCCTGCAAACGGCCTTCCATACCGAAGACGGTGCCTGGCTGGCCGTGGACGGCGTCGAGCTGACCGTGCGCCGGGGCCAGATTCTGGGCCTGGTCGGCGAATCCGGCTCGGGAAAATCGGTCACCGGCTTTTCCTTGCTGGGCCTGATCGACCCGCCCGGCGAAGTCATTGCCGGACAAGTCCTGTTCCAGGGCCGCGACCTGCGCGCGCTGACCGAAGAGCAGATGCGCCAGTTGCGCGGCGACCGGATCGCCATGATCTTCCAGGACCCGCTGATGACGCTGAACCCCGTATTGAAAGTCAGCGAACAGATGATGGAAGCCATCCTGACCCATCATCCGCGCACGCCTCGCAAGCAGGCGCGTCAACGCTGTATACAGGCCCTGGCCCAGGTCGGCATCCCTGCCCCTGAAAGCCGCCTGGATCAGTATCCGCACGAGTTTTCCGGCGGCATGCGCCAACGCGTGGCCATTGCCATCGCCATGCTGAATCAACCGGATCTGATTATTGCCGACGAGCCGACCACGGCGCTGGATGTCACCATTCAGGCCCAGATTCTGTACCAGATGCAAACTCTGTGCCGCGAACAGCAAACCGCCATGATCTGGATTACCCACGATCTAGGGGTCATTGCCGAGCTGGCCGACCAGGTGGCCGTCATGTACGCCGGGCGCATCGTGGAACACGGCCCGGTGAGCGATGTCCTGAGCCACCCCGTCCATCCCTATACACGCGGTCTGCTGGACTCTATGCCCGGTGCCACGGAGCCGGGCCAACGCTTGCGGCAAATCGACGGCATGGCCCCCACCCTGACCGGCCGGGAAGCTGGCTGTCCGTTCCGTCCCCGCTGCACCCACGCCACCGAACGCTGCGGCCAATCCGCCCCCCAGATGCAGCGCCACGGGCAGCAGGACTATCGCTGCTTTCACCCCTTGACCCGCGAGGCAGCATGAGCACGACACCCGTCATCGAACTGCGCGATCTGCGCAAACAATTCAGCCGCTCGCCGGACCTGGCCTACCGATTGATGAAAACCTTGGGCCAGGCACCCGAGCTGCCCACTGTCCATGCCGTCAACACCGTCAACTTGAGCATTGCGGCGGGTGAAGTGGTCGGTCTGGTGGGCGAATCGGGCTGCGGCAAATCGACGCTGGGGCGCATGGTGGCCGGTCTGATACGGCCTTCCGCCGGTCAGGTACTGTACAAAGGCCGCGATGTCGCCGAACTGAAGGCCAGGGACAAACTGGACTACACCCTAGGGGTGCAAATGATTTTCCAGGACCCGCAAGCCTCTCTGAATCCCAAACAAAAGCTGCACCAAATTTTGGGCGAAGCGCTGCACGTCCATAACTTGGCACCCCGGCAAGACATCCCGGCCCGGATTGATCAGGCGCTGGCCGAAGTCGGCCTGGCCGCCGAGTACCGCGACCGCCTACCCCACCAGATCTCCGGTGGACAGCGCCAACGCATCGGCATTGCCCGGGCCCTGATGGTGCAACCTGACTTTCTGGTCTGCGACGAGCCGGTGGCCGCGCTGGATGTGTCTATTCAGGCGCAGGTCATCAATCTGTTCATGGATCTGCGCGAACGGCACAACTTTACCTATCTGTTCATCAGCCATGACCTGGGCGTGGTGCGCCACATTTCCGATCGGGTCGCCATTATGTATCTGGGACGCATCGTGGAGATGGCACCCACGGCCCAGATCTTCAGTCACGCCGCCCACCCCTATACCCAGGCACTGCTGGCCGAAATGCCCGATGTGCAACGACGCCGACGCCAGTTCGCGCCTATACAGGGCGAAATTCCCTCGCCGCTCAAGCCACCCAGCGGCTGTACCTTTCACCCGCGCTGTCCCCTGGCGACGGATCTCTGTCGCCAGGCCGCCCCTGCGCTGCAGACCATCGCCACCGGCCATCAGGCCGCCTGTCACCATATCCGTCCACTCGAAACCACGCCATGACCGACACCACGACCAACGACCTTGTCCAGCAGATCAAACACTGGACCGGGCTGGAATCCCCTTCCCACGATCAGGCTGCGCTGCAAGCCATGGCTGCCGTCATCACGGCCGATGCCCTATCGCTGGGCCTGCACGTACAGGCGCAGGACATGGGTGATGGCGGCGCACCGCTGCTGCACATCCACAACCGCCAAGCCGGCGACGAGCGCGAAGGCATCCTGGTACTGGGCCACTACGACACGGTGCACCCACTGGGCACGACAGAAAAAAACCCCGTCCGGCTCGAAGGCGACCGCCTGTACGGTCCCGGCATCTACGACATGAAAGCAGGCGTATGCCTGGCCTTGTCCGCTCTGGGTGCCGCCGCCGGACAGACCCGCCTGCCCGTGGACATGGTGTTGTTGCCAGACGAAGAAACCGGCAGCCATCTGTCGCGTCCGCATACCGAAGCCTTTGCCCGCCGCGCGCGCTACGCACTGGTGTGCGAACCGGCCCGGGTCGAGGAAGGACGGTGCGTGACGGCCCGCAAAGGAACCGGCTTTATCCAGATTGCCGCGCAAGGGCGCCCGGCCCACGCCGGCATCCAACACCAGAAAGGGCGTAATGCGATTGAAGAGATCGCCCATCAAGTGCTGGCGCTGCAAGCGCTGACCGATTACGAACGCGGCATCACCGTCAGTGTGGGCACCATTACCGGGGGCACCACGCCCAACGTCGTCCCCGAACACTGCAGCATACGGGCCGATTTTCGCGTTCCCGACGCCCAGGCCGCTGAAACGTTGCGCGCTCAGGTGCAGGCGCTGAGCGCCGTCAATCCGGATGTGAAGTTGGATGTCACCTTTTCCCTGAACCGACCGGCCATGTCGCGCACCGACGCCACGGCCGGACTGCTGGCCCGCTGCCAGCAGTTTGCCGATCAGGTAGGGCTGTCGCTGAACGAAGCCCCCATGACGGGGGGAGCCAGCGATGCCAACTTTACCGCTGCGCTGGGTGTGCCCACGCTCGATGGCCTGGGCGCGGATGGCGACGGTGCCCACACGCTGCGCGAACACATTCTGGTCTCCACACTGGCACTGCGCCGCGACTTCTGGATTCAAACCCTCAGTCAGCTGGACTAGGTTCCCAGCGCCAGCCCCCCGACCGGCGGGCTGGCAGGCGACCTTGCCGGGCCAAGCCCCTAGCCGGTCGCCACGATCTGATTGCGTCCGCCCCGCTTGGCCTGATACAGACGCATATCGGCCAGGCGCAGCGCTTTTTCGGCATCCTGTCCGGCGGCACAGGCGGCCAGTCCGATACTGGCGGTAATCTGAAAAGGCTGGCGGTCGTGGTTGTGCAGCACCTGCGCCTGAACCTTGCCTAAAAGTTGCCGGGCCAGCTCCAGCGCCTGTTCATCCGTGCGGCCAGCCAGAATCAAGGTAAATTCTTCGCCGCCATAGCGGGCAGCCAGATCCTGCGGCTCCAGGTGGGCTTTGAACAAACCGGCCGCGCGCGCCAGCACATCGTCGCCCACCGAATGGCCGTGGGTATCGTTGATCTGCTTGAAATGGTCCAGGTCTATCATCAGCACATGCAGGCCATCTTCCCAGATGCGCTGGGTCAGTTGCTGGTTCAAGGCTCCCCGGTTCATCAACCCGGTCAAGGCATCGTGCGTGGCCTGTCTATACAAGCGCAACAGCAGTCCCAGATGAAAATAATTGGCCGTCAGGGCCACCACCAACAAGGCTATCAACAGCCACAGATCCTGCATACCTTTGGCGGTCATCCACGTATCGGCGCGTATCGACGCCAGTATCTGTAGGCCGATCAGCGCCCCGCCCACCACTGCCGATTCCAGCAGCGTAAAGGGAAAAATACTGAGAGTGGCGACCAGCAGAAAAGGGATAAAACCGTAGCCCAGCACGACATAATGGCCCGCGCTGTCCGAACTGAGCAGCATGTAGGCATAGAACGAGGCCGGCAGCATAAATACCAGCCCGCTCAACACATAGACAAGCCGGATGCGCTGATGTCCTTGCAGAGCCAGCCACACACAGGCCAGCAAGCCCGCAAAACCAAACAGACGGACAAACAAAAAATCAGTCGGCCTGCTGGGCAGCAAAAGCCAGTCCATGAAGGCCCAGAACGGCGTCAGGAGGGCAAAGATAAGCCCGACCAGCATGACTCGTGTGCGCAGGTACTCCATGCGGGCATGAATAAAGTCACGGGAATGGTATCTCCCGCTCAGCGTATCGCGTACAGAGCTGATGCCAATTGCTTGCAAATTCTTCCAACCTGATAGGACTGATCTCATCTCAAAACCCGTCTGGACGAAACAAAATAACACGCTAGCCATACATGGTTACAAAAATACCCGCTATCCATTTGAGATCGCTCAAATGAACAACATTCAAAGCCCGAATAATTGAGACTTAGGGATGACGTTGGCGCATCCAGCCTATGATTTGTTCGAGCAGCGGCTGACCGCCGTCTTCCGGTCGCCACATCAGACCCAACTGCCCATGCAGGCTGGCATCCGTCCAATCCAGATCCAGGATGCGCAGATCCGGATAGGCCTGGACCATGCTGCGCGCCATCGGAACCAGGAACGGGCTGTCCACCGCCAGCTTGGCACTGGTATGGGCATAGGCCGATTCAATGGCGCAGTGCGGATGCCGCAAACCCTGCGCATCCAGAGACAACTCGAAGCGCCTGCGCATAGGACTGCTCTTGGGCGGCAATATCCAAGGGTGATCCAGCACTTCTGTCCATTTCAGATCCGCACGGCCGGCCAGCGGATGGTTTTGGCCCACCGCCACGCACAAGGGAACCGTGCCCAGAGGCAAGAACGCCATATCTGGATTGCGGCCCAGTTCGTCGATGCGACCGATAATCAGATCCAGATCGCCCTGTTCCAGTTGCCTGCTCAATATATCCAATGTGCCTTCTTGAATACGGATATGGCACTGGGGATGGCACTGCAGAACCTCGCGCAAGAGCTCCGGCAAATAGACCACCGCCACCATGGGCGAGACGCCCAGCGCAAACTGCTGCCTGAATCCTTGCCGGTACTGCTCCAGCGTCACGCCCATTCTGTCCAACCGACTCAATACTCCCTTGGCCTGGCGTGCCAGCTCCAAGGCCGGGGGCAAAGGCACGATGCCGCGCGCATGGCGCTCGAACAAGGGCATGCCTACATTTTCCTCCAGATCCTTGAGCCATTTTGACAAGGCCGGCTGTGTCATATTGGACTGCCGGGCCACATCGCTCATGCTTTCCAACTCACACAGCAAAATCAGGACCTGCAGGTGCTTCAAACGGATGCGATCGCTCCAGCTCATCATTTACCCATTACAAAAAAGCATGTCTGACTGCTAATTATTCAATTTAACATTATGGCAACGGCTTCCATAATGGACATAAACCCTGTCTAAAAAAAGGAGGCTTATGTCCACCGCTGCACCGAATTTCCTGCTGTTCATCACAGACCAGCACCGTGCCGACCACCTGGGCTGCTACGGCAACCCGGATGTACGCACTCCCAGCCTGGACGCGCTGGCGGCACGCGGCTGGCGTGCCGAGCGTTTTTACGTCGCCACCCCCATCTGCATGCCCAACCGCGCCTCGCTGATGACCGGCCGCATGCCCTCGGTACACGGCGCGCGCCACAACGGCGTGCCCCTGCCGCTGGAGTCAAATACCTTCGTGGACGTGCTGCGCCGGGCAGGCTGGCGCACCGCTTTGGTGGGCAAGGCACACTTGCAGAACATTACCGACGACCCGCCGCTCTATCCCAAGCCCGACGCCCCGCCCACCCAGGACGAAGCGCGGCAAACGGTGGCCACCAATGATTACGACCAAGAATGCGGCACCCTCTGGCGCGAACGCCCCGACCACGCAATGACGCTGCCATTTTACGGTTTCGAGCATGTCGATCTGGCCGTCGATCACGGCGATCAGATCTGGGGGGACTATGGACGCTGGCTGCAAAACGAACACCCCGACATCGCCGCATTGAGCGGCCCTGATCAGGCCCTGCCCAGTCCGGACATCACACTGAGCCATTTTGGACAGGCATGGCGCACCCGCGTGCCTGAAGAGTTCAGCACCACGGCCTGGATAGGCGCACGCACCCGCGCCTTGCTGGATCAGCACAGCCAGGCCGGAGAGCCTTTCTTTATTCAGTGCTCCTTCCCCGATCCGCACCACCCTTTCACCCCCCACGGCCAGTATTGGGACATGTACGATCCAGAACAGGTCACGCTGCCTGCCTCCTTTGAACCCGGCCCGCACCCCGCCCCACCGCACATCCGCTGGCTGCATGAACAGCGCGATCAGGGCAAAGCCGTCAAGCACACGCCGGCCCTGTTTGCCTGCACAGAACGCGAAGCGCGCGAGGCCATCGCGCTGAACTACGGCTCGATCACGCATATCGATGCCGAAATCGGCCGTATCCTGAACCATCTGGAACAACGCGGCCTGGCCGAGAACACCGTCATCCTGTTCTTGAGCGACCACGGGGACTTCATGGGCGACCATCAACTGCTGCTTAAAGGGCCGGTGCACTATCAAAGCATAATACGCACCCCGTTTATCTGGTTCGACCCGGCCAGACCAGTGGGACACGCGGCCGACAACGCCTTGTGTTCCACCATCGATATCGCGCCCACCATTCTGGAGCGGGCCGGCCTGCTGCCCTACAACGGCATTCAGGGACGCTCGCTGCTGCCCTTGATGACTGATCCGACCCATCAATGGCGGGCCACATTGCTGGTGGAAGAAGAGAACCAGCGCCAGCTGTTCAATATGCCGCAACGCTGCAAACTGCGCTCGCTGCTGACCGAATCGCATCGACTAAGCGTCTATCAGGGCACCAACTGGGGCGAACTGTACGACCTGCAAGCCGATCCTCTGGAACAACATAATCTCTGGGACGACCCCGCCTCCAGCGAACTGAAGACCCGCCTGCTGTGCCAACTGCTTGACACGCTGATGGCACACAGCGAATCCAGTCCATTGCCGCTGGCGCTGGCCTGACCCCTTGCTGCATCCATAAAAACCATATCCATCTGGAGACAAGCATGAAACTGAGCTATCTTTTCCGCTCCCTGGCCGTCTGTGCCGCCCTGGCACCTGTCACAGCACCGGCGCTGGCCGCCGAGACCGTCACCCTGGTCGTCAGTTCGGCGGCTGGCGGCCCCCTGGACGTATTGGGCCGGATGCTGGCGCGCGAAGCCTCTGCCACGACCGGCCAGACCATCGTGGTCGAGAACCGGGCCGGCGCGTCGGGCACCATCGCCGCCGAAACCGTAGGCCGCAGCAAGCCCGACGGCAATACGCTGCTGCTGACCCTGGATACGGTCGCCACCGCCAATCCACATATCTACCTGAAAAGCAACTTCCGACTCAGCGATTCGCTGGAACTGGTTTCTTTGCTGGGCACATTCGATCAAGTACTGGTGGTGCCCAGCAATTCGGGCATCAAGACCGCTGCCCAGTTTCTGAAAGAAGCCGGCGACAAACGCATGAACTATGGCTCTGCCGGCATAGGTTCGCCCGGACACCTGATGATGTCCGCCTTGACCCAGGACAGCGGTGTCAAGCTCGATCATATCCCTTACAAAAGCAATCCGGCCGTCCTAAACGATATGTACGGCGGCCGCATCGACAGTGGCTTTCTGGTGATTGCCGGCGTGCTGGGCGCGGTACGCGAGGGCAAGCTGACGGCGCTGGCCGTATCGGGCAATACGCGCAACTCGCTGATTCCGGATGTGCCGACCGTGGCCGAATCCAAACTGCCCGGCCTGGAAAACTTCGATGAACGCTTTGCCTATCTGGTGTTCGCGCCCAAAGGCACACCGGCCGCCAAGATTCAGTCCTGGAACACACTGCTGGCCGACATCATGAAGCGTCCATCGACCGCGCAAATGCTCCGCACGCTGGACATCCAACCCTACGCGTCGAGCACCACCAGCCCGGCACAATGGGTTCAGGAACGCAGCCAGCGCTGGAAGCGCATTATCGAAAAAGAAGGCATACGCTCAGACGGTTGAAGACGGCGACAGCTCGGTTGTGATGCTGAGATACTGAGCCGGATAGTAGACCTGCGCAGCGTACACAATCTGGCCCTGCTGATTGCGTACTGTGCGCAACAGCCGCACAACCGGCATGCCTATGTCCATATTCAGGTGCCGCGCCAGATCGGCGTCGGCCACCCGCACCGTCAGCGTCTGGCTGGCAGCATGAATCTGATCCCGAGCCAGGCGATCGAGCGCCAGCAGCACAGGCCCCTGGCAAAGGTCGGGCTGCAGACGCCAGGCTACGGCATCGAGCACATAGACGGTGCTCATGCTGTACGCCAGACCATCGGCATGATTGACCCGCATCGTCCACCAATAGGTATCCGGCACAGCCGCCCCCGCAATGTCCGCCGGCACCCTGCCCTTGCCGCTGCCCAGCTCCACCGTCACGGTATTGAGCCGGCCCAAATACGCAAGCAGCTCATCCCAGCACGTCGGCAAGGCCAACCAATGCTCCTGGGCCACATCGCCGATGACAAACGTGCCTTTGCCGCGCGTGCGTTCAATCAGTCCCTCGCGCTCGAGCTCGTCCAGCGCAGCGCGCATCGTCGCGCGCGATACGCCATATGCCTGCATCAATTGTTCCAGCGTAGGAATACGCGTTCCCACCGGCCATTCCCCCCGCTCCAGGCGCGCCCGCAAGGTGTATTTGACTTTAAGCGACAGCGGCAAGCGGGACTGCTTGCGTAATGAAGAACGGGTGGCATCGACCATACACAAACGGCATCTGGGTGTTTTTTATGAATAAGGCCACATCATAGCCTGGGCAATCTGTGGACCAGGCCCCCGTCTCCGTTCTCAGGACGTCAAAACCAGAGAAAACCCTGGTTTTCCCCCAAAAACCCGTTTACTACGTAAAAAAATGTCAGAACCCGTTTATTCTTGAAAAACTCAAAAATGACAATTAAACGGATTAGATACATTCTACTCATCATTGCTTAACTATTGATACGAGAATGGGCCTATGGATGCCTTGTCTTCAACGCCTCAAACAACGATCCAGATCCGCTTGCTGGGGCCATACCGTGTCTTAGTAAACGGTCAACCACGCACGCAGATCATCAATTACGACAAGGCCCGCATCCTTCTGTCCATGCTGGCGATGGCCCAGGGAAAACCGCTTAACCGTGGTCACCTGGCCGAAACCATCTGGCACGAAGACCCGATCAGCACAGGCCGGGCGCGCCTGCGACACGCGCTGCATGCCCTGCGTCGCGCCTTTGCCGACTGCGACGATGTGCTGCACATCAGTCACGACACGCTTTCCTTGAATCCGCAACGGGTCTTTATTGATGTGCTGGCACTGCTGCAACACGCCAGCCAACCCGCCCTAAGCGACCTGGAACGGCTGGATCTGTACGACGGCACACTGCTGGAACAAGTCAAGCTGCATAACGGTGAACGGCTACAGGACTGGCTGCTCGATGCCCAGGCACAGATACGACAAACCCTGGTCCAATGCCGCGACCGCTATGTGCAGGCCAGTCTGGCCAGCTTGCCGCCGTCCCAAGCAATGGCGCACATCAAACGCTGGCTGATGATCTGGCCCGAAGAAGAGCGGCTGCACCAGCGTCTGATCGAACTGCTCAAGCAGGAAGGACAGCACGACGCCGCTATGCAGGCCTATGAGCAATGCTCCGTACTGCTGGCGGATCGGCTCGGTTGCGAACCTAGCCCACAGACACGGCAATTGGTCTATCAGGCCGAGCGCCAGACAGAATCCAAGCACGATCATAAACCGGCCCAGACCGGCTTGAGCCTGCGCCCCCTGGCCGTGGTTGGATTCTGCCTGCGCTTTCAAGCGGGCCATCAGCATGATCGTGAACACAGCGGCGAGGTCATAGAGCAAAGCAGCCGCCTGCTCAATGCCTTGATTCAGCAACACGGCGGCTGGCTGTCCGTGGCCGGGCACAACCAGGCCCTGGCCTATTTCGGATATCCGGACCTGCTGGAGTCCCCGGTCTCGCTGGCAGCCGATCTGGCACGGGCCGCCGCAGCCCTGCGTCTGGATGACCGGATTTTACTGACCATAGGCATACACGCCGACTTGGTCATCGATGACCAATCCGGCCACCCAGACCCCTGGGGCCAATTGGCGCAGACTGTACTGCCGCTTAGCTGGCAAGCCATGCCGGGCTCCCCCAGAGTCAGTCTGCAAGCGTCACAACGTCTCTTACCCGAAGATGTGCCTGTCCCCTTGAACGGACAAGCTCATGAACTGACGCTGCGCCTTCATCGGCCCGGCGCGGATCACAGCCACCTTCCCAGTCGCATCTATGGCCGCTCCCAAGAGTTCGATCAATTGGTACAAGCCTGGGCGCAAATCGGCCCGAACCGGCCTTTGCACCACATTGCCATTCATGGCCGCGCACGCATCGGCAAAAGCCTGCTGATCCAGTCTCTGGCCGACTACGTTCAAAAAACCGACCACCCCAGCATTGCCCTGCAATGCCGTGAAGACCGCCGCCGTCAGGCCTGGCACCCCCTGCGGCTGTGGCTGCACGAGCAGTTGCTTGGCCAGATGGCCCTGGCCCCGATAGACCAATCCGACCCCTTTTCCACACAGGCGGTGCAAGCCGTTTTAGATGTCACAGCGCAACAGGCCAAAGCGTTGAGTCAGTGGCTGCAGGCGACACCCGACGAGCACGAGCAAAACGAACCCTCCACTGCTCAGATGGAGATGTTCTTCAATTTGCTCAGCGGCTTATCCGGAACGCCGCGTCGTCGCCTGCTGATTATCGAAAACATGCAGTGGGCCGATCCTCCCACCCAGAAACTGGTACGCCTGCTGGCCCATGCCACGCCTCGCAGCCCCACGCTACTGATCACATCCGGCCGCACCCCCAGCCACGGCCTGGAGCGCGCCGAACGCATGGCGCTGCGCCCGCTGGATCGAACCAGCATCAACAGCCTGCTAGGCGGTCAAAGCCGTGGGCCACGGCTCTCACGGGACAACCGCAGCCGCCTGGCCCGCCTAAGCGGCGGCAACCCGGGCCACGCCCACGACCTGCTGCGTCATCTGGAGCTGGGCAGCCCTGCCAACTGCGCCCCGTCGCTGACGGACCTGGTCTGCATCCAGTACCACACCCTGCTGCCCGCCACCCGCAGCATCCTGACCACCATTGCCCTGCATGACGATGCCATTGCCATCGAGGACATCATCGCCATGCTGAACATGAATGCCGATACGCTGGACAGCGGATTGGACACGCTGGTCACGCTGGATCTGATCGAGCGCCAAGGCCGCGAGATTGTCTGCCAGCCCCTGGTTGCACAAGCCATCCGGCAGATTGCCTTGCGCCGCGAACAGCAAAACGCGCACCAGACCATCGCCCACTACGGCATACGCCGGCGGCACGCACCCGAAGTAATCGCACAGCATCTATGTCTGGCCGAATGCGCCGATGCCGCTTTCTGGTGGCAGCGGGCAGCGCGCGAGGCATTGCACCGCCTTGATCTGCGCGATGCCAGCCTGTTCTTGCAACGCAGCCTGAACCGCAGCGAACTGATCGACGACATCCAAATACGCCACGCCTTACAGTTTGAATGCCGCATGCTGCAGGGCACGATTGAAAGCACACTATACGGCCCCGCATCCGCCTCCACGGCCATGGCCTACGAGCTGGGCCGCTACGTGCAGAACAATCATGATAATGATCAGGTCATGGTGTCGCTGTGGAGCACCTGGTCGGCGCTTCAGGCGCAAGGAAACTTCGACCAGGCCCTGCTGGTGGCCCGACAATTGCTGGCCCTGGCCAGCGAAACCGGCCATGACCAGAACCGCAGTTGGGCGCTCTACGCGATCGGGCATCTTGAACTGTGGAGAGGCAATCTACAACAGGCCGAGGAAACGCTGCACCTGAGCCTGGCCGTCCTGGAGAACCTGCCCGCCTCCAAGGGTCGGCTGGCCATTGAAGAACATTATCCACAGTGCATGACCTTGTGTACGCTGGCGGTCACGCTGGCCCTCAAGGGCGACACCACCGCCGCCTTGCAATACGTGCGCCAGGCCGTGCAAAGCCTGCGGCCCGAAATCACCTTGATCATGCGCTCGATCACCTACCTGTTTGGCATGCAGGCTCTGTATCTGACAGATCAATTGGAGGACTGCCGCCAACTGGCCGAGCAATCCCTGAAAGAACTACAAAAAGTCGGCAGCCCGGAACCCTGGTCGGCACTGGCGCGCTCGTTTCTGCATTACTGCCAAATCATGCTGTACGGACGCGAATCCAGCCTGCAGCCACTGCAGGACTGCGTACAGATCGTGCAATATGGATTGCCCATCTGCGTCGATGGCCTGATGGGGCGTATTGCGCGCGCGCTGATACGGCTAGGTCGCTACAACGAGGCCATGCCATGGCTGGACAAGGCGGCCGCGCAGGGACTGCGCTATTGCACGCACAGCTTGTCTGCCGAGCTGCACTGCATTCGCGGCGACGCCTGGCTGGCACTCGGTGAACCCGGACAAGCCAGACAGCAATGGGCGTTGGCAGAAACACACATGGAAAAGCACGGCCTGCGACTGTATGCCAGATGGATAGAAGCCCGTCGCACCGCCTTGCAGCGCCTGAAACTGTAAAACGCGACCGCGGCTATTGCGCGCCTACAAGAGCCATTCGATAGGCAGCAACGACATCACACCCACGCCGGCGCGCTTTAACAGGCCGGCCTCCGGTTCCTGATGGTAGATCCGGCGGCTGCCGTCGTCGTTCTGCTGTATCCAGATAAGTTCGCCCTGCGCATCGAGCTCGACACGATAGCTGTAATACGGAATGGCCTGGACAAAGGCCTTGGACAATTCCTGGGCCAAGGTCGGGCTTTCTATGATAAAGCCCAATTCGGTATTTAAATTGACCGAGCGCGGATCAAAATTAAACGAACCCACAAAAATCCGCTGATCATCCACTGCAAACGTCTTGGCATGCAAGGCCGAACCGGAACTGCCGAACGGCCCCGAACCGTGCTGCGTGGGACGCTCCGAAGTCGGACGCAATTCCCATAACTGCACACCGGCCCGCAACAAGGCTTTGCGCCGTTTGGCATAACCGGCATGGACGGCCGACACGTCTGTGGCGGCCAGAGAATTGGTCAACACCTGCACTTGCATGCCCGGCTTGGCCATCAGCTCTTGAAAAGCACGCACGCCCGCCTGTGTGGGCACGAAATAAGCGGACACCAGATCGACTTTGCGCTGGGGCTGACCCAGCAGGCGATCCATGCGCCAGACCAGCAAGCCTTCGGGGCTGGCCTGGCCCAGCCCTTTGGCCGGGTCGTCGCTGACCATCGTCGTACGCGCCCACTGGAAGTCCAGTTCACCCTGCATCAATTCGCCGACCAGCCCGGATTCGCGCAGCACGGCTTGATAATCCAGAGCGCGCGGCTGACGTTCGGCCTGCGCCAGTTCCTGGCGAAACGTCTGCAGCGCACGCGGTCCGTCCACCGCCACCAGCGTATCGACCGGATACGCGGAGTGACTGGCCCAATAACGGTCGAAATCGGCCGACACGTCCTGAACCACCTCGCCGATGGCCAATACATCCAGGTCGGAGAACAGCACATCCTGGGTCGCACCAAAATACTCGTCCCCTACATTGCGCCCGCCAATAATAGAAGCCTGGTTATCCACCGTGAACGATTTGTTGTGCATGCGCCGGTTCAGACGTGAAAAATCGGTCAGATAGCCCAGCGCCTTGGGCCAGCGCAGCACAAAAGGATTGAACAGGCGCACCTCGACATTAGGGTGGGCATTGAGCGCAGCCAGGGTATCATCCAGCCCGGTGATCCCATTGTCATCGAGCAGCAAGCGCACCCGCACACCCCGTTCGGCGGCCGCAAACAAGGCCCCTAACATCAGCGTGCCTGTCGTATCACCGCGCCAGATGTAGTACTGCACATCCAGGGTCTTCTGGGCGGCACGGGCCAATAAGGCCCGTGCCGCATACGCGTTATGCGGATCGTACAAAGGATAAATACCCGATAGCCCCGGGTGTGCCTGCACCAACGGCGCAATCGCCTGACCCAACGGTGTCTGTTCGGCCTGCTCCCGAGGCAAAGCAAGCGATTGACTGCGGCCCTGCAACGACGGCAAGGCACAGCCGGCCAACGCGGCCAGGCCCGCCAGAAAAACACCGCCGGCGGCCATGACGCGCCAGCGTCTGCGGGGAGCGGCAAGCGGCCGCTTGCCAAGGGTCGGTTTCTTGTCGGAGTCAGGATTCATCATGCCGTCTCTGTGAACAGAAAAGTCGGTCCACATAGTAGCACTGCATTCATGACGGCATAATTTGGTGCCACACCAACCACACAGCCTGCCCGGCAGCCAAATAGCCCTTGCAGCAATCTGCGCGACGGACAACAATGGGGCATGCACTAATGCTTTATATTTAAAATAATTATCTACCTCGCCCTGTGTCAGTCGCTTCCCTGCTTCCCCGTCATGTAGCCATTCTCCTTCTGCTGTTGCTGGGCAGCGCGTTCGCCGGCAATCACATCGCCGCCAAAGTCGCGCTGGACCACGGTACCGGACTGATCATCACCGTCATCGCCCGCTCAAGCTCGGCCACCCTGGCCCTGGGCCTGCTGTTGCTCTGGCAGCGCCAGGCGCTGCATGTGCCTCGCCGCTTTCTGGGTTGGCAGTTGCTGCTGGGCGCGCTCATTACCACGCAGTGCATGCTGATCTACTCTTCCATCGCGCGCATCCCGGTCGCCCTGGCCCTGTTGGTGGCCAATATGTACCCCATCTTGCTGGCACTGCTGACCTGGTTATTGGGCGGCCACCGCCCCACCCGCAAGACACTGACCATCATGGCCATTATTCTGGCCGGATTGCTACTGGCGCTGGATGTACCCAGCCTGTTGAGCGGTGCCACACTGGATGCCGGCTGGATGCTGGGCGTGGCCTGCGGCCTGGGCACCGCACTGGTTTTTGCTATAGGCTTGTGGGTTACCGAAAACAAACTCTCGTCCCTGCCCGGCTCGGTGCGCAGTTTCTGCACGATCAGCCAGACGCTGGTGCTGTTGATCGCCCTGAGTCCGTTCGGGCTGCTTCCAGGGGGGGCGTCCTTGCCCCACAACCCGCAAGGCTGGCTGGCCCTGTCCATCGTCTGTCTGTTGTATACCGCTGGTTTTGTGACCCTGTTCGTGCTGGCTCCCCGGCTGAACCTGTCACGCAACGCCCCGTTTTTGAACATCGAACCCGTGGCCTCGCTGCTGCTGGGCTGGATCATCCTGCAACAAACTTTGAATCCGACCCAATTGCTGGGCGGCGCGGTCGTGCTGAGCGGCATCGTGCTGCTGGCCTACCAGCGCACTACGCGCGCCTAGCCCAACGCCGGCCGCAACATACTGCCGGCCGGCTTCTGCCACTGTCTTCAGGCATCCAGAATAGGCACAAACCCACCAAAAATCATGCGTTTGCCATCGAACGGCATGTTTTGGCTCATGGCCTGCATGCGCGGATCATCCGACATTTTCTGGTAGACCGTATCGCGCACCTCTTTAGACGGATACTCGAACCAGCTGAACACCACTTCCTCGTCGTCTTTGGCTTGCACAGCACGCCGGAAATCGGTGATTTTGCCATCGGGCACATCATCGCCCCAGCACTCGACCACGCGGCTGATGCCCATCTCCTTGAAAACAGGCAAGGCCTGGGTGGCATGCTGCAGATACTGCTCTTTATTGGCCTTGGGAACGGCCGCAACAAAACCTTCTACGTATTTCATCCTGTTCTCCTGATCAGGGTGCGGTCCCGGCCGATCCGGAACCACCGCCGGAGCGCCTGAATCGGCACCGGCATCCTCCCCTGCATGTCCTGACTTGTGTCACGCATGGCGCGTGGGCAGGCTACTGAAGCTGACATGGATATGAACGTCGAAGCTTCGATGATAGAGCCAATCTGGGTCGTGTTTGCTGGGGACTATCCCTAAGCAAGCGTCCCGACCGACTCCCATCAAGGCTGGCACACCGAATTTTGATACATTCCTTGCAAAACCCCAGGCAGCGCCTGCAACAGATCTTCCGGAATCAAACCCGGCCCGTAAGCCAGTGCCGCTTGAGAATGCAGCCAGACGGCGGCTCCGGCGGCCTCGAACACAGGCATGCCCTGCGCCAGCAAACCACATACCAGCCCGGCCAACACATCTCCGCTGCCCCCCGTGGCCAGCCAGGGCGGGGCGCACGCATTGACCAGCACCCGCCCGTCCGGGGCGGCAATGACCGTATCCGCGCCCTTCAAGACGACCACCGCTCCGCACAGATGGGCTGCATCGCGCACCGCCTGCAAACGATCCGTCGGTCTCGGGAACAAGCGGGCAAACTCGCCCGCATGCGGCGTCAATACGCATTGCCCATGCAGCGCCTGAAACAATTCGGAGGGGTGATCGGCAAAACTGCTTAAGGCATCGGCATCCAGCACGCAGGCACGCCCCGTCGCCAACAATTGCATCACCAAACGGCGCGTCGCCTCGCCCAAGCCTGCGCCCGGCCCGATCAGCCAGGCGCGAATGCGCTCGTCCTGGATTGCCAGGTCGTGCAGCGGTGCCACCATAATGCTATCCAAGGCACCGGCATAAATGCTCCAGACCGATTCAGGAACGATCAGGCTGACCAGTCCCGCACCAGCGCGCTGCGCCGCCCGTGCCGCCAGCCGCCCCGCGCCTGTCATGCGTTCCCCGCCGATCACCACCGCATGGCCACGCGTGTACTTATGACTGCCCCACGCCAGAGACGGCCATTGCGCCTGCCATGACGCCGGTTCGTTCAAGCAGGTGTCGGCCGCTTCCAGGGCTGCTGATGGCATGCCGATATCGGCCAATTCCAGATGTCCGCACAACGCGCGCCCCGGATACAACACATGGCCCGGTTTGTAGCGCACAAAGGTCACCGTGACCTGCGCGGGCGCAGCCACGCCATGCACCAGGCCTGTTGCGCCATCCAGCCCGGACGGCACATCAATGGCGCAAACGGGTGTATCGCTTGCCGCCAAGGCTTGAATCAATTCGGCAAGCGGTCCCTGCACCGGCCGATCCAACCCGGCCCCCAGCAGCCCATCCACGACCACGGAAAAATCGGCCAGGGCCGGGCAAGATGTCTCCCAGGGCCCTTGCCATTGGGCTTGCGCCCAGGCCGCCGCACCGCGCCGCAGCGAAGGTTTGACCGGGCTGAAAACCCTGACATCCCGCCCCTGCTCACGCAGAATGCGCGCCGCCACCAGGGCATCGCCACCGTTATTGCCCGCCCCGCACACGACAAGCACCGGTCCCTGCGGCCAATGGCGCTGCACAGCCTGAGCCACCGCCAGACCGGCAGCCTGCATCAACTGTTCGATAGACGCCCCCAAGAGCGGAGCAGCCGCATCCATGCGGGCGCACTGAGCGGGGGTATACAAGGCCTGACACCCAGGCGGAGCACTGACAGGTAAAAAACCGTGTACAGAAGATGACATGATGAGCTCGCGGTAATACGCCAGGCCCTAGCCTAAACCCGCGAGGCGCTGTTTGTCATGACATCCCCGGACAAAAAAGCGCACAGACAGCTACCTGAACAGTGCCGCCCGTCAACACATGGGCGATTGCACCAGCCTCGCTCCAGGCCATCGTCACCGGGCCAGGCATCTTCAAGCCGACAGCTGTTCTTGCCTGTCCTTGACCGACCCGACCGACAGCTCGCGCGGCACATCCACCCCGTTCTTGACCGCAATAATCTCGGCCATAATGCTGACCGCAATCTCGGCCGGCGTCTTGCTGCCCACATACAAGCCGATCGGCCCCTTCAGACGGTCGATCTCCTGAGCCGTCAAATCGAAATACTCGGCCAGCCGTTCGCGCCGGCTCTGATTATTGCGCCGCGAGCCGATCGCGCCCACATAAAACGCGCTGCTTTTCAGTGCCTCCAGCAACGCCATATCGTCCAATTTGGGATCATGCGTCAGCGCGACCACCGCCGTGCGGCGATCCGGCACACAGGCAATGACCTCGTCATCCGGCATGCCACGCACCACGCGCACACCCTCGACACTCCAGCCATCGATATGTTCACAACGCGGATCGCAGACCGTCACATCGAACCCATTAAACAAAGCCACGGTGGCCACATATTCGGACAACTGCCCGCCCCCTATCAGCAACAGACGGTACGCCGGCCCAAACGTCACCGACAAACGGTGCGGGCTTAGATGCAGGGCCGCGGGCACACGGCTTGCCTCGCACCAGGCCCGGCCGCTGTCCAGATCCACGTGGCGTTGCACCAGGTGCCGCTGCTCCAGCAAGGCCAATATGTGGTTAAGTGCCTGTGGACAGGGATCGAACTCCACCAGCAAGCGAATCGTCCCGCCGCAAGGCAGGCCAAAACGATGCGCTTCGTCGGCGCTGATGCCATACGTCAACAGGCGCGGACCGCCCTCGCCGTGCAGCCGGCTGTCTGTCGAGTGCGTGTCTTGATAGGCGCGGATCAAATCATCTTCGATGCAGCCACCGGACACAGATCCGACCACGGCTCCCCCTTTTTCCAGGGCCATGATCGAGCCTTCTGGACGCGGCGACGACCCCCAGGTCTGGACCACCGTCACCAAAATCGCCTGACGACCCTGCTCCCGCCAGTCGCGCAACTGACGCAGTACCCTGACATCCACACTTTCCATTGCCGCCCCCTGATTTTTTTATTTGAATACAGGCACTGCATCGCCGGCACCGTCGAATGGACTGGCATCCATCCCATAGGCATCCTGCATATCGATACTGACGGTACTGGGATCAACCGGCGTCCCACCGCCCTTGTAATGAGTCACCAAGCCAGGAAAGAGCAACACGATGGCCACCATAATGAGCTGAATGCAGATAAACGGCACCGAACCCCAATAAATGTCCCCTGTCGCGACCCTGGCAATCTTGTCCCCGGTCACCTTGTCTACATAGTCCTCCTTGGGAGCCACCGAGCGCAAATAAAATAGTGCGAAGCCAAATGGTGGATGCATAAAGGATGTTTGCATATTAACGGCCAACAGCACGCCGAACCATATAAGGTCTATCCCCATCTTGTCAGCCACCGGTCCGAGCAAAGGCACGATGATGAACGCGAGTTCGAAAAAATCCAGGAAAAACGCCAGCACAAAAACCAGCACGCTGACCAGAACCAGAAAACCGTACTCCCCGCCGGGCAGATCAATCAGCAGATGCTCCACCCACAGATCCCCGTCCACGCCACGGAAGGTCAGCGAAAAAATGGTCGAACCGATCAGGATGAACATGACAAAGCAAGACAACTTGGCCGTGGTATCCATCGCCTGCTTGAGCAGATCCACGCTCAATCGACGGCGGCTGATCGCCATCAGAATAGCCCCCACCGCCCCCATCGCCCCGCCTTCGGTCGGTGTGGCAATACCCAGAAAAATCGTGCCCAACACCAGAAAAATCAACGCCAGCGGCGGAATCATCACAAAGGTCACGCGCTCGGCCAGCCTGGACAGCAACCCCAACTTGAGCCACTTATTCAGCAAGGCCAACGCAAACGCAACGCCGCCCACCAACAAAATCCCGATGACGACTTTCTCGTCGATCGGACCATTGGGATCGATGATATATTCATCAAGCACATAGGCCGCGCTCAGAGAAATCAAGAGCAACACGACCAGCGAACGCGCACCGGTACGGCCACGGGCATCCGCATAGCTGCGGTGTTCCAGTGGAATGGGCGGCACATCCTTGGGACGCAGCAAGGCCAACAGCAATACATAAATAATGTAGGCTGCCATCAGGAAAAAACCAGGCAACATGGCCCCGCGATACATATCACCCACGGAACGCCCTAGCTGATCGGCCAGCACAATCAACACCAGCGATGGCGGAATAATCTGCGATAACGTGCCCGAAGCAGCGATCACACCCGTGGCCAGACGACGGCTATAGCCGTAACGCAGCATGATGGGCAAAGAAATCAGCCCCATGGAAATCACCGAAGCCGATACTACGCCGGTGGTGGCCGCCAGCATGGCCCCCACTGCCACTACGGCGATTGCCAAGCCACCAGGCATAGAGCCGAACAATTGACCTATGGTGTCCAACAAGTCCTCGGCCATGCCCGAGCGCTCCAGGATCAGGCCCATGAAGGTAAAGAAAGGAATAGCCAACAGCGTATCGTTGGCCATGATGCCGAACACGCGCAGCGGCAGAGCCTGAAACAAGGACCAGTTGAACAAGCCCAGTTCCACCCCGATCAAGCCGAACACCATGCCGTTGGCGGCCAGAGCAAAAGCCACCGGAAAGCCCAGCAGCAGAAACACAATCAGCGACGCGAACATCACCGGAGCCATATTGGCGACAAATAAATCCATCATGATGAGGTTCAGCCTTTCTGTTGTTGCTCGAATTTGGCTTGCGCCTGCCGCGCGATATCCTCGGCCAGCAGCTCTTCCGGGCTTTTGTCCAGCAGCTTCTTGTTGGGATTGGGGCAGAGGCCGCGCAGAAACCCGATGCACTTGATCAGGTGCGAGACTCCCTGCAAGGAAATCAGCGCGAAACCGACGGGAATGATCAGCTTGGCCGGCCAGCGGATCAGGCCACCCGAATTGGACGACAGCTCATGCGTCACATACGAATCCATGAATACAGGCCAGGACAGAACCATGATGGCCAGGCAAGCCGGCAGCATGAACAAGAGCACGCCCACAATCTCGATAACGATCTGCTTGCGCTCGGATAGACGAGCCGCCAGCACATCGACGCGGACATGTTCATTGCGCAAAAACGTGTAGCCGCCGGTCAGCAGAAACAAGGCACCGAACAAATACCACTGCGCCTCGAGCCAGGCGTTTGAACTCATATCAAAAAATTTGCGCGATATCGCGTTCGACGAGCTGATCAGCACCACGATCAAGACCAACCACATGACTGTGCGACCACACCATCGGTTCAGGCTGTCTATCGCCCTGGACAGTTTCAGTAAAAATTGCATCAATCCCCCAGATTTTCTGCGTTGAAAGTAGTGGCATGCCGTATACAACCCCGCATGCGACCGGCCTTGCGCACCGCCATGCGCTCCCGACCAGGAGCCACGGCGGGCCGCGCCCGCCTGGCGAGCTCAAGATCGTCGGAAGAAACCCTTGAAGCGGTCCCACAGAATGCTGAAAAACATCCTGACCGGATTGAACTGCGCCACGGCGGGCTGCTCGCCCTGGGCCAAGGGTTTTTCCAGGCGCAGATTCACGTTCTTGCCGAATTCAGCGATCATGCGGCGGACAAAATCCTGAACCAGTCCGGAGCGGGAGAACTGCGCCAAGGGCCCTTGCAGCGCATACACCAGCTCCACACTGACCCGGCTTCCGGTCTCTCCTTGCGCCGTGACTTGATACTGGACATCGCCACGCGCCCGCGACTGGCTGAGCGAATCGACGCCCTCGCCGCGCAATACGGCGGTGCGGTGCGCTTCATCCCGCTCCAAGGTGGCATGGCCTTTAAAGGCGGCCGACATGGGACCGAACTTGATAGCGATCTTGCCCTGCACGCTCGCCCCTTCCTGAGACTCGATGACGGCCCCCGGCAAGCACGCGGCCACTTGGGGCAAATCCGTCATGAACGCCCAGACCTGAGCGGCGGGAAAACCAGCATCAAAGCCACCTTGTATGGCCTGACCCTTGCCTTTTTCCCCACTGCCCGCATCCGCCGCCACAGACTCCACTGTGGACACTTCCTCCTGATCCGCCTCGAAAGTGACAAAACCACCTTGGGTCCAGTCCTGCTGCACATGCTGAACCACGGCGGCGCGCAAGGCCTGAACCTGATCGTCGGGCTGTTCGCGCAGCGCCTGGAGCACGGACAGAATGGCCGCCGTAATTCCCTGATAGCCGGTACAGCGACAAATATTGCCGGACAGCTCGATGCGTACCCGGGCCTCGTCGGCTTCGGGCAGGCGCAACACAATATCGCGACTGGTCGCCAACATGCCGGGCGTGCAAAAACCGCACTGCAAGGCATGGTGTTCGGAAAAAGCGCTACGCAGCCGCAGCATGATGGGGTCGTCGTCATAGCCTTCGACGGTCCTTACCTCGTGCCCCTCGCACGCGCCGGCAAACGTAATACAGGAGCGCACCGGACGGCCGTCCACCAGGACTGTACACGCACCGCAAACACCATGCTCGCAGCTCAGATTCGTGCCGGTCAGCCGGCTTTTTTCGCGAATGAAATCACCCAGATGAGTACGCGCTTCGGCCTGGTGCGATTGCTTACGGCCGTTTATTTGGATGGAAATCTCTGCCATGTCTTAACCTTTCAAACCCAGCGCCTGTTGCAGGCTACGTTCCACCACCGTACGGAACAGCTCCTGATGGGCCGGGTCCCGCTGCGCGAGAATCGGCTGCAAGGCGGCTGCGATTGTGTCCCCGGCCAGTGCCGCCGCACCGTGCGCGGCCACCTTCGCCGCCAGTTCGGGCAGAAAACGCGGCGCGCCATCCATCGCCCCGATCACCACGCGCGCCGTGCGCGTGGCCGGATCGAAATAACAGGCGCAACTGGCGTCGGCGAACTCGCCGACCTTGCGGGTAAATTTGTAGTAGCCCCAGCGCGCGGTCGCCGATACCGCCGGTACATCCACAGACTCGATGAACTCGCCAGCTTCCAGCACCGTGGTGTAGGCGGCCACCATGAAGTCCGCCATGGGAACGCTGCGGGTGCCGCCAGAGCCGCGCACATTCACGCGCGCGCCCAACGCAACGCAGGTCAGCACCCAATCGGCCGCCGGATCGGCGTGGGCCAGGCTGCCGCCCAGCGTGCCGCGATTACGCACGCCGCGATAGGCAATGCGGCCGGCGACCTTCTGCATCATGTGGCCGCGCAAGGCTTCGTGCAGGCCATCCTCGATCTGGGCGTGGGTCACGGCAGCGCCAATGCGCACCTGAGCGTTCACCGTACTGACCTGCTGCAGCTCAGGCACGGCGGACACGTCAAGCACACGTTCTGGACGCACCAGACGCAGATTGAGCATCGGTCCCAGCGATTGACTGCCGCCCATCAGGCGCACACCACCAGGTTCACCAGCCAACGCATCCTGGATCTGTTGCAGGCTGACAGCCCGTTCATAGTCGAATTTGGCGGCCTTCATGCCTGAACCTCCGAGACGGACACCGTGCCCTGCCGTGCGGCAACAGCATGTATCGCGCTCAGCACGCGATGCGGCGTAACCGGGGTATGCGATACCTGTGCACCGATAGGCTTCAAAGCATTGTTGATCGCGGACATAATGGCGGCCGGCGGCGCAATGGCCCCGCCCTCGCCCATGCCCTTAGCCCCGAATTCGGTATGAGGCGACGGACTTTCCATATGCTCGATATGGATATTGGGTACTTCGCAGGCACCCGGCATCACATAATCGGCCAAGGTGGAGGCCAGCGGCTGGCCGAACTCGTCGTAGGGCATTTCTTCGTACAGGGCCGTGCCTATGCCTTGGGCAATGCCGCCTATGGTCTGACCTTCGACGATCATGGGGTTGATCATGACACCGCAATCCTCGACCACGACGTACTTGAGCACTTCCACCCCACCGGTACGCGGGTCCACTGCGACCACCACGGCGTTGCTGGCATACGTAAAACTTCCGGTGTCCACCTTAGGCTTATAGCCCACCGACAGCTCCAGACCCTGCGGGTCCACATCTGCCGGCAGATGCTGCGGATTGATGTACCAGGCATCGGCCACCTGAGCCAGCGTCACGCTGCGGCCACCGGCGCTGAACACCGCCCCCTGTTGGTCCAGCTCCATCTGATCGGCCTGCAGCATATGCGCTGCAATCTTGCGCAAACGCACCAGTAATTCCTTGCAGGCGCGCGACACGGCTCCGCCGGACATGACCAGCGAACGCGAGGCATAGGTGCCGGTGGAAAACGGCGTACGCCCTGTATCGCCATGCACGACCTTGATATGAGGAACCGCGATGCCAAGAATTTCACTGGCAATCTGCGCAAACGTCGTCTCCATGCCCTGACCGTGCGAATGCACGCCCACGCGCACTTCCAGCCCGCCATCGGGCGTCATGCGCACGAACGCCTGGTCAAAGCCAGGGATGACCGCAGTGCCCCAACTGGCGAACACGGAAGTGCCGTGCGCCGACTGCTCGGTATACGTGGCCACCCCCAGACCGATCAAACGTCCATCCGCCTCGCCCTGCGCCTGTCGCGCCAACACGGCCTGCATATCCACCGCCGCCAGAGCGCGACGCAGGCTTTCGGGATAATTACCCGAGTCATAGTGCTTATTGGCCACGTTCACGTAAGGCATCTGCTCGCCCTGGACCAGATTCATCAAACGCACTTCCCAGGCGGTCTTGCCCACGGCCAGAGCGATCTGATCCATCATCTGTTCAATGGCCAGGCACACACCGGTGCGAGCCACGCCGCGATAAGGCATAAAACCGGGCTTATTGGTGGCCACGCCACGCGTGCGGCAACGATAGCCGCGAAAATCATAAGGGCCAGGCAGATTGCCCAGCGCCTGGCCCACCTCCAGCCCTACCGTAAAAGGCCAGACCGAATAGGCACCACCGTCGATATCGATTTCCGCGTCCAGGGCCAGCAGACGACCCTCGTGACTAATATGCGCCTTTAGCCGATATTGATGTTCGCGGGTATTGGCACCGGCAATCAAATGTTCGCGCCGGTCTTCCAGATAGCGAAAAGGCGTGCGAAACGTCTTGGCCAGCCAGGCCACCGCCAGTTCTTCCTGGTGCAGCACGCATTTATAACCGAAGGCCCCGCCCACATCGGGCGAAATCACCCGCACCTGGGCCTGATCCATACCCAGAAATTGGGCAATGCCGGTACGATGCATGTGCGGAATCTGGCTGCCGCAATACACCACCAACTGATCAGCCTGAAAATCCCAATAGGCCAACACAGCTTTGCCTTCCATAGGCAACATGCACTGACGCGACAGGCTGACCGAATGCTCGACCACACGGTCGGCACGGGCCGCATGCTCTTCAAAAGCCGCGTCCGAACGCAGGGTAACGAACACATTGTCCTGCCAGCCTTCGTGCAACAGATCGCCTTGGGCAGCCAGGGAGGCTTGAACGCTGCCATATACCGGCAGTTCCTGGTAAATAACCTGCACCTGTTCCAAGACATCTTCGGCCAAGGCGCGGCTGCCGCCCAGCGCCAAGGCCACCGGCTCACCAACATAGCGTACTTGCCCGCTGGCCAAGGGAGGCATGCTGGATGCCTGATAGCTGGGCAGCGTGGATGCCGCGTAGATATCCAGGCAATCGGACATATCGGCACGCGTGAATACGTGCTGACGTACCGCATCGTCAATCTGGATCTGAGAGAGGCGAGCATGCGCCATGGGACTGCGCAGGAAGGCGACTTCCTGCAGGCCCGGCATGCTCATATTGCCAATGAAATTGCCCCGACCATGAAGGTGACGCGCATCTTCTTTGCGAAGAATGCGCGCGCCCACCCCCTGGCCACCCGGGCGTGACGGGTAACTGTGCTGACTCATGGACCTACCTTGAGGAAAACCGACTTAACCGCGCTTGCCCAGTTCGCTGAACGTAAAGTTGTCCAACGCGCTCTCGGCCACTCTGAACCAACTGGCCTCTTGTTCCTGAAAAGCCTTCCAGCTGGGATAGATCTTGGCAAAATCAGCGTTGCTTGCGGACAGCTCCTTCCACAGCTCCTGGGACTTGTCATAGGCTGCTTTCATGACGTCCTTGGGGAAGTAGCGCAGCTTGGCACCGTCTGCCACCAACTTGCGCAACGCGCCTGGATTGACGGCATCGTATTTGGCCAGACACAACAAGGTCTGCTCGTTGCATGCTGTCTCGAAAGCCGCCTTGAAACTGGCCGGCAAGGCTTCCCAAGCGTCTTTGTTGACCATGCTGGTCAACGAAGCGCTGCCCTCGAACCAGCCTGGAGAATAGTAAAAAGGCGCCACCTTGTTCAGGCCCAGTTTTTCATCATCGTAAGGACCGATCCACTCGGCCGCATCGATGGTGCCTTTCTCCAGCGAGGAGTAAATATCGCTGGGTGGAATCTGCTGGGGCACGGCACCCAATTTGGACAAGACCATGCCGCCAATGCCGCCGATGCGCATCTTCAAACCCTTCAGATCCTCCAGGTTCTGGATTTCCTTGCGGAACCAGCCGCCCATCTGTACACCCACATTGCCGGCCACGAAATTGACAATGTTGTACTGGCTGTACATGTCACGCAGCAGCTTCAGACCCCCGCCCGACTGAACCCAGGCGTTGTGCTGACGGGCATTCATGCCAAAAGACAGGCCGGTATCGAAAGTAACAGCGGTGTTCTTACCGACAAAGGCGGTACTAAGCACGTGGTTACACTCCACCGTACCGTTGCTGATGGCATCCATGTTCTGGGCGTATGGCACCAGTTCTCCGCCCGGAAAGGCACGGATCTCGAACTTGCCCTCGGTCAGTTCGCTGACGCGCTTGCACAAGGCTTCGGCCGAGCCAAAAATCGTATCCAAGCTCTTGGGCCAGCCCGTGGACATGCGCCAACGCACGGTGGGATTGCTTTGCGCAATGGCCGGGGCCGCCACGGCCGCCAAGCCTGCGCCGGCTGCACAAGCGGATTTCAGCAAAAAATTACGACGCTCCATCACTCACCTCTTTCTATTATTTTGAATATCTTCACACCCCTGGCTCGTCAGGGGGCCAGGTGTTCGCCGCCAATCTGGCGCTCCATGCAGGCAGGGATTTGCCTATGGACTCCAGACCTTCCCCCCAGGGGCCGGACCGACGCTCTTGGCTGCTGTTTTCATAAAATCCTGCTTTCATCAGCCGCGATAATAGTAAGTGTGCTGACTAATTATTTTGTGGTCAAGCAGGGAAAATACCAACGCATGTCATTGATGAACTACAGAAAAGCAATATCAATACATGAAGCTTAAACTAGCAAAATCCCTAAGACTACTTATATTTTGTTTTTTTATTTATGCAGTATACTGAGTAATTATAAGCACACCTATTCGGAGACTGCTGTGAACTGGATAAAAATTTCCGAGATCGACGCCATCGATAACGAAGAGTCGCAAGCCATCGAGGCGCATGGCAAAAAACTGGCCCTGCACAAACTGGACGGCGAGTTTTTCCTGACCGACAACGTCTGCACCCATCAATACGCCCTGCTGTCGGACGGCTATCTGGAAGATGGCTGCGTGGAATGCCCCTTGCACCAAGCCAAGTTCTGTCTACGTACCGGCAAAGCCATGAATGCGCCCGCAACGGTAGACATCAAGGTCTATCCGCTGCGTATCGAAGGCAGTGACATCCTGGCCGACCTGGGCCAGGCCTGACAACCACAGTGGCTGACGGAATCTGCGACATC
Source organism: Alcaligenes sp. SDU_A2 (assembly GCF_038237375.1). Lineage (NCBI taxonomy): Bacteria > Pseudomonadati > Pseudomonadota > Betaproteobacteria > Burkholderiales > Alcaligenaceae > Alcaligenes > Alcaligenes sp. SDU_A2. The sequence goes on along the minus strand of NZ_CP151273.1, from coordinate 903,766 downwards.
ATGGAACACCATACTTGCGTACTGATCATCGGTGCCGGACAAGCGGCCGCGGTACTGGCGCGTGAACTGCGCAGCCTGGGCTACGCCGGCAGCATCACGCTGGTAGGTGACGAAACCCACCTGCCTTACGAACGCCCTCCTCTGTCCAAGGATGTGCTCAAGACCACCACGAGCGACGACAGCATCTTTCTACAGAAAGCCGCGTTCTACCAGGAGCAAGGCATCATCTTATTATTAGGCACTACCGTGCAGTCTTTGGACTGTGCCAAACGCCAAGCGACGCTCGACAACGGTCAGGTCTGGCAATTCGAGCACGCCGTGTTAGCTACCGGCGGCACGGCCCGCGAATTGGCGCTGCTGCCGGCTGCGCAGTCCAACGCCCTGTATCTGCGCACGCTGGACGATGCCCTGGCATTGCGAGCCCGCCTGCGCCCAGGATTGCACGTCATGGTCGTAGGCGGCGGATTCATGGGGCTGGAGCTGGCAAGCAGTGCCCACGAAACCGGCGCGCTGGTCAGTATTGTGGAGGCCGCACCGCGCCTGCTGGCCCGCAGCGCACCAGCCTTGCTGTCGCAATGGCTGCTGGAACGATTCCAGTCCCACGGCATCGCGGTGCATCTGGGCCACGGCGTGCGTCAGGCACACTTCCTGCCCGATGGCGCACGCCCGGTACAACTGGAACTGGACGACGGCCATACCCTGAACGGCGACCTGGCCATCGTGGCCGCCGGGCTACAGGCCAATTCCACGCTGGCGCGCGCCAGCGGCATTGCCGTGGACGATCTGACTGCCGGCATCATCGTGGACCGGCAAGGGCGCACTAGCGCGGATGATATCTATGCCGCCGGCGACTGCACCACCCAAGTCTGCCCCGACACAGCCACACGCTTGCGCATCGAATCCTGGCAGAACGCCAACGAGCAGGCCCGCCAAGTGGCCCACCTGATTGCCGATCAGACCCCGCCCGAACGCCCCGTGTGCTGGTTCTGGACGGATGTGCTGGGCTGCAATATTCAGATGCTGGGACTAGGCAAACCCGAATTGGACTACCAGGTGCGCGGCACAATGAACAACACAGACGAAACCGTCAAGTTCATGCTGCTGGCCTTCGAGGGCCGGCACCTGCAACACGCCATTGCCGTTAATGCAGGGGCCGAGCTGCGCGCCCTGCGCACAATCATGGAACAGAATCTGCCCGTCGATCCAGACCTGCTCCTGAACCCGGCGACCAAGCTGCGCGACTACGTCAAGCACATCACACGCACCTAACAATTATTCGAGGAGACCCCTATGTATCAAGCACAAACGGTAATAGGCCAAACAGTCGGGGCCAAGGACCGTCCCGTCGAGCACTGCATTTGGCCGCAAGACGCGCTGAACGCTATCCCGGACTGGGTCTACACCAGCTCCGATGTCTATAACCGCGAGATGGAACGTATTTTTCATGGTGACACCTGGAACTTTGTTGCCCTGGAGGCCGAAATTCCCGAATCGGGCGACTACAAACGCTCTTACGTAGGCTCCACTCCCGTGGTGGTGGCACGCGCCGAGGACGGCAGCATCAACGTGTTCGAGAACCGCTGCGCGCACCGCGGTGCCGAGTTCTGTCGCCACAATCAGGGCAATGCCACAGAATTCGTGTGCCCCTACCACCAATGGTCCTACAACCTGAAAGGCGATCTGCAGGGCATCCCTTTCAAGCGTGGCGTCAATAAAGAAGGCGGCATGCCGCGCAGCTTCAAGAATGCTGATCATGGCCTGAAAAAACTGCGCGTCACCACGCACAACGGGGTGGTTTTCGCCTCTTACAGCGACCAGGTCGAACCCATTCAGGAATACTTGACGCCCGAGATCCTGAAGGACTTTGAAGCCATTTTCCCCGGCAAGAAGCTCAAGATCCTGGGGTACTACCGCAACGAGCTGCCTTGCAACTGGAAGATGTACCACGAGAACCTGAAAGACCCCTACCACGCCACGCTGTTGCACTCCTTTCTGGTGGTATTCGGCCTGCTGGTGGCCGGCAATAAATCGCAAATGTACGTGGACCCGGTGCATGGTCGCCACGGCTACATGGCCTCGGCCAAATCGGAAGACAAATACGCCGAGATCAGCGAGGACAATAAAAAGGAAATGCGCTCTTTTGTGGACGATATGCGTCTGCGCGACGAACGCTTTCTGGACTACATCAAGGAGTTCGACTCGCCCTGGTCGGTCACCATGCAGACGATCTGGCCCAATCTGATCGTGCAGCGCGAGATGAACACGCTGGGCGTGCGCCAGATCGTGCCCAACGGCCCCAACAGCCTGATCATGCAATGGACCATGTTCGGCTACGAGGACGACACCGAGGAGATGACCCGTCACCGCCTGCGCCAAGGCAATCTGATGGGTCCGGCCGGCTTCCTGGGCCTGGAGGACAACGAGGCCATGAAATTCGTGCAGGAAGGCGTGCGCCGCTCCAGCAGCGATGTCAACATCATCAAGCTGGACGAAAACAAACTGGGCACCTCCAATACCCTGATCTCCGAGGCGGCCATCCGCTCCATGTACCAGTATTACCGTCAGGTCATGGACCTGTAAGACGAGCTGACTATGAAAATGGATTTTTCTTTTAAACCTGCCCAGATCAGCACCGAGCGCGCCTTGGCCCTGAAAGCGGAAATTGAACTCTTTAACGCGCAATACTGCGCCACCCTGGATCGGGGCAATATCGAGGACTGGCCCCTGTTCTTCGTGCAGGACGCTCTATATCGGGTAACGTCGCGCGAGAACAGCGACCTGAACCTGCCCGTGGGCCTGGTCTACGCCGAAGGCCGCGACATGATGCACGACCGCGCCGTCGCCATCGCCCGCACGCAGATGTATGCCCCGCGCTACATGCTGCACCTGGTCACGAATGTGCGCGTGATCGATGAAGCGATCAATGGGGATATCGAAGCCGAAGCCAACTTCATGCTGATGCAAACCCTGGTGGAAGGGCCGTCCACCGTGCATCTGGTGGGCAACTACTTCGACACCTTCACCCGCGTAGACGGCAAGCTGCTGATTAAAGAGCGCCAGGTCATCTTCGACACCGCCATCCTGGCCAACGACCTGGTCTTTCCGGTCTAGGGGAACACGACAGCCCTTGTGACCTACCCTTGGCCAAGCCTTGTTTCATCCAAGATTTTTCCCAATCGCGTTCTTCGTCGTTGATCATGGCGTCGATGTCCTCGGAAACAATGGATCAGTGGGCTATCCACATGGGGCAGGTGCAGGGGCAGCACCACATGCTGGACCCAGCCAGTCAGCAAGTGGTGCCGCCGCGCATGTTCGAGCGGATGCGTCTGTATGCAATGGTGTGCAGGCACTGGCGCAGCTCGTCCATGCTCTGCAGATGTAGCAAACGGAAGATAGACGCGATGATGGTCTGGGGCGGTAAGGACTGATTCAGAAGCGGTTGTTTTTGCTCGATCAGCCAGAAAAGCCTGCGCCGGTTGTAGCGCTGCGGCCACGGGACATAACGTGGCTCCTGAAAAGGGAAAGACCAGGAACCAGCATGCCCGAGCATGGCACGTAAAACAGCCTGTCGGAGGGGGCTTTATCCGTGGTCAATGCCGCAACGCAGACAGGCGCTCTGCCCCCTCCTGGCGACAGAGATGCGCTCTTTTGACTGCCCGTCTTTACAGCCCCAACAAACTCATCGCTTCTTCGCGCGACACCACCGTGGCATATTTCTGGCGCATATCGAACAGGTTCGCTTCGTGCGGGCCCAAAGCCCGGTCGCCCACGCAGTCCGACACGACCAGCGGACGAAAGCCCAATTGCATGGCATCGACCACGCTGGCACGCACGCAGCCGCTGGTAACCGCACCGGCTACCAGCAAGGTCTTGACCCCGCGCTGGGTCAGCCATGCCGCCAACGATGTCCCGAAAAAAGCCGAAGGCACATTCTTGCGCACTACCAGTTCGCCCGCTACGGGGGTCAGTTCCGGCACGATCTGGCTGTTAGGCTCGTTTTCCAGCAAACCAAGCATACCCGGCACCTTAATGCTGAAAATATTGCTGTCCGCCCCGTCATCGGCGTAGACGATGCGGGTGTGCGCCACCGGCCAGCCCTGCTTCCGGGCCGTGGCCAGCAAAAGCTGCGTATTGGCGATGGCTTGTGCGATATTGCCGCCGCCAAACACCGCCGGATCGGCAAAGCCGTTGACCAGATCAATAATCAGCAAACCATACGGAGCCTGCGGCTCTAATTGCGCGCCGAATCCTTGCTGAGCGTACACCGCCCCTTCATTCGTATTCACCGATGCCTCCATCCAGTACTTGCCCATCACGCACTACGGCTCGCCCATCCAGGCTAACCGTGCAATGGCGCAACGGAATATCAATATGACACGCTGTGGTGCGATTGCCGCCGGCCTCGTTATTCGGCCCCAGAGAAAACAGAAAATTGCCCTCGAACGCCCGCGCATCCATCCCTATGGTATTTTCGCGAGAATACAGACCCAGCGTAGACCAGTGGCAACGCGGTTGCAGCCCCCATCCTATATGCGAGATCGCATAGCCTTCGGGGTCATTGAACGATTGCATGTACTCGTTGAGCAACTCGGCCTCGATACCGCCTTCGATCTTGGTCGCATAGCCATTTTCCACCGTCAGCATGATCGGCTCGGTCGAATACTTTTTCTGCGGCAAGAGAATATCGCCCTTGTCGATCACAATCGTGCCATTGGTGCCGCCTTCGTTAGGCCAGGTCAGCACAAAGCCGCTGGGCCAGTGATCCCAGCGCCCCGGCTCATCCACAAAACCATATTCGCGAATTGCCGGAAATTCACCCAACGGGCAACGCAGCTGCGTGCCGGCTGCCGACGTGATAGTCATCTCTTTGGCCGCTGCGATCAGCTTGGACGCTGCCGTCACCCGCATCCGGTCCGCTTCGCTAGGCACGGTACGAACCAGGATCTCGGGCGGCTCAACCGCCAGCAAGATCTTGGTGCCTGACTTCAAAATATCGATCTGTTCAGGCGAGAACAGCAAAGTCATCAGGTCCAGCACCAGGTCGCTGGCCTTGAGTGCCGCAATCGCCGCCTGGTTGCCCGTCAAGGGCGTCGTGCCAAGGTACGCGAGCGAATCGCGGCTCAGTGCTTTTTCGGCATTGACCGGCAGCAAGTCCAAGCGGTTGACCACCGCCCCCATGGACTGAGCCGCAATCTGCGCGCACTGCAGTGTCTGCGGATGCGTGCTTGCGCCGGTCAGCAGCGTCACCGTCTGCCCAGCCTGCAGCCTGGACAGGCCCAGCACCTGCTGCCACGCTTGAATAAGTTGATAATCACTGACTGCCATTTTGTCTCTCCTTGTCAGGAATCCCGGTACACAGCCGGTTTGTCTCTGTATGGCGGGCCACCGCAACGACCCGCTTCGCCCCTTACACCAAAGGGTGGCCCAGGAAATCGCCGAAAGCGGCATAAAAGCCGGTCTCGTTATCCCAGGGAATCATGTGGCCGGCACCGGAAACACGTACATGGCTCACTCCGGCAGCCAGTTGCTGGATTTCGGCCACATCCTGCTCCTGAACCACATCGCCGCGCTCGGCAGTCATCAATAACGTGGGCACCGTCAGATAGGGCAGGTCAGCATGCACATCATCAGTATGAAAACCCTGAAAACTGGCCAGAATCGCCGGCTCATGGCACGTGTGCAGCCACTGCGCGCGCAGTTGCAGTTGTTCCTCGGTCCAGGTTGGGCAGAACGCCCGCATATCCTGCGCCGAACACCCCTTGCGTGCCATCGCCATCGAATCGACGTACCAAGACAGCTTGGCCGGATAGGCACGCCGGCCCGGGCCGGAAACAGGCGGGTCTACCAAAACCAGGCGCTCCAAGCCCTGGCTGTTCTTGCGGGCGGCGCGCAGACCAATGCGCGCCCCCATGGAGTGCCCAACCACGATGTACGCCCCCAGGCCCAGCGACTGCACCAGGGCAATCAGGTCGTCCGCCTGGGCATCCAGGCTGTAATCCATGCCATCGGCCGCTTCGCTCAGGCCGCGGCCGCGCACATCCAGCACATAGGTATCAAACAGGCGGCCAAACTGCTCGCCCACGAAGCCCCATGTCACGGCCGGGCTGGTGATGCCCGGCACAATGATGACAGCCGGCCGCCGATCACGGCCTGCGCCGCTGCCGCCATAACGCAGATAATGCTGCCGTATCCCATTGGCATGGACATGAGCGCCGTACAGGTAATGGCTCATGCTCCGCTCCCGTTCAGTTTGAACAGTCGGGCCGCATTACCGTAGCAAACCAATTCGCGCGTTGTCTGGTCCATGGGAGCCGCCTCGATAAAGTCGGCGGCAATCAAGGTGGATTCATACGGATAATCCACCGAAAACAGCACGGCCTCGGCCCCCATTTCGCCAATCGCCCCCATCAAGGTCGGCGCGGAGCACACGCCCGAAGTGGTGATCAGAATATTGCTGCCTATGTATTCGGAAGGTTTGCGCTTTAGGGTGACGCCATGCGGGTAAACGGCGAAGCGACTGTCGTAGCGCCAGCGTTGGAACGGCAGGCCCTCACCCATGTGACCCAAAACAAGCTTCACTTGGGGACAGCGGTCAAAAACGCCGCCAAACAGCAAACGCAGTGCATGCGTTCCCGTTTCTACCCCCCAGCCCCAGGTTGCGCCACACAGCTCGGGGTGACCCGAATAAGCATGCGGCATCTGGTAGGCATCGAAAGGATGCAAATAGAACGGCACGTCCAGTTTCTGCACGGTTTCCCAGAAGGCATCGTAGGCCCGATCGTCGTAATACACGCCATGCGTGTGTCCGTTGACCAATGCCCCCTTCAAACCCAGATCCTGAACGGCCCGGGTCAACTCTTGCGCCGCTGCGGCCGGATCTTGCATGGGCAAGGTGGCAAATCCGCCAAAACGATCCGGATGGCGGGCAATCTGCTCGGCCAGGAAATCGTTGCTTTGCCTGGATCGATCGATGGCGACGGATGTGTCTTTCTCCACCTGCACGCCCGGCCCGGTCTGGGACAACACCACGTAGTCGATACCCGCCTGATCCATGACCTCCAGGCGCTGAGCGTCAAAATCCTGCAGCCTGGCCATCAGTTCCCGCGCATCGGCACTGTCGATATGCTTGACGAAGGCTTTCGAGTAGTCCTCGAAACCAACGGCGTTAAAATGCTCTTCCAGTGCTATTTTTTTAATACGACTCACTGTAAAAGTCTCCTAAGATATTGATTTATATAAGGCCAATTTCCCAGCCCCCCAACAATATCTATCAGTATGCTGATTATTTTTGTTTTCAGCAAGTCGGGAAATCACATATACTTCAAGGCATAGGCAGTCAGGATGCCCATGCACCACCCGCGTCCACGATCTGCCGACGCTTTGCCCGTCTTTGTCGCCGACCTTGCCGCCCCACGCCGCACAGGTCGTTTCGCACGCTGCGCCACCGCGCAGCCGGCCATTCCACCCTTGACGCCTAGCCCATGAATAATCACACCGAATTGATACAAGACGAACGACTAGAGACCGACGAGGCCGATATCCTGGGGCCGGTCGAAGAAGAAAACGCCGAACTGTTCCGGCGCAAGCTATGGTCGCGGCCCGGTTTTCTGGTGCGCCGCCTGAACCAGATCCACTACGCCATGTTCTACGAAGAATGCAAAAGCGATATCACCCCCGTCCAGCACGGGGTGCTGTCCGTGCTCATGGGCTCGCCCTGGCTGGATCAGACCACGATCGGCTACGAACTGGGGCTGGATCGCACGACATCGGCCGATGTCATTCGCCGGCTGGAAGAAAAAGGGCTGCTGGCCCGCCGCATCAACCCCGAGGATAGACGCTCGCGCCAGACCTACATTACCGAAGCAGGGCTGGCCGCCATGCAGGCATTAAGCGCAGGCATGAACCGCGCCCAGGAACGCCTGCTGGACCCACTGACCGCCAAGCAGCGCGAAACCTTCATGGCCATGCTGACCCGGGTGGTGGAACACAATAATCAGTACGGCCGCGCCGCGCTCAAGAATATGTAAATAGCAGGCGGCTCAATCGCTCTGCTGCGCTTGGCCGTACCAGTGCGGCAGCTCGAAAGCGTGGTCAGGCAATTGGTACAACTGCCGCAAACGCCCGCGGCTTAACATGCGACACGGTTCGCCCTGTGCCAGAATGCCGCCGTCTCGATACAAAACCACCCAGTCGGCCACCCGCGCCGCGTGCTCGGGCTGGTGCGTGCACAAGAGCACGCCCAGTCCTTCACCGCGCAAATGTGCGATCTGATCCAGCACCCGCACCTGATTGGCAAAGTCCAGACTGGACGCCGGCTCATCCATGATCAAAAAGCGGGAGCGCTGGACCAGTGCCCGGGCAATCAGCGCCAGTTGACGCTCCCCACCACTGATTCTGTCCAGCCGCTGTTCAGCCAGATGGGCAATGCCCAAGCGCGTCAGACATGCCCTGACCCAGGCGCGATCCTGGGCGCGCGGCTGCGCAAACCAGGCCAGCGCACTGGCGCAGCCCATCAGCACCCACTGCTCTACCGTAAAGGAAAAAGGCGGCTCCTGTGCCTGTGGCACATAGGCCAGTTGCCGGGCCAGAGCCGTACGCGTCCAATCCGCCAGTGCCCGCCCGGCCAGTTGAACCGTACCACCCAAAGGTGGCTGCAAGCCCAACAAGGTGCGCAACAAGGTAGACTTTCCACTGCCGTTAGGCCCCAGCAAGCAGACAACCTGAGCCGGCCTAAGCTCCAGATTCAGCCCGCTGGCCACCACGCGTCGACCATAACCCACGCTCAGATCAGTGGTCTGGATTCCTGGAGTGCTCATGCCGGTCTCCCGCTGCGAGCCAGCAGAAACAGAAAGCCCGGCGCGCCCACCAGCGCCGTCAAAACGCCTAACGGCAACTCCAGTGTCCCTACGCTGCGGGCTAGTGTGTCGGCCAACAGCAAAAAGGCGGCACCCAACAAAATGCAAACCGGCAACAAACGCGCAAAATCAGGGCCGACGATCAAACGGGCCATGTGCGGCACCAGCAAACCCACCCAGCCGATGATACCGGCCAGGGCAACCGACACCGCCGTCATCAATGTGGCGCACACAATCAGGGCGCAACGCAAGGCCGATACCGGCATGCCCAGCGAACGAGCTTCATCGTCCTGCAAGGCCAACACATTGATGCGCCAACGCAATAGCCACACCGGCAGCAAACTGCCCAGAACCATCAGGCTTGCAGGCAACATTTCGTGCGAACGCACCGCACTTAACCCACCCAGCAGCCAAAAAGTCATCGATGGCAGTTGCGCATACGGATCGGCCAGAATCTTGATCAGGGAAATACCGGCCCCCAACAAGGTGGCGATCGCCATGCCGGCCAACACCAGAATCAAGGTAGGCGGGTACTGCCGCAATCGGCCCGCCAACACAAGCACACAACCCACCGCCAGCAAACCACCAACGAAAGCAGACAGTTGCACTCCCAGCAACGAGACATTCAGGAAAATACCCAGAATCGCGCCCAATCCGGCTCCGGAGGAAACACCCAGAATGTCGGGCGATACCAGGGGGTTGCGAAACATGGTCTGGTACGCCGCGCCGGCTGCCGACAACGCCGCCCCCACCAGCAGGGCCGCCGCAATGCGCGGCAAACGCAGCTCCCACACGACCCGTACGCTATGGTCTGCGCCCTGCGCCCACCACCCAGCCGCCAAGGCACGCACTACTTGCCCGCTTGCCAGCGGATAGGCCCCTTGCCCCAAAGCCAGAACGACCAGGCCGCCCAGACTGGCCGCCAGCACGGCCAGCAGGACCGGATAGGGCAGGCGCTCGATCACACCTTGCCCCCGGCCGGAGCCTGTCCAAGCAGCAATTGCTCCATCTGAACAGGAGTAAAAACAAGGCCATAGAACAAGGCGTAGAAAGCGCACAAATCGCGGATCATGCCCGGCACGGCCTGCGGCCCCTCCAACAAAGCATTCAGCCAGATCAGACCGGCCAGGCGGTTAATGCCCGGCGGGCCATCCAGCCAGCCGAAAGGCCATGCCGGGGCGCGGTAGATCCGCCCCTCGCGCACCGCCCTGAGATGATTCCAGGGAGCCTGAGTGCGGGCTTGCTGATAAAAAACATCGTCCTGGGCGAACAGCATATCCGGCTCCCAGGCCAGCAACTGTTCGTGGGAAATACGCCCCAGCCGATTGTCCTGCCGGGCATCGCCCATAACGGTCAGGCCGCACAGACGCAACACCTCTGTATGTATGGACTGCCCCAGTCCGGTTTCCAGGCCGTCGTTGCCGCGTGCCAGGTACGCTTTCACTGCGCCGGCACGCGTGGCGGCAGCCGCCTGGACGCGTGCCAGGATCGCCCGAGCGCTATCAGCCAGTTGCTGACCGCGCTCGGCCTGCCCCACCATCTGGCCAGCCTGCTCCAGTTGGGCAGGGCTATCCTGCAAACGCCCCCCCAGAAGCACATAGGGCACGCCCGTCTGCTCCTGAACCGCGCGCGCGGCGGACTCGTAATAAGGATTCACATCGCCGATATCCAGCACCAGATCCGGCTTCAAAGCAAGCAGACGCTCGAGCGACAAGGTACTGCCTCGACCCGCCAAACGCCCCAGATAGGGGCGCTCGTAACCGGCCTGGCGCAACATAGCCAGGGACGGAGCGGCCAGTTGAAAAGGCCAGCCAGCCAAGGCCTGCGGCGACAGGCAATACACCAGCACCGCAGCAGGCGGCCCGGCGGCCACCACCGTGCGTACCTGCGCCGCGTCGGGCAGCACCCCGGCTACCGTCTGATGGACCGGAGACTGGCTCGCCTGGGCAGGCTGGGCCAGCGCCCGCCCTCCCAGGCCATGCCCGATCAAAGGCGCGGCCAGCAAGGCTCGCAGTAAATCTCTACGCTGCACGGCAAGCGCCTCCTTGAACAACGCGATGGATGCAGACTTAAAAGCGGTAGCTACCGCCCACGAACCAGATACGTCCAGGCATGGGATAACCGTCTTTATACTCGTACAGTTTGTCGCCCAGATTGCGCACCCCCGCTTCCAGCGATACCGCCGACGTAGGACGCCAGATGCCCTTCAAGCCCAACACGGCAAAACCGGAGGTTTTCTCGAATACCGGCTTGCCGCGTGCATCGGGGTAGGAAAAGTAGCGGCCGCTTTCGGTCTCGACCGTCCCCATGACTTCCCACTGCGCCGACGGCGACCAGCTCAGGTGCGCAAACAAGCGATGTGTCGGCGTATCCACCAGTTTCACATCAGAATCAGACTGATTGCGACGATTCAGATAGGTATAAGCCAGGCCACCCGACCATTGTTCGGAAAAGCGCTGCTGCAAAGACAGCTCCACGCCCATCTGACGGGCCTTGCCCACGTTCGTAGCCTGATCGCAAAAACCGATAGGGCGGAACTTGCCGCATCCCGGAGCCCGTATGACCGTGCTCTGGATCATGTCGCGCACCTGGCTCAGGAACAGGGCCGACTCCATTTGCGCCCCTTCCCATGGCTGACCGCGCAAGCCCAGCTCGTAGTGAACGGCATGTTCAGGCTTCAGATCCGGATTGGGCTTGGCATAGCCCAGACGGCTGGAGTAGCGATCCTTGATGGTGGGAAAGCGCGTCTTGTAGGCCACGCTGCCGTAGGCTTCCAGCTCGTCGCTCCAGTCGTAGGCCAGCTCCAGCAAGCCATTGGTGGCGTCGGTCGTGCCGGTTTCGTAATCGTGCGCCTCTTTGGCCTTGCGCCGTTCATGGCTGGCACCCACACGCATGCGCCAGTCCTGGCCCAGTTCGATGCGGTCTTCAAAAGCCAGGGACGTGGTTACATCTTTGTAGTGCTCGGTACCTGTAGCCTTGGGGTCGCTGTGCGTATCTTCCTTATAGTGAAAGGCCAGATGCAGCTCGTGGTTTTTCAGGCTGCGGTTGACCCACTCCACCGCGCCGCCGCGCGTCTTGTCGGTGTACTCGCTGGTCGGCCCATTCAGCTTGGAATAGCTGGCATCGGTATACATATCCAAACCGTTGCTGTACTTGTCTTCGTACAGACGGAACTTCACGGTATTGTTGATACCGATATCCGTCGTGCTCAGGAAATACAGGCTTTCCTTGTTCCAGTACGGCCAGCGCCAATAACGATTGCCCAGCTTGGGGTCTTTGACGCCGGTATAGACGGGGTTGTCCTTTTGCCCTTTCTGATTGACATAGCCAATGGCGTATTCGTCGGTGGCATTGGGCGTAAAGCCCAGCTTGAACGACGCCTTCTTGTCCATTTGCGATGCGTTGCTGCGCATATCGCCGGTATCGGTCGGACGCGCCTTCTGGTCCTGAAAACCACGCCCCAACGGGAAGGTGCGCGCGCCCGCCCAGGACAAGCCCGCCTGCAGATACCAGGTGCCCTGGTTGGTGCCCACATTCAAAGCGGTATACCGCTGGTCACCCGTCGCGTAGCCGGCGCGGATCTCGCCCTCGAACTCCTTGACCGGTTTGCGGCTGACCAAGTTGATCGCACCGCCCATGATATTGGGGCCATACAGCAAAGAAGCCGCGCCTTTGGCCACGCGGATCTCGCCCAGATCAAACGTCGTGAAGCGGGAAAAATCCACATAACCGTCGTACGGGACATACTGCGGAATGCCGTCCAGAAACAAAGGCACCTGGCGCGAATCAAAGCCACGCACAAATACGGTCTGCTCGTTGCGCGGCCCACCGGCGGAAACATTGACGCCAGGCTGCACGCTGACTGCGGCACCCACATCGCGCAGGTCGAACGACCGCATCTGCGACTGGCTGATGGCGCTCTCGCCCAGTGGGGCCTGTTGATCGGCACCCGAACGCACCACCACCTTGCCCAACTCGAACACCTGTTCGCCACTTTGCGCACAGGCGGCGGATATAGTCAGCATACTGATTGTGCTTGCCACAAAAACGCGTGACGTTCCCTTGGCTAAAGCTATATTTTTCCGGCCTGAACCGGATTGTTGCACTGGCTGCGCCATCCTCTTTCCCCTATAACGGTTTTGTTGTGCAAGACTTCCTGGCCTGCTGCCGGCGTCTTGTCGGCGCGATGCAGCCTTAACAAGGCGCTGCATCGGGTCCGCATCGCATATCCAGGGAAAAAACCGGCACGCAAAGCGGACAGTCAAAAAAAACGGGCCCAGAAGGCCCGTAAACAGAATCCATCATCGAGCGATGAGTGATGGTTCTTTCGAAAACACCGTTATATAGTAAAGTACATAGCCAGAAAAAACAAGATACATCTATAGCCGCCAAGCCAGACGCCCATCTGCCGGTCGTTTCATGGCGCTCCTCTTGCCCTTATGCACCAGGCACGTACACTGGCCCGCGCGCCTTGCCCCCACTCGGGCAAGGCGGCACATGCGCCAACGCCCTACCACGGGTCTTTTAAAAATCACGATGAACAAACAGCAGCGGCGCCTGTTGACAATGGAGCACACACCCTATGTTCAAAGCCTTGACACGCGGCTCGGTCCGCCTGGTCGAACGCTATCTGCCCGACCCTTATATTTTCGTCATCCTCTTGACCCTGATCGCGGGCATAGCCGCGATGACCGTCGAACAGCGCACACCCATGGAGGTGGTACGCTTTTGGGGCAACGGCTTCTGGAGCCTGCTGACCTTTGCCATGCAAATGCTGCTGGTACTGCTGACCGGCCACATGCTGGCCAGCACGCCTTTGGTCAAGAGCTGGCTGCGCGCCCTGGCCTCGCTGGCCCGTTCGGCCGGCTCGGCCATTATCCTGGTGACGCTGGTCTCGCTGGCCGCCAGTTGGATCAATTGGGGCTTCGGTCTGGTGGTGGGTGCCTTGTTCGCCAAAGAACTGGCGCGGCAAGTGCGAGTCGACTATCGACTGCTGGTGGCCAGCGCCTATTCGGGCTTTCTGGTCTGGCACGGCGGTCTGGCCGGTTCTGTGCCGCTGACCATTGCCACTCCGGGCCACTTTGCCGAAAGCAAAATGGGCATCATCAGCACCTCGGACACGATCTTCTCGGCCTTTAACCTGGCCATCGTCATTGCCCTGTTCGTCCTGGTGCCGCTGGTCAACCGCCTGATGCTGCCCAGCGACAAAGAAAGCATCTATGTCGATCCCGCGCTGCTGCAAGATACGCCCGACGATCCCAACGCCACCACGAACCGCCCTGCCGACCGCCTGGAAAACAGCCGCCTGATCTCGCTGTCCATCGGCCTGGCCGGCCTGGCGTATATGTTTGATTACTATATCGTGCGCGGCGCGGCCCTGAATCTGAACGTGATCAACTTCAGCTTTCTGATCCTGGCCATCATCCTGCACGGCACCCCCCGCCGCCTGCTTAAAAGCCTGGACGAAGCCATACGCGGCGGTGCCGGCATCGTGATCCAGTTCCCCTTCTATGCAGGCATCATGGCCATCATGATCGATTCCGGTCTGGCCGCCAGCCTGTCCGAATGGCTGGTCTCTTTTGCCACCGCCACGACGCTGCCTTTCTGGACCTTCATCAGCGCCGGACTGGTCAACATCTTTGTACCGTCGGGCGGCGGTCAATGGGCCGTGCAAAGCCCCGTGGTCATCGCTGCGGCCCAGGCCCTGGACGCCGACATGGCACGCACCGCCATGGCCGTGGCCTGGGGTGATTCCTGGACCAATATGCTGCAGCCCTTCTGGGCGCTGCCCGTGCTGGCCATTGCCGGCCTGAAAGCCAAAGACATCATGGGCTTTTGCCTGATTCAGCTATTTGTATCCGGCATCGTCATCTCGGTCGGCCTGACCTGGATGTAATTGATACAGGCCCGCCGGCGGCGGGCCGCTCCAATACCTGGGCTTTGCCGCACACCAGTCTGACCTGCTCCCGAAACCAGGCATACGCCCCGCTGACACGAGTGCGTTCGTGCCAAACCTGATAGACCGTGAACGGCTCCAGAGCCAGGGGATGCTGCAAAATATCCAGATCATGTCCGGCGCATAAGGAATGCGCCATACGCTCGGCCAAACTAATCAACAGATCCGTGCGCTCCAGCATGGCCGGCACGGCCAAGAAATGCGGCAAGCTCACCTGCACGCGGCGCTCCAGCCCCCGCGCCTGCAAAGCATCAGCCAAACGCCGCTCCCGACTGCCATTGTGACCGGGCACACCGATATGACGGCGACGACAGAACTCGTCCAGTTCCATGCGCTGTCCATTGCGCCCGCTGGCGCGCATCAAGACCACATAGCAATCCTGGAACAGCTCCTGCCTAAACAACGGGTAAGACACAGCCGCCGACGAGGACAAGACCAGATCCGCCTTACCGCCCAGCAACCAATCCTCGGCCCCTTGATCGGCCATATCCAGCACCTCCAGACCACAGTCCGGAGCCATCTGCTGCACATGCTGTGTCAACGCCGGCATCAATAAGTACGACAAATATTCCGTGGTCGCCACCCGGAAACAGACGCTCAGGCGCTCAGGCTCTTCATGGCCGCTGTCCGTACATAGCAAATCATCCAGCAACGCTAGCGCCTGGGCAATGCGCGGTGCCAAAGCCCGCGCCTTATGGGTAGGCTCCATCCCTTGGGCATGGCGCAGAAACAGCACATCGTCAAAATGCAGACGCAGCTTGGAGAGCTCCTTGCTGACCGTGGACTGGTTCGCATCCAGAGCCAGAGCCGCACGGCTTACATTCCGTTCCCGGAACACGGCGTGAAACACACGTAGCTGGTCCAGATCGAGATCCTTCATCGCAGTCTCCCGACCGTCTCTTTCCGATCCGGCCTAATCAATCATTCCGCTACGGAATTGCCGCCGTCGCCCGGCTCCCAGACACTGGGATTCGCACCCACCACAGGAGACACTATGAAAACGCTGATCAAGGCACGCTGGGTCATCGGGTTTGACAATCAACATCACCACGTGATCGATCACGGCCAGCTCGTGTATGAGGGCGAACACATACTGTACGTCGGCCCGCATTACGAAGGCCACGCAGACTGCCTGATCGAGGCCCCCGACAGTGTCCTGTCGCCGGGCTTGATCGACACCCACGTGCATTCCGGCCACCGCGCCCTGCACAAGCTGCTGACCGATGGCGGACGCCCCAGCCTGTTCGGCCAGCCCTATATGGACGTGACCATTGCCCGTAAAGGCACACAGATACGCGGCTACCCCAACTATCTGGACAAAGAACAGGCGGCCCGCGATCCCGGCATTGCCTTACACGCGGCCTTCACCGTGGCCGAGCTGCTGCGCAATGGCGTAACTACATTTGTAGAGCTGGGTGGACACGTGCAGGTTCAAGAAGCATTGTGGGCGCAATGTGAAGCACGCGGTATCCGTGGATACCTGGGGCCGGGCTACGACAGCGGGCGCTGGCAGTCCGACGAGGACGGCCGCCTGGAACGTATTGCCTACCCCGACCAAGGACAGCAACTGTTCGAGGACGCCCTGGCCTTTATCCGCCGCGCCCAAGCATCTGAGTGCGACCTGATTCACGGCATTCTGGTGCCGCGCGAAATCGAAAACTGCAGCCTGGACCTGCTGCGCCAGACCCTGCGCGCCGCCGACGACATGAAGCTGCCCATGGCAACCCATGCCGGCTACAACGTCATCGAGTTCATGGAAACCGTGCGCGAACACGGCATGACACCTATCGAACTGCTCAATCATGTAGGCATGCTGCGGCCGACCTTGAATATCGGCCACGCCAATCTAATCTCCAACCACCCCAAAATGAACTATTCCGGTGGCGATGACCTGAGCCTGATGGGACAGCGCGGCGTCTCCATCTCCCACTGCCCCATCAATATCGTGCGTCGCGCACGCACACTGGACAATTGGAAGGCCTACCGACAGGCCGGTGTCAACATCACCCTGGGCAGCGATACCTATCCACGCGATATGTTCATGAATATGCGCACTGCGTCTTACCACGGCAAAGTCATGAGCCATGACCTGACCGCCGCCAGCGCCGCCGAGGTATTTGACGCCGCTACCCTGTCCGCAGCTCGCTCACTCGGCCGCGACGATCTGGGACGCCTGACTCCAGGCGCGCGTGCGGACATGATACTGGTGCGCATCGGACGCGGCGATGTGCTGCGCTACGGCCCGATCTGGGACCCCATACGCAGCATGGTGGAATGCGGCATCGGCGACGATGTGGACACCGTCATCTGCAACGGCAGAATCAGCATGCGGCACGGAGTCATCCCTGATCTGGATCTGCCCGAATTGCGCCGGCAGGTGCAAGAGTTTGCGGACGACATCTGGCCCAATCTACAGGACTGGGACCCGCTCAAACGCAGTGCCCAGGATATGTGCCCGATCAGCCGCTGCACGCACGATTAAAAAAACGCAAAGGAGACACACCATGATCCGTACCCTAGTCCAACTTCTGGCGAGCTTGACCTTGGCAGCCAGCCTGCCGCAAGCCCTGGCGCAGAACAACGTAGATTTCCCACAGCATCCCGTAAGAATCATCGTCCCCTACGGCGCAGGCGGATCGGCCGATATATTGGCCCGCGCCGTCAGCGAGAGACTGACTACGCTCTGGGGCCAGAGCGTCATTGTGGAAAACAAGCCCGGCGGCATCGGCACCATAGGAATCATGCTTGCCGTCAACGCCAAACCGGACGGCTACACCCTTGTTTCAGTGCCAGTATCGGATCTGGCCGTCAACCCCCACCTATACAAGAAGCGGCCCTTCAATGTCTTTAAAGACCTGGAGCCGGTCAGCCAGGTCGGGTCGGTCCCTAATATGCTGATCGTCAACCCTGCGCTGGGCGTCACAGACGCCGCTGGTTTACTAGCACTGGCCCGCCAACCCGGCCGCACCTTGACCTACGGCTCACCAGGAGTAGGCAGCCAAGCCCATCTGGCTGCCGAAGCTTTTGCCAGCAAGCACGCGCTGACGTTAAATCACATCCCCTACAACAGCGTGGCTGCCGCCATTACCGATGTGGCCGGCGGGCATGTGGATCTGATGTTCGCCCAGTTGCCCAGCGCGCTGCCGTTTATCCAGGGCAAGACCGTCACACTGCTGGGTATTGCCGCAAACCAGCGCAGCCCGCTCATGCCCGAAGCGCCCACCCTCAGCGAATCAACCGGCGAACAATATGGCGACTTCATATCCTGGTCAGGACTGATGGCACCAGCCGGCACCCCCCTGGCTCTACGCGAAAAAATTGCTCGGGATATTCAGAACGTCATGAACACGACTGATCTGAAGCAGGTGCTGGCCGGCTCGGGCACAGTAGGCATAGGCAGTACGCCACAAGAGCTGGCCGCCACCATGCGCGCCGATTACGCACGCTATGGACACATCATTAGCGACCTGAATCTGATCCTGGATTGACGATGCCACTTAAAAGAGCACCGTAGGCAAGGACGCGATCACCACCCCAATGCCGACCGGGCATCAGGGTTTGGCCAGATGCCAGACCCCACCCACCCCGTCACCAAGGGTATCGCCCGGTTTCGCATCCTTGGCAAAACGATATAAAGGCTTGCCCTTGTACGCCCATTGCCGCTTGCCGTCGTGACTTTGCGCAAAAGTCCAGTCGCCGCTGGCCACATCTTCCTGCCCGGCCAAGGCAGCAGGCCAGTTCTTGGCGCAGGTATCCGTGCATGCGCTTTTTCCGCCCATATCCTTATCGAAGGTATACAGGGCGGCACCGTTCGCATCAATGAAATGTCCATTTTGAGTCTTGGGGGCCTCGGCCAAGGCCGGACCAGACAACACGACGCCCAACACCAAGAAAGACAGCGGTTTGCCGATACGCATAATGACTCCATCCAAAGAAAAGAGCCCGACCTGTGTATTGACCACTTGCGCGCCTCAGGACGGGCACACTGTTTTAGACACCTGCAATAGGCGCATCACCATAATAGGGAAGTCTTGATGTGACTGGTGTTACCAAGCCGAAACGTATGGTGCAAGGTTTTGCCGGGCCGCCGATTGGCCCCACCCATGCTCACAGCATGCCGTTTAACGCCGTGACGCGCAGACGCTAAAAAGCCGCAGCAAGCACGCTAACAACAAAGAGGGAATGTACGCAGAAAAGCGATTGGTGGGCGGTACAAGGTTCGAACTTGTGACTTCCACCGTGTGAAGGTGGCACTCTACCACTGAGTTAACCGCCCGTAGTTTGCAAGAGAAGCAAACTGCGAAGAATATGACTATAGCACCCACACTACCAAAAAACAAGAACCGATCTGTGCCGATCGGCTCTTGCCTGCTTACGCCGTGGCATCGCTTGCAGCAAGCGCCAGCCACATGGGCGGTTTCTTGTTTTCTTTTTCTAACTGCGCCAGATACTTGTCGTGCTCGGCCTGATCCGCTTGGGAAGCACGCAACACCTTGAGCACGCCGGGATCAAACCTGCCCAGCGCCAGACCGGCACCACTGTTATCAGTGTCCTCGCCTTCCTCGAAGTCCATTAACAACGCGTCCTGTCCACGCGTCATGGCCAGCCAGACATCGGCCAACAGCTCCGAGTCCAGCAAGGCACCGTGCAAAGTACGGTGCGCATTGGAAATGCCGTAGCGTTCGCACAGCGAATCCAAGGAATTGCGCTTGCCCGGGTGCATCTCGCGCGCTACCAGCAGCGAATCGATAATGGAACCGCAATACTCGGAAAAAGGCTTCTTGCCGACACGATTTAGCTCGGCATCCAGAAAACGCGTATCAAACGCTGCGTTATGGATGATGACTTCGGCATCCTGCACAAAGTCCAAGATGTCCTGCACTACATCGCTAAAGCGCGGATGCTGAGACAAAAACTCGGTGGTCAGCCCGTGCACGGCCAGGGCCTCGGGGTCGGAATCACGATCCGGGTTCAAATACAAATGCAGATGCCGGCCGGTCAGCTTTCGATTGACCATTTCCACGCAGCCCACTTCGACGATACGGTGGCCCTCGCGCGGCTCCAGGCCGGTGGTTTCAGTATCCAGAATAATTTGACGCATCAGGTTTCCATACGTTGTTTAACGCTCGGGCACATCGGCCAGCTCCAACTGCTTGTCCTGCAGGATCTGCTTGCGAGCAATCAAGGTATAGGCCACCGGCACCACAAACAAAGTCAGCAAAGTCCCCAGGGACAAGCCACCTACCAGCACCCAGCCGATCTGCTGGCGCGATTCAGCACCCGCTCCACCGGCATAAGCCAGGGGCAACACACCCAGCACCATTGCCCCCGTGGTCATCAAGATGGGCCGCAGGCGCATTTCGCAGGCACGCACCACTGCATTGTACAAACTGGCACCGGCTTCGCGCTGCTGGGTGGCAAATTCCACGATCAAGATACCGTGCTTGGTGATCAGGCCCACCAACGTAATCAGGCCAATCTGGCTGTAAATCGACAAGGTGCCGCCCGACAGCCACAAAGCCAGCAAAGCGCCGGTCATGGACAGCGGCACCGACAGCATGATGATGAGCGGATTGCGCCAGCTCTCGAACTGCGCGGCCAGAACCAGATAAATAAAGGCCAGGGCCATCGCGAACACCAGATAGATGCTGCCCGAGGAGTCACGGAACTCGCGCGACTGACCATCCAGATCAGTCTGCACCGTATCGGGCAGGGTCTGGCGGGCGACCTCGCTCATGTGATCGAGCACCTCGCCCAAAGCGTAGCCGGGGGCAATGGAGGCCTGCACAATAACCGCCCGCAAACGGTTGAAGTGATTCAGCGACTGGGGCGAGACACTCTCGCGTACCGTCAAGAAATTGGACGCCTGCACCATGCCGCCATCCTGCGTGCGCACATAAATTTCCAGAATGTTCTGCGGACTGGAGCGCGCCTGCTTGTCCACTTGCACAATGACATCGTACTGTTCGCCATCGCTCTCGAAACGGGTGACCTGACGTCCGCCCAGCATGGTCTCCAGCGTCCGCCCCACCGTATCCACAGACACCCCGCTATCGGCCAGCTTGTCGCGATCCACGTCGATGCGGATTTCAGGGGTATTCAAGCGCAGGTCGGTATCGATATTTTGCAGCCCCGGATAGTCTTTCAGGCCGTCCAGAAATGTGTCCACGATCTGGGCCAGCTCGGCATAGGGAGCCTGGCTCATGATGACGAACTCGACCGGCTTGGAGGTCGCGCGCTGCCCCAGCGAAGGCGGGTTGGTCGGAAACGCCCGCGCCCCCGGAATGGCCGAAAAGCCCGGCTGCAATTGACGCGCAATCGATTGCTGACTGCGGCTGCGTTCTTCCCAGGGTTTAAGACGCAAGATGGCAAAGGAGTCGGTCACGGTCGGAAAGCCGATGATGGACTGATACCCTTCCATTTCCGCAATCCCCCGGTACAGCTCCTCGACACGCTGCACACTGTGCAAGGTGTAGTCCAGGGTCGCGCCTTCCGGCGCATTCACAATCCCGAAAATCACGCCACGGTCCTCGACAGGAGCCAATTCGCTCTTGATGACGGTAAACAACACCCCGCTTGCGCCCGCTACCGCCAGCCCCAACAACAATACCAAGGCCCGCCAGCGTAAAGCACGCAGTAACAGGCGGCGATAAACACGCGTCAGCCAGACCAGAAAATCCTCTATGCCCTGGCTGATGCGTCCCGGCTTGCTGTGCGGGCGCAGCAATTTGGAGCACATCATGGGCGTCAAGGTCAAAGCCACAAAACCGGACACCAGCACGGCCGAGGCCAAGGTCAGGGCAAACTCGATGAACAGACGTCCTGTGCGGCCGGTCGCAAACGCCAGGGGCGCGTAGACCGCCACCAGCGTCAGGGTCATGGCGATCACCGCAAAGGCGATCTCGCGTACACCCAGAAAAGAAGCCTGCAACGGCGTCTTGCCCTCTTCGATATGCCGGTAGACGTTCTCCAGCACCACGATGGCATCGTCCACCACCAGACCGATGGCCAGCACCATCGCCAGCAGGGTCAGCGTGTTCACCGAAAAGCCCAACATATACATAACGGCAAACGCACCGATCAAGGACACCGGAATGGTGACGATGGGGATGATGCTGGCACGCAGGCTACGCAGAAAAAACACAATGACCAGCACCACCAGCACAATGGCCTCGCCGATGGTGATGTAAACAGAATCAATGGACTTCTGGATAAAGATAGAACTGTCGTAGGCAATATTCAGCTTCATGTTGCCCGGCAGATTCTCGTTGATCTGCGCAACTTCGGCGCGTACCGCCTTGGACAGATCCAAGGGATTGGCGGTGGATTGCTTGGTCACGCCGATATTCAAGCTGTTCTGGCCGTTAAAGCGTGCCAGCACACGCTCTTCGGCGGGTGCGATGCGCACCTGGGCCACATCGGAAATACGCACGGGATACCCGCTGGCCTGGCTGACGATGATGTCGCGAAACTGCTCCGGCGTCTCCAGATTGGTGGACGACACCACGGTAAACTCCCGTGCCTGGGATTCGATGCGCCCAGCCGGAATCAACACGTTCTGGGCACGCAAGGCATCCTCTACATCTTGCACGGTCAAGCGATACGCGCCCAGGCGGGTACGATCCACATCGATGCGCATGGCCGGCAAGCGTTCACCAAATACCCGTATCTCGGCCGCGCCGGGCAGCACGGACAGACGCGTCTTTAAATAGCGGTTGATGTAGTCAGAGGCTTGCAGTTGGCTGTAGTCACCCGTCTCCACACCTATATAAATAATAGGCGTGGAGTCCGCCTCCACCTTGTTGATGATGGGTTCATCCACCTCGTCGGGCAAAAAGCGCCGCGCCCGCGATACTTTGTCGCGCACATCGGCGGCAGCCGCATCCGGGTCGCGATCCAGGTTGAACTTGATATTGATCAGACTGCGCTCGGAGCGGCTGCGCGAGGTCATCACGTCCACGCCCTCGATACCCGATAACTGGTCTTCCAGCGGCTTGGTCACCTGGGACTCGATGACTTCGGGCGACGCTCCTTTATAGTTGGTGATGACGGACACCACAGGCTCGTCGATGGCCGGGTACTCGCGCACCGTCAAGCGGTCGTAGGAAATCAAACCGACCAGAACAATGACCAGAGACAGCACCGTGGCAAACACCGGGCGGCGGATACAAATATCAGAAAGCACCATGGTTCTGTCCTAGTGCTGCGGCTGGATCTGGGTGTCGACGATTTCCTGGATGTCCACGGGCACGCCGTCGCTGACCTTCTGCAAACCAGCCACCAATACGTTTTCACCCGCCTTCAAATCGCCGCTGACCTGCACCCAGGCATCCTGGCGCAGACCTACTTCGACCTGACGACGCAGCGCGCGGCCATCCTTGACCACATACACAAACTGACTTTGCCCGGCCGGTGCCAACGCCGTCTCGGGCACCATCAAGGCCTGCTGGCGGGACAACTCCAGGCGCACGCGGGCAAACAGGCCTGGACGCAGCGCTCCGTCGTCGTTGGGCACCTGGGCACGCAGCAAAATAGAACGCCCCGCCGCATCCACGACGGGGCTGACCGCCAGCACCGTGCCCATGCGCGGCTGCCCGGGAAATGCATCAAAACGCAGCTCCACCGGCATGCCGGCGCGCACATCGGCCAAATATTGTTCGGGGATACGGAAATCCACATTCAGGCTGGCAATATCCTGGACTTGGACCAGATCGGTGCCCGGCCCGACATAATCACCCACCGACACATGGCGCAGTCCCGCCACGCCATCGAAAGGCGCACGGATGCGGGTTTTATCCAACTGAACACGGGCCAGATCCAGCTCGGCCCGCTGGACAGCCAGGCGGCTGCCTGATTCGTCGCGCGCCTGCTGACTGATAAAACCCTGCCGACTCAGCTCGCTCGAGCGCTTGTGCTGACTGCCGACCAAGTTCAGATTCGCCTGGGCCTGCTGCAATTGGGCGCGCGCCATGGCATCATCCAATTGAATCAAAACCTGCCCCTTCTGAACGGGCCTGCCTTCCTGAAAACCGATCTCGGCAATGCGGCCACTGATCTCGGCACGCAGCATGACCGCATCGCGCGCCACCAGCGAGCCTACTGCCGCCACATCGCGCGTCAGTTCGCGCTGCTCCACGACAGCCACTTCAACCCTGGCCCCTGATGCCTGCTGCGCCAGCGCCGGCGGCACACTCGCACAGACCATCCACAATACCGAAGCCAAGGCGTGGCGGATCTTAAAAATCATTGTTCTGCTCATCCCGACCGGCTTGGCCGGCGCTGCTGATTTAATGTTCAACAATAGTACTATCAAGCAGTGCGCGTTTGGCGGGCGATTTCCACGCCCTCGTTGGCCAGTTGATCCGCGCGTTCGTTGCCTGGATCGCCGGCATGGCCCCGCACCCACAGCCAGCTCAGCTCGTGCTGGACAGCCAGACTATCGAGTTCCTGCCACAGATCGGCGTTCTTGACCGGCTTTTTATCAGCCGTGCGCCAGCCGCGCGCCTTCCAGTTGGGCAACCATTCTTTCATGCCCTTTTGCACGTACTGGGAATCGGTATGCACACGCACCTGACAGGGGCGTTTGAGCAGGCGCAACGCCTGAATCACAGCCATCAATTCCATGCGGTTATTCGTGGTGTCGGCCTCGCCGCCACAAATGGCTTTTTCCTTGCCGCCATGTTTAAGCAATGCCCCCCATCCCCCTAGTCCTGGATTGCCCTTGCAGGCACCATCAGTCCAGATGTCCACCACTGTCGTCATATCTTGTTCATTCCTTGGTCGGCAGCCCGCCCCGTGACCACCACGGCGCGTCGAACCCGCCGACGGTTCTTTTTCCATTTGGGTCCCACCATGCGCAAGGCCGGGGTGCGCTTGACGGCGCTGACCATATAGACGGCCCCGGCAAACCCCCACCAGCGCGCGCCGCTGTCTTCGATCCAGGCCCAGCGCTGCAGCCAGACCTGCTGACGGCACAAAGGCGCATAGCAGCCCGACTGGGTGGCGTCGACGTCGAACGACAACAGCTTGAGCCAATCGCGCAGTCGCGCAGCGGAAATCAGGTCGCCCGGCAAAATGGGGGTGCCGCGCTCCAGGCCCGGAATGCGTTCGTGCATACCCCATAGACTCCAGGGGTTAAAGCCGGTCAGCACGATGCGCCCTTCGGGCATCAGCACGCGTTCGGCCTCGCGCAATACCTGATGGGGGTCGCAGGCACTTTCCAGCACATGCGGCAATACCAGCAGATCCAGGCTCTGGGTATCGAAAGGTAATTGTTCGGCCTGAGCACGCACCAGGTTGTCGCGTCCGCCGCCGGGCACGCCGGACTGCGCCGTGCACGCCTTGAAAGAGACCCGACTGGCCTGCAGCAGGTTCCAATGCGGCAATCCGATTTGTATGGCATGATACCCGAAGGTGTTGGCCACGACGGCATCGACCTGGGCCTGCTCCCAGGATCGGATATAGCGTCCCGGCACGGTTTCCAGCCACTGGGCAAATTGATCATTCAAAGCCTGCTCCACTGACACTTCCCCCCGTCTACCATGAAGAATGCATTTACCCGGCCTGCGCCAAGCGACGTTCGCCTGATTCCCTTGCCCGCCCTGAACGACAACTATATATGGGCTTTGGCCCGCCAGGGACATGCACTGGTCGTGGACCCCGGACAGGCCGCACCGGTTCTGGACTGGCTGGAACGCGAGTCCTTACAACTGGATGCTATTTTACTGACTCACCACCACGGGGACCATGTCGGCGGCGTGCGCGAATTGCAGGCGCAGCATTCAGCCCGTGTCTGGGGCCCTGCCCACGAGACGCTGCCGGCCTGCGATGTCCGTGTGTCCCAGGACGACACCGTCGTGCTGCCCACGCTGGAGCTGACCTTGCAGGTCATGGATATCCCGGGTCACACCGCCGGACACGTTGCATACTTCGGCAAAAATGAGGTAAAACAGCCCTTTGTTTTCTGTGGCGATACCCTGTTCGCTGCCGGTTGCGGTCGCCTTTTCGAAGGCACCCCTGCACAGATGCTGGCATCGCTGGACAAGCTGGCATCCCTGCCCCCCGACACATTGGTCTGCTGTGCCCACGAGTACACGCTGTCCAATCTGCGCTGGGCCTTGCAGGTAGAGCCGGACAGCCCAGCCTTGCGGCAACGCTGGGAACAGGACAGCCTGCGGCGCAAGCAGCACGTGCCCACGGTGCCCTCGACCCTGGAAACCGAACTGGCCACCAACCCTTTCCTGCGCACGGACCAGGCAACTGTCCTGCAAGCGGCGCACCAGCACGCCGGCCATCCCCTGAACTCCAGGGTGGATGTCTTTGCCAGCCTGCGCAACTGGAAGAACAACGTCTGATGATTCCGCGATGAACTTACTGAGACTCTTTGCGCTGCTGTGCGCTTTCGTGCTGGCCGGTTGCGCCAGCGGCCCCAAGGTCAGCTCCGACAAGGCCGCCAAGACCACGACCAGCGTTGCGGCAGACACGTCTCGCACCATCGATCTGACCCATCCGCCCAAAGACATGTGGGATCGGGTGCGCCGCGGCTTCACCATCCCCAATCTGCACACTGACCTGGTCGATTACTGGACCAATTACTACGCCTCGCACCCCGAGTCCATCCGCACCATGAGCCAGCGCGCCTCGCGCTACCTGTATCACATCATGGACGAACTGGACCGCCGTGGCCTGCCATCCGAACTGGCCTTGCTGCCTTTTGTGGAAAGTGCCTACAACCCCACCGCCTATTCGCGCTCGCACGCGTCGGGGCTGTGGCAGTTCATACCCAGCACTGGCCAATACTTCAAGCTGCAACAGGACTGGTGGACGGACGAGCGCCGCGACCCCATCGCCTCTACCAACGCCGCTCTGGACTACCTGGCCTATCTATACGAATTTCAAGGAGACTGGTATCTGGCGCTGGCCTCTTACAACTGGGGCGAAGGGTCGGTGCGCCGCGCCATGGAGCGCAACGAACAGGCCGATCTGGGCATAGACTACCTGTCACTGAAAATGCCTGACGAAACGCGCAATTACGTGCCCAAGCTGCAGGCCATCAAGAACATCGTAGCCAACCCGGCGCGCTACGGCATCACCCTGCCCAATGTCAGCAACACCCCCTACTTCACGGCCGTGCGCAAGAACAAGGACATCGACGTGGCCGTCGCCGCCGAGCTGGCCGAGATCTCCGTCGACGAATTCAAGGCCCTGAACGCCTCGCACAACCGCCCCACCATCCCGGCCCACAAGGGAACCTTGCTGCTGCCCGCCGACAAGGTGGATATCTTCAAAGCCAATCTGGCCGCCTATCAAGGCCGCCTGAGCAACTGGAAAACCTACCAGGCCAAGCGCGGCGAAAGCTATCTGTCCATCGCTCAACGCCACGGCATCACCGTGTCCCAGCTGCGCTCGATCAATGGCCTGGGCAGCAAGCGCAGCAAAGCCCTGGCCCAGACTCTATTGGTTCCCAATTCCACACTGGGCGAAGGCAGCGTGCAACTGGCCTCGCTAACCAACACGCCCGCCGCACCCGTGGCCGAAACGGCCCGCAAGGCGACGCGCACGCAACAAGCCAGCCTGAACCGTAAAGGTGGACGCGATGTCACGGTCCTGCGTCGCAGCGCCAACGTGCGCACGCATACCGTGCGCAGCGGCGACACGCTGTACGCCCTGGCCCGCCGCTACGACACCTCGGTGGCCGAACTGCGCCGGCTGAACAATATCAAAGGCAACACTCTTTCCAAGGGCACGCGACTGCGCGTCCCCGGTACCAACATTCGTGGCTAAACCACAAAATACTGATTAAAGGATCTTCAGCATGGGTTTCCTGCAAGGAAAACGCATCCTGGTCACAGGTGTCATCTCGAATCGCTCCATCGCCTACGGCATCGCCCAGGCCTGTCGCCAACAAGGAGCCGACATTGCCCTGACTTACGTGGGCGAGCGTTTCAAGGAACGCGTGGAAGGGTTTGCCCAGGAGCTGGGTTGCAACATCGTTCTGCCTTGCGATGTGTCCGAAGATGCACAGATCGATCAAGCCATCCAGTCGCTGGGAGAACACTGGGACGGCCTGGACGGTCTGGTGCATTCCATCGGGTTTGCGCCACGCGAAGCGATTGCCGGTAATTTCCTGGACGGCCTGTCGCGCGAAGCCTTTCGTGTCGCGCACGACATCTCCGCCTACAGCTTTCCGGCTTTGGCCAAGGCCGCCCTGCCCATGCTCAAAGGCCGCAACAGCTCGGTACTGACGCTGACCTACCTGGGTGCCGAAAAAGCCATTCCCAACTACAACACCATGGGCCTGGCCAAGGCCTCTCTGGAAGCGTCCGTACGCTACCTGGCCGTTGCTTTGGGCGAACATGGCATCCGTGCCAACGGCATTTCCGCCGGCCCCATCAAGACGTTGGCCGCCAGCGGCATCAAGGACTTCTCCACCATCCTGAAGTACGTGGAAACCCACGCCCCCCTGCACCGCAACGTCACCATCGAAGACGTGGGCAATGTGGCGGCGTTCCTGATGTCCGATCTGGCCGCCGGGGTCACCGGCGAGATCACCCACGTGGACGGCGGCTTTAACTGCATCGTTCCGGGCATGCAGGAATAAGTATTGCCGCCAGGCGCTGAGTGTCTGATCGACAAGAAAGGAACAGGGCTTGCGCCCTGTTCCAGACTGCTAACAAACCCTTGCGTAAAGTCCTCTTGCCAGCCCTTGAGTGTGGGCTGGCATTTTTTTGCATGACGTTCGGCTGCCGATGTTCATTGCCGAACCGGTTTGCTATAGACGCCGCTCTGATGGCATCGATTTCAACCCTTGGTCTATGAGTGATTCACGGGCAGCAAGCCTGGGTGCAATCTCTAGAGCTCCCGCGTCGTAGGGGGGGTCGATGGGCCTTGGACCTGAAACCACCACGTTGCTCGGGTGAGTTCAGCGGCCCTGCTAGTCAGCAGACGATTGCGCGTTATTAATCTACGCAGCTTTCTTGGTTTGAAATCACGGCACACCGAAGCAGGCGTCGCGCTCTCACTCCTGCGGAGGAAAACGCACGAGCTCGGACTCAGGCGTCCAGGCGGGGTATTTATGCATGATGCGTGCCAGCAAGGGCGAAGCCAGCCAGTCAACCAGCCATGCCGACAAAGCCGGCCACGGCTGGGCATCGAACCAGTCCCGGTCCACCTGGGCGAACTGACGCACGAAAGGCGCGATGGCCATATCGGCCAGACAAGGCCGTGAGCCCATCAGGTAGCCGTGTTTAGCGAGACGCGCATCCAGCTCCAACAACCATTGCGCAGCACTGACGCGATACCGGGCTGCATAGTCGGCTGCGTCGGTGAAATCGTCTTGATGCGTGTGGCGGTCGGGGTATTTGTAGCGGTCCAAATCGCGCTTGAAGTCGCTGTCGTTATACCCGATCAACGCCAGCATCTCGGATGCGTCGCCCTGCTCCGGTTGCAGCCAACGTCCCGGATCGTTGCGGGTCAGTGCCCAGCGCATGATGTCCAGACTTTCGGCGATGACCTTGCCATCAGTCGTCACCACCACAGGCACGGTACCCTTGGGCGAGGCTTGCAACAAAGACTCGGGTTTGTCGCGCAGCACGACTTCGCGCAATTGGCAGGCCGTGCCGCTAACGGCGATGGCCAGACGTGCCCGCATGGCATAGGGGCAACGACGGAAAGAATACAGAATGGGCAGATCGGACAAAGACATAAGTGGTGACATCAACACGCTGCCAATCGGGCCGCAGCATAAAAAATGGTGAAGCGCCAGATAGTCTTGTCAGCCTGGTTAAGGCAAGGCCGGACAAGTATCTTCAGCGCTTCTTTAGATGTACCACAGGCTGGATAGGCAGACTAGGCGTCTTTGGCTTGTTGGGCCATCCGCCGCTGCTCCTGTACCTTGAGCCGGGCCGCCTCGCGTCGCTCCTGCAGCTCGTCCATGCTGACGCCGATATGGCGTTCTTCGCGCTCACGCGCCAGCGTCACTTGTTTCTGGCGTTGGCGAAAGCGTTCTTCCTGCTCCGGGCTGTGCATGCCGTGGCAATAAGGACAGCTAACGCCTTCCTCGAATTGCGGCGAGGTTTTTTCGGCCTCCCCGATAGGCATGCGGCAGGCGCGGCAAAAGTCGTAATCGCCCGGTTCCAGACCGTGACGCACCGAGACACGCTCGTCAAAGACAAAACAGTCACCTTCCCACAGACTGTCCTGGGCAGGAATGTCTTCCAGATATTTAAGAATGCCGCCTTGCAGATGGTAGACCTGGTCAAATCCCTGGGAGCGCATGAAAGCCGTGGATTTCTCGCAACGGATGCCGCCCGTGCAAAACATGGCCACACGCGGCTTGCCGTGCAGCACGCCGCCTTCGCGAGACTGTTCGGCCACCCATTGGGGAAACTCGGTAAAGCTTTGGGTCTTGGGATTGATGGCGCGGTTAAACGTGCCTATGCCCACTTCGTAATCGTTGCGAGTATCCACGACCACGACATCCGGATCGCTGATCAGCGCATTCCAGTCTTCGGGGCTGACGTATTCGCCCACCATTTCCGCCGTTTTCAGATCCGGCACCCCCAGGGTGACGATCTCTTTCTTGAGCTTGACCTTGAGCCGGTAGAACGGAGCCTTGTCGGCCCAGGACTCTTTATGCACCAAGCCGGCGATGCGCGCATCTGCATTCAAGTAGGCCAGCACGGCCCGTATGCCGGCCTCGGGGCCGGCAATGGTGCCGTTAATGCCTTCGCGCGCCAGCAGCAAGGTGCCTTTGACGCCATTCTGCTCGCAAAACTCGAACAAAGGGTCGCGCAATTGAGCAAAATCGGGCAGCTCCACGAACTTGTACAAAGCCGCGATCAGATAGGTAGACATAGCAAACGGATTCTCTGGAAGTGGCACTGGGCGTGCCGCAGCAACGCCGGGGCCGGGACAGGCAGTCGAAAACTATAGATCAAAAGCGAACGGATGCCTTTGACGCCTGTCAAAAAGGGCGATACTAGGAAATGATTCGATTTTAAAATGATAACGCCAAAGCCGGCATGCCGCATCCGGCGGCCTTGACCACACGAGATTTATGGATTCTGTAACACAAGCCGTACTGGGTGCCAGCATCTGCGGCTCACTGCTAGGCCGCCAGTACGGGCGTAAGGCACTGCTGGCCGGTGCCGTGCTGGCCACCCTGCCCGACCTGGATGTCTTTATCGCCTACCCCGATCCCATTACGGCCATGGTCAGCCATCGGGGATTTTCACACTCTCTGTTCGTACTCAGCGGCCTGTCCCTGCTGATCGCCCTGCTTTGGAAGCTGCTGCGCCCTGATGGCCGCGCCAGCGCTGGGCGACTGGGCCTTGCTGTCTGGCTGACCTTGATCACCCATCCTTTGCTCGATGCCCTGACCAGTTACGGCACGCAATTGCTGTGGCCCATGCATCCGACGCCCACCACCTGGTCCACCATCTTTATCATCGATCCGCTCTACACCCTGCCGCTGCTGCTGGCAACGGTACTCGGACTGGTGCGTGGAGCCACACCGGCCACCGTCCGGACCTGCGTGCTGGCCTTGCTGGTCAGCAGCCTGTATCTGGCGGCATCGGTCGGGGCCAAGTTCTGGGCCGAACGGCAAGCCTCCCTGCAACTGGGGCAAGACGGCATCCAGGTACAGCGCATCTACTCCGCCGCGCAGCCCTTTAGCATTTTGCTGTGGCGGGTTGTGGCCCGCGACGCGCAGGACAAGGAATGCGAAGTCATCGTCGGCCTGCTGGACCATTGGCGCGCGCCCGCCGGACACCGCTACGAATCGATCTGCCTGCCGGTCAACAGCCAATACCTGGATGTGCTGCCCGATACACCGGAGCTGGATAGACTGCGCTGGTTCAGCGGTGACTGGCTACGGTACGACCTGATCGATGATCTGATGGTTGTCAGCGACATCCGCATGGGCATAGGCCCAGGGCAATATTCGTTCCGTTTCGTCGTGGCCGAACGTATGCCGGATGGCAACTGGCTACGAGTCATTCCCTATCGCTGGCTCAGCGGCCGGGACATGAGCGAGCTCAAACCTGCCCTAAGCCGGATTTGGCAGCCGGAACCCGCTCTGCCGCTGGAACAATGGGCCAGCCGCATCGACCAAGGCGTGCCTATCCCACGGGCCACCCCCTAAGACAAACCGCTGCAAACCCGCCCGACCGGCGGGTTTTTTCATGACTCTTCGAAAAGCACCGAGCGCCAATGCACCCAGTCGATGACGAACTGGATTTTTGAAGACGATATTCAAGACGCAGCACGATCGGACGGCGCTGATGGCTTGCCAGCGCATCGCGCCGGTGCCCTGGTCGGGGCGCATGGCCGGACGCGTCGTGAGCTCCGGTGGCTTGCTTGTCCGCTGGATAAGTAACAAGCGCCGCCGTCAACCAGAACGACGCTTGCACCCCGTCCCCACGCTCCACCTGCGGCAAGCCATCCAACCCGCCCTTTTTGAGCTGGCTGCGCCTTGAACGGCTCAAAACACCGATGACATAGCCCCGGCTATACGTCTTTATGCCAAACCGGAAATTCAGCGGATGGCTGATGCCTTGTATGGCATACGCGGACGTCCCGCCGTTTGAGCCAAGCACAGCGGTGCCGTTCTCGTCAGGCCGGCCGCAGCGGGACGGCGGGCGAGTCAGGGCCTTCGCCGCAGGCGGGATGCTGGGGTGGGAGGCAAGGGGCGTGCTGTTCGAGCAGGACGCGTGTGATTCGTCCAGTGGACGAATCACCCTGCGAGTTCACGCCCCGCCCGCCCCGGCATCCCGACCAGGGAATCCGCGCGCAGCGCGGGCGAAGGCCCCAGCCAAGCCGACCCGCTGCGGCCGGCCTAGCGAGAACCCGAGGTTCTCTGCGCTTGGCCCAAACGGCCTGCCCACTACGAAGGAATCACCGAAATCTTCGCAAAACCTTTTGTATGGGCCGCCGCGTATCGCCGCAAACTGATGAGCAAGTTGCGACTGCTTCCTTTCTTCTCAAGGAAATTCTATTTTTTATGTGAAAAATAATCACACAATAAATTTCAAAAACGAAAATAAGAAACACCAACAATATAGCAACAAACAATTTTCTCGTTTTCCCTAGTAGGATTAAAAGCATTATATGTGAATAATATTTATGTCAGTACACTGACTATATATTTATAAGAAGCAATCACAGAACTCGATCACCGAGGAGACACCATGTCCATACGCCACCCACGCTTGCCTGCCTTCGCCGCCGGTTTGCTTCTGGGCTGTTCCATGCTGGGAGCGGCCAGCGCCAGCACGGCTCAGTATCCCGACAAGCCCATAGAAATCATCGTGACCTTTCCACCCGGCGGCGGCACCGATCTGCTGGCCCGTCTGATCGGCAACTACTTCAGCGAAGAGCTCGGGCAACCGGCCATCGTGGACAACCGCCCCGGTGCCAGCGGCAATATCGGCGCACGATTGGTAGCGCAACGCCCCGCCGACGGCCAGTCCCTGCTGATGGTCAACAGTTCCTTCGCGGTCAACCCGGCGGTATTCGACAAGCTGCCTTTCGACCCCAAGAAAGACTTCACCGCCATCACCAATTTTGCCTTTGTTCCTTCGGTGGTCATCGTACCGGCCAACTCCCCATACACATCACTGAAAGAACTGATTGAGGCCGCCAAAGCCAAGCCGGGAGAGGTATTTTTCGGCTCCTGCGGCAACGGTACCCCGCAACATCTTGCCGGCGAAATGCTCAACCAGGCGGCCAAGGTCCAGATCGCCCATATCCCTTACAAAGGCTGCGGCGGTGCCTTGAACGATGTCATGGGCAGTCAGGTCGGCTCGGCTTTTGTCACCGCCTCCAGCACCCTTCCCTTTATAGAAAGCGGCAAAGTACGCGCCCTGGCGGTTACTTCAGCCCAACGCAGCCCGCTGATGCCCGACGTGCCCACCGTGGCCGAACTGGGTTACCCCGGCTACGAGCTGAACCAATGGCACGGCCTGCTGGCCCCCGCGGGCACACCCGAGCCGGTTATCCAAAAAGTGCATGACGCCGTAGAAAAAATCATTGCGCGTGACGACGTAAAAGCCAAGCTGGCCAGCCTGGGCTACACGGTCGCGCACGACGGGCCGGCCCAATTCCAGACCATGATCAATACGGATATCGACCGTTTCCGGGAACTGGCCCAGAAAATCGGACTGAAAATCAACTAAGGACCCACCATGAGCACACTGAAGCTGAGCGTATCGATTGGCAATTACGACCGCACCCTGGCCTTGAAGGACGGGCGCGTGGGCATTGAAGGCTGCGATGTCAATGTCGTGTCGCTGGAACCGGAGGAAGCGTTTCATCGCGCATTCCGCTACGAGGAATTCGATGTCACGGAAATCTCCATGAGCAGCCACATGATGACCACGGCACGCGGCGACAATCAGTACGTCGGCATTCCGGCTTTCCTGTCGCGCGTGTTCCGCCATTCGGGCATCTACGTGCGCACGGACCGCATCACAAAGCCCGAGGACCTGAAAGGCAAGATCATCGGCGTGCCCGAATACCAGATCACCGCCAACGTCTGGATTCGCGGCATCTTGCAAGACGAGTTCGGCATCCGCCCGAACCAGATCAAATGGGTGCGGGGCGGCATCGAAGAGCCGGGCCGAGGCGAACGCGCGCCCATAGACCTGCCGGCCGACATCCACCTGGAACAAATCCCCGACGACCGGACGCTGTCGGACATGCTGGAAAAAGGCGAAATCGACGGCTATATCGGCGCACGCGCACCTTCGTGCTTTTTACGCGGCGCGCCCAATGTGGGCCGCCTGTTCGGGGACGAATATCTGGAGGTGGAAAAAGACTATTTCCGCCGCACGGGCATCTTTCCCATCATGCATATGGTGGGCATACGCAAGTCCCTGGTGCAGGACAACCCCTGGTTGCCGGTCAGTGTGTACAAGGCGTTTCTGAAAGCCAAAGAGCTGGCCATCCACGAGCTGAACGAGCTGTGTCATCTGGCCGTGACACTGCCCTGGATGGTGCATCATCACAACGAAGCACGCGCACTGATGGGGGAGGACTACTGGCCCTATGGCCTGGACGCCAACCGCCACACCATCCAGACGTTCGCGCAATACCATCACGACCAGGGCATGTCGCAACGCCTGGTCCGGCCCGAGGAGCTGTTCGCGGCCTCGGCGCTGGACCTCTCCAAAATATAAGGCGGCATCGGCATGAAGGCTCCTGTTTTCAATTACCACGCTCCTCAGACATTGGCCCAGGCACTGGAGCTGTTGTCCACCCAGGACAACGCACGCGTGCTGGCCGGCGGCCAGTCTCTACTGGCCATGCTTAATATGCGCTTCGCATTTCCGGATGCACTGGTGGACATCAATCCTTTGACCGAGCTGGCCTATATCCGCCCGCAAGAGGACGGCCGCATCGCCATCGGTGCCATGACGCGCCAGCGTGAGGTGGAATTCTCCGAACTGGTGGCGGCTCGCCTGCCACTTTGGAAAGAAGCCATTCTGAACGTGGGGCACCGTCAGACCCGCAAT
Source organism: Alcaligenes sp. SDU_A2 (assembly GCF_038237375.1). Classification (NCBI taxonomy): domain Bacteria; kingdom Pseudomonadati; phylum Pseudomonadota; class Betaproteobacteria; order Burkholderiales; family Alcaligenaceae; genus Alcaligenes; species Alcaligenes sp. SDU_A2. The sequence goes on along the minus strand of NZ_CP151273.1, from coordinate 868,442 downwards.
CGCGGCACCGTAGGCGGCAGTCTCTGCCAACTGGACCCTTCAGCCGAAATACCCACCGTCTGCATGGCAATGGATGCCGTACTGACGGTCTCCAGCGTACGTGGGGAAAGAGCCATTCCAATGGCCCAGTTTCCGGCTGCCTACATGACCCCCAGCATGCAGGCAGACGAGTTACTGACCCAAGTGCAGGTTCAGCCGTGGCCGACCGGCCACGGCTGGGCTTTTCTGGAATTTTCCCGCCGCCACGGCGACTTTGCCATCGTCTCATGTGCCGTCCTGCTTGTGTTGGACAAGGCAGGGCTGGTCGCGCGGGCCAGCATCACCCTGGGCGGGGTAGGCGCTTTTCCGCTGCGCATGACCGAGGCAGAAAACACCTTGCTGGGCACACCTGCCGGCCCCCAGGACATCGCCCGAGCCGCTGAGCTGTGCGGCCAGGTGGAGGCCTCCAGCGACAGTTATGTGCAAGGCTGGTATCGCCAGCGTCTGGCCAAAGAATACACGGCGCGCGCCTTACGACTCGCGCTCTCTCGTACAGGACAAGGGCATGAGTAACTCAACGCTTTCGGGCAGCCGCCCCATCACTCTTTGCGTCAACGGCCACAACCGGACAGCGAAGGCCGAACCGCGCGTCAATCTGGCCGATTTCCTGCGCCACGAACTGGGCCTGACCGGCACCCACGTAGGCTGCGAACATGGCGTGTGTGGTGCCTGCACCGTACAGATCGACGGCCATTCGGCACGCAGTTGCCTGATGCTGGCGGTCCAGGCCCAAGGTATGCAGATCCGCACCATCGAAGGGCTGGCCGACAAACAGGGCCGCTGGCATCCAGTCCAGCAAGCATTCAAGGAACTGCATGCGCTGCAGTGTGGTTTTTGTACACCCGGCGTGCTGATGTCCGTGGTGGAGTTGCTGGAAAGCCACGCCGACCCCAGTGAAGAACAAATCCGCGATGTGCTGTCCGGCCACCTGTGTCGCTGCACCGGCTACCAGAACATTGTGCGCGCAGTGCAACACGCCGCTGCCGCGATAAGGGCCAGCCATGAACATGAATAACTCCCGCGCACTGGAACGGACTGCCCTGGAGCTGCCCGCTCCCGGTATGGGGCAATCTTTCCTGCGCCTGGAAGACCAGGCCCTGCTGAGCGGGCAGGCGCAATTCCTGGACGACATCCCCATGGACGGCGTGCTGCACGCCTGCTTTGTGCGCAGCCCGCACGCGCACGCGCGCATCCGCTCCATCGACTTGTCGGCCGCCCGTGCTCTGCCCGGCGTAGACGCCGTGTTCGCCGCCCAGGATCTGATGGGCGAACTGACCCACTGGCGCATGCCCTTGGGCTTTGCTTTTGCCGTGCTGCCGGAAAACACGGTGCCCTTTGTGCTGGCCCGCGACGAGGTCGCCTTTGTCGGCGAGGCCATCGCCGTCGTCGTGGCCCAATCACGCCATATCGCCGAGGATGCAGCCGCACTGGTCGCCATCGATTTCGAGATTCTGCCCGCCGTAGCCGACGCACGCCAGGCCCTGGCACCAGACGCGCCACCGGTACGCACCGAACTGGACAGCAACGTACTGCAAAACTACACACTGGCCTATGGCGAGATAGATAAGGCCTTCGAGGGTGCCGAGATTCTTATCGAGGCGGCCTTTAGCGCCCATCGCGGCTGCGCCCACCCCATCGAAGGGCGTGGCGTGCTGGCGCGACTGGATATCGCAGACCAGGAACTGACGGTATGGTCCTCTACACAGATGGCCCACGAACTGCACTATACCCTGGCACTGATGCTGGGTCAGCGCGAAGACCAGTTACGGGTCATCACACCGGACGTAGGCGGCGGCTTCGGTGCCAAGTTCATGATTTATCCAGAAGAAATCGTTATTCCTGCCGTCGCCCGACTGTTGCGTCGTCCGGTTAAATGGATAGAGGACAGGCGCGAGAACTTCCTGACCTCTATCCAGGAACGCGACCAGTTCTGGACCATGTCGTTGGCGGCGGACCGCGACGGGCGCATCCGAGGCCTGCGCGGCCACTTTGTCCACGACCACGGCGCTTACACGCCGCAAGGCACCAACGTCCCCTATAACGCAGCCTCGTCCATGACGGGGCCTTATCTCGTGCCGGCTTTCAGCCTGACCGCCGATGTGGTCTACACCAACAAGGTGCCGGTCGCCACCGTGCGCGGCGCCGGCTACCCGCAGGCGGCCTTCGTCATGGACAGGCTCCTGGACAGACTGGCTCAGCGTACCGGGCTGGACCCGATCCGTTGCCGCGAACTGAACCTGATCCCAATAAGCAAAATCCCGTACACCAAGCCGCTCAAGTCCAGAGCCGGCGTACCGCTGGTGATCGACAGCGGCGACTTTCCTCGCATGCAGGCCATGGCGGAACAGGCGATGGACCGCAGCGGTTTCGAGCAGCGCCGACAAGCGGCCTTGCAACAAGGGCTATACCTTGGCCAAGGGCTGGCCAACGCGGTCAAACCCACCGGCCGCGGCCCCTATGAATCGGCCACCGTCAAGATTTTCCCGTCCGGGCGCATTGCCGTCTTTACCGGCGCTTTGGCGATGGGCCAAGGCATCAAAACCTCGCTGGCGCAGATCTGCGCCGCGCATTTCGGCATTGACCCTGGCGGCGTGGACATTCACGCCGGGGATACCCGCCATATCGGCTTCGGAATGGGGGGGTTCGCCAGCCGTCAGGCGCTCATGGCGGGCACGGCGGTAGAACAAGCATCGAAACAATTACGCGAAAAAGTGCTGCAGGTCGCCGCCGCCGTACTGAATGCTGCACCGGAAACGCTGAGTATCGCCTACGGCATCGTCGCCAGCAGCGCCACGGACCAGACCGTCAGCCTGGCGCGTTTGGCTATGATGCTGAAAGGGGTGCCGGGCTACAGCCTGCCCATCCAGACCGATCCGGGGCTGGAATGTACCGCCCACTTTCACTGCGACGCACAGACCTATGCCGGCTCCACGCACGCGTGCGAAGTTCAGGTGGATGCGGCTACGGGTGCCATCGAGATTACACGCTATCTGGCCGTGCAGGACTGCGGCAATCTAATCAACCCCCTGATCGTGACGGGTCAGGTTGTCGGCGGTGTGGTCCACGGACTGGGCAATGCCTTGTTCGAGCACATGGCCTACGACGCGCAAGGGCAGCCCCTGTCCACGACCTGCGCCGAATACCTGCTGCCCACCGCCCCCGAAATCCCCCATATCGACGTGCTGTTCTGCCCCTCACCCACACCACTGAACCCCCTGGGCGTCAAGGGCGTGGGCGAATGCTCCACCATCGCCGTCGCAGCGGCCGTGATCTCGGCGGTGGAGCAGGCGCTGGCCCCGCTGAATGTGTGCATTAACGAGTTCCCGCTCAGCCCCATGCGCCTGCTGGAACTGATTGATCAGGCCACGCAGAAAACACAATAAACACAGGAACGCTGCCATGAATTTCAAGAACCGGTTTCATATTCCCCTGCCGCTGGAGCAGGCCTGGACACTGATGCTGGACGTGCCTCGCATCATGCCCTGCCTGCCCGGCGCCACCCTGACCGGGGTGCTGGACAACAACACATACCAAGGCTCTGTATCGGTGCGGCTAGGCCCCATCAAGCTCGCCTTCGACGGCACGGCGGAACTACTGCGCACGGACCAGGAAAACTACATTGCCTATCTGCGCGGAGCCGGCCTGGACCCAAAAGGGCGCGGCGCAGCCAGCTCGGACTTCAGCTTCGCCCTGACAAGCGCTCCAGACGGCGGTACAGATGTAGAGGTCAGTACCGAGCTGACCTTATCGGGTGCCGTAGCCCAGTATGGACGCGGCAGCGGCATGATCGCCGAAGTCGCCAGCCAGATCCTGGGCCAATTCGAACGCAATCTGGCACGCCTGGTCCAGGGCGAAAATGAACCCGACGAGCAGCCCGACACGCCTTTAGCCGCCACGGCCCCGTCCCTGGCCAGCGCATCCGAAGCAGCGCAAGGCCGCCCATCCACCACGACCGCGCCTGCTGCGGCAACATCGACCGTTACCACACTAGAAGCACAGGCTATTTTGCTTCAAAGCCAGGCGGTGCTGGCACAAACCCAGCAGTTGCAGGCGCAAATGCAGCAGACGCTACTGCGCCTGCAGGCGCGCGGTCGTCACAATAAGAACGAGACCGGCGAACTGAACATGCTGTCCATCGGACTGAAAGCTGTCTGGTCGCAGATCCGCTACACCACTGCCCGACTGTTCGGCCGCAAAGGCTAACACCACGCCGCCGCCAGGATACGGCGGACGCAAAAAACCCCTGGGCCGACAATCGGCACCAGGGGAATGGACCGGCGTCCCGGTCACTACGCAGATTAAAGAGACTGCAGCGCGGCCGCTGCCGTTTTATTTCAGCATGCCTTCAACGCGCTGACGCAAGGCAGGGTCCTGCTGGATAGCCAGGCTGATGCCGTTGTATTCGGCCAGATCCATGCCATTGGACTTGACCACACCTACCAGGCGCTCATCGGCTTCCTGGACGATGGACTGACGCTCGGCATCGGTCTTGGCGGCATCCAGACGAGGTTGATATTCGGCAGCCGTCTGGGCGACTTTTTTATAAGTGCCCACATACTGCTGCAATTGCGAGTCCGTCGGCTTGACGACCTGCGTGGCAGCCGGCATGGCTGCGCCGGACGAGGCCGCATTGCTTTGCTGGGCCATGGCCAAAGGACTGGAGAGGCCAAACGCGACCGCGGCAGCAGCCAGAAACGCTTTGACAGATTGCTGCATGGATGGAACCTCCTTATCAGAATCACTGAGTGCCCATAATGACAAGGGCGCGTATGCCTTACAAGTATCGCTATGTAGTTTCGTGTATCAGCTTGCCACCTGATTCATGCCCGTCAGTCGCGCGAATAAGGACGACCTTTGAAATCCAGCGTGATCAGATTGCCATCCAATTCCCCCATGCCGGGAGCGTTCTGGGGCATGCCGGGCGCAGCCACGCCCTGCACCTGCATATCGGTCATCATCCGGCGAACCACATTGGCCGGCACATGGCCCTCCACGCGCTGCCCGGTTTGCTCCACCACGGCAGTATGACAGGACGCCAGTTCGCCCGGAACGCCCAGTTTCTGCTTGATCTGCGCCATGTCGCGGGTTTTGATGGACGTCACCTGAAACCCGGAATCGCGCATGTGCTGAGCCCAACCATCGCAACAGCCGCAGTTGGGGTCCTGGTAAACGGTCAGGGCGGGGCCACCGGCCTGAGCCAGGGCGCTGAACGCCAGCAGACTGGCCGAAAGCAACAAAGGTTTGAACACGATCGAATTCCCATAAAAGACGCTGCTGCGCCTTGGTTGACACACAAGTCCAACTATTTAAGACTTGTCGTTCGTCAAAAAGTTTAACAAGTCACTGTATTACCTGTCCTATGAGCCTGGATTCCGTCAAACGCTTCTTTCTGCAGCACGCACCCGATATTGCCATTATCGAAACGGCCGACGGCACACCCACCGTCGCGCTGGCCGCGCAGGTACATCAGGTCGAACCCGGCCAGATCGCCAAAACGCTGAGCCTGCGCGCAGGCGAGCGCACCGTACTGCTCGTGGCCAGGGGTGATGCCCGGTTGGACAACAAAAAATTGCGCGCTGTCTTCGGCGTCAAAACCCGCATGCTGGATCAAGAAAGCACCCAAATCCTGACAGGTCACCCGGTGGGCGGCATTTGCCCCTTTGGCCTGGCCACGCCTTTACCGGTGTACTGCGACGTTTCCCTGCAAGACTATGACATCGTCATGCCGGCGGCCGGTTCCATCAATTCCACAGTGCGTATCTCGCCCGAGCGCCTGGCAGAACTGACCCAGGCGCAGTGGATCGATGTGACCTTGATTCCACAGGGAAGCACCCAATCCTGAGCCCGCGAAACGCCTGCGACAAACAGCCAAGGCGGTGTACCATTAGGCGAGAAACTTTTTCGGAGAACAGCCATGAAAGGACATTGTCTGTGCGGCCGCATCGCCATCCACTGCCTGGATCACACTGACGTGGGCGTCTGCCATTGCAGCATGTGCCGGCGCTGGGGCGGGGGGCCGTTTTTCTCTATCGAAAGCAAGACCATCGAGATCGAAGGCGAAAAAGACATCGCCCACTATCGTTCATCCGAATGGGCCGAGCGCGGTTTTTGCCTGCACTGCGGCACACACCTGTATTACCGCCTGCAAACCGGCGGTTTCTACGCCCTGTCCGCCGGACTGTTCCAGGATGCACAGGGACTGCGCATCAACAACCAGATCTTCATCGACAAAAAACCCGATTACTACACGCTGGCCAACGACACCCCCACCATGACAGAGGCCCAAGTCATGGAGATGTTCAAAAACTGGAATACGCCTTGAGCCCCAATCGCCAAAGCGCTCAAGCCCGACGCGTGTTCGCGTAGCCCGAAATAAACTCCTTGGTGCTACCGGTCTGCGGATCGAACACATGGCGACGCACCTGCCCGATATCCGCACCATATACATGAATGCTGATCGAGACCCGATCGGCATGACTATTGGACACCTCGTGAATATCGCCCACCCTGGGCGATACAGCCTGCACATCGCCGGGAGCCAATAATCGGACCTCTCCTGGCTGCAAATGGCCGGTCCGCGCATCACGGCTGAAGGCGCGCGATTGCTCGCTACCGCGCAACATGCCGATCAGCCCCCATACGGTGTGGTCATGAACAGGTGTTTTCTGACCTGGCCCCCACACAAAGCTGACCACGGAAAAACGCTGCTCGGGACAGCAGTACAGCAGGTACTGCTGATAAAACTGGGGATGCGGCTGCGCATATTCCGGTGCCAGCCAGTCGTCCTGGGCGACCAGTTCGCCAAGCAAAGCGCCCCCCTGACGCAAAATGTCCGACTCGACCAGAGCGCCACGCGCCATCAAAGCGTCCATACGATGGATAAACTGCTCAAAACGAGGATGCACGATATAGCCCCCACAAAAAACGATACGCTATTGTCGCCGACACAGGCAGGCGTTCAAGGCGCACGATCTAACGCTGTATTGATGATCACCGTAGTATTATCAGCCGCTTTACGCCTGCGCCCCCTTGCCGGATCGGTCGGACTGACCGAGTCCGCGACAAAGAAACAGTCGTATCCCGCCTTCGATTTTGCGTCACCTTGGATGACTGAATGACCTCTGTCTCTTGCTCCCCAGAACGCCAGGATTTTCTTGACTGCCTGCGCGGTCTGGCCTTGCTGGGCATTCTTTTGGTCAATATCGTCGTCTTTGCATCGCCCTATTATGGCTCGGGCCTGCCCAACCCCTTGAGCACGACACTTCTGGACAAGCTCTGCGCCCTGTTGGTGCAGACCTTTGTAGAGACCAAATTCTATCTGCTGTTCTCGTTCTTGTTCGGCTACAGCTTCTCGCTGCAAATATTGTCCGCGCAGCGCAACGGCCAACCCTTTGCGCGCACCTTCATGCGTCGCCTGCTGGGGCTACTTATCCTGGGAGTGCTGCACGCGACGCTGCTGTACACCGCTGACATTCTGATCACCTACTCGCTGGTCGGCCTGCTCTTGCTGCTGTTGCGTCATCGCAGCGACCGCTTTCTGGCCTGGCTGGCGGCCGGCTTGATCGCCACCACGGCGGCGCTGTGGACCTACTTGATTTTCGGTATTGACGACGGTCCCTTCGACCCGGCCAAGGCACACGCCGAGCTTGCGCAACATATCCTCCAATACCAAGGCGGCTGGCGCGACATTCTCGCCGAAAACATAGACATGCTGAAACACAGCTGGAGCAGTCTGGTCATGATGCAAGGACCATGTGCGCTGGCCATGTTCTGCCTGGGCCTGATCGCCGGCCGACGTCGCCTGTTCCAGGATCGGCACGCCAACGCGGTGCTGCGCCAGCGCATGCGTCTATGGGGATTAATGGTCGGTCTGCCGTCGGGCCTGTTTTACGGCTATGCCACGACATTCCTGATCGGCACCCAAACCGAGGGGGTCGCACTGATTTTGACCATCCTGACCGCCCCTCTACTAACCGGCCTGTACTGCACGCTGGCCTGGAGCAGTTACCAAGGCAAAGCCCGCGCGGCAATGCAATTTCTGCTGGCACCCGCCGGACGCATGGCACTAAGCAATTACTTGCTGCAATCGTTAAGCTGCGTGCTGATCTTTTACGGAGTCGGCCTGGGTCTGGTCGGCCAACTCTCGCCCAGCGCCATCCTGGCCGTTGCCGTGTCTCTGTACCTGAGCCAATGCCTGCTCAGCCGCCTATGGCTGCGCCGCTTTCAGTACGGCCCCGTGGAATGGCTGCTGCGCAGCTTTACCTACTGGCTGCGGCCACCGATGCAGCAGCCGGCCTGACTCGCTCTATCATGAACCCGTCCCGGCACGGCCGTAAAGCGATGAACGGCGGCATCCAGGCCGCTGTTTTCATCAACCGGTCAGCTCCAGGGCCACTTCGACTTCCTCGTCGAACATGCCGCCGGTGGGCACAAAGCCCAGCTTCTGGTAGAACGCCTGCGGACCACCCGCGCCCAGGCCATAACTGGTATACAAGCGCTTGATGCCGCGCACACGCAGGCGCGCCGCCAACTGCTCCAGCGCCCGCCGTCCAAACCCACACCCCTGGAAAGGTCCGGCAATCATAAATCGCCACAGATACGGCCCAGGGCAATCTATGCCGTCGTCCCAATCGGAACCGTCATGCAGCATGATGAAACCCACCAGGGTTTCATCGGCATACACACCGCGAAACCAGGCCGACTCCGAACAAAAACCTTCAGCAATCGACGTTCCATTGTCGGCGACAAAATCGCGCTGCTCATCGGACAAGGTATTGCTCAGTTCGCAGATTTCGGACACGTTGGCAGACGTTACCCGACGGAAGGTCAATTCGGCATCGTCACGGACAGGGGACATACTTTTCTCTTTCTTGAATAAAAACAGGCAGACACACCCGGTCTGCCCAATACAAATACCGCAGGCCTGGGGGCCCGCAGACACGGCAAATACCCACCAGCCTGGATCAGGATGCCACCGGATCGGCAGCAGCCTGGCCGCGCACCTGTTCAAACCACGCCGACAAAGCCGCCATATCAGCATTCAGCTCGGTCGCCAGCCCCCCCGTGAACTCGCGCCAAGCCGGCAGATACGCATGGGAAACCACCGTCAACACAGGATAGCCCGCCGTGATCAATTCCAGAAATTCGGCACAGAAACCCCCGCCTGCCGCCTCCTGGATACCGAAACGGTTAACGACGACCAGGTCGGCCGGGCCTTGCAGCGCACGCCGCAAAACCACGCCGGCAGTCAACAAGGCATCGGGGTCCAGACAACAAACGCCGGGCTGCTTGCCTTGGCCCTGGCTTATCGGATAGAGGACACCGGTTTCCAGGTCCCGTACTGTGCGTGCCGCACAGTCCTGGGGATCGCTTTGCGGTCCCGGCACCAAGCCACGCACAACGCAGCCCCCATCTTGCACGCGCTGCACAAAATCCAGCAGCAAGGCATCGGCATGGCCCTTGCCGGGGTGCACGATCGCGGCTAATACGACAGACAGTTCGGCGGCACCCATGAAACACTCCATATTCGGCAGCGGACCAATACGGCAATGAGCCCGGCCCAGACAAGGCTACCTGCAAAACCAAAAGCGCAGACAGCAAAAAAATATCGTATCAGGAAGCCAGCCCCTTGAACACTCGCCTACAGCGGCACAGTTTGACGAAATTTCGATATTTTCTTGACCTGTTTTGGATGCGGCAGGCACTACGATGCGCAAGCCCTACCCCACAGAGTCCTTGTGACCGCCCTGCCGGCCTTACGCAGCGACGGGCTATCGAAGAGAGTCCTATTTTCATGAGCAATATCCGTAAATTGCACGTCCCCCTACGCTCGGAAACACGCGCGCCCACACTGTCCCTGCTAATTCCCGTCTATAACGAGGTAGAGGTACTGCCACACTGCTATGCGCGCCTGCGCAGCGTGCTGGACGAACTGGATCTACGCTACGAACTTGTCTTTGTGGACGACGGCAGCGTGGACGGCAGCTCGGACGCGCTGGCGGCATTGGCCTGCACCCAGGCCAATATCAAACTGGTGCGTCTTAGCCGCAACTTCGGCAAAGAAGCCGCCCTGACAGCCGGGCTGCAACACTGCGCGGGAGCTGCCGTCATCACCCTGGACGCCGACATGCAGGACCCACCCGAATTAATCCCCGACATGGTGCGCGCCTGGCGTGCCGGTGCGGATATCGTGCGCATGCGACGCCGTTCGCGCGCGGGCGATCCCTGGCATAAACGCCTGAGCGCCCATCTGTATTACCGGCTGCTGAACTGGCTGAGCGATGTACCCATCCCCGAGGACACGGGCGACTTTCGCCTGATGAGCGCGCGCGCCGTCCAGGCCCTGCTGCAATTGCCCGAGCGTTCCCGATACATGAAAGGCCTGTTCGCCTGGATAGGTCTGCCGACCACGGAACTGCTGTACGAGCGCCATGCCCGCGCCGCTGGCAAGACCAAATGGAACTATCGCGGCCTGCTCGGCCTGGCCATCGAAGGCATTACCTCTTTTTCCATTAAACCGTTGCGCTGGGCGTCCGGTCTGGGACTGCTCGTGGCCGGCACAGGCTTGACCTATGGGCTGTTCATCGCCGCCAAAACCCTTCTGTATGGCGAAGCTGTACACGGCTATCCCTCTTTGGTGGCCATTATCGCTTTTCTGGGCGGCATGCAGCTGATCACCATGGGCCTGCTGGGCGAATACGTCGGCAAAACCTATATGGAAACCAAACAGCGGCCCATTTATCTGATTCGCGATGTTCTGCAAAGCAGTACACAAAGCGCGGCAGACAAGCACACTTCCTCTACCGAGCAATACCACCATGTCCAACACTGAACCTCTGCGTCGCTGGCTTTGGCTATTGGCGGCCCTGTTCGGGCTGCGTCTGGTTTTGATGGCCGTTTTGCCGATGGCCGATACGTCCGAACCCCGCTACGCCGAAATCGCCCGGTTGATGGCGGCGACCGGCGATTGGATCACACCCTGGTTCGAACCCGGCGTCCCATTCTGGGGCAAGCCGCCACTGGCTTTCTGGGCATCGGCGCTGTCCTTTCGCCTGTTCGGCTATACCGATTTTGCCGCCCGTCTACCGGCCTGGCTGGCGACACTGGCCACGGCGGCGCTCATCTATAGCTATGCCCGCGACCGTTTTGGTGTCTTGACAGCCCGGCTGGCCACCCTGATTTACAGCAGTTGCCTGCTGTCCTTTGTCCTGGCCGGTGCCGTGCTGACCGACGCGTATCTGACCCTGGCCGTTGCACTAAGCCTGGTCGCCCTGGGCAAACAGCAAGAGACCCGCCGCCCCCTATGGGGCTATGCTTTCTTTCTGGGGCTGGCGCTGGGCATGCTGTCCAAAGGCCCGCTGGCCCTGGTGCTGATTGTCGCCGTCATCGTGCTCTGGCTGCTGGCGCAACGCCGCACGGCACTGCTCTGCGTGGGCCGCCTGCCCTGGCTGGGCGGACTACTATTGTTTCTGGTGCTGAGTCTGCCCTGGTACGTTCTGGCGGAACAGAAAACCCCCGGCTTTCTGCGCTACTTCATTTTGGGAGAACACTATTATCGCTTCGTCGATCCAGGCTGGCACGGCGATCTATATGGCTCGGCACACCAACGCGCCTACGGCAGCATATGGCTGGACTGGGTATTCGCCACCTTGCCATGGGGACCGTACGCACTCTGGCTGCTGCTGAGCGCGGCCCTGCGCAAGCGTCTGTCCTGGAAACAGTCCCTGCACACCGGCACAGAACACAGCTTTTTGCTGGCATGGGCATTGGTTACGCCCGCCTTTTTCACCTTATCAGGCAATATCCTGTGGACGTACGTGCTGCCCTCGCTACCCGCCTTTTCCATCTTGCTGGCCGGCTATCTTGCCCGAAAAAACACTGCCCCCAGTCGCATAAGCTGGCCGCTGCTGATGGCCGCCGCGCCAGCCGTAGGCCTGCTGATCGGGGTGGCCGCACTGATCAACCCGACCCTGCTCAAAACCGAGCGAGGCCTGATCGCCACACAACAGGCCTACGCCCGCAGCGATCAACCTCTATACTACGTGGACTCACTGCCATTTTCGGCACGCTATTATTCTCGGGATACGGCACGTCTGCTCGAAGGCAAGATCACGCCTGCTTTCCTGGATTCGTACCCGCAAGGGGTATTTGTGGCTGTAGACAGCGACTCGGTAGCCCAAGCCGGCTTGCCCGACAACAGTCCCGTCCTGTTCAAGAGCCGGCATTATTCTTTATTCTTCGCCAAAGGCAGGCATAGCAACACTCCACCTCCGGCCCAAGGAGCCGCGCGGCCATGAATGAACAGCACATACGCATCCTGGTCATCGAAGACAACGCCGCGCTGGCGGCCAACATCAGCGAATTTCTGGAAGGTGGCCGGTATGTGCTGGACTTTGCCATGGACGGCCTGGTGGCGCTGCATCTGGCCGCCACCAACCATTACGATGTCATCGTCATGGATATCATGTTGCCCGGCATGTCGGGTTTTTCCTTGTGTCAACGCATACGCAACGACTTAAATTGCGCCACCCCCATCATCATGATGACGGCCAAAGACCACATCGAAGACAAGGTCAACGGTTTTACCCTGGGTGCCGACGATTACCTGGTCAAACCATTCGACCTTAAAGAGCTGGCCATGCGTATCGATGCGCTGCACCGACGCAGTTCCAGCGGCTCGCAGATACTGCGCGCCGGCAGCATCAGCTTTGATCTGGGCACGCTGTGCATACGCCTGGGCAACGGTGCCCCGCTGCAACTATCGGGCATGCCGGCCCACATTACCGAAGCCCTGATACGCGCCTACCCCAACTTCGTGTCCTACGAGCAACTGGCCCAGACTCTGTGGGCAGACAAAGAGGTGGAGCCGCATACCCTGCGCACCCATGTCTATCTGCTGCGCAAGTTACTACACGACAAGCTGGGAGCCAATCTGATCAAGACTCTGCACGGACGCGGCTACCGACTGAGCACACCGGACGAGACATAAAGCATGGCAATGGCACGCATGCGCAACAGCACCATCGAAAAACGTATCCGCCGCACCGTTCTGGGTGCCATTCTGATCACATTTCTGGTGACCGTCGCTTCCGTATTGACCGCCAACGACAGACTGGAACAATCCTTGCTGGATATGGACATGCAGGCCGAGCGCGACTTTCTGCTGGATAATGCGCGCCCTAATGAAATCCTGGTCTGGGACATCGCCACGCTCAAAGCCTATTACGTGCCGGCCGGCATGCAGCAGGACGGACGCATGCCCGAGCTATTCCAGGGCTTGCCCTTTCCGTTTTCCGGCGAGATCAAACTGGGTGCGCATACCTACCTGATTACCACTGGCCCGATTCGCGACGGCCGCTTGTTCCTGGCCAAAGACATTACCCTGTTTGAGACCCGCGAACAGGAATTTCATCGTTTCCTGCTGATCCTGGGCCTGGCCGTCGTGGCCCTGGGTATCATGCTCTCTCGCATCACCGGCAAAAAGCTGGTCGCGCCGGTGCAGCAACTGGTCGCCCAGATCCGGAGCACGACGCCGGCCCGCCGCATGCCGCGCGTCTACGCCGACTACCAGGACACCGAACTGCGGGCCATTGCCCAGTCCTTCAATGTTTTCTTGAGCGAGCTGGAGAACTACGTCAAGCGCGAACAATCCTTGATGGGTTTGGCCAGCCACGAACTGCGTACGCCTATTGCCGTGATTGCCGGCGCACTCGATGTGATCGAACGGCGCGGCGGCTTGGAAAGTGCCGACCGGGCACCGCTGCTGCGCATGCGCCGGGCGGTCAACGAAATGGCGGCCAATATCGATGTTCTTCTGCGGCTGACCCGCCGGACATCCAGCCAGGACAGGCATGAGCCCATTTCCCTGGCCGCCGTGCTGCGCGAGATCCAGGACGACCTGGCGCGCCAGTTGCCGGACGCCCGGCAACGACTGATCCTGGACATCCAGGCGCAGCCCCAGGTACACGGCGACCCGGTCCTGGTCAAAATTTTGCTGCGTAATCTGATGCAGAACTCCCTGCAACACACCCAAGGTCCGGTCCAGGCCACGCTGACCGATACGCACGCCGATATTGTGGATCACGGAGCGGGCCTGCCCGATGCCTACCGAAACTACCTGAACGACCCGACACCCGACGCCAGCGAACTGTTGTCGCTCTCGGGCCTGGGCCTGTTCATTGTCGGCCTGATCTGCGAACGCCTGAACTGGCGTCTACACGCATTCGCGCCAACACCGAACGACAATATCGTACGCATCCACTTCGTCTGCCCCATATCCACATCGCCGCATACGCTTCAGACCGTCGAACCTTAACCCAAACCCCGCTGCGCCGATGCCCCAAAAACCGTTGCCTTTTTGCTCCAGCGTCCATAAGCAGCCATCTAATAATTCAATTATTCAACAATTGATGTATTATTAACCCATGCAAGAACCCGACGTTATACGCTCCCTTTCCGCTCTGGCTCACGAAGCACGGCTACGCGTGTTCCGTGCTCTGGTAGTTGCCGGCCCGCAAGGCCTGACCCCCGGTATGTTGGCCGAACAATTGCGCATCGCCCCCAATGCCTTATCGTTCCATCTGAAAGAACTCGCCCATGCCGGTCTGGTTCTTAGCGAACGGCAAGGGCGTCATGTACTGTATCGCCCCGCTCTGGACGTCATGAATGGCCTGCTGGCGTATCTGACCGAAAACTGCTGCCAGGGTGCCGCATGCGCTCCGGTCACCCTGTGCCCCGATACCATCGACCAACCCAAAGCCATCTGCCGCTGACATCCATGCCTGATACCACGCCCCCCCTCAATGTCCTGTTTCTGTGCACGCACAATTCGGCTCGCAGCATACTGGCCGAAGCCTTGCTCAATGATATGGGCCAAGGCCGCTTCAAGGCCTATTCCGCAGGCAGCGCCCCTCGCGCCGACGCACGCCCCAACCCACTGACACTACACGTGCTTGAACATGCCGGCGTGTCTGTAGAAGGGCTGCGCAGCAAAAGCTGGGATGAGTTCGCCCGCCCCGATGCACCACAGATGGATCTGATCATTACCGTGTGCGATAACGCCGCCGGAGAGGCCTGCCCGCTCTGGCCCGGCCACCCGGCTACCGCACACTGGGGCTACCCCGACCCCTCCGCAGGCGATGCGCCAGAAGCCGAAAAACAAGAGGCATTTCGCCAGACGATGTATCTGATGCGTCGTCGCCTGGAGCTGCTGATCAACCTTCCCCAGCAAAAACTGGCACATGCCATGTTGCAATCGGCTGCCCGAGAGCTGGCGTCGCACTAGCCACGTCGGCTGCGCTACCCCTTCCATCACACCCTGTATTGCAAGCCTGAATACGCCTGGCATGCTGCCCGCATGCGCGCATTTTTCCGGATTTTCCCATGCTGACCGCCATTTTGATTTTTCTGTTCACGCTCACCTTGGTCATCTGGCAGCCTCGCGGCCTTGGCATAGGCTGGGGTGCCAGCCTGGGAGCGATGCTGGCCTTGCTGCTGGGCGTGGTGCAATGGACCGATATTCCGGTGGTCTGGAGCATTGTCTGGAATGCCACGGCCACCTTCATTGCCATCATCATTATCAGCCTATTGCTGGACGAAGCCGGTTTCTTTGAGTGGGCCGCGCTGCATTTTGCCCGCTGGGGCGCAGGCAATGGGCGGCGGCTTTTTGCGCTGATCATACTGCTTGGAGCCGCCGTTTCGGCTTTGTTCGCCAACGATGGCGCGGCACTGATCCTGACACCCATCGTCATGGCCATGCTGCTTGCTCTGGGATTTTCATCCACGGCCACACTGGCCTTTGTCATGGCTGCCGGTTTTATTGCCGACACAGCCAGCCTGCCACTGCTGGTCTCCAACCTGGTCAACATCGTCTCGGCCGACTATTTCAATATCAGCTTTAACGACTATGCCCGCGTCATGGTTCCCGTCAACATAGTCTCGGTTCTGGCCAGCCTGGGCATGTTGATGCTGCTGTTTCGACGCGCCATTCCCACCACCTACAAGCTTGCTCAGCTGCGCCAACCCGCCACGGCAATCAAAGACAAGGCCACGTTTCGGGCGGGTTGGGCCGTGCTGGTCTTGCTGCTGGTCGGCTTTTTCGCCCTGGAGCCTTTGGGCGTTCCAGTCAGCGCCCTTGCCGCACTGGGAGCGCTGCTTCTGCTGGCCGCAGCAGCTCGCGGCACCGTCATCAGCACCCGCAAAGTATTGCGAGGCGCGCCCTGGCAAATTGTGTTGTTCTCGCTGGGCATGTATCTGGTGGTGTACGGCCTGCGCAACGCGGGGCTGACTGATCACCTGGCCAAACTGCTGGATCAATTCGCCCAGGGCGGCCTTTGGGGAGCGGCCATAGGCACTGGTGTTCTGTCTGCCCTGCTGTCGTCAGTCATGAACAACCTGCCCACTGTGCTGATCGGCGCATTGTCGATTGATGCATCCAACGCGACCGGCGTGGTCAAAGAAGCCATGATCTACGCCAATGTTATCGGTAGCGACCTAGGCCCTAAATTCACACCTATCGGCAGCTTGGCTACTCTACTGTGGCTACATGTGCTGGCCAGAAAAGGCACGACGATCGGTTGGGGCTACTACTTTCGCATGGGTGTCGTGCTGACCACGCCCGTGCTGCTTCTGACCCTGGCGGCGCTGGCCCTGCGATTAAGTCTTGTCGCCTGAACACCTGCCCGAGCACAAAGCCACAGACGCACGCTCCGCTGGGCAACAAAACGGATGATCTGGGCGTCTGGGCGTCTGGGCGTCTGGGCGTCTGGGCGTCTGGGCGTCTGCGGACGATTGTCGCGAAAGTAGATAAACGACGCAATCCAGAATCCGCATGATAATCAGCAAATAAAACAGACTCCGGAAAATCAGAAAAAACATCTATTTAAAATAAATAATCATACGACTTAAATTTCAAACAAATAGGCAGCTGATATTTTTATTGAATAAAAATCAGGCGTCTGACAATACGTTTATCATTTTTCTCCAGTCATTATGCAAATACGCCAAAAAAAACAAAAAATCCTCTAACTTTTTTGGCAAAGCCATTAACAAAACATACATACCAAACCAGGCTAAATGACTGATAGCTAGACACAGGACTCGACCCACAAACCGGTATCGGCTTCATCGCCCCGCTTTCAATGCCACCATAAATGCCGCACACCGTCCCTAACCGGACGCTATGTCTTACAGGGTCGAGTTTGCGAACAGCAACGACCCTCCCAAGCCAAACAAGGAAGCACCAATCAACACATCGACGGCACGCTGCCTGGCCAGCATCGCGGCGCGCAGGCGTTTCTCGGAAAAGACGATGGCCACAATGCTGAACCAAACCCAGTGAGCAAACGACATGAACGCGCCATAAGAAAAATTCAGCCAGAATGGTGCCCCAGGGTCCACAACCTGCGTGAAGGTCGCCACCACAAACAACATGGTCTTAGGATTCAAGGCATTGGTAAAAAAACCCATGCCAAATGCCTGCCAGTTGCTGGGCATATGCCCTGGTGCCGTATCGATCGTAATCGGCGTGCGGTTGCTGAAGGACTTGTAGCCCAGGTACATCAAGTAGGCGGCTCCCGCTATCTTCATGGCCAGAAAAAGGCCGGGCGACTGCGTGATCAACACGGCAATGCCCAGCACCGTGTAAAAGACATGCACCTGAACCCCGGCGGCAATCCCCAAGGCGGAAATAAGGCCGATCTTGCGTCCAAAGGAAAAGCCATTGCGGGTGACCATGGCAAAGTCAGGCCCGGGACTGATCACAGCCAGAATGGTGATGGTGGCAACAGCAATAAGCTCGTGCATTTTGTGGCCCAGTCCCGTTAAAACGACTTCTTGCGAAACGTAATCACCAGCACATCCCGATAGCCGGGCAGGCACTCGTTTTCCGGCAAAATAGGTGTTACCCCATGCATCACATGATGATCATTGACAATGGCAACCTCCATCGGGTGGGTCAGGGTGAACTGCCCCAAAGGACGGCGCTGCAGATCGACGACTCGTGTGCAGCCTTCCAGCACATTGACCCGGTCGATCAGCATCATGAATACAAAGTCGACACCATCCCGGTGAATGCCCTCGGGCGTAGGCGATGCGCCTTGCTGCTGCGCCAGGATACGGAACTGATGCACTTCGATATGCCAAACGTAAAAGGGCCCCATGTTTGTAAACACAGCGGCACACAGCCCCAAAATCGACTGAAAGGCCGAATTATCCAGAATCGCCTGTTCGACCGGTGCAAAATGACGCGCGATGCCACCGTTCAAGGGGTTGTAGTCCAGGGATTGGTAATGGGGCTGAGCCGGCTCCAGACGCGGCGTGCCATAGGGCTCGACACTGTAGGTAGCGTGCCGCCGAAACCGGTATGTACCGCCATCTTTCATGTACGTATCCTGTTCCAGGCGATTCCAGCTTTCCTGAAAATCCTTCCAATCGGCAGCGGCAATATCCAGAAGGCTGTCCATGGCAGGTTGAGTCAGAAAAATAAAATTGCTTTTCGCCAAATGCGCACAAATATCATGCAAGCAATTAGACATTCCCATTTTTTTATTTTTATATAAATCTTTCTCTGACGATACCGCATAACCGTTCATACAAGACTCCGAAAATCAACATTCATATCAGCAGCGCACATTCCTGGCACTATTTGATTATTATTGTTGTCGTGATAATTTAAAAACGATGATTGCTTTCCTTTATCTGTGACATTTCGTCGACAATGAACATTCCAAACCTCTCCGCGTTCCGTTATTTTGATGCGGCGGCGCAAACCGGCAGTTTCGTGCAAGCGGCCCATGCCCTGAACGTCACGCACGGGGCGGTCAGCAGGCAAATCCGGGCTCTGGAAGACGCGCTTGGCGTGCAATTGTTCGAAAGGCGTAACCGCGCCGTCTTTTTGACGCCCGCCGGACATCAGCTCAAACAGGTCACCGCCTCTATGTTCGAGCGCCTGGAAGACATCGTGTATCAATTGCAGCAAACACAGCGCGAACATGCGCTGGTCGTCTCCTGTGAACCGACCATCGCCATGAAATGGCTAATCCCAAGACTGGGACAGTTCCGCGCCCAACACCCCGCTGTCACCGTACATATCATGACCGCAGGGGGGCCGGTCAACTTTGCCAAGATGGGCATGGACCTGGCCATACGGCGCGACGATTTCCACTGGGCCGACTCTGTGTTCGGCATCAAGTTATGCGATGAGCGCATCGGCCCCGTCTGCCAGCCTGCCTATCCCCAACCGGTCGGCGCTGCGGGGCAAGTGCTGATTCATACCAGTTCCCGACCCAAGGCATGGGCTACCTGGAGCCGACTAAGCCGACACGGCACGAAGCACGCCATGTCTTTGCAGCTGGATCATTTTTATTTATGTATTCAGGCAGCCCTGAGCGGACAAGGCATTGCCCTGGTTTCGCACCTGATGGTGCAAGACGAAATCCGCGACGGCCAACTGATCGCACCGCATGGCTTCATCCGCGACGGCTCAAGCTACTACCTGCTCTCGCCCAAACCGCTGCACGAAGACCCTCGGGCAGAACTTTTTGCCAACTGGATCGGCGAACAATTACGCAGCGACAATCCGCCTCTTATGAACGAAGGCTCTACATAGAAACACTACGCGACGATGCGCCAGCACTATGCCTGAAGAAACCCGCACAAGGCACCCTTCATTGCCCCTTCCCGTATGCGAAACGACACGCTACGCGTGACCGATTCAGATTGCCATACGTAAAACGTCATCACACAGATGCGCGGCACCGGGTTCAATACCCAAACGGCCAACTTCATTTCTGCGCGTTCGGCCACATGAATGAACTATGTATGCATCCTGGCCGTTGCGCGCAGAAACGCTTCACCGCGAGCACCGACCACACCTACGGCCATCAAACTGCAATAGGGAGCGTCACTGACCGCTTAAATCCACAATCACTAAAATGGTGAGCTACCAGCATAGATAGCCCACCATCAACCAGACCGTTTCGATCCTAACACCTAGCCATTAGGTCGGATTACGACCCAATACAGTAAGAATATTCTCCACCACATCCTTACCATACTCGTCGTAGTATTTTGGCCATACTCCACCAACAGACCTTCGCTCCATCTCGCTTTCATCCATATCCGATATTATCTCCACCCCTTTGGATGCCAGCATATCCTCTGCTATTTTTTTATTTTCCTTACCCCATTCAAAATTCTTGAGGCTTGCCAAAGTTCCCGCCTCTACAATTTTTTTCTGAATATCAGCAGGCTGGTCTTGGTATATCGATTCCGAAATGACCAGAGGCTGAATAAGATAATTGTAATGCGCCTTTGATAAATATTTTTGATATTCATACAATTTTTCATTGTAAATATCATGGATAGGCAATGCCTGCCCATCAACCACTTTTTGCTGCAAGGCAGTATATACCTCACTCCACGCCAGCGGCGAAGGATTGATGCCCCAAGAATTCCACGTTTCAATCAAGACCTTAGATTTTGGAACACGCATAACCAGGCCCTGCAAGTCAGCCAAATTTTTAATAGGCCTTTTTGAATTTGTTATTGACCTAAACCCGGTAAAATCCCATCCAATAATCCTTACTCCCGCTTCCTTCGCCACCCTTTCCACAATTTCATTTTTAATAAAATCACTCTGTACCAGCTTCAGCGCCTCTTCTTCTGTTTTTATTAAATACGGCAAGCTCAACACGCCGACAATCGGTGAAAAAGGTGAAATATTATTCGTTGCCACTACAGACATATCCAACAAACCCATAGCGGCATCATTGATAGTGCTTTGCTCGTCTCCCAGTTGGCTATTCAAATATAGAAATGCGGTATATTGACCATCTGTCAACTTACTGAGCTGTTCCGAAAATTCTTTAGCCAGCACATACTGACCTCCTCCTTTCGTCCCCGAAACAGCCACATTGAACTCCTTGGCAGCCACAGCAACATTCATTATGGACTGCAATGCCACCAGAAGCAAAATACTGAAAAAATAATTAATATTTATTTTCTTTAACATGATTGTCTCCAAATTTTAAATTAATTATATTTTTTTATTTCAATTCACCATGATTAAGGTAAATCACATGTGTGTCCATGTACTCATACAAACCATGCTTTCCATCCGCCCCTCCAATGCCTGATTGCTTTCTTCCGGCATGAAAGCCTTGCATGGCTTCGAAGTTCTCTCGATTCACATACGTTTCACCAAACTCCAACTCTTTGCATGCCTGCATCGCACTAGCAAAGTTTTCAGTATAAATCGACGAAGTCAAACCATAGCGGCCACTATTCGCCAGATCCACCGCTTCTTTCAAACTATCGACAATTTGAACAGGCAGAATTGGTGCAAAAATTTCATTCTGCATGATCTCCATATTTTCATGGCAATCCGTCAAAATAGTGGGTTGAAAAAAGCACGGACCTATCTGCTCTAAGGTTTCACCACCATAATACAGAGTCGCACCTTCGCCCAATGCGCGTTGCAGCATTGCACTGGCTTTTACAACGGCCTGTTTGTTAATTAACGGCCCCATTTCGACCTGTTCGTCACCACTTGGGTCACCAATTTTTACATTGGCCATTAAATTCTTTAGCTTCTCCAAAAACTCCTCAGCAACCGGTCGCTCTACATACACCCGCTCTGCGCAATTACATACCTGCCCGCTATTGATAACCCTGGAATCAAAAATTGCTTTAGCAGCAAGATCCAGATTGGCATCTTTCAAAACGATGGCCGGTGCCTTGCCACCCAGCTCCAGGTTCACCTTGGTTAAATTCTGACTTGCCGCCTTCATAATGGCCTTGCCAGTTTCTACACTGCCGGTAAAGCTAATAATTCCAACATTTGGATTTTCTGACAAACGCGCACCAGCGGTATTACCTTTTCCGCTAACTAGATTAAACACGCCATCTGGCAGCTTGGCGGCCTCTACAGCCTGTACAAATGCCATTGCATTCAGCGGTGTTTCTTCGCTCGATTTCAATACAATGGTATTTCCGGCAACTAATGCCGGAGCCATTTTTCTTGCCAACAAGAAGAATGGAAAATTCCAGGCCACGATACCAGCCGCAACCCCAATAGGCTTTCTCAGTAAAAAAATACTTTCGCCCCGCTTGTCACTTTCTATCACTTCCCCTTCAATTCTTCTGGCCCACTCCGCCATATAGTCCATATAGTTGGCGGTAAATTCCACCTCCACCAACGACAAGCCATAAACCTTCCCTTGCTCTTTGGTAATAATTTTTGCTATATCTTCTTTTCTTTTTCGTATCTCTCTTGCAATTTCTGTCAAGTACGTTGCTCTTTCAATGGCGGGAGTCGCCGCCCAACTCTTACTTGCCACAAGTGCCGAACTAACGGCATAGTCCACATCGTCATCGCTTGCATCCATAAACTCAACAAGCTTTTCCCCCGACGATGGGTTAAATACCTCTATCAAATCCTCACCATTATTGCAATGAAGTTTTCCATTAATATATGAGCAAACCTGTTCCATACCCTCACCTTTAAATATCTATTATTTATCCATCTTATCCAAGCACCCCAATACAGGTAACACATGTGGTGCCATCATTTTTTTAAAACCATGCCATTTGATAGTTTTTACTGCGGTCACGGGTACATCTAACTCATCTCCTCCTTGCAGAACCTTTTCTGCCAAGACCCGTCCCAAAACCGTCCCCATTGCCACCCCACGGCCATTACATCCCAATGCCGCCAGGAATCCACGATCCAGTTCGTGTATATGCGGCAGACTATCTTCAGTCATGGCGATATTTCCGCCCCACTGATATTCCCACTTCACATTTTTTAGCAATGGAAAAATATGTACCGCTTCGCGTTTTATTCTTTCGTAATCTCGATCGCTACGGATATTTTTCCCTAAACCACCAAATACCAAACGCTTATCCGCCGTTTTACGACCATAAAAGATCAGTCTGCGCGAATCGGCGATGGTATGTTCTTGTGGCAAAATCGCGTGATACAACTCTGTGCTCAACGGCTCTGTCGCCAGCTGTATAGGAGTAAAAGGCAAATAGCTTTTATCAGACTTTGGCGAGACACCCGAGGTATACCCATTGGTACATAACAAAACGGTTTTGGCCTGAATGCGGGTATCGCCAAGCTGGACCGTCCAAGCCTGTGGTCCCTGTTTTTTCACGGCCGTTACGGCGTTGTGGGTATAAATTCGTGCACCGTGCGCCATCGCTGCGCGCGCCAAGCCCCTGGCATACGACAATGGCTGTATATGCCCAGCTTCTTCATGCAACAAGGCGGCATGGTAGTAAGCGGAGCCGGACAAATGCTGAGTTTCCGCCGCGCTTAAACACCGCACAGAGGCACCATAAGCCTGCCAGTCATGGGCCAATTCCGTTAAGGCCTTGGCGGCAGAAGCACAATGCGCAACCTGTAACCACCCTTTCTGGACGGCGTCACAGTCAATATCGTGTTGTTTGATCACGCTAAAGACTTCATTGGCCGACTGTATCGTGGCTTTTATCAAGCGCGTTGCCGCCGGCTTGCCCAGACCTTGTTCCAGTGCTTTAGAACCGAGCCGCATAATCGGATTGACTTGTCCGCCGCTGCGGCCCGACGCTCCCCACCCCACATCCCCGGCCTCGAGCACAAGGACTTCCAGCCCTTGACTGGCCAGCTCCAGCGCCGCGCGCAAACCAGTAATGCCCGCACCAATAATCACCACATCGCTGCGCTCTGCCTCGATGGGCCAGATCGGCTTGAGCCGCAGCTCAGGCGCTGTGTGCAGCCACAGACTATCCAGTTCGGGCGGAAGATACTGTTGATTCCGCTGCATAGTCACTTAACCGATGGCGTGATGAAGTAGTACTTGCGTGCGTAATGCGGAACGTGCCAGGTGCCCTGAAAGCCATCTTCCATCACCAAGCTATCGCCGGCGATCAAGCGGTGCTGGGTACCCTGCAAATCAGTAATCACCACTTCGCCTTCTTGAATCACACAGAACTCGTCGTAGCCGGCGATATGCACGTCCCAACTGCCATGCGTGCTGTCCCAAACGCCTGCTCTGCGCCCTGTTTCTTCACCATAAGCCGGCCATACTCTGTGTGTCGGACCCGCAGCGCCTTGGTTGCCCGCCTGCACTACCGAGCCCGGTGCCTGCTGCGTAATTGCGTCTTGCCGCATAGTTGCTAAGTGTCTTTGTGTCATTGTCATATCACCTTATTTTCAAAAATCAAATCAGACACTTACGCATTATCCATAGCCGTTTCTGGCATGTACAATGCATTATCAAGCCTAAATTGATGCATGGCACTCATCACACGGAGACGACCAATGAACTTGAAACAACTCAAACATATTGTTGCCGTTGCCGATACGCTCAACTTTCATCGAGCCAGTGAACGTGTATTTCTTACCCAGTCAGCACTGAGCCGCAGTGTCGCCAGCTTTGAAAAAAGCATAGGCATTCGTCTTTTTGATCGAGACAACGCCAAAGTCAGCGTGACATATGCCGGCCAACAAATCATTGAAAGCGCGCGCCTGCTCCTGGCCGAGTCAGACAATTTTCAGCAAGAAGTAAAAAATATATTTTCGGGTGAGGAGGGAGAAATTAGTTTTGGGATCGGGCCATTCTTGGCGGCAACAGTTATTCCCCCGACATTGCGCAACTACCACCTGGACCACCCAAACATTACCTTCGACATTACAATTAATGACTGGTCGCACCTACTGAACTTACTGGAAGCAGAAAAAATAGAGTTTTTTATAGCGGACATTAGGCAAATCACAGACCACAGAAATATAAAAATCGAACTTCTGAATAGCCCAAAAATTGGTTTTTACTGCCTACAAAACCATACCTTGTATCAACAACACAAAGACCAGACCATACCCGCCGAGGCCTTGTTGCACTACCCTATCGCCTCTGTCTCCATACCCGATGTCGTTCTTGCAGAAATAAAAAAATCGTTAAAAATTAACGATAAAGATTTTAAAATAAGCATAAAATGCAATGACATACTATTGCTTAAAAACCTGCTCCCCGATACGGACATAATTATGCTTTGCTCTAATCATGTCGAGTCAGAAATCTACAAGAAAGAAAGACTAAAAAAACTTAATATAAAAATGACAGGCGATAGATTCGGAACATGGGGATTAGTGACGTTAAATGGAAAAAGCCTATCCCCTTCCGCAAAGAAACTTAGCCGCACACTGTGCGACAACATCCTCTTGTTGAATCAAGGATGATCATAAGCAGAACGCCTAAGCGCCAACGCAATAACCAGTGAAATCAAGCTGCAAGGGCACATTGCCAACACCAGAGTATCGTGTGTATCGACCCCACGAAGTCCAACGGGATCACCAAGGGCTTCCACGCAACGACGATGGTTTCACACTGTGCTTAGGGATTCAGAAAGCTTGAAAACTCGCACCTGCCGATCTTCCCCCAAGGCAGATGACATGCAGTCATCAGTCGGGCCTGATGCCTAGTGCCCCACGTATAGGGGCAGCCCGGGTGCAATGGTGCCATTCACCGGGCCTGATGAAGGCCCCAATTTGCGGGGTAGGGCCAAGCCTACCCAAAATTTAAGGCAATAAAAAAACCGCAGCGAATATCGCTGCGGTTTTTAAATATCGTTCAGAATTCTTGGCGGACAGAGGGGGATTCGAACCCCCGATACGCTATTCACGTATACACGCTTTCCAGGCGTGCGCCTTCAACCACTCGGCCACCTGTCCTAATTTTTTGGCGCGCCGCATTTAAAGCAGCTAATGCCAAGTCCATAATAGTAGCAGTATTCAGACCTGTTTTGCAAGCATCGTCTAGCCTATCGAACGATATCTGTATGCCAGCAAGGCTAACCGACCCAAAAACCGTCGCTTTAAAGCATAAAACCCGCTAGAACATGCAGCATTACGCCGATTGCTGCAGACTAAACATGCGCTCGACGTAACGGGCAATGGTATCTACTTCCAAGTTGACCGAACTGCCCGCTCGCAAGTTTTTCAGGGTGGTGACCTGCACGGTATGCGGGATCAGGTTGATACGGATCTCGCAACCCTGGGCATTATCGTCCACCTGGTTGACGGTCAGGCTGACACCATTAACAGTCACCGACCCTTTATAGGCAAAGTAACGCGCCATATCCGCCGGCACCTGTATGCGTAGATCCCACGACTCGCCCACGGGTTCGAAATAGCTGACTGTTCCCACGCCGTCCACATGGCCGGACACAATATGGCCGTCCAAGGAATCACCCAGGCGCAGGGCGTGCTCCAGATTGACTTCGCCAGGCTGGTCCAGCCCAACGGTGCGATTCAGACTTTCCCGGGACACGTCCACCACAAAAGCGTCGTCGTGCAGTTCGACCGCCGTCATGCACGCTCCCTGAATGGCGATGGAATCGCCCAGGCGTGCTTCATTCAAAGGCAGGCCACCAGCGTGGATGTGCAGGCGCACGCCTGCATCGTCCTGCCCTTGCAGCAAAGGGGTAACTTCGGTGATTCGGCCTACGGCGGCCACGATACCTGTAAACACAATAAGCCTCTTGCAAAAAAATAGCGTCGCCGCTGATATGCATGAACGCCTGGGGCGTCCCATCCATCCCGCCTTGCCCGAGAAAAGCCAGCCATCACGAGACCGGCACAGACCAAAGGGAATCAGTATTCGTTGCGCTGATCTGCCCCGCCCACCGCGTGCAGCAGCGCGGCCCAATGTTCGCGCTGCCGCGCCAACAGACGCGCGTCCTGTCCCAGCAAACGCAGATCGGTAAATTCAAATGGTTGCACGGCATCCAAGCCGGACAGCGCGGCAATATCAGCCACGCCACGCCCATGCCCTAGAATCTTGGGTGCCACATACATCAGCAGTTGATCCACCACGGCGGCGTCCAGCAATGCACCGGACAAGCGGGCTCCCGCTTCGGCATGCACTTCGTTGATCTGCTGCCCGGCCATCCAATCCAATACGGCGCGCACATCCACATGCCCGTCCCGTAAAGGCATGGGTATGACCTGGGCATTGCGATCGGCCAACTGCGCTTCGCGCTGTGGATCGCGCCGGTGGCTGAACACCCAGCACGGCGTGCCATCCAGCAAAGCCGCCGCCGGGTCCAGCCTGAGCTGCGTATCCAGCACCGCCTTGATGGGTGGACGCGGGGTATCGACGGCGCGCACATTCAGACGCGGATTGTCGGCCTGCACCGTGCCTATTCCGGTCAGCACCACGCAACTGCGCGCACGCCAATGATGACCGTCGTCGCGGGCCTGAGGGCCGGTGATCCATTGCGAACGGCCATCGGGCAAGGCACTGCGGCCATCCAGTGACGCGGCCATCTTGAGCCACAGCCACGGTCTGGCGCGGGTCATGCGGGCAAAAAATCCGGCATTGACTTGCAACGCCTGCTCCACGCACAGCGGGCCATCGACCGTAATGCCCGCTTGGCGCAACAAGGCCAAGCCACGCCCGGCCACCAGCGGGTTGGGGTCATGCATAGCCACGACCACACGAGCCGGTGCCGCCTCTACCAGCGCCTGGGCGCAAGGCGGCGTGCGGCCATGATGACTGCACGGTTCCAAGGTGACATAAAAAGTAGCACCCGCCACATCCACGCCGTTCTCGCGGGCCTGGCGCAACGCCATGACTTCGGCGTGTGGTCCGCCCGCCTGCTGGGTCACGCCGCTGGCCAGCAAACGTCCCTCGCGCACGATCAGGCAGGCAATGCGCGGATTGGGCGCAGTAATATAAAGCGACTGCTCGGCCAGCGCCAAGGCCTGCCGCATCCAGTCGTAATCGTCTTGATCCAGCATGGCAGCCCCCATGATCAGGAGCCGCCGGGCTCGTTCATTTCGTCGATGGCCTGCACGAACTCGCGTATATCTTTAAAGCTCTTATAGACCGAAGCGAAGCGCACATACGCCACCTGATCGAGCTGTTTGAGTTCAGCCATGACCAATTCACCGATGGTTTCGGATGAAACTTCGCGTTCCCCCCGAAGCTGGAGCTTTTCTTCGATGCGCTGCACGGCGGCATCGACCTGCTGCATGGGCACGGGGCGCTTGCGCAAGGCAACGCCCATACTGGCGCGCAAGCGCGCAGGATCGAAGTCCATACGCGTGCCATTGCGCTTGGCCACCACGGGCAAACTCAGTTCAGAGCGCTCGTACGTGGTGAAACGTCGTTCACAAGCCGAACATTTACGCCGCCGCCGGATGGCGTCGCCTTCTTCGGTGATTCGGGAATCGATCACCTGGGTATCGGCATGATGACAGAACGGACACTTCATTAAAATCGCGGGCCTTGCGGCCCGCTCCGGGCAAATTAATTGGAATACACAGGCAGCTTGGCAGTCAGTTCGTGCACGCGGCGGCGAACGTCGGCCAGCACGGCTTCGTCATGCGGATTGTCCAGAACATCGGCAATCAGGTGCGCAGTCTGCTCGGCTTCGGCTTCGGTAAAGCCACGCGTGGTCATGGCAGGCGTGCCCAAACGGATGCCGCTGGTGACGAACGGTTTTTCCGGGTCGTTTGGAATGGCGTTCTTGTTGACGGTGATGTGTGCCTTGCCCAGCGCCTCTTCGGCCACCTTGCCCGTAATGCCCTTGGAGCGCAGGTCCACCAGCATGACGTGACTTTCCGTGCGGCCGGACACAATGCGCAGGCCGCGCTGCACCAGCGTACGGGCCAGCACGTCGGCGTTCTTGACCACTTGGGCGGCATAGGTCTTGAATTCGGGCTCCAACGCTTCCTTGAACGCCACGGCCTTACCGGCGATAACGTGCATCAGCGGACCGCCCTGGATGCCAGGGAAGATAGCGGAGTTGACCGCCTTCTCGTGCTCGGCCTTCATCATGATGACGCCGCCACGTGGACCGCGCAGAGACTTGTGGGTGGTCGAAGTCACAAAGTCGGCGTGGGGCACGGGATTGGGGTAGGCACCACCGGCAACCAGGCCGGCGTAGTGGGCAATGTCCACCATGAACAGTGCGCCGTTTTCGTGGGCGATACGGGCCATGCGCTCGAAGTCGATGCGCAGGGCGTACGCGGATGCGCCGCCCACGATCAGCTTGGGCTTGTGTTCCTTGGCCAGTTGCTCCAGGCGGTCGTAATCGATTTCTTCGTCGGCATTCAGGCCATAGGAGACGAAGTTATACAGCTTACCCGAGGCATTGACGGGCGAGCCGTGCGTCAGGTGGCCGCCTTCGGCCAGATTCATGCCCAATACGGTGTCGCCGGGCTTGAGCACGGCCATGTACACACCCTGGTTGGCCTGCGAGCCGGAATTGGGTTGCACGTTGGCAGCTTCGGCACCGAACAGCTCTTTCAGGCGATCGATGGCCAGTTGCTCCACAACGTCCACGTACTCGCAACCGCCGTAGTAGCGCTTACCGGGGTAACCCTCTGCGTATTTGTTCGTCAGCTGCGTACCCTGGGCTTGCATCACGGCGGGGCTGGTGTAGTTCTCAGAGGCGATCAACTCGATGTGCTGCTCCTGGCGCACGTCTTCTTTTTGGATAGCGGCCCAGAGTTCGGGATCGACTTTGTCGAGAGTGGCAGAACGGTCAAACATGAGGGTTCCTAACGGTTTAAGTGGAAGCAAACAAGAAAGCAGCATTTTAGCGCGGATGCAGCGCATTCCGCCTTACCCGGCCGCTTTCAGGCCGGAAACCACGCAAAATCCGGAAAAAAATAAAGTGGCTGCGGGCGGACTCAAGAAAACATGAAGATTTTTCAAGGAATCCGCCGTACGAATCAGGATTGCCCCAGCAAGCGCGGATTCAGGGTGTAAATGCCGGTAATGGAGGCTTTGGCCAGGATATGGCCTTCAATGACACGCAACACATCCTGCCCGGTAAAGCGGCCTTCCAGCGGCAGTTCGGCGATATCCAGCGCATAGACCGTAAACACATATCGGTGCGGCAAGGCATCGTTCCAGGGAGGGCAAGGCCCGTCGTAACCGAAGTAGTCCCCATTCATGTCACGGTCAGCGGCAAACCAGGAGGTGTAGTCGTTCACGCCCTGACGCGTGCCGTCCAAGGCCAGCGGCCCGGCCTTGCCCCTTGGTGTAATACCTTTGGAGTAAGAGCCTTCGGCCAGCGTGTGAACATCCGCCGAGACGTTGATCAGCACCCAATGAAAGAAATCCACTCGGGGCAGATCGGCCGGCACCTCGCGGCCTTCCTGATTGACATCGTCGGGCCGGCTGGGAACGTCTGGGTCGTGGCAGATCACCACATAGGATTCGGTCTGTCCAGGCGCATCCGACCAGGTCAGATGCGGGTTGGCGTTACCCGCCAGGGCGACGCGGGACTGGGCATCGTAGCGGCAAAACGCCAGACGCTCGGGAATGACGCCCTGGTCCTGAAAAGAATCACTGCGCAGTTTCATTGCAGACCTCCACGTTCAATCAGCCGGTCAGGGTGACGCGGGCAAACTTGCGCTTGCCCACCTGCAGCACATAGCTGCCCGGCTCCAGTTGCAAACCTTTATCGTCCACGCGCTCGCCATCGATGCGCACGCCGCCCTGCTCTACATTGCGCTGGGCTTCGCTGCCCGAGGCCACCAGACCCGCTTCGCGCAAGACCTTGAGCAGGCCGCGTTCGCCGGCCACGGTCACTTCGGGCATGTCCTCGGGCATTTCGCCACGACGGAAACGGGCATCGAAATTTTCCAGCGCCTGCTCGGCGGCCTTGGCGTTATGAAAGCGCGTAACAATTTCCTGAGCCAGTTCCACCTTGACGTCGCGCGGATTGCGGCCTTCGTCGATCTGACGCTGCAAGCCAGCGATATCGTCCAGAGAGCGGAAGGACAGCAGCTCGAAATAACGCCACATCAGGGAATCCGAAATGGACATGAGTTTGCCGAACATGGAGTCCGGCGTCTCGCTGATGCCAATATAGTTACCCTTGGACTTGGACATTTTTTCTACGCCGTCCAGCCCCACCAGCAGCGGCATGGTCAGGATGCACTGCTGCTCCTGGCCGTATTCTTTTTGCAGTTCGCGCCCGACCAGCAGATTGAACTTCTGGTCGGTGCCGCCCAATTCCAGGTCCGCCTTGAGCTGAACTGAATCGTAGCCTTGCAGCAAGGGGTACAGAAATTCGTGGACCGAGATGGGCTGATTGGCCTTGAAGCGCTTGGTGAAGTCGTCGCGTTCCATCATGCGGGCAACGGTATAGCGCGAGGCCAGCTGAATCATGCCGCGCGAACCCAGCTTGTCGCACCATTCGGAGTTGTAACGCACTTCGGTGCGCGCCGGGTCCAGCACCAGAGCAGCCTGATCGTAATAGGTCTTGGCATTGGTCACGACCTGTTCAGGCGTGAGCGGCGGGCGGGTGCTGTTGCGCCCGCTGGGATCTCCGATGGTGGAGGTGAAATCGCCAATCAGAAAGATGACGGTATGCCCCAGATCCTGAAGCTGACGCATTTTGTTCAGGACCACGGTGTGCCCAAGGTGAATGTCCGGCGCGGTCGGGTCCAAGCCTAGCTTGATGCGCAAAGGCTGGCCGGTCGCGCGGCTACGCGCCAGCTTGCGTGCAAACTCGGATTCGACCAGCAATTCGTCGCAACCGCGTCTGACAATGGCAAGATCGGCAAGGACGTCCGGGGAAATGGGCTCTGATGGGGATGACATAACAATCTGGTGACAAACTAAAAAGTAAAAATGCTCGAAAAATACAGCCTAATACGCTAGGATAGCCTGCTATTACGAGCCGCGCTTGAGTTTCGGCAAGGATTCGTATCCCGAATTATCTTATCATTCCCGCACAGGCCGCTTCTACCGGGCAGGAATGTCTTTTTGTCCGCCCAGTACACGCAGTCAGCCGCCAACGGCAAGGCCGTGATCCGTACGCACCTCAAGGTTCTGGTTTTATGTTCAGCAAAGGGAAACGCTCCTCCCCACCCCTTGACATCCACCAGCCTCGACTTCGTCGAGCCCCTTTCATCCGCGCCGGACTGATCGTCGCCGCCCTTGGCTCGTTTGCCGCGGCCGGTGCCCTGGCCGTGGTCATGCCCGGCAGCCCCGAACCCCTGATTTACCAGGCACGCAGCACCTTGACCTTGCCTGCCGACCTGACCGTGCTGCAAACCCAGGATTCGCAGGCCTATGTCACCGAAACCCGCATACGTCGGGGTGATACGCTGGCCGCCCTTTTGCAGCGCATGAACATCAATGAAGAAGGGCTGCTGCAATTTCTGACCCACGACAAACAGGCGCGTTCTATTTACAAACTGTATCCAGGACGCACCCTGCAAGCAGCCCTGGACGCCAACGGCACGTTGCTGTGGTTGCGCTATAAGCACACGCCTTACTCGGAACAAGCCGACGGCGGGGTGGCGCGCTGGCTGGAAGTGCGTCCCGACGGCCAGGACGGCTTCACCGCCCAGGAACTGAGCGATCAGGCCCAGACCCAGGTGCGCGTAGCCCAGGCTGAAATCAACAGTTCGCTATTCGGCGCGACCGACCAGGCCGGCATTCCCGATGCCATCACATTGCAGATGGCCGATGTACTGGGCAGCAAGATCGACTTCCTGAAGGATCTGCGCAAAGGGGACAGCTTCCGGGTGGTCTACGAGTCCTACGGTCACGAAGGTCAGGAAGTCGGTGCAGGCCGTTTATTGGCAGTGGAATTCGTCAACCAAGGCACGGCGCACGAGGCCGCCTGGTTTGAACCCGAAAACAGCAGTGGCGGCTACTACGACTTCAGCGGCAAAAGCCTCAAAGGCGCGTTCCTGCGCACTGCCCTGAAATTTTCCCGCATCAGCTCCACCTTTGGCGGACGCCGCCACCCAGTCCACGGCGGCTGGCGCAATCACAACGGCGTCGATTACGCCGCGCCCAACGGCACGCCCATTCATGCCACGGCCGACGGCGTTGTCGATTTCATCGGCCGCCAGAACGGCTACGGCAACACCATCATCCTTAAACACCACGGCGAGTTCACCACGCTATACGCGCACCAAAGCCGTTTCGCCTCGGGCTTGCGCAAGGGCGACCGCGTGGAGCAAGGCCAATTGATCGGCTATGTGGGCGCTACCGGCTGGGCAACCGGCCCGCACCTGCACTACGAATTTCGCATTGCCCAGAAAGCAGTGGACCCGCTATCGGTCAACCTGCCTGTGGCACGCGTGCTGGATGCCCCGCAACGTAAACAATTCAGTGCCGTACTGGCCGCTTACCAGAACAGCTTCGAGCTACTGCAACCCGCGCCTGAAGGCGTACAGCTGGCCAGCCGCTAGGCTCCCATGCAAGGCCCTTTATATATAGGCTTGATGTCCGGCACCAGCATGGACGGTATCGATGCCGTCCTGGCCGACTTCAACGTCCCGGGGGGCCAGGTCTTAGACGCCAACAGCCTGCCCATGCCGGCCAGGCTGCGCGAACAACTGCTGGATTTGCAGCACCCCGGCCACGACGAGCTGGCCAGAGCCAATCGAGCGGCCCTGCAATTGGCCGATTTGTATGTACAGGCCTGTCGCCCCTGGACGCAAGGCCCTTATAAATCCGCACTGCGGGCCATCGGGGTCCATGGTCAGACCATACGACATGCCCCGGACCAAGGCTATACCCTGCAGCTAAATGCGCCCGCCTATATTGCCGAACACAGCGGCGTGGATGTAATTGCGGACTTTCGCAGCCGCGACATTGCCGCCGGAGGCCAAGGAGCTCCCTTGGTTCCTATTGTCCACGAGGCCTTATTTCGCTGCGCATACGGGCGCGTGGTGCTGAACATGGGCGGCATTGCCAACATCTCTTTACTGCTGCCCGACCAAGCTGTATCAGGTTTTGATACCGGCCCGGCCAATATGCTGCTGGACGCCTGGATACAGCGCCACCAAGGCTTGCCATACGACCGCGACAGCCAATGGGCCGCCAGTGCCACCCCGGATGCCATGCTGCTTGCCACCTTGTTGAGCGAACCGTGGCTGCAATTGCCTCCCCCAAAATCCACAGGGCGGGACCTGTTCAACCTGCAATGGCTGGACCGGCATCTGGCGGATCTCTATGGCAATGCGGGCATTGACGCCGCCGTCGTGCAGGCTACCTTGTTGGAGCTGACGGTGCGCAGCATCGCCCAGGCCATACATTCCCATGCTCCGCAGGCCCAGGAAGTGCTGGCTTGCGGCGGAGGCGCGGCCAATCCACAACTATTGGC
Organism: Alcaligenes sp. SDU_A2; assembly: GCF_038237375.1. NCBI lineage: Bacteria > Pseudomonadati > Pseudomonadota > Betaproteobacteria > Burkholderiales > Alcaligenaceae > Alcaligenes > Alcaligenes sp. SDU_A2. Next base: position 834,272 of record NZ_CP151273.1, on the reverse strand, counting down.
CCGCCTCTCGGCGACACTGGGCTTGCCCGTACGTTCCACCAGCCAGCTAGGCTTGGACCCCCAACACATCGAAGCCCTGGCCTTCGCCTGGTTGGCGCACGCCCATATAGAGCGCATTCCAGCCGGCCTGCCTTCTGTTACTGGAGCGCGCCGCCCTTCTGTACTGGGTGCCTGCTATCCGGCATGACCTAGCGCATGAACTATTGAGCCTTCACCCCGTAACTTGCCAACAGTGTCTGGCCGCCATGCTCGTTGAGCGCCGCCTCCAAGGCACTTTCGTAGTCAGGTTGTGCACTGTCCAAACGTGTGCGCCCGTCGTTGGTCAGCACCGTGTACACACCCCGTTTGTCGTCCGGACATAGGTCGCGCACCGTCAGACCTGCACGCTCCAGGCGCTCGACCATCCGCGACACTGAACTTTGATTCAAGCGCAGATACGCGGCCAACTCCTGCATACGCAGTTCGGAGTTTTCAGATCGAGCCAGTATGTCCAGCGCCCGATACTCTGACAGACCAAGCCCGTGCCGTGCTTGCAGCACTTTGCCCAGCTCGGACTCGACATGGGCAACAACATGAATCAGTTTGAGCCAAGCATCGCTTCTTTTTGAGGCCATTGCCGCACACTCCCTTTAAACGATGAATGGCTCATTTTATCATGTGCATGTCCATGCAAAGTTATTAAGAACCACCGCTCCTGGGGGCCTGCACATGGGAGCTGAAAGCCAGGAAAGGCTGCAAGCCCTGTGGCACCGGCAGTTTACGGGCCAGGAGCGATGGCCAGTGCTGTGGATCACGAGAGAATAGAGAATACGTGCCACGATAGTCGAACCCATGCGCCGCCGCCTCGTTCCGGTCAACCGCGAAGTAGACCCGTCCGATACCGGCATAAAGCGCGCTCAAGTAGCACATGGCGCAGGGCTCCCCGGAAGCCACCAGCGTCAGACCGCCCAGATTGGGTGCGCCCACTGTCCGGCACGCATCCCGAATGGCTTGCACTTCGGCATGGGCGGTCGGGTCAAGGAGCTCCCGAACACGGTTGACACCGCGTCCAAGCACCGTGCCGTGTGCGTCAACCACGAAAGCAGCAAAAGGAATTCCCCCGCCATGCACATGCTCTGCCGAGTAAGCCACAGCCTCCTGCATGGATTGGACAAGGTATGGGGCGGGATCATCGGCCATCATGCGCGAACCTCGCTCTTGATAGCCCCAAGCCTGGCGCTATCGGCAAGCTTCAACCACACCACACCACCGATAATGACTGCCAACCAGAACGCTTGGCTCAACGTCATTGGCTGATCAAGCAGAACACTGCCGAATGCCGCCGCTCCGACCGAGCCGATGCCGGCCCATACCGCATAGCCGATGCCCACATCGATGGTTTTAAGTGCAACGCTGAGCGCGTACAAGGTCAATAGAAAAAACACCGCTGCGCAAAGCGACCAAGCAAGCACCGTGAAAGCCTGACTGCCTCCAACGCTGATGGCATAGCCAATCTCGAAAACACTCGCCAGCAAGAGCATGATCCATGCACGCCCGTTGCTTTTATTCGTTACCTTAATCATTGTCATATCGAATTCCTTTGTGATCTCAGAAGTGGATGAGTGAGGGGCAAGGCTATCGTCGTTATGCTGCGCCGCTAAGCCGCAGACCGATAACGCCGCCGATAACAAGCGCGACCCCAAAAAACTTGCTCAGGCTCAAGCGCTGCCCAAAAAACAAGGCACCCAGAATGACGATCCCCACGCCGGAAACCGATGTCCAGATTGCATAGCCAACGCCGACATCGAAAGTCAACAAGGCCAGACTGAGAAAATAGGTAGCAATCGCCCCGCTGAGCAAGGTGACGGCCGTCCAGCCAAACCGGGTAAAGCCTTGGGCTTTGCCCGCTGAAATAGCCACAGCAATCTCGAAAACCACGGCAATGCCTAGATATGACCAACTCATGATGAAAGTCCTTTCGTTGATATGTCCCTAGAGACAAGTGAGTACTGCACTAAGAAATACGCGTTCAGCTCTGCGGCGGCACGGATAACAGATCCGCTTCTGGAGCACTTTCGAGCAGGGTAATGGCATGCTGGAGCGCGTCCAGAGGGGGCATGCCCCGAAACACCTGTTCGCCAACGACAATGGTGGGAACAGACGTGATCTGCATGTCCTCGCGGGCGTGACGCTGCGCTTCGCAATGGCGTTGCGTATAGGTGCCGTTCTCAAGCGCGTGCCGTGCTTGCTCAGGGTCAAGTCCGATTTGGGCAGCAAGTTCAATCAAAACGTCAGTCTCGCCAATGTCCCTATCCTCGCAAAAGAACGCCCGCAGAATGCGCAGGGAGTAGGCATGATCCAGCCCCTGGTCTTGGGCCATCGCCAAAAGTTCAAACGCTTTGGCCGTGCGAGGCTGAGGGGATATCGAGGGCAAGCGGATCGCCACCCCAAGACGTTGGGCCAACGGATAAACGGACCTGTCCCATATGGCAGGCAGATAAGGGTCCTGTGGCTTTAAGGTCGGCTCCGGTGCTGGGCGCAACTCAAAGGGACGCCAGGTGATGGTGATATTCCTGCTGCCGATTGCATCGGACAGTACCTTTTCCGCCAACAAGCAGTAGGGACACACGTAGTCTGAGTAGATGATGATAGATGTCATTTGACCTCCTATAATTTGCATGTACATGCATTTTATAGAAGCAAAATACACCCGTCAAACTATTTGCGCGTACATGCATATTTATAGACAAAAGAAACTTACTCGAAATCTGTATAACGAGGCGGCGGACCCAAGCGAAGGGTACCCGCAGCCCGCACCGTCTCATTCGATATAAGGTCGGTATTCCGTCAGTGAACCAGAGCTGCCGTTACGCGGATTGAGCTTGCCCGCTTGTAGCAGCGGCAATGCCGTGCGAAGCGCCGTGGTAGCCAGCCCCGGCTCCTGGGCCTGCTAGCCAACCGCCAAGCGTACGGGTTTGCCGATGCGACTCAACATCTCGACCAGCGTATCAATGGTGAACTTCGTGGTCTTCTTATTTACTACATCCGATACACGCGGGCGGGACACCATCAGAATTTCCGCCGCTTCGGCTTGCTTTAAGTGATGTTGTTCGATCCATCCTGCCAGTTCAGCCATGAGCTGCTCCTTGAGCAGCTTAGTGTCGTTGACCTGCTGCTGCGATGCCAAATGCAGCCGCTGGGCTTCCTGCGGTGAAAAACCCAGCTCCAGGAACAGATTCGCTCCTGGTTTGCTGACGTGGCGGATTTCAGTATCGATTTTCATGGTGTATTTTTCCTTGCATGGGCAATAGCCCTATAACGGGCCGAAGCAATGAGCTTGTCCTGATGCTGGGTAGCCTGCGTTTTCTTCTGGAAGCAGTGCAGGATGTACAACGCTTCCTCAAACTTGGCGACATAGATTACCCGGAATGCGCCACCCAATTCCCAGATGCGGATTTCACGGGTGCCGGCACCGACCTCATCAAAAGGCTTCCAGTCCTCCGGCTCCAGGCCAGCCTGCACCTTACCTAACTGAAACCCCGCCTGTCGGCGGGCATGGACGGGAAAACTCAAAAGATCGTGCTATGCCGACCCGACCTACCGAATTTCTTTATCCATTACACACCGCCCGTATAAAAATTTATACCAAAGCAAAGGACAGAGCCAGCGCTAAACCCCACGCTACTATCTTTGATATGAACATAGCGTATGAACGCCGCCACCGTCTTATAAGCTATGCGCTTTATACCCACCCTGCTAGTTATGCTACAGGGGCAATCTCATCGTGACCGAGTGTGGGATGTGGTAAATGCCGACCGGCAGGACTGATGCTGATGCTGATGCTGATGCTGATGCTGATGCTGATGCTGATGCTGATGCTGATGCTGATGCTGATGCTGATGCTGATGCTAGGAGATCATAAAAATGGTTCTTCGAAGAATTCCGAGAGCCAATTTACCAAGTCAATGAGGAACTGGTTTTTTGAAGACGCCATTCAAGGCGCAGCATGCTCGGACAGGGCTAATAGCTTGCCGGCGCTGCGCGCCGGTACCCTGGTCGGGGCGCAGCGCCGGGCGCGTCGTTAACTCCGGCGGGTTACTTGTCCGCCGGACAAGTAACAAACGCCGCCGTCAAACAGAACGACGCTTGCACCCCGTCCCCACGCCCCGCCTGCGGCAAGCCATCCGACCCGCCCCGTCCGAGCATGCTGCGCCTTGAACGGCTCAAAACACCAGCCACATAGGCCCGGCCACACATAGCTATACCCAACAGAACATTGAGCGTATGGCTGACGCCTTATGCCGCATACACGGACATCCCGCCGTTTGGGCCAAACACAAGCGGTGCCGTTCTCGCCAAGCCGACCGCAGCGGGCCGGCGGGCGAGTCAGGGCCTGCGCCGCAGGCGGGATGCTGGGGCGGGAGACAAGGGGCGTGCTGTTCGAGCAGGACGCTTGTGATTCGTCCAGTGGACGAATCACCCTGCGAGTTCACGCCCCGCCCGCCCCGGTATCCTGACCAGGGAACCCGCGCGCAGCGCGGGCGAAGGACCCCGCCAAGCCGGCCCGCTGCGGTCGGCCTGGCGAGAACCCGAATGTCTGTCCGTTTGACCCAAACGACCGACCCAATACGAAAGAGTCCCCGAAATCTCTCGAAGAACCATAAAAAAAGCCCTGCTCGTATCAGCAGGGCTTTTGGGCAAGTGCCTGATGGCAGGCAAGCAGGTTTTATACCGTAAACGAGGAACCGCAGCCACAGGTCGTGCTGGCATTCGGATTGCGAATGACGAACTGCGCGCCATCCAGGTCGTCTTTATAATCAATTTCCGCGCCGACCAGATACTGAAAGCTCATGGCGTCCACCAACAGCTGCACGCCGTCTTTGTCAATAATGGTGTCATCGTCGTTGACCAGCTCATCGAAGGTAAAGCCATACTGGAATCCGGAACAGCCGCCTCCTTGCACGAACACGCGCAGCTTGAGTTCGGGACTGCCCTCTTCGATCAGCAGCTCCCGCACTTTTTCTACGGCCGCATCGGTGAAGATAAGAGGGGACGGAGGGGCTTGCAGATCAACGGATTCGGTAAGGGTGCTCATGTGGTTCTCCAGCCGGCCCCCGCCGGCATACGTAAACATCGTTTAGACCGCCCTGCTCTGCCCGTGGGTCGGGCAATCAGTCGGGTTGGGCGATCTGCGCCTGGCGGGACACTCTGATGGTGTTTCCTTCCAGGATATTCAGTGTCAGGGAGACGGGTTCAAACCCTGCCGGCAAAGCCAGCCAACCCATTGCACGCTGAAACTGATTGAAATTCAAAGCCAACGAGTCCGACGTTTCGTCGGTATTTTGTACGGCCTGCGGCTCGGGCCCCACGGCAGGCGATAAATCGATTTTAACGGTTTTTCCGTCCTGCCGACCAGTCGCCTGAAATTGCAGGCTGCCAGAAAAAGCCTTGCCTTCCGTGGCGTTACGCTGCAACAACACCTTGTAGCCCAACAAATCGCCGCGCTGGCTGACATCCAGGGCGCGGATACTGATCGAACCGCTGGGCCCGGGCGGCAACAACTGCTCGTAAAAGGCCAATTGTTCACGCGTGCGGGCCAGATCGTCCTGGGTGCTTTGCAAGGATTTTTCCAGCCCCTTGCGCGTGCTTTCTTCTAGCACCAACTGCCCGCGCAAGACCTCGAACTGCGTTTGCATCTGGCGCAAGGATTCCTGGCTACGGCTCAAATCCTGCAAAGCCAGTTCGATGCGATCAGTGCGCAGATCCTGCTGAATAACGGTTTGATAGGCCCATAATCCACCGCCACCCAGAACAATACCCGCCAGCAGGGCCAATATAATCCCCCCTCCAGCACCCGAAAAACGGGTGCGGAGAGCGTTGCGGCGGTTTGAATCGGGTGCTTCAGTCATGCGTATTGGACCTGTTCACCGCAGGCAAGTTCCCATCAGGGCAGAATGGCAACGTGACCCAGACCGGTCTGCTCGGGCAGGCCAAACAGAATGTTCATGTTCTGCACTGCTTGACCGGACGCACCCTTGACCAGATTGTCTTGTACCACCAGCACGATGAGCTGGTCGCCATTGCCCGGACGCTGCACCGAAATGCGCAACTGGTTGGATGCGCGCACAGAACGTGTCTCGGGCAAGGTGCCGGCCGGCAGCACGTCCACAAACGGCTCCTGGGCGTAACGCTGCTCGAACAGGGCCTGGAAGTCGGTATCCAACGCCTCGGGCAGGATACGGGCATAAATGGTGGAGAACATGCCGCGAATCATGGGCACCAGGTGCGGCACGAAAGTCAGCCCCACCGGAGCGCCGGCAAGACCTTGCAACTGTTCGACGATTTCAGGGTGGTGACGATGGCCCGCCACAGCATAGGCCTTGAAGTTATCGCTGGCTTCGGCAAACAGGTTGGGTACTGAAGCGCCTTTACCGGCACCGGACACGCCGGACTTGCAGTCTGCGATCAGGCGCGCGGTGTCCACCCGTGGTTTGCCGCCTTCCAGCAAAGGAGCCAGGCCCAGCAGCACGGTGGTGGGATAGCAGCCGGGGTTGCCGATAACCTTGGCCTGCGCAATTTTGTCGCGCAACAGCTCTGGCAAGCCATAAGCCGATTGACGCAGCACATCCGGGCAACTGTGCTCCATCTTGTACCACTTCTGGAAAGTGTCGGTGTCCTGCAAGCGGAAGTCGGCTGCCAGGTCGATGACACGCACACCCGCTGCCAGCAGGCGTTCGACCTGACTCATGGCAACGCCATGCGGCGTGGCGAAAAACACCACATCGCACTGCTCCAGATTCGCTTGCTCGGGCGTGGAGAACTTCAGGTCCACATGGCCACGCAGATTCGGATACATGTCCGACACCGGCACGCCGTCTTCCTTGCGGGAAGTAATGGCAACCAGTTCAACATTGGGGTGCTGGGACAGCAGTCGCAGCAGCTCGACACCTGTATAACCGGTGCCGCCGACAATCCCTACTTTGATCCGGGTATCGCTGTGTGAAGCCATGAACGTTCCTGATGATGAAATGAGAGCAAAAATCCTATGTTAGCGCAGTTGCGTGCCGTCCCGGCGGAAAGAGCCGTGCTTGCATGGGCAAATGTAGCCGCCAAACAAAAACCCCGACCGAAGTCGGGGTTTTTTGCGCCAAACAGAGGCTGCAAAGCGAATTAACGCTTGCTGAACTGTTTGCGGCGACGTGCCTTGTGGAAACCAACTTTTTTACGCTCGACTTCACGGGCGTCGCGGGTTACCAGACCGGCCTGCTTGAGGGCCGATTTCAGGGACTCGTCGTAATCGATCAAAGCGCGGGTGATGCCGTGACGGGCAGCACCGGCCTGGCCGCTTTCGCCGCCGCCATGCACGTTGATCTTGATGTCGAACGACTCGGAATGATTGGTCAGCACCAGAGGCTGACGCACGATCATGCGACCCGTTTCACGAGCGAAGTATTCGTCAACAGGCTTGCCGTTGACCACGATTTGGCCCGAACCCTTCTTGATGAAGACACGAGCGACGGAGGTCTTGCGACGGCCCGTACCGTAATTCCAGTTACCGATCATGACCTATCCTTAGATGTCCAGAGTTTTAGGCTGTTGCGCAGTATGAGGATGCTCTGCACCAGCGTAAACCTTCAGTTTCTTGGCCATGGCGTAGCCCAGGGGGCCTTTAGGCAACATACCCTTGACGGCCTTTTCGATGGCACGGCCGGGGAAGCGCTCTTGCATGGTTTGGAAATTGGTTTCGTAAATACCGCCTGGGAAGTTGGAGTGGCGATAGTATTTCTTATCCTGCGCTTTGTTGCCGGTCACGGCAATATCAGCGGCATTGATAATAATGATGTAATCGCCCGTATCAACGTGAGGGGTGTATTCGGGTTTGTGCTTGCCACGCAGACGGCGTGCGACTTCGCTGGCCACACGACCAAGGACTTTGCCTTTAGCGTCGATCACAAACCAGTCACGTTTGACTTCATGCGGCTTGGCAACGAAGGTCTTCATGATGGTTCCTAAATATAAAAAATCCACAGGGCAGACAACGCGCCTGCCCCATTACGCCGCGTATCCACCCATAGCCGCAAAGCAGCCAGCATAGATCCGCAACCCTATCCGGCCCTGCCAAGACGTTATATTCCGCCCGTGCATTTTTCGCCAAATAGCCCATTATGATAACATAAACAACGGATAACACACGGCGTTTTTCATAAACCGCGCAAGATACCAACACCAGCGCCGCCTTTCCCGGCCCAGTAGCATGCCGCCATTCGAGCGTCATCAACCGCGTCCCAGCCAAGCGATACCGTCAGACAATAAAAAACCCTTGCTTCCGGCAGGACGCAAGGGTTGGGACCAGAAGTGCCGCGCTGGTTGCGCGGCATGCGGGACTTAGCCTTTTTTCTGGTTGGCCAGGGCAATGCCCAGGTAGTTGTCGTAAGAGCCTTCGGCGACACGGAACCATGGCACGATGGCATCACGGAAACCCATGTAATCGTCATGGATCTTTTTGAACATGGGGTCCTTGTCGCAGAACTCTTTGTACAACACATTAGAGGTCTTGAAGGCTTCGTCCATGACATCGCGCGGGAAAGCCTTGAGCACGGCTCCGCTGGCGATCAGGCGACGCAAAGCGGCGGGGCTCTGGGCGTCGTACTGGCAGATCATGCGTTCGCCAGCCGCGCGCGAGGCCGTTTCGATCAGGGACTGATACTGCTTGGGCAAGGCCTTGAAAGCGGCGTCGTTCACATACAAAGACACCTGGGCCGAACCTTCCCACCAACCGGGGTAGTAGTAATACTTGGCCACTTTCTGGAAACCCAGCTTTTCGTCGTCCACAGGACCGACAAACTCGACGGCATCCAGCGTACCCTTTTCCAGCGATGGATAAATATCGCCCGGCGGCACCTGCTGGGGCACCACGCCCATGCGGGCCAGCACTTCGCCTGCAAAGCCGGCGGTACGCATCTTCAGGCCTTTCAGGTCTTCCAGGGAGTTGATTTCTTTGCGGTACCAGCCACCCATCTGGGTGCCCGTGTTGCCGAAGCCGAAGTTGATGATGTTGCGGGTGGCGAACAATTCACGCAGCAGCTTGGTGCCATTGCCTTCCTGCATCCAGGCATTCATCTGGCGGGCGTTCAGACCGAACGGAACGGCCGTATCAAAGCTGAAGGAAGGATCTTTGCCGTAATAGTAGTACGAAGCGGTCTGGCCGCATTCCACCGTACCATTGCTGACGGCATCCATAACGCCGAAGCCGGGCACGATCTCGCCGGCGGGGTACAGACGGATGCTGAAGTTCCCGTCCGTCGCCTCTTCGATCATCTTGCAGAATGTCTGGGCGGTGGAAAACAGAGCCGGCGTGGCCGGACCGTAGGTGGATGTCAGCTTCCAGTTGATCTTGGGATTGCTCTGGGCAATGGCGGGAGCGGCAATGGCCGCGCTGCCGGCCACGGCACCAAGGCCGGCCTTCTTCAGGAACGAGCGACGCTGCATGGGAAACCTCCTTGTAGGCATTCGACAATTATTGGGAAATATTTTTTTGTGCTAAGGATATTACACTGGCCTATGAGCCAGCGGGGCAGCCCCAGACGGGGATTATCCCGCAATGCTCCCCTTTACGGCCTTTTGCACACCGGCTTAAACGGTGGGGAGCTCAGGCCCCCGCCACCGACATCTGTTCGATCAGGATGGAACCGCTGCTTTTGGAACCACGCCCAAAGGTATCCGCACCGACGGCGACGATCTGCGTAAACATCTCGGCCAGGTTGCCGGCAATGGTTACTTCTTCCACGGCGTGCTGGATCTGGCCGTTTTCAACCCAGTAGCCAAACGCGCCGCGTGAGTAGTCGCCGGTCAGGTAATTGATGCCCTGGCCGATCAGCTCGGTTACCAGCAAGCCGCGCCCCATCTTGCGCAGCATGGCATCCAAATCGTCCTGGGGACGCGTCAGACGCGAACTCAGCAACAGATTGTGCGAACCACCGGCATTGCCCGTGGAAGGCATGCCCAACTTGCGCCCTGCGTACGACGACAGAAAATAACCTTTCAGCTCCCCGCCGCGCACCACATCGCGGTCCTGCGTGCGCACGCCTTCGCCGTCGAACGGCGCACTGCCCATAGCACCGGCCAGATGCGGACGCTCGACCACATCGATATGCTTGGCCAGCACTGACTTGCCCAGGGAATCGACCAGAAACGACATTTTGCGGTACAGCGCCGAGCCGCTGGTGGCCTGCACCAATGATCCTAGCAAGCCGACCGCCAACGGTGCCTCGAACAAGACCGGATAACGGCCCGTGGGAATGCGGCGCGCCGACAGGCGCGACAAGGTACGTTCGGCGGCATAGCGCCCCACGTCCTGAGGGCTGGAAAGCCGATGCGGATCGCGCGAGGTACTGTACCAGTAGTCGCGATGCATGCAATCGCCCTTGCCCACGATGGGGCTGACGCTGATGGAATGGCGGCTATAGGGATAGCCGCCCAAAAAACCCCGGCTGTTGCCCATGACGAAATGCCCTTCCAGGGTATCCACCGACGCCCCTTCGGAATTGCTGACCAAAGGACTGGTATCCAATGCAGCCTGTTCGGCGCGAATAGCCAGGCGGCATGCCTGATCGGCGTCCAGCATCCAAGGGTGGTGCAATTGCAGATCCGGATAGTCCAGCGCCAGCATCTCGGTTTCGGGCAGACCGGCAAAAGGATCTTCGGCCGTGTAACGGGCGATATGCCAGGCCGCTTCCACCGTTTCGCGCAGAGCCTTGAGCGAAAAATCCGAGGTCGAGGCCGAACCGCTGCGCTGGCCGGCAAACACCGTGACGGCCAAAGAGCGGTCCTGCGTCTGTTCGACAGTTTCCAGCTCGAGCTGGCGCACCGAGACGGCCAGACCCTTGTTCTCGGAAATATCCACCGCTGCATCGCTGGCGCCCAGCTTCTTGGCATGACGCAGTGCTTCGTCCACCAGATCGCAGAACTGGAACTGGTTGGCGCTGATCGCCAATTGAGAAATAGTTCGTTGACTCATTGCTACTCTTTCAGGGTTAGGCGGTTATCATAGCCAATTGGCGACAATCTTTTTCACTCTTTATGTCCCGCCCACGCACTGAAATCGACGAAAACGGATACGACAGACCCAGCAAATCGCAGGTCAAGCGGGAAATGCATGCCCTGTTGGACCTGGGAAAACGCCTGATCGAACTATCCGACGACAGGCTCAAACAACTCCAGCTCGACGAGCGCCTGCTGGCGGCCATCAAGGACGCCAAACGCATCACGGCCCGCGAAGGCCGCCGCCGACAGATCCACTTTGTGGGCAAGCTGATGCGCCAGGTCGACCCCGAGCCTATTTTGCAACAGCTCGATATCTGGGAAAACGGTTCCCGCGAACAGACCCAGGCCATGCACAGGCTCGAAGCGCTGCGCGATTTGTTGTTGCGCAGCGACGACGCGCTGACTGAGTTCATGGACCAATTCCCGGGCGCGGACATACAGCAGTTGCGCACCCTGATTCGCGCCGCCCGCAAAGAGTCGCAGAAAAATGAGACACTGATGCCCGGCCAGGACCCGCAACGCAAACACTATCGCGCCCTGTACCAGTACATCAAGACCTTGGTAGATCTTTCGGAGTCCTCATGAATCCTCTGCTTGAGTCCATTGAAATCGAAACCGGCCTGAACCCGCAGCACGCCGTGATCTGGCTGCATGGACTGGGGGCCGATGGCCATGACTTCGCGCCCATCGTGCCCGAACTGGGACTGGAGACCGCGCCGGCCATCCGCTTTATTTTCCCGCATGCGCCGGTGCAGCCTGTCACCATCAACGGCGGCATGGCCATGCGTTCGTGGTACGACATTTACATGGCCGATCTGGTGCGGCACGAGGACGAAAACGGTCTGCGCCACTCCCAGACCGAGGTACAGAACCTGATCGCCCGCGAGAACGCGCGCGGCATTCCGTCCGAACGCATCGTGCTGGCCGGATTCTCGCAAGGCAGCGCCATGACGCTGCAAACCGGCCTGCGCTTGCCCGAACGCCTGGCCGGACTGATCTGCCTGTCCGGCTACCTGCCACTGGCCGGTGCCATCGCCACCGAGCGACACCCCGCCAACAACGGCACGCCCATCTTTATGGCGCACGGCACGCTGGACCCGGTGGTACCGATCAGCCGCGCTCAGGCCAGCCGCGAACAACTGCAGTCTCTGGGCTACGAAGTGCAATGGCACACCTACCCCATGCCGCACGCCGTCTGCCCGGACGAAATCACCGCCATTGGCGAATTTCTGCGTACGGTACTGCGCTAGGCCTGTCCTTACTGATAGACCCGTGGGATGCGCTCATCCCACGTCTGCCCTCCCCACCAGCCACCGGCGGCCAGCCCGACCAGCAAAAACACGCTGACTACCGATCTTCCACAAGCAACCGAAAACCATCGTATCTGTCTTTCCCTTGGTGTTGATGTCACCCGCCCATTTCATGCTCGGGTAGCGGTAATGATGATCGGCCACCTGTGCGCACGCACGGACACGCCATCCCGACAGCACCATCGTCCCGCCTGCATCTAGCCGACGGGCAGACGCAGGGGTGATTCAAACGCTGGCCCACCGGACATGCCTGGCTTCTTAATGCACACAACCGTCAATCGGAACGTCGTGTCTCGCCCAGATCCAGCCAGACGCGCCGCATGCTGGCGTCCTCGGGGTCCGGGTCGTTCTGAAAGCCCAAGCGTTTCATGAGCGCCTGCATGGGCGAATTGGATGCCAGCACATAGCCATCGATATAGGTCAGACCTTGCTCGGCCGCGGCCTGAATCAAGGATTGCATCAGGGTCAGGCCCAGCCCACGTCGTTGCCAGGCATCGCCGATGACCAGTGCGTACTCCGCGCCTCGGCCATCGGCATTGCGCAGGTAATGCGCAAAGCCGATGATCTCGTCGCGCGGATGATTGCGGTTATCCGGATTGGGCGAACGTATGGTGGCAATCAGGGCCAACTCACGGTCGTAATCGATGCGGGTGTAGCGCGAAAGCATGCGCGGGGTCAATTCGCGCAACATGGAAACGAACCGCATATAACGGGTTTCGTCCGACAGCGCCCGCATGAAGGTCTGTAGCGCCTCGGCATCTTCAGGCCGTATGGGCCGCAAGGTCCAGCGCTGTCCGTCCTGGAACTGACGACGCCCGATCAAGTGGCGCGGATACGGATGAATGGCCATATGCTTGTAGCCGGCCGTTTCCGGAAGGACCAGCATGGACTGGGTGCTCAAGGTGATCTTGATGCTCTGGATGTAAAGGCTGTTGTCTCCGGCCATCAAGGGGTCCAGCGCCACGCTGCGCACACCGGGCAATTCGCTCATCAGATCAGACAGACGCTCCAGCGTCTGCAGCAACTGCGTCAGCACCAAAGGCGTCAATCGCGACGAGAGCATCTTGCGCCACAGCGGACTACGCTCGACCAATTGACGAGCCAAGTATCGATTCAGGGGCGGCATTTCCACCGCCGGATACGTGGATGACAGCCAGCCTTCGTGGCCAGGTGCGCCAAATACGGCATATGGCCCAAGCTTGTCGTCGGTCTCGAAACGGATTGCCATAGCAGGCAGGTCGGTATCCGGTTCGCCCTGGTCAGTGGTAACGCGCAAATCCACCACAGGCACATGAAAGTAACGCAGCAGATCGCGGCATTCCTGTTCCGTGGGCTGACGACGTTCGCTTTGCAGCTCGCTGACCAATGCCCGCGCTGGTTCGACTTCGGGCAACGTGCCCAAGGGCAAGGGCGGCAGGGTCTGCTGCGACAGATGCTGGTTGTAGTGGTAGCGCGCCAGCAAATCAAAGGCATTGGCGGCGGTGTCGGGCGTACGGAACGCCGGCGTGCCCACGCCATCGAGCAGATGACGCAACGGGCGCATGTCGGCATCGCCGATCAGGCAGGTAATGATGGGCTTGCGCGCACTGGCCGACAGCATAGCCAGCTGGCGCGAGACTGCCTGCATGTCCGACAAAGGATCGGGGGTCAGCAACACCAGCACCCCGTCAATATCCGCATCATCAAGCAAGGTGGAGACGACCGAATCAATACGCATGGGCGTCAGCGGGGCGAAGGTCACCACCGGATTCTGCGGCTGGTCGCCCGGCACCAGCAGATTCTGCAAGGCGCGTTGAGTTGATGTAGACAGTTCGGGACAGGTCACGGCCGCATCCGGCCCCAGCACATCCAGTGCCAGTTGAGCGGCTCCGTTGCCGTTGGAGAACAAGGCAATGCGCCGCCCTTTGGGCCTGCGTGTGTAGACCAGAACCTTCAGGGCCGAGAACAACTGCACGAAGTAACGAATGCGCACAGCGCCCACGCGGCGCATCAAGGCATTGAAGACCGCCTCGTGGGCCTCGCCCATCTGACGCTGCCCGCCGACCTTCAGAACCACAACCGGCTTGACCGCCGCGACCGCGTGCAGTGCACTGGTAAAGCGACGCGATGCCGGGGTGTGCTCCAGGTACAAAGCGATACTGTCCGTGCGCGGGTCCATCGCCAGGTAATCCAAGATCTCGGGCACATCCACCACAGCCTCGTCGCCCACGGACACAATGGCGGAAAAACCCAGGCTGACATCTTCGGCCCAGTCCATCAGCGCCGACGTAATCGAGCGCGACTGTGACACCAGCGCCACCCGGCCTGCCAGCGCCATCTGCGGTTCGTGGCTGAGATTGATGCCCATGTGCGGGCGCTGCACGCCAAAAGCACGCGGCCCCAAGACCAGACAATCGTGAATACGCGCCCAGGAACGGGCATAGACCATGTCTTCGAGCGGGTCCTGGGATGCCAGATCGGACGGCAGGATGATGACGACGCGCGGCTTGTGGGGCCGAATGGCATCGAGCGCCTGGGGCAGACGATCGGGCGCAATGCTGACCAGAGCCAGATCCAGACGCTGCACGCCGGTCAACCCTTCGAGACGGTCGGGCACGCGCACCTCGGTCGCGCTGATGACGGCCTGGGTAATACGCCCGACCAGACGGGCCGGCGGATCGCGCAAAATCGGCAAAGGCAGCGTCGACACGGTCAGTACCGAACGAGGTTCAAATAATGCCGTCAGACGATGCCTTAAAGCTGCCATACATGCTCCATCATGCTGATACCACGCGCCAGAATTAAAAGAGCTTCCATCTTAAGCAAGCTGCCGCCAAAGTAAAAGCCACCTGAACAATACGCCGCCGCCTGACGGGGCCAGAACCTGCGGCTGAGTTAAAATACTTCGATTCAGTCCCGCTTGCGGACTTTTCAAGGTCAACGCCGAACACAAGTCATGAGCACGTCTACCAACGCCATCCGTACCCGTTTCGCCCCCTCGCCCACCGGCTACCTGCACTTGGGCGGCGCGCGCACCGCGCTGTTTTCCTGGGCATTTGCCCGCCATCATAAAGGCAGCTTCGTACTGCGCATCGAGGACACGGACCTGGAGCGTTCGACCCCAGAAGCCGTGCAAGGCATTCTGGACGGTATGCAATGGCTGGGCCTGGACGCCGATGAAGGCCCCTTCTACCAAATGCAGCGCATGGACCGCTACCGCGAAGTTATTGCGCAACTGCTGCGCGACGGCCACGCCTATTATTGCTACAGCAGCCCCGACGAAGTCGAGGCCATGCGCGAAAAAGCCCGCGCCCTGGGCTTGAAGCCCCGCTACGACGGTACCTGGCGCCCGGAAGCCGGCAAGACCCTGCCCGCCGTTCCAGCCGATCGCCTGCCCGTGGTGCGCTTCAAGAGCCCGCAGACCGGTGCCACCAGTTGGGACGATCTGGTCAAGGGACGCATCAGCTTTGACAACGGTGAACTGGACGATCTGGTCATCGCGCGCACCGACGGCACGCCCACTTATAACTTCTGCGTGGTCGTGGACGACTGGGACATGAACATCACCCACGTCATCCGTGGCGACGACCATGTCAACAACACGCCCCGCCAGATCGTTATCTTGCAGGCCTTGGGTGCCACCTTGCCCCAGTACGGCCACGTTCCCATGATTCTGGGCCCGGACGGCGAAAAACTGTCCAAGCGCCACGGCGCGGTCAGCATCATGGATTACGACAAGGACGGCTATCTGCCCGAGGCCATGATCAACTATCTGGCCCGTCTGGGCTGGAGCCACGGGGACGACGAACTGTTTACCCGCGAACAATTGGTGCAATGGTTCGATACCCGCAGCCTGAATAAATCGGCCTCGCAGTGGGACCCCAAGAAACTGAACTGGGTCAACGCCCACTACATCAAGGCCAGCGACGACACCGATCTGGCCGAACGCGTCGCGCCGCGCATTCAGGCACTGGGCGGCAAGACCGAAGGCCAGGATCTGCCCGGCATCATGGGCTTGTTAAAAGACCGCGCCGAAACCCTGAACCAGTTAGCCGAAGGTGCCCTGCTGTTCTGCCGCCCCTTCGAGCCGGCCAGCGACGAGCTGCAGACCGAAATCCTGACGCCTGAAGCCCGCACTCTGCTACGCGACTTCGCCGCCAAGGCCGCTGCGCTGCCGCAGTGGAACACCGAAAGCCTGGCCGCGCTGATCAAGCAGATACTGGCCGAACACGAGGTCAAGATGCCCAAGCTGGCCATCCCCCTGCGCGTTGCCGTTACCGGCCAGAAGCAGACCCCTGCCGTGGACGCCGTGCTGGCCTTGATCGGCCGCGACAAAGTGCTGGGACGCCTGGCCGGACTGTAAGCCCGGCGGGCTATCCAGCCCGATCAAAAAAAGGCGGCTCTGCAGAGCCGCCTTTTTTGTCTGCCCGGCATTGACGAGCGACAGAGCCGTCCGTTCACGCCGCCGCTGCCACACCCAACCCCGACATGATTACGCTCCCAGCAGGTGCTGCACATCACACATCCGGGTTCAGGCGGCTGACCTCGATGGTGGCCTCGCCCTGTTCGCTGCTGGCCCAGACAGTGCCGTCCTGGATGTTCAGATTCAGGGATATGCCACGTCCGGCCAGTTTGGCCAGTTCTTCGGTGCCGACGGCATCCAGGGCGTAGACCTGAATATTGCGCGCACGCGTGATCTTGTCTTTGACCCCGCTCCACCAGATACCCACATTACGTCCATAGGCCAGCACCGTGACGCGACGGGCGCGCGCGCTGGCTTTGAGCATGCGACGCTCGTCGGGCAAGCCCACTTCCAACCAGTGCAGCAAGTCGCCGCTTAGGTCGTGCTCCCACAGGGCCGGTTCGTCCGCATCGCTCAGGCCACGGGCGAAGGCCAGACGCTCATCGGTATCGACATACAGACCGTAGGCCAGTAAACGCACCATCAGACGCTCTTCGGTTTCGGAAGGATGACGCGCCAAGGTGGCGGCATGGCTGCCGTAATAGGAACGGTCGTTATCGGCGACGTTCAATTCAACTTTATAAATGGTGGAGCGCAGGGCCATGGTGCAAAAGGCCCGGGCAAACAGGCCAGAAAAAAAGACCGCCACAGGGACGGTCCTGGATTGAAACAAAAACGGGAGTCAGAACGGCAGGCGGTAACCCGGCGACATCTTGGTCAGACGATACGTAGCGCCGTCCTCGCCCCGCAAAACCAGATTACGCGCCGTCGAGCTGACAATGGTGTAGCTGTTCTGATAGATGGGATCGCCCGGCTCGGTGACCACCCCGTTGGATTCCTGCGTATCGAGCACCAGAGCATTGCCCTGTCGTGCCCAGCAACCGCTTTCACTCAAGCCCTGCGAGGGCTTGTTGGGCCGCTTGACCTGTTCGGTATAGGCCATTGTGCCATTGGGCTGCAAGGTAAATAGCGTGCGCAATTCGCCCACCACCCCTTTTTGCCGGTGTTTGCTCAGCCAATTGCCCACCAGCGCATCGCCTGCGGCCGCCGGCTGGCAAGCAGGATGCACAGGCTTGGCGGGCACCGGTGCCTGGGGAGCAGGCGCTGGCGGCTTGACCGCGCAGGCACTCAGTAACACAGTGGCCAGCAAGGCGGTCCAGGAAGACCGCCGCAGGATATTCGCCTTCTTCATAGAAACCAGTCCTTCGAGAGTACATGCCGGCCCGCCGCGCAGACCGCCCAATCCCGATTATTCTACCTGAAGGCCCTGTTCAAGCCCCATAACAAGATGCATCAAAGCGGCAAAGGCAGACGGGTTTCGTTCTTGATCTCGCGCATGGCCACAATGGTGCGCGTCTGGCGCACGCCCGGCATATTGAACAAAAAGCGATGCAAGAAGTCGTCATAGGCTTCGGCACTGGACACCAGGATCTTCAGCAAAAAGTCGGCATCCCCTGTGACGGCATGACATTCCAGTATTTCGGGGGCATCGCGCACTGCCCGTATGAAGTTATCCACGATCTCGCCCGAGTGCCGGTCCAGACTGATCTGGGTAAACATACAGCTTTGCAGGCCTACCTGACGGCGGTCGACGCGCGCAAAATATCCTTGTATGACCCGGTCTTTTTCCAAAGTTTTGATGCGTCGCCAGACTGGCGCGGTCGACAGTCCGACCCTCTCGGAGACCTGTTGGGCTGACGCCCGACCGTCTTGCTGGAGCACGTCCAGAATTTTTAGATCAGTTTTATCCATATTTCAATAAATACGAAATAAATATTTCAAAGGATAGGGAATACGCGCAACTATAACGCAAAAAAATGGGGCGTCGGAAAATCTATCATGATCGGTATCTGGAGGTTTCATCATGACGCAGTCCGTCGACACACACTACAAGCTCAGCGACAACCTGACCGCACGGTCCGGCCGCATTTTCCTGACCGGCACGCAAGCCCTGGTACGCATGCTGCTGACCCAATACCGCCTGGACCAGGAGCGCGGACTGAACACAGCCGGTTTTGTGTCCGGCTACCGCGGTTCGCCATTGGGCGGGGTGGACATGGTCATGTGGAAAGCACAAAAACAGCTTGACCAGGCGAAGGTGCGCTTTCAGCCCGCCATCAACGAAGATCTGGCCGCATCCATGATCATGGGCACGCAACAGGCGGGCGAACGCGCCGACCGCACCGTCGATGGCGTCTTTGCCATGTGGTATGGCAAAGGCCCCGGCCTGGATCGCGCCGGCGACGCTCTGCACCACGGCCACGCAGCCGGCGCTTCGCGCAACGGCGGCGTGCTGATGATTGTGGGCGATGACCATGTGGCTTCGTCCTCCTCCATTCCGCATGCCAGCGAACACTCGCTGATCGCCTGGAGCATTCCGGTCGTCAACCCTTCGTCGGTCGAAGAATATGAGCGTTTCGGCGTCTGGGCCTGGGCGCTGTCGCGTTACTCGGGTTCCTGGGTGGCCTTGAAAGCCATTACCGAAACGGTGGAAAGCGGACGCTCTTTCGAGATCGCCCCGCTGGACGACCTGGATGCGGCGCTGAACGATGCCCAAGGTGGCCTGCACCCATATAACCCCAGCGAATTTCTGACCCCAGCCATCGAAGGCACCCTGGAGGCACGCCTGCAAAGCGTGCGTGACTTCGCCCGCAAACACAGCCTGGATCGCACTCTGGAAGCGGCCCCCGGCGCGCGCCTGGGCATTGTTTCGACCGGCAAGGCTACGCTCGATGCCCTGGATGCCCTGGAACAACTGGCCACAATCGGCGAACTACCGGCCATCCGCCATCTGAAGATCGGCCTGAGCTGGCCGGTCAATGCCCAGTCGCTGGAAAACTTCATCGACGGCCTGGACCATGTGTTGGTCATCGAAGAAAAAGGCCCGATCATCGAGGACCAGCTCAAGAACCTGTTGTTTAACCGCGCCCAACGCCCCACTGTCTCGGGCAAGCGCGATGTGGAACAAGAAGTGCTGATTCCCGCCGATGGCCAGCTCAGCCCGGCCCGCGTCGCCGTTGGCCTGCGCCGCTGGCTGGGCCGCCATGCCGGTCTGCAATTGCCGGCCTGTACGGCGCAGTCCATGCCCGTCATCGACACGGACGGCCTGACGCGACGCCCCTATTTTTGTTCGGGCTGTCCACATAATACGTCCACCAAAGTGCCCGAAGGCAGCCAGGCCATGGCCGGCGTGGGTTGCCACTATATGGCGACCTGGATGGACCGCAAGACGCGCGGCCTGACCCAGATGGGCGGCGAAGGCACGGACTGGGTGGGATTGTCGCCCTTTATCCAGGCCGGCCATATGTTCCAGAACATGGGCGAAGGCACTTACTTTCATTCCGGCTATCTGGCCATACGCCAGGCCATTGCCGCCGGCGCGAACATTACCTACAAGATCTTGTTCAATGACGCCGTGGCCATGACGGGCGGCCAACCCGTGGACGGCCCGATCTCGGTGCCGCGCATCTGCCAGCAGACGCTGGGCGAAGGCGCGCGCCGCGTGGTCATCACTACCGACGAACCCGAACGCTATCGCGGCGTAGACCTGCCTGCCGGCATCCAGGTGCATCACCGCCGCGAGCTGGATCGTCTGCAACGCGAGCTGCGCGAGATTCCCGGCGTGACCATTCTGATTCACGACCAGACCTGCGCGGCGGAAAAACGCCGCCGCCGCAAAAAGAACGAGTACCCGGACCCAGCGCGCCGCCTGTTTATCAATAAAGCCGTCTGCGAAGGCTGCGGCGACTGCGGCGTGCAGTCCAACTGCCTGTCGCTGGTACCCGCCGAAACACCCGAAGGGCGCAAGCGCCAGATCGATCAATCCAGCTGTAATAAAGACTATTCCTGCGTGGATGGTTTTTGCCCCAGCTTTGTGTCCGTCATGGGTGGTTCGCTGCGGCGCGGCAACGACGACGGCCAGGCCGACCTGAAGGCACGCCTGCTGGAAAAACTGCCTGGACTGCCCGCTCCCGCCGACCTGACGCGCTCGAGCAATGTCATCGTGGCCGGCGTGGGCGGAACCGGCGTCATTACCATCGGGGCCGTACTGTCTATGGCCGCGCACCTGGAAGGGCGCAGCGCATCGGTGCTGGACATGACCGGGCTGGCACAAAAAGGCGGCACGGTCATCAGCCACATCCGCCTGTCGGCCGGCGCACAGCCTACCGGTGCCGTGCGCGTGGACCCGGGCCAGGCCGATCTGGCCATTTTGTGCGATGTGGTCGCCGCCGCGCACCCTAATGCCATATCCTGCCTGCGCGCAGGCCACACCCACGCCATCATCAATGAATACCTGGCCCCCACGGCCGAATTTACCCGCAATCCGGATGCGCCTCTGGACGCCCAGCGCCTGCTGACGCAGTTGCAGGATGCTGCGGGCCGCAATCAGGTCCGATCCATCAACGCTCACGAAGCCGCCACGCGCCTGTTCGGCGACAGCCTGCTGTCCAATATGATGCTGCTGGGCATGGCCTGGCAGCAGGGTTCGGTGCCGGTCAGCAGCGCGGCCATCGAACAGGCCATACGCCTGAACGGTGTCGCCATCCAGGCCAATCTGGATGCCTTCCACATTGGTCGTGTGCTGAGCCACGATGATCAGGCCCTGGCCGGTCTGCAACAACCGGCCGCTCAGGTGGTCACGCTGCAACGTCGTGAAACTCTGGAACAAATCGTGCAGCGTTGCAGCCGCAACCTGGAACAGTATCAAGATGCAGCCTATGCGCGCCGCTTCACCCAGACGATCTCGGCCCTGCAACAAGCCGAAGAAACATTGCGTCCCGGCCAACGCCCGACGCTGACCGAGAAAGCAGCCCGCAGCTTGTACAAGCTGATGGCCTACAAGGACGAGTACGAAGTGGCCCGCCTGTTCAGCCACCCGGATTTCCGTCAAGACCTGGAACGCCAATTCCAAGGCGATTTCAGCCTGCGCTTTCACTTTGCCCCGCCCTTGCTGGCCCGCCATGACCCATCGACAGGCCGACCACGCAAAATGACGTTTGGCCCCCGCACCGCCACGCTGCTGCGCTGGCTGGCCAAGGGCAAGACACTGCGCAATACGCCCCTGGATGTATTCGGCTATAGCCAGGAGCGCCGGATGGAACGCCGTTTCTGGCGCGAATACCAGGCCTTGCTGACCCGTCTGGCCCAAGGTCTGAATGCCAGCCAATACGCGACGGCCCTGGAACTGGCCGAACTGCCCCAGCAATTGCGCGGCTTTGGCCCCGTCAAAATGGCGGCGGCCCAGCAATACCAGCAGCGTTTTGCACAGTTGTCTGCACAACTGACGCAAGCCGATGCGCCTACCCAGAACCTGAGCGCCCAGCACCTCTAATCCTCCTCGACGGCCCAATAAGGGCGTCCCTTCAAGGCCTTGCTTCGGCAAGGCTTTTTTTTCGATGGCGACAGAAACGGTTTATCCGCCCACATCGACCACCGGGCCGGCAACGACCGACAAAAGACGGCATGCCCTTGAACGACAAGCGCATCTACATGGGCTGTAGCACCAGATTTGTATGCCACATTGCTGCTTTTGCCACCCGATCAGGATGGCCGAAATGATCGATCTGAAAAAAGAACGCAACTTTTTTGAGACACGCGCCAAGCAATACCAAACCGGCAAAGCATTTAGCGGGGATTAATGCTTGACTGTATAGAGTCTTCCGTTAGACTTCTAGCGTATAAAGTGTCACCCTCGTACGCCTGCGTCATTTGCAAAAGGCCAATACGATTTCCCGGGCCAGGTCAAATGGGTGTGGACAAACTAAAGACTTGTTCTCAAGGAGCATGATCATGGCAACTGCCAAAAAAGGCGCAGCAAAATCGACCGCAGTCAAAGCGGCCGGCGCGAAAAAAGCGACGACCGCAAAAACCGCCGTCACCCCTGTGAATGCTGATGCCTCCAAGGCCAGCCCAGCCAGCAGCAAGTCCACCTCCAGCAAAACGGCGGCTCCTAAAACAGCCGTTAAAAAAGCGGCTAAAACCACCGCCCAAAAAGCCGTTGCAAAAAAGACCGCAACCACCCCAGCAGCCGATACCAGCAAAGCCGTGAAAAGCACGGCCAAAACAGCAACGAAAAAATCCGCAGCCACCAAAACAGCAGGCCAGCCAGCCGCTAAAACTTCCACTAAAACCGCAGCCGTGAAAAAAGCGGCGGCCAAAAAAGCCCCCGCCAAGAGCGCGACTGCAAAAACAGCTACCAAGGCAAGTCCGGCCACCAAAGCCGCCGCCAAAAAGGTAGCCGCCAAGCCCGCGGCCAAGAAAACCGCCGCGAAATCCACTGTAAAAACGGCTGCTCCAGCCGCTGCAAAGACCGTTGCCAAGAAGGCCAGTACTCCCGCAGCCGCTAAAAAAGCAGCAGCCCCCAAGAAAGAAAGCAAGCCCGTGACCAAAGCTACCGACACGCCCGCGGCCGCTCCGGCCAAAAAGACCGGCAACAAGACCGCCGCCCGCAAAGCCGCCAAGACCGCCGCCCCTGCCGAGCCCAGCCGACAAGACATCAATCCAGCCGGTTCCTGGCCCTTCCCGACCGGCAAGCGGCCTTAATCAAACAAGGCGTATGCGCACAAAGAGCCACCCCTGCGGGTGGCTCTTTGGCTTTCGGCGGTCGCATGCGACAATTCTTTCTTCCTCTTTTCACATACGGCCATCATGTTCAGTGACGTTGCCCTATTCCTCATCAATATCGTCTTCTCGCTCCTGGGTACGGTTTTGCTATTGCGCGCCTGGGTCTACGCCTTGCGGGTACACCCCTTCAATCCCTATTCGCAGGCCATGTTCAAGGTCACCGACTGGCTGGTCATGCCACTGCGCCGCCTGATCAAGGCCGGTAAATTCTGGGACTGGCCATCGCTGCTGGGAGGCTGGCTCAGCGCGTTGGTCTACCTGCTGCTTAGCGCCCTGGTGCTGTCGGGTTCTTTCTCGGTCTTGGCCAATCTGCCCATGCTGATACTGGCCGCTGCGCTCACCCTGCTGCGCTGGTCGCTTAGCCTGATCTTCTGGGTCGTGCTGCTGCAGGCGCTCATGTCCTGGATTCAACCGCAATCGCCCAGCATGCCCTTGCTGCGCACCATTACCGACCCGCTGCTGGCCCCCATCCGCCGCATCCTTCCAGATCTGGGCGGGCTGGATCTGTCGCCGTTGGTCGTTCTGCTTCTGACCCAAGTACTGAACATGGTCATCACCCGCCTGGCATTCAGCCTGGTGCCGATTTAAACGGCTACAACCGTGGTTCATGTTCCGAACAAGGCCACGTCATAAAAAATGCCAGTCAGCAATTAACTGACTGGCATTTTTTATGGTTCTTCGAGAGATGCCGGGAACTCCTTCGTAGTGGGCGGGCCGTTTGGGCCAAGCGCAGAGAACCTCGGGTTCTCGCCAGGCAGGCCGCAGGGGGTCGGCTTGGCGAGAACGGCACCGCTGTGCTTGGCCCAAACGGCAAGGCACCCGCGTACGCTGTACCAGGTATCAGCCATCCGCTGAATGTTCTGTTGGGGTATGGCTATGTATCGCTGGGACTATGTCATCGGTGTTTTGAGCCGTTCAAGGCGCAGCAAGATCGAAAAGGGCGGGTCGGATGGCTTGCCGCAGGCGGCGCGCGGGGACGGGGTGCAAGCGTCGTTCTGTTTGACGGCGGCGCTTGTTGCTTGTCCGGTGGACAAGCAACCCGCCGGAGTTAACGACGCGCCCGGCCATGCGCACCGACCAGGGCACCGGCGCGCAGCGCCGGCAAGCCATCAGCCCTGTCCGATCTTGCTGCGCCTTGAATGGCGTCTTCAAAAGGCCAGTTCCTCATCGACTGGGTAAATTGGCGCTCGAAATTCTTCGAAGACCCTTTTTTAGCGGCCCAAAACCCGACTGTTATTGCGCCACAGCCTCGTAACCAGGGCCATCGAGCAATGCGTCCAAGTCGGCTGGATTGTCCGCCTTGAGCTTGAAAATCCAAGTATCAAAGGCCGCGTCATTGATTAAGTTGGGGGCATCCGACAAGGCTTCGTTGAACTCCACCACTTCGCCAGCGACGGGAGCATAAATATCCGAGGCGGCCTTGACCGACTCCACCACGCCGGCGGTTTCACCGGCGGCCAGACGCGTGCCGGGCGTGAAATCGCCAACAAACACCAGATCGCCCAACTGATCCTGAGCAAAATCCGTGATGCCCACCAGCACCACATCGCCTTCTGCCTTGGCCCACTCGTGCGTGGCCACGTATTTTCTGTCCTCTGGTAGCTGCATATGTCCCTCTCAAATAATAAGCCAATGTCCTGGCACCGGCCGCTGACAGACAAGCCGGCGCATTGCTGCACTATAAACCGCGCTCGGGGTCGGCACTCAGCGAACGAGCACAGGCCGCTGCCGACGCCCAAGCCCACTGGAAGTTGTACCCACCCAACCAGCCCGTCACGTCCACCGCCTCGCCAATAAAGAACAGGCCGGGCACCTTGCGGGCTTCCATATTCTTCTGATTCAGTTCGCGCGTATCGACTCCACCGCTCATGACTTCAGCCTTTTTATAACCCGCCGTACCGCTGGGCTTGAGCTGCCAGGCATTGATCACCTGCCCCACCGTGCGCAGCACGCGGTCGGGCAGGTCGGCAAGACGCTGCTGCCCAACGCCTTTGGGCAGCAAATCGGATGTATCTAGCCACTGCTCCACCAGACGGCGCGGCCACAAAGTAGAGAGCACCGTCACCAGCAGTTGGCGATTGCCGGGCTTGAGTTCAAGCAGCTGCTGACCAATATCCTGTCCGGGGGCCAGATCGATGCTGATCCCCTCACCCGATTTCCAATAACTGGAAATTTGCAAAATAGCCGGCCCTGACAGGCCGCGATGCGTAAACAGCAGATCTTCCAAAAAAGCCTGGCGCTGCTTGCCTGCACCCGTGCTGACCTGTACTTCCAAGGCCATGCCGCTGAGCGAGGAAAACGGCTTCCAATCGCGGCCATCGAAGGTTAACGGCACCAGTGCCGGATGCGGCTCGATGACTTTAAGGCCAAAGTGCCGCGCGACCCGCAAGGCATAGTCGGTAGCGCCCAGTTGGGGAATGGCCATGCCGCCGGTGGCAATGACAACCTGACGAGCATTCAGATCGCCCTGGCTGGTACGCAGTACAAAACCGGCATCGTTGCGCCCTATGGACTGCACCGAACAAGGCATGCGCCAGGACACTTGTCCTTTCAGGCATTCCTGGCGCAGCATCTGGATGATGGACTCGCTGGAGTCGTCGCAGAACAACTGGCCTTTGTGCTTTTCGTGAAAACCGATGTTATAGGCGCGTACCAGTTCCAGAAAATCCTGGGGTGTATACGCCGTCAGCGCAGAACGGCAAAAATGCGGATTCTGCGAGATGAAGTTTTCCGAGGAAGTGCCGGTATTGGTGAAATTGCAGCGGCCACCGCCGGAGATGCGGATCTTCTCGGCCAGCTTTTCTGCATGATCGATCAACACGACCCGCAGCCCGCGCTGACCGGCAATACTGGCGGCCAGCATGCCGGCCGCCCCTGCGCCGATAATGGCGACGTCGAAAAAAGGGATCACGCGGCGTTACTCACTAACTTCGGATTCACGTACGCAATCGACGTAGTAGCGCGGCAGGCCATCCGGACCGATATCCTGGGCCAGGCCGTGCACATAGGTTTCAAAACCAGGGAAGCGGGCATTGAATTCGCGAGCGAACTGCAGATATTCCACGATGCGCGAGTTAAATCGCTCGCCGGGAATGAGCAGCGGAATACCGGGCGGGTAAGGGGTCAGCAGCACACCGGTGACGCGCCCTTCCAGCTCGTCGATGCCGACACGCTCGATTTCGCGGTGCGCCATCTTGGCATACGCGTCCGACGGCTTCATGGCCGGCACCATATCGCTCAGGTAGACCTCGGTGGTCAGGCGGGCCAGATCGTACTTGTGGTAGGCCTCGTGGATCTGTTGACACAGATCGCGCAAGCCCATGCGCTCGTAGGTAGGCTGAGCCTTGCAGAAGTCCGGCAGAATGCGCCACATGGGTTGGTTACGGTCGTAATCGTCCTTGAATTGCTGCAAGGCCGTCAGCAATGTGTTCCAGCGGCCTTTGGTAATGCCGATGGTAAACAGGATGAAGAACGAATACAGGCCGGTTTTTTCGACCACCACACCATGCTCGGCCAGATACTTGGACACCAGGGCGGCCGGAATGCCATGCTCGGCGAACGTCCCGGAGATATCCAGGCCGGGCGTGATGACGGTGGCCTTGACCGGGTCCAGCATATTGAAGTCGGTCGGCAACTTGCCGAAACCGTGCCACTCCGCCCCTGAACGCAGCATCCAGTCGTCCCGGTTGCCTATGCCTTCGTCGGCCAGACGGTCCGGACCCCAGACTTTGAACCACCAGTCGTCCTCGCCGTATTCGCTGGACACTTTGCGCATGGCGCGGCGAAAGTCCATGGCCTCGCGTATGCTTTCCTCGACCAGGGCCGTGCCGCCGGGCGGCTCCATCATGGCCGCTGCCACGTCGCAAGACGCAATAATGGCGTACTGGGGGCTGGTGCTGGTGTGCATCAGGTAGGCTTCGTTGAACACGTTGCGGTCCAGCAACCTGTTTTCCGCATCCTGCACGGTGATCTGGGAGGCCTGCGACAGACCGGCCAGCATCTTGTGCGTGGAATGCGTGGCATAGATCATGGTGTTTTTGCTGCGTGGACGATCTGCGCCTATGGCATGCATATCGTGATAGAAGTCATGGAATGCCGCGTGCGGCAGCCAGGCCTCGTCGAAATGCAGCGTGTCGATTTCCGAGTCCAGCGTTTCCTTGATCATCTCGACGTTATAGATCACGCCGTCGTAGGTGGACTGGGTCAGCGTCAGGATGCGGGGCTTCTTGTTCTTGGCCTTGCTAGCAAAGGGATTGGCCTCGATCTTGCGACGGATATTGTCAGGGTGGAACTCGTCCTGCGGGATGGGGCCAATAATGCCCAGGTGATTGCGCGTCGGGCGCAAAAACACCGGGATGGCACCCGTCATGGTAATGGCGTGCAGAATGGACTTGTGGCAGTTGCGATCCACCACCACCACATCGTCGTTGGCCACATTGGCGTGCCAGACGATTTTGTTGGACGTGGACGTGCCGTTGGTCACGAAAAAGCAGTGATCCGCATGAAAGATGCGGGCGGCGTTGCGCTCGGCTTCGGCCACCGGGCCGGTATGGTCCAGTAACTGGCCCAGCTCGTCCACGGCGTTGCACACGTCGGCGCGCAGCATGTTTTCGCCAAAAAACTGATGAAACATCTGGCCGACCGGGCTTTTCAGGAAGGCGACGCCGCCCGAATGCCCTGGACAGTGCCAGGAATACGAACCGTCCGACGCATAATCGACCAACTCGCGGAAAAACGGCGGGGCCAAACTATCCAGGTACGAGCGCGCTTCGCGGATGATGTGCCTGGCCACAAATTCGGGCGTGTCCTCGAACATGTGAATAAAGCCATGCAGCTCGCGCAGAATATCATTCGGGATATGCTGGGAGGTGCGCGTCTCGCCGTACAGATAAATCGGGATGTCCTCGTTGCGGAACCGCAGCTCGCCGATAAAGGCGCGCAGGTTCTTGATCGCATTGGCGACGTCCTCGGGATCGTCCACGTCGAATTCCTCATCGTCGATCGACAAGATGAAGGCGCTGGCGCGGCTTTGCTGCTGCGCAAAAGAACTAAGGTCACCATAACTGGTGACCCCGAGAACCTCTACGCCTTCGGCCTCTATCGCGGCGGCCAGGGCTCGGATGCCCAGGCCTGACGCGTTTTCGGAGCGGTAGTCTTCGTCGATGATGACGATGGGAAAACGAAACTTCATTCCAGAACTCCTAGGTACGGGGCAAGGTAACGCCCAGCTGACCCTGATATTTGCCGCCGCGATCGCGGTACGACACTTCGCAGACTTCGTCGCTTTCAAAGAACAACATCTGCGCACAACCTTCGCCGGCGTAGATCTTGGCCGGCAAGGGGGTGGTGTTGGAAAACTCCAGCGTCACGTGCCCTTCCCATTCGGGCTCCAGCGGCGTGACGTTGACGATGATGCCGCAGCGCGCATAGGTGCTCTTGCCCAAACACATGGTCAGCACGCTGCGCGGAATGCGGAAATATTCGACCGTACGGGCCAAGGCGAACGAGTTGGGCGGGATGATGCACACATCGCCCACAAAATCCACGAAGGACTTTTCGTCAAAAGCCTTGGGGTCCACGATGGTGGAATTGATATTGGTGAAAATCTTGAATTCATTGGCGCAACGCACATCGTAGCCATAGCTGCTCGTGCCATAGCTTACGATGCGCTGTCCGTCCACGCTACGCACCTGGCCAGGCTCGAAAGGGTCGATCATGCCATCGGCAGCAACCCGCCGAATCCAACGGTCGCTTTTGATACTCATAAGAAATTAGCCGCCTTAAATCAGTAACCGGGTATTTTATCGTTTACATGCAACATTGACCGGCACGACGCGCAAATACGACATTTGCGCAGCAAGAACACGTTTTCCGGATAAGTGTTCTTGCCACGCCGGCTCAATCCTGGGAAAACCAGCGATAGATCAGCGCCAGACCATTGACCGTGCCCGCACTGAGCTCGGCTGTCAGCCCGCGCGCCAACCGGTAGCTGACCCGGCCCACCGTGCCGGTGTCGGCCATGGCCTGCTGCAGGCTGATCGTGATGTCTTCGGTCAAGGCCTTGGAGATCGCGATGAACTTGCGTTCTTCGTCGCTGGTGCCGCTGTTCAGCGATTTGACCACACTTTCCACGGGCAGAATGCTGCCGGGACTGCCCAGATCGCCCGAACGCATGGCGACCTCGTCGATGCCGAACTTGCGATAAAAAGGTTCGCCATCACCCAGAAAAGAGGTGCCGACACTGAGCAGCAAGGCAATGTCGCCGCCGGAATCGTCCGGACCGTGGCCCAGCAGCAGCCAGGACAGTTTCTCGACTTCGCTGACTTCCGGATAAGACACCAGGTCGATCCGTGGACGGCGGGCAGTGCCGATCACTTTGACGCCGGCCTGCACGGCCTGATTGGTACGCAAGGCTTCGATATCCAGAATAGGTGCCGTAATGTCGCCCTGAAACGTAACAGTACCGCGCCGCAGCAACAGTTTCTGGCCGTACAGTTCGATACGCCCGCCCCGTGTGCGCAAGGCACCTATGCCGGTCAATTTGCCGCCTATCATGGAAATGCGCAGATTACCCACCAGACCGGAGTTGACCCCGTAGCCGGTCAGATAAAAGCGCGGCCCCAGGTCCACATCGATTTCCATGGTCATGTCCGTCGTCCCCGAGACGTCTTCGTCCTTGAGGGTCTGACCCGCGCGCAGCACCACGACGTCACTGTCCACAGTGGGAATACCGCCCAGCATGTCCAGATTGAACCAGCCAGCATCGGCCACCACCTTGCCACGAATAGCAACCTGCGGCAAATCCATATCCAGATCCAGGCGTCCGGACATCATGGCGTAGCGGTCGGCGCGCTGCACAATCGGAAAACGCAGAATATCGACCGCAAAGGCCCCTTGCTGAGTCATCAGGTTCCACTGTCCCGATACCGTCAGCTTGCCATCCTTGGCATCCGGGCTTTCGCGAAGCCAGGTGGCGGTACGCCATTCCTTGGGCTCCACACGCAAAATCGCCGGAAAGGTCAGGCTGTCCAGGTGGAAGATCTCGTCGTCAAATCGCGCATCCAGACTGCCATTGAGCAAACGGATGCCATCGTCCAGGCGCGTAAAGCGCAGATCGCGGCCCGTCACCGTGCCCCGGCTGGTCCAGGCCCATTTGGCGCCGACATCGATGTTTACATCGGCATTCAAGCGCCCGCCCAGCTCCATAGCATCGCCCAGAAACAGGCTGGTCCAGCCCAGATCGTCGATATTGGCCTTGATGTTGATGGCTTTGGGATCGGTATCGCGCAGCGCAATACCGCCGCCCGGCGTGGCATGCACCACGGTCTGGGCGCTGGCCGTCAGGTAGCCCATGCGCTGGGTGCGCACATCCAGCACCGCATCCAACCGGCTGCGCCCCCCCTGCCCCGGCGTTGCTTTAATGACCAGACCCAGATCCTGCAGCCCCAGCGGAAACGGCGGTTCGGCCGGCACCTGTATATCGCCGCTGACGCGCTCGATGCGTACCTGACCGGACAAGCCGCCTGCAAAACTCAGGTTCCAGCCCGCCTTGATCTCGATTTCGTCGGGACGGGCATTGCGGCGCGAAGCCACCTTCACACCGCCTTTTTTCTCCTGGGTCTGCTCTTGCAGGCCCAGCTTGCGCATCAACCGCTGAATGCGCGGCTCGGACAGCACCAGATCGTTAAGCTCTGCCTGACTGGCCCACTGCCCGGCCTGATAGCGCGATTCCACATGCCGCAAGCTTATCCAGGACTGCCCATCCAGAGTCGTCGCCAAAGAGCTCGCCCCTATCCGCACCGACCAGGGAGCTGCGCCGGCCCCAGCCGTTGCCTTGACA
Source organism: Alcaligenes sp. SDU_A2 (assembly GCF_038237375.1). NCBI lineage: Bacteria > Pseudomonadati > Pseudomonadota > Betaproteobacteria > Burkholderiales > Alcaligenaceae > Alcaligenes > Alcaligenes sp. SDU_A2. The sequence continues at coordinate 803,035 of NZ_CP151273.1, read as the reverse complement.
GCTTGTACCGACGAACTGGCCACAGTCGCGGTGCCGGGTGCCGTCTGAGCCGAGGCGGTCTGCGCGCCTTGTTCTTGCTCCAAAGCCTGCACGCGCTCGGGCTCGGGCGCAGGCGGGGTCAGCGCCGCGGTAAACAACACCGGCAAGGCCGACTGCAGTTTCAGGCCCAGGCCGGCATGGTCGGCATTCAGACGCGTGATGCGCCCATCCCAGGAAGCCGCCTTGCCTTGCGCGGCAAAATTCCAATTGCCGGCCAGGGCCAGATCGGCCTGGGCCAGCCCCTGGCCCAGTTGCGTGCGTGTGTTCCCGCCCAGATCGTATTGTCCTTTCAGCTCCAAGGCATGGCTGGCGACAGAACCTTTCAGAACGCCTTGAACCGATGCCTTGCCCAGCTCCAGGCCCGGCCACAATTGGCCGGCATGCGGCATCTGCACCTGCAGGTCCAGCACGCTGGCGGGCGTGCCGAATCCGCCTTTTAAAGACACACGGTTGTCACCTATCTTTACATCGGTCAAGGCATCGGACACCGTGACACTGCGCCACCAATCGGCGCTACCCGGCTGGGCCGCAGACGCAACACGTGCCTTGAGTTGCCCGGCTGCGGCCTGTTTATTCCAGCGACTGCCTTGCAACAACTGGACATCCACATCCGCCGCCACCAATTGGGTCTTGTCCACCAAGGTCACATCAAAACGTCCCTGGCCGTTGATGAGCGCATCGGGCAGGACATTGCCCAGCAAGGCGTGCAGGTCCAGTTTGTCGCTGCTGAACTGGCCGGTGAAATGATCCTTGATATGCGCCCCTTCCTGCTGCGCTTCCCAGGCAAAGTCGGCATTGACTCTGGACTGATCGGGTAGATGCAGCGCCAGCGTCGCCTGACGCACCGGCACGGCCGCCAAAGGCGTCAGATCGGCCTTGGCATCCAGGCTGTAGCCTTGTCCGCTGCCTTGCACAGTCAATGCGGCCTGCTCCAGCGAACCATCCAGCTTGAGCTGGGCATGAATAACACAATCCGCCCCTGGCCCGGCTGGATGTTCGCGCACGGCGGGGGCATCGGCCGCGCGATGGCCTGCTGCCGATGCCGTGCTGTCTGACCCGACCACCGTGTTGGCCGGCGCGCCGGATTTAACGGCGTAGCCGGGCAGATACTGCCGCGCGCAGATCGGCGATTGCTCGCCAAGCCCCTGCGCAACGACCTGGATGTCGGCACGCGCCGGAAACGGAGCCTTCAACTGCGCCAGCTCCAGTTCGCCTTGCACACTGGCTTGCATGGCTTCGTTAGAAAGCACCAAGTCATGCAGCCGCAGTTGTCCGGCCTCGCGCCCGACAGCCAGCGCCGCCGACAGATCGGCTATCGACAGCGGCAAGGCCACGCCGTCCTGCGTCAGGGAAAACCGGCCTAATGCCAGCTTGTCCACCGCAATATAGACAGGGAGTTCGGGCATCTGGAAGGGTTCTTGCGCAGCGGGCTGGGCTGGCGTGCTCAGGCCGACATCCACGGTGCGTGCGCTCAGTTCCAGCACGTGCAGGCGACGCTCCAACAATTCCCGCCAATTGACCTGCACACGCAAACCTTCGATACCCACATGGGTATCGGGCAACTCCAGCGTCAGATTGTCGATGGACAGGCCATCCCAGACAGAGCCGCTGACCCCCTGTGCCTGCCCGCCCGCATACGGCAAAGCCGTATCCAAGGCCCATCGCGTGCCCGCCTGGGTGGCCAGCGCCCAATACACAAACCCACACACCAACAGCAGAGCCATCACCACAAAAGGGATGCCCCACAAGGCAAAACGACGGAACCAGCGTCGCACAAAAGCCATCAGAATGCGATTCCCAAAGAAAAGCTCAGGCGCAGGCGCTTGTCCCGCTGCCCGTACGCAAGATCGACGTTAAAAGGCCCGGCCGGTGTGCGTACCACGGCACCCAGACCATAACCCCAGGCCAGCTTCATGTCGCCAAAGCTAGGCGCGGCATCGCCCACGTCCACGAAAGCACGCATGCCGTACATGCTGGTGAAGAAATGTGTGTATTCCACGCTGGCCACTGCCATCGTGGGCGCGCCCACTACGGCATCATTAAGCCGCAGGCCTATGCTCTGGAACTTATAGCCGCGAATGCTGCGCGCGCCCCCGGTACGATAGCCAAAGTCCGGCGGCGTGCGCTCGGTCATGCGCCACACTTTGCCAACCTCGCCCCGCACCGACAGCACATCCCAATCACCAATGGGCCACCACTGCTGCAAGCGCAGATTGGCCCGGTAAAACGCTTCGCCCTTGTCCAGGGTGACACCCGCCCCCAGACCCAGATCCACCAGATTACCCTCGCGCGGGTCGTATTTTTTGTCCACATCGCGGCGCAACCACTGCCAGGTCGCAATGGCCGACGGCACTTCCCGCGTGGGCAGACCGGATATCTTGGTCTTGTCCCAGGCACCGAGCAAACCCCATTCGGTCTCGAATTCCACACGGCTGCTGCCTGCCGCCTTGCGTTCCTGACGCAGCTTCCAGCCTATCGCAGCGCGTGCCGTGTCCAGACCTTCGATGTCGGAGCGGTCATACAACAAACCCAGACTGTTTTTGTAGCCGCTGGGCGTAGGCGGCAAATGGATGTCGTAAAACGCCCGCTGGCGTTTTTTATCCACTCCAAGACCGGCCTCTGTCCAGACCGGCAGGCCAAAAACAATATTCTGCCGGTAGAGTCCTTCCAGACGCACGCCGTGGTCGCTGTCCGCGCCCAAAGAACCGGTAAAGCGCTTGGCGGGGGCCTCGGTCAACCGTACCAGCACAGGCAGCTCGACCTCGCCGTCCGCGCGCACCTTCTGCAAACTGGACTCGTCGTCCAAGGTCACGAAAGCGCCACGAAAAAACGTGGTCGAGGCCAAGGACTGTTGCCACTCGTCCAGCAGATCCTGATCGTAGGGGTCGCCCGGTTCGTAGCGCACATAATGATCGATCAGGGACTGCGGCACCCGCTTCAGGCCGGTCGTGACCAAAGGCCCCATCCGCACCCGCGGGCCGCTTTTGACCTTGAGGGACAGGTCGGCCACGCTTTCTTCGGCATGCACCAACGCGCGCGTGCTTTCGTAGCGCGCATAGTAGAAATCCTGCCGTTGCACGCTTTCCAGCAAATCCGCCTTGGCCGAGGACCACACCTTGTTTAGGAAAGGATCGCCCGGCTTGAGCGGAAAATCCGCTTTGATGCCTTCCAGACGGACCTGGAATGGCGGCTGGGTGATCTGCCCCTTGAAATCCAGGTCCACCTGTCGCACGTGGGTCAGTTCACCCGGCTCGATGATGATGTCCCAGGTTTCGCCGCCTATGTCCTCGCCGACCTCCAGCGTGACCACGGAATCGAAATAGCCCTGAGTTTCCAGGGCCGACACCGTCGCATCATGCGCGCGCCGCCGCAGCCGCGATGTTTCGCCCACATCCTGATCTTCGGCCAGCCGCGTAATGGCGCTGACGGCACGCTGGATTTCCTTCAGGGCTTCGGGGGGCACGCCACCCGGATCGATGATGACCTCGGGAACGTCATTGGCCCAGGCCGGTCGGCACAGGGCCAGCAATACGATCAGGCACAAGCCGGATTTCAGCATAAACACTCAAAGAGGACGGGGAACGACCTTGGGCCGCTGTCCCGACGTATCGGGTGGCAATTGCGAAAGGTTGGCCGACACGCGATTGGCAATCTCCTGGTACAGGCGCGCTTCGGCGCTGTCGGCCGCAGCGATAACGGTGGGCGTGCCCGAATCGGTCTGTGCGCGGATATTCATGGCCAGCGGCAAGGCACCCAGCCAGGGCACATTGAACTGCGCCGCCATATCCCGCCCGCCATGCTGACCGAATACAGGATCGGCATGACCGCAGTTGGTACAGATATGCACCGACATGTTTTCCACAATGCCCAACACCGGCACATTGACCTTCTGGAACATGGTCAGGCCGCGTTTGGCGTCGGCCAGGGCCAGATCCTGCGGCGTGGTGACAATGACGGCACCGGTCAGCGGCACTTTCTGGGACAGCGTCAGGGCGATGTCGCCCGTGCCGGGCGGCATGTCGATGATCAAGTAATCCAGATCGTCCCAACGTGTCTGGTTAAGCAACTGCGTCAGGGCCTGGGTCGCCATAGGGCCGCGCCAGATGGCCGGCGCATTTTCGTCCAGTAAGAAACCGATGGAGTTGGCCTGCAGGCCGTGGCCGATCAACGGCTCCATCATCTTGCCGTCGGCGCTGCGCGGCTTTTCGTGCAGGCCCAGCATAATAGGTACGCTGGGGCCGTAGATGTCGGCATCCAGCAGGCCCACCCGGGCTCCTTGCATGTGTAGCGCCAAGGCCAGATTGACGGATGTGGTGCTCTTGCCCACGCCGCCCTTGCCCGAGGCCACCGCAATAATATTACGGATATTAGGCATGGGCCGCAGGCCCTCTTGCACCGCATGTGTGCCGATGCGCGATTTCAGGTGCAGTTTCTCCAGCTGTGCGCCCTGGGCCGCCAACGCCTGTTCGATACGCTCGCGCAACTGCCCCTGGATGTCGTAGGCCGTATAGGGCAGGTACAAGGTGACCGACACCCGATTATTATCGATGTCGAGCTCACACCGGCCCGCCTCTACCGACAGCTTCTTTAACGTGCTGGGATCGGTCACCCCTGCCAGAGCCTGCAATACACGTTCAGAACTTACAGTCATTTGTCCAAAACCTTGATATAAAGAAACATCACCACCCCTCGCACCCGCAAGAATAACGGATCAAAGGGAATTTTTTTGCATGGATAGTGTCATACTAACCCTATGAATACATTTAACCAGATTATCCGCACAGCCCTCTTTGTCTTGCTGACAATTTTCGGTGCAATCATGGCGTTTATTTTCATGGTTTCCACCGCGATTGCCATCGGCATCCTGTATATCGTGGCCCGGATCAGTGGTCGGCCCTTCGGCGTCAAAGCCTACTGGGACCAGCGCCGCCGCCCGACCGCCCCCACGATGCGCCCGGGCGAACCGCGCGCGCCCCGTGCACAGGATGTTACCGACATCGAAATGCGCGAGATCCCCTAAATACCGTATGCTCTAGCGGCTTGCCGCTCTAGGTCGGTATCTCGACTCCCGCCCGACAGCGGCGCGGGGCGATAGATTACGCATCTGCTTTGACCTGTTTGCAGCCCTCCCGTCGCGCTTGCGCGACCGAGGGCTGGCAGTTTATCCCGCACGGGCAGCAGAAGAACACGATTCGACTTAAAATCGACCCTTCCCTTTTACATTTTTTTTCCATTACGTCATGTCACGAACGATATTTGTCACGACCGCCCTGCCGTATGCCAACGGCTCGTTTCACATCGGCCATATCATGGAGTACATCCAGGCCGATATCTGGGTCCGGTCCATGCGAATGTCGGGACATACGCTGCACTTTGTAGGCGCGGATGATGCTCACGGCGCGCCCATCATGCTCAAGGCCGAAAGCGCCGGCATCACGCCCGCCCAGTTGGTGGACCGCATCGCGGCCGAACGCCCGCTGTACCTGAACGGCTTTCACATCAAGTTCGATCACTGGCACCGGACCGACTCGGACACCAACATTGCGCTGGCTCAGGATATTTACCGTTCGCTCAAGGCAGCCGGTTTCATTGACACGCGCACCATCGAACAGTTCTACGATCCGGTCAAAGGCATGTTCCTGCCCGACCGCTACATCAAGGGCGAATGCCCCAAGTGCCACGCCAAGGACCAGTACGGCGACAGCTGCGAAGTGTGCAGCGCCGTCTATGCGCCCACCGAACTGATCGAGCCGTATTCCACCCTGACCCGCGCCCGTCCGGTGCTCAAGAGCTCCGAGCACTTTTTCTTTCGCCTGTCCGACCCGCGTTGCGTGGCCTTTCTGCAGGAATGGACCACTGGCACCAATGCCCAGGGCAAACCGCACCTACAATCCGAAGTGCTGGGCAAGACCCGCGAATGGCTGGGCACGGGCGACGGAGCCCAAGCGTCGCTGAACGACTGGGACATTTCCCGCGACGAGCCCTACTACGGCATCCCCATTCCCGACGCACCGGGCAAGTACTTCTATGTCTGGCTGGATGCGCCGGTGGGCTACCTGGCTTCACTCAAGTCCTATTGCGCCGAGCAGGGCCTGGATTTTGACGCACTGCTGGACCCGAACGGCAACACCGAGCAGGTTCACTTCATCGGCAAGGACATCGTGTACTTCCACGCGCTGTTCTGGCCGGCCATGCTGAAATTTTCCGGCCGCAAGGTGCCTGACGCGCTGAATGTGCACGGTTTCATTACCGTCAGCGGCGAAAAAATGTCCAAGAGCCGCGGCACGGGCATCTCGCCGCTGCGCTATCTGGAACTGGGCATGGACGCCGAATGGATGCGCTACTACATGGCAGCCAAGCTGAACTCGCACGTCGAGGACATGGACTTCAACCCCGAGGACTTCATTGCCCGCGTCAACAGCGATCTGATCGGCAAGTACGTGAACATCGCCAGCCGCGCCGCTAATTTCATCAGCAAGCATTTCGACGGCCAACTGGCCTACCACAGCGACACGGCGCAGATGCAGGCCGAGCTGCAGGCCGTGGCCGAAAAGGTGCGCGCCGATCTGGAAAACCGCGAATACAGCCGCGCCGTGCGTCAGATCATGGCGCAGGCCGACCTGATCAACCAGGCGTTTGATACGGCCCAGCCCTGGATCATGGCCAAAGGCATAGGCACCGCCGAGCAAGCCCAGAAAGACGCGCTACAAGACGTCTGCTCGCGCACCCTGGCCGGCTTCAAGGGCTTGTCCGTCATGCTGGCCGCCATTTTGCCCGCGCTGACCGACCGTGTCGCCCGCGAACTGTTCGGCATGGACCGCAGCTTTACCTGGAACGACGTGGCCCAACTGCCCGCCCGCATCGCCCCCTTCAAGCACCTGATGCAGCGTGTGGACAGCAATCTGGTGGACGAGCTGCTGGCCCCGCCGCCCGCACCCGTCGTGCTGCCCGGTGGCGAAGCCATCGCCGACACCATCGACATCAAGGACTTCGCCAAGGTGGACCTGCGCATCGCCAAGATCGTGTCCTGCGAACCGGTGGATGGTTCGGACAAGCTGCTGCGCCTAAGCCTGGATGTAGGCGAAGGCCGCCTGCGCCAGGTGTTTTCGGGCATCAAGTCGGCCTATCAGCCCGATGATCTGGTTGGCAAGCTGACCGTGCTGGTCGCCAATCTGGCCCCACGCAAGATGCGCTTTGGCGTATCAGAAGGCATGGTGCTGGCCGCCAGCCACGCCGACGAGTCCGTGGACGACGGCATCTACGTGCTGGAACCCTTCCCCGGCGCGCAGCCCGGCATGCGCATCCACTGATACGGTTCAGACCGGCCAGGTGCCGGTCCTGCTCCTACAACAGCCGACAGACCGCAACGTCTGTCGGCTGTTTTTTTATGCCGCGACGAAACCGCCCCCTGTCAGGCCCGGCACGAGTCCAGAAAGTCGCCTAAAGCCCGGTTGAACTGTTCGCTCTGGTTCAGAAAAGGCAAATGCCCCCCCTTATCCAGCACCAGCAAACGCGCATCGGCAATCGCTCTTTCCAGGCGAGCCACTTATTTAATATGGCACCGTAGAATAAAGAGTCGAATAAAATAGAAACAGGAAAAACAAAAACAAGAAAAGACAAAAACTTACACGACCCGCAAGAATATAACACCAGAAACCCATAAAATAGGAATTCAGGGAAATATATTTAATTAACTTTTATTATAGATATTTAAATATATAAACAAAAAAATACCTATAAAAAGAAAATAATGAAACAAAGAATTTAAACAATACAAATAAGCAAACTAACAATAAAGCAAAAAAATCAGAAGTAATATCGGTACAATAATTGCCATGCTCTTTTTTGTGGTGCCAAGCCATACTCGCTATGCGTTCCCCCACTCATGGCCTGCCACTGCACCGCAAATTCGTCCTGCACCCGTCTGTAACGCAGCTCCAGCCAGGACAACACACTGCGATCCGCATTACTGCGCCTGACCATAGCCGAGAGATCCAAACGGTTAATCAGCACATCCTGCCAGGTCGCATACAGAAACCAAGCACTGCGCGTAGGCATCTCTTGCGCTCTGGTGGTGTATTGTCGATATCGCAAATACGCAGGCATAGACGCTGCCGGCAAGGCATTCCAGGACGAACCGCGCGGCGCAGCTTCGTTGTACTGGTACTCCACCGTCACGGACAGTTTCTGCTCCGTGGAGTACGTTATGCCGGCAACGGCGCTATTGCGGAAAGCACGGTCTTCTTGATGTCCCAAAGCCTGCTGCAAAGCGGTAGGACGTCTGCCGCCCGACCACTCCACATACCCTACCGTGGCGTCATTCAGCAATCGGGTCACATTCATGCCAAATTGCGGCGACTGCCCCCTCTCGTGATACACCAGCCATTGCGGGTTGAAATCACGACCGATGCGTTTGCTAAATGCCAACAAAACCCTGTCTTCGTAATTGGTCGAACCCCAATCAAGATTGAACGAACCCGAATGCGGATGCCGGCTCAGGCGGGGCGAGTACAGCAGCGATAAGGAGGCATCGTCCCATAGCATTTGCCCCCTGAGCATCACGCTGCCCTGCCTGTTGTTGCGTATGCTTTCAGGCTGAACCGACACCAGCGAACGCACGGCTCCGGCCCTAAAATAATCGGTCGGGTTATAGCCGACGCCGACACCCGAACGCTGATTGATCCGCCCTATATCGACGATGACATTGTTACGCGGCTGCCAGCTCAGATAGGCTTCTTTAAGCGTGTTGATCTCGGAACGTCGCCCCCACTGCCGCTCCCAACCGATGTCTATGCGGTCGGCCAATACCGCCCGCCAATTCGGCGCAATCGCAGCATCCAGTTGCAGATCCAGCGACAAGCGCTGCATGGGCCGCATGCCCGCGTTCGGATACGTTGCGCGAATCTGTTCACGGCCGGCAGATCCTTCCGCAAACAGCTTCCAGGACCTTGCTTCTGTTTGACGCGGCGGTTCGCTGCCCTGTAGCAAAAGAGCGGCCTCGTCAGCGTCCTGAGCACTGGCCAGACCCGCAGTCCAGGCCAAGATCAAGCATGCAACACGCCGCATGGCTATTCGGGTCGGAAGCGCGGCAAGTAATCCCGCTGCAACCATGCTTCGGGCACGTCACGCTTTGCCCAGTCGCTAAAGCCCAGAATCGTTACCCAGTTCGGTTCCAAACCGTCGATGATGACTGTTTCCGTAGGGCGCTCGGCACCCAGCTGCTCTTGATAGCGACGATAATAGGCCGTCTTCAGCAGACGTTTGCTTTCGCTGTAAAAACGGGCCCTTAACGGTCGGTTATTGGCGCGATCGATCCACATCTCGATATGGTGATACGTCACATCGGGGCTGACGGCATCCAGCTTGAGTTTGTAGCTTTGCCGAGCTATGCGATCGCCGTCGAGTATTTCTTCTTCGCCTGCCAAACTGGCTTGGTAATCCTTAGCCAGATTAAAGGTAACGACGTCGCCATTGGCGGCCTGACCCAATAAACGCTGTTGCGGCGATATGCGAATGCTGGCTTTGTTGGCAGGATCATAGAACCACAAATCATTACCCGTTTTAAGCATAAGCTTGTTGGCGTCCCTGGCCGGGGACTCGAAACGGATCAGACTGCGAAACTGCCCGCTGCTGGTGTCCTCTTTTGAATACACCGCCAATACCGACACATCCGTCTGCTTGCCATCGCGGTATTCAGTCAGGGTGGTAACCACGCCGAACGGGTGATCCGGATTGCGTACCGCATCGCTGGCGGCCAGAATTTCCTGGGCGCTAGGCTGAGCCTGCCCTGCAAAAGGATAGGCCAGCACAAGCGCCAGGACGGTTGCCACCAGGGGGGAACGCATCATCATGGGACACCACTCCTATCAAATAGTGTGAAACATACAAGGTGCAGGCAAGCGCAAACAGTACAGCGCCGGGACCGGCCTTGGCCCCAGCGCTGCACGCACACTAGGCATGACGCAGCGCATCGACAATATTGAGTTTGGCAGCGCGATTGGCCGGCCACCAGGCCGACAGAACGGCGATCAATACCAGGCTGAAAGCCGTGCTGGTGATCAGACCGATATCGCCCCATACGCGCACCATGATGGGGTATTGATAGGAGTACCCAGGCGGAGCCCAGGTCAGGCCACTGTTATTGATCAGATACGAAATCGGCAAGGCCACCAAGATACCCAATACGGCTCCGATCACCCCAAGCAAAAACCCTTCGCAGATAAACAGACGTCGTATGCCGCTGCGTCGCTGCCCGATAGCGCGCAATGTGCCGATTTCCGTGGTGCGTTCCACCACCGCCATGCTCATGGTATTGCCGACGGTAAACAACACGATCACATAGATCAAAATAGAAATGAAACCGAAGATCGAGTCAAAGAACTGGATGACCTGCCGGTAAATAGGCGTCAGTGTTTCGTAGTCCAGCACCTCCAGAGACATATCACCAAACTGACTGGTCAACACCTGCTTTAATTTTTCCGTCGCCACGGGTATCTGAGCCGTATGCGCCAACTGAATCTGGATCGCGGTGACCTGGGGTTCGGCACTGCCAAAGACCAGCCGCTGGGCCTGCTCCATATTCAGCACGATCAAGGAGTCGTTGATTTCCTTGACCCCCCAGTTTTCAGCCTGCACGACGTTCAGGCTGCCGACATTGGGTGCCCCGCTGGTACTGGCGGCCAACAGCTCGATGCGTGTGCCACCGGCTGGCGCTGACTGATTCCCTTCTTGGGCTAACGCAGACAGTGCCGCGATATCGGTAGGCGCATCGGGCCCCTGGGGCTTGCGCTGCGTTTCTCCGCCTACGTCCTGAGCAGAAGGGCAGTCGCTCAGTTGCAAGGCGGTGCAAAGCTGCAGCAAGTGCGCCACGCCCGTACCGACGACGGCGGAATCGGCCGGCTTCCCTTCCAGGGCAATAGTGGGAGCAAAAATTTGCCCGTCATAATCGTCCCATTTGCGCATCAGGTTCTGGTCTTTGGCGTCCACCCCGGTAGCCACTACGCCTTTGGAGACACCACTGGCAAAATTTCCGGCAATGCCTTGCAACTGCAGCGTCGGCGTAATGACCTTTATCATGGGTTGCAAGAGCGGGTCGGACTGAATGGCTTTGATGATGTCCTGATAGCGAGAAATACCATAAGCAGAGGGATTGCCGGTGCCGTAAAGGAAGTAACCTTTGCGCTGAATTTGCAGATGCCCCTGGAATTGCACATAGCCGGTTTGCGTCGCCAACACCGCATTGCGCGCATAGCCACCAAAAATCAGCATGGCCGCCAGGCCGACGACCATGGCCGACAAAGTCATCAAGGAACGACGCCGATTGCGCAGCAAGCTGCGAAAAGCAAGAGAAAAAAGTTTCATAGTGCCCTCTGCACGGGAGACTGACGTCGTTCGACGGCCATGATGCGACCATCCTTGATAAAGACGGCGTCGTCTGCCTCCGCCAGCACTTTGGGATCATGCGAGGAAAACACGAACGACACGGCATTGTCCCGCTGCATTTTGCGCATCAGGGCAATAATGGCCGCGCCGGTTTCACTATCCAGATTGGCCGTGGGCTCGTCGGCCAGAACCAGCTTGGGAGAGCCGACCAGGGCACGGGCGATGGCTACCCGTTGACGTTGCCCCCCGGACAGTTGGCCAGGACGGTTTCTGGCCTTATCGGCCAGTCCGACCGCATCCAGTACGGCCATGACCCGTTCTTTTCTTTCGCGTGCGGGTGTCTTGACCAGCAGCAAAGGGTATTCGATGTTCTCGTAGGCCGTCAGGACAGGCAAAAGATTGAAGCTTTGAAAAATAAAGCCCAGATGGCGAGCGCGAAAATCAGACAATTCGTTATCGCTCATGGTGCTGACTGCCTGCCCTGCCGAAGTAATCTCTCCGGTATCGGGGCGATCGACGCAACCGATCAAATTGAGCAAGGTAGTTTTTCCGCTGCCTGACGCCCCCGAAATGACAGTAAAACAATTGGGAGCAATTTCCAGATTGATATCCGTTAAAGCTGGTACAGCCACGGAATCCAGATGATAAGTTTTACTGACCTTCTGAAGAATGACCGAATGCACACACGCCTCCGACTACAACACCTGATGGCCAGGCCAGCTCGGCCCCTATGCAGAACACATAGAACAGAGCAAAACCAGAAACAAGATTCGCTGGCAAAAAACTTGAAAAACAATAGCAAGAAAAGGAGGCGCTATCAACAAATAAAAAATATTTAATATTTTAAAATAGAAAGAAAATCAAAAAATAAAGATAAATATTTTAATAAAATAAAATAAGGCGACCAAATAAATATCAATGGCGACCAAAAAGAAGCGACAAGTGATTGTAGACACGGCAAATCATGGCACAACCACTGATCGATATGCCGCTCATACCGGCTCGAATACCGCCATCGATTCCACATGGGCGGTATGTGGAAATAAATTCAGCACCCCGGCAGCACGCAAACGGTACGCACCCCGATGCGCCAAAATAGCTGCATCACGAGCCAGGGTTCGGGGTTCGCAGGAAACATACACAATGCGCCGCGGCCGTTCCTTCTCCGGCAGGCTGGCCAGAATTTCCGAGACTGCGCGCGCGCCTTCGCGGGGCGGGTCCATCAGCACCTTATCGATCGGCCCAAGGCTTCGCCACCAGTCCTCATCCACCTGAAACAGATTGCGTGCAGCAAACCGGACACGATCCTGCAAATGGTGAGCCCGGGCGGCGGCACCGGCCCGTTCAAGCAAGGCCGGGCTACCTTCCACGCCCACGACCGACGCCGCCTGCCGCGCCAAAGGCAAGGTGAAGTTACCCAGGCCGCAGAACAAATCCAACACATGTTCATCAGGCCCCGGTGCCAGCAGACCAAGCGCCTGCACAACCAGTTTGCGGTTGCTGCCTGGATTGACCTGAGTAAAGTCGGTAGGACGATACTCAAAACGCAGGTCGAATTCGGGCAAGGCATACGCCAAATTCTGTGCTTCGCGCACCGGCTCCAGTGGACTGGCCGAATCGGGCCCGCCCGGCTGCGTCCACCACTGCACGCGATACGTCTGCCCAAACGCGCGCAATTGCTCTTTGTCGCTCTCGTTCAAGGGCAGCAGGTGGCGCAGCACCAGCACGCAAGTGGTATCGCCCAGGGCAAATTCGATCTTGGGGATGCGATGCGCAATGGACAGGCGCTCGATCAAAAGGCGTAAAGGCTCCAACAAAGCCGACAACACGGGTGCCACAACGCGGCATTGGCGTAAATCGGCCACATGCGTGCCGTTATGCTCCCGAAAACCGATGCGTACACCGTAGCCTGGCACTTGATAGACCGACAATCGGCCACGATGTCGATAGCCCCAATACGGCCCGTGCATGGTTGCCAGCACGCGTTCGGGCACAAGCCCGGCAATCCGCTGCAAGCTGTCTTCCAAAAAGCGCTGTTTGACCGCCACTTGGGCGGCCGGCTCCAGATGCTGCATGACGCAACCTCCGCAAGTCCCAAAATGGGGACAGGGTGGTTGAACCCGCTGGCTGCTGGCCCGCAAAATTGCCTGCAACTCCCAGACTTGATGGCTGCGCGCCCCATAGGGCTTGTCCACCCGCACCCGCTCACCCGGCAAGGCACCGGCCACGATATGCGTACACGCTCCCAGCTTCACAAAGCCACGCCCCTGCATGTCCAATGCTTGAATATCCAATTCCATCATGTCCCGCCGGCGCTCCTTGATCGCCCTTTTTTTGCCCCGGATATTGTAAAAGCGAAACCGCCAGCCGCGCGCTTGAGCAAAAGCGACGCATCCTGGTCGCAACACAGACATCAAAGCCCGATACACTGGCATTTCACACCCCGGACCCGCACGCCTCTTGCAAGGACGACACATGAACAAGGCAAGCCAAATCGATCTGGATCGGCATCATGCCGCACGCCGCTCCACCTGGGCCAGCGTCGCCGTCAACATCGGTTTAAGTCTGCTGCAGATCGCCATCGGCCTGTTCGCTAATTCGCGCGCCCTGGTGGCCGATGCCATTCATTCTCTGTCCGATCTGCTATCGGATTTTGTCGTGTTGTTCGCCAACCGCCACAGCCGCAAAGGGCCCGATGCCGATCACCCGTACGGCCATCTGCGTTATGAAACCGCCGCCACGCTGGCCATCGGCATGTTGTTGATCGCCGTAGGCCTGGGCATGGTCTGGAATGCGGTAAGCGCCTTGCAGAATCCCGAGACCATCGAGGCCGTGCATCCGGCCGCACTGGTCGTGGCCATTGTGGCGCTGGTAGGCAAGGAACTGCTGTTTCGCTACATGCTGCGGGTCGCCACGCAAGTGCGTTCCACCATGCTGGTGGCCAATGCCTGGCATGCGCGGTCGGATGCGGCCTCCTCGTTAGTGGTCAGCCTGGGCGTGTTGGCCAATCTGGCCGGCCTGCCGCTGGCCGACCCCCTGGCCGCCTGTATTGTGGCCCTGATGATTCTGCGCATGGGCTGGAAATTTTCTATCGGCGCGTTCCACGACCTGACCGACCGCGCCGTGGACCACGACACAGAGCAGCGCATTGCCACGCTGCTGCGCACCACACCCGGCGTACAAGGGATACACGAACTGCGCACCCGTAAGCTGGGCGACATGATATGGGTCGAGGTCGATCTGGAAATGGACGGTTCCCTGACCATTGCGCAAGGACATGCCATCGCAGTATTGGCACGCGAACGAGTCATGCAGGCCGAACCGGTACTTGATGTCATGACGCACTTTGACCCGGTCGATTTGCACAAACCTGCACACCATCCGTAGGACAAGACGAGGTCAACCCAGATCACCGTCAGCCGGCCACAGGCCGGAGCGGCGTTCAGGTGCCAGTCTATCCACCAGTACCCGCGCCAGTGCCTTGACCATGTTATGCGCATGGGGACGATGCAAAATAGCCAGCTCAAACGCATCGATCACCGGCAAGCCCTGTGCCTGACCTAGTTCGACGTGATCGCCGGTCATGGCGCGGCGCGGCAGCAGGCTGATTCCCATGCCATCGGCCACCGCCCCCTGAATGCCGCTCAGGCTGGAACTGGTAAAGCTGATGCGCCAGCGCCTGCCCAGCGACTCGACCGCGCCTATGATTTCTTCACGATATACGCCGCGCCGCGGAAAGGTCACCAAAGGGATGGGGTCTTGATGAAAGACCGGATGACTGGCGCTGTCCACCCAAACGGTCTGTTCCGGCAGACTGGCGATCGCCTCGCGGGCGTGGTGACGCTGTTTGACCAGCACCAGATCCAGTTCGCCCTGATCGTAGGCGGCGGCCAGATCGCTGCTCAAACCGCTGGTCACCTCCAGCTTGACCTGCGGGAAACGACGATTGAATCCTGCCAAAGCACGCATGGTGGCCCCGCCTGTAAAGTCTTCCGGCATACCCAAGCGAACCGTGATCGTTACGAAAGCGCCGGACAGCGCCTGCGACAACTGATCATTCAAAGCCAGCATCTGGCGCGCATACCCCATCAGGGTCTGGCCCGCTTCGGTCGCACTGACGCCACGACTGCCCCGCTCCAACAGCCTGTGGCCCACCAAATCTTCCAGACGTCTGACCTTCTGACTGATCGTCGACTGCGTGGAATGCAAACGCAGCGCCGCTGTCGTGAAACTGCCGCAATCGAGCACCGTAATCAGTGCCCGCAGCAGATCCAGATCGTACAAAGGCTTATTCAGTTTCTCACTGGATGTCATGTCTGCATTTGTCTTTTGAATAATACTGCGCCCTTTTAGCATCAATGGGTACGCTGGCACAAGCACACGGCCAACACGATCATTTCCTCGGCTTGGCAAAGACTTAACACCCAACCAAGCTGAACAGGCAGGCTGGCGGTGCCCCCAGCAAATTGACACTGACTCATATTCACAAATCAAATACCTTGGATTAATACATTTAATTTGTAGATACCGTGCCACCCCGCTATTGTGTCTGTATCCCGCGCATGGATAAGGACGGCCCGCTTTTGCACACCGGCGGCACCGACCCAGCCAGCCGGCGCGGCCTGTGTTTGTGTCCTCTACGGAATTGTTATGTCCAACGTCAATTATTACGCCCCCGCCGGCGGCCATCCTCCACAAACCCAATTGCTGACCGATCGCGCCATGTTCACCGAAGCGTACGCCGTCTTGCCCAAAGGCGTGCTGCAAGACATCGTGACCAGCTACCTGCCCGGCTGGGACAATACCCGCCTATGGGTTCTGGCCCGCCCACTGTCGGGCTTTGCGGAAACATTCTCGCAATACATTGTTGAAGTCAGCCCCAACGGCGGCAGCGACAAACCGGAATCCGACCCAGAAGCCGAAGGTGTGATTTTCGTGGTCAAGGGTCAAGTGGAATTGGTCCTGAACGGCACCAAACACATTCTGGAAGAAGGCGGCTACGCCTTTCTGCCCCCATCGACCGACTGGACACTGCATAACCGCACGGGCGATCTGGCCAGTTTTCACTGGATTCGCAAGCGCTACCAGCGCGTCGAAGGCCTGGATGCCCCCGAAGCCTTCGTGACTAATGAAAAAGACATCGAGCCTCGCGTCATGCCGGATACGGACGGGCGCTGGAGCACCACGCGCTTTGTGGACATGGCCGACATGCGCCATGACATGCATGTCAACATCGTGAACTTCGAGCCCGGCGGTGTCATCCCTTTTGCCGAAACCCATGTAATGGAACACGGTCTGTACGTGCTGGAAGGCAAGGCGGTCTACCGCCTGAATCAGGATTGGGTAGAAGTAGAGGCAGGCGATTTTATGTGGCTGCGCGCGTTCTGCCCGCAGGCCTGCTATGCCGGCGGCCCCAGCCGTTTCCGCTACCTGCTGTATAAAGACGTGAACCGCCATGCCAACCTGACCATTGGCGGCACGCGTTAGACAGGTACGGTACGTATCGCCCACTCCGACCCGCCCACCCGGCGGGTTTCTTTTTGTCTGTACACCACGATGCGGACGCAGGGTGACATTTTTTACTCGCTATTAATTTTCAAATGATAAAATCACAATGCAAATCATTATCATTAATATTCATAGGGGTATTTTGTGTTTTTGCCGTCTCGCCTATCAACACCTGTATTCACAAGCATCGCTTTAAGCTCACTGCTACCTGCCGCGCATGCACAGCAAGTAGATGACAGCGCCACGCTGGCACCCATTACCGTCAAAAGCTCCGCCCAACAGGAACCCGTCGGCTATGTGGCACAGGACAGCGTGACGGCGACCAAAACAGACACGCCCATCATCGAGATTCCGCAATCGATCTCTGTCATTACCGAAGACCAGATACGCGAACAAGGCGCGCAGACCCTGAACCAGGTGCTGCGGTATACCTCCGGTGTCGCTCCCGAAACACGCGGTGCCGTAGCGTCGCGCCTGGATCAATTCAATATACGGGGGTTTTCCGCCACCACGCTCTTGGATGGCATGCGTATTTTCGGCTCACGTGACGCCCTGCCCCAGGTCGATGCCTATCGTCTGCAGCGCGTGGATGTACTTAAAGGGCCGTCCTCGGTCATGTTCGGCCAGGGAGGGCCGGGCGGCGTGGTCAACCAGATCAGCAAGCGGCCGACCCGCGAACGGCTGAACGAAGTCGAACTGCAACTGGGCGACCGCCATTACCGGCGCGCCAACGTGGACTTCTCCGGGGCCGTGGACCAGGACGAGCAATGGCTTTACCGCCTGACGGGTTCGGTCTACAAGGCCGATGGCCAAATCCGCGAAACACGCGAAGAGCGCTACTTTATCGCTCCGGCCCTGACCTGGCAGCCTAGCGCCGACACCCGCCTGACCTTGCTGGCCAACTTTCAGCGCGATCCGCACATGGGCTCGTATGGATCGCTGCCCGGCATCCGCACCCGCTTCGATGCGCCGGACGGCATACGCCTGGACCCGGACTTCTACGATGGCGATGCCGACTTCGAGACCAGCGACAGACGTCATCAATCGATTGGCTACGATTTCGAACATCGCTTTAACCCGACCGTCACGGTCCGTTCGCAAGCCCGCTACCTGCACGCCGAAGGCATCTATCGCAGCGTGTACTCCAGCGGCTATCTACCCGGCTCCACCGACTATCGTTACCTGGCGCGGCGCAAAGGCGGCACAGACGTGACCATGGACAGCTACACCCTGGACAATCACATACAAGGTCGTTTTGCCACCGGCGCTCTGGACCATACCGTAGTCGCAGGATTTGATTTCGCCCACCTTCAATCAGACACGCTGGCCAGCAGTTTCGACCCTGCTCCGCCTTTGGACATTTTCAACCCCGACTACCGCCAGCCCATAGGCCCGGTCAACTGGACCAGCAAAACAAACCAGCGCCAATATCAGACCGGTCTGTATCTGCAAGACCAGATCCAGATCGACAAATGGTCCTTGCTGCTGGGCGGTCGCTACGACTGGTCGCGCACGGTGTCCGAAGCGCGCAACCTGAAGAACGGTGTCGTTACACCGTCCTCCACCCGCGCCACGGCCTTTACCGGCCGTGTCGGCCTGATCTACAACTTCGACAACGGCCTGGCCCCTTATTTCAGCTACGCGGAATCGTTCGAGCCCCAATCGGGCACCGACGCTCAGGACCGGCCGTTCGACCCCCTGCGCGGCCAGCAGTACGAGCTGGGCATCAAATACCAACCGCCAGGCACCCGCGCCCTGTACTCGGCGGCGCTGTTCGATATCCGCCGCCAGAACATGCTGACCACCATTGCCGGCTGCGTCGGCTCCAAATGCCAGGAGCAAACCGGCGAAGTGCGCACGCAGGGACTGGAACTGGAAGCGCGCAGCGAATTCAACAACGGGCTGAGCCTGATTGCCAACTACTCCTATATCGCCAACGAATACACCAAGGACAACGCAAGCCCCAACCGCCCCAGCATGGAAGGCATGACGCCATACGGCATCCCCAAACACCAGGCATCGGTCTGGGCACGCTACCAATTGCAGTCCGGCCCCTTGTCCGGCCTGGGCATGGCCGCCGGCCTACGCTACAGAGGCACCAGCTATGGCGGCTCCCACAACGACTTCAAGGTACCAGCCAGCACGCTGGTGGACATGGCGCTGGACTATGACCTGGGCCGTGCCAGCCCAACTCTGAAAGGCATGGATCTTGCCCTGAATGTCTCCAATCTGTTTAACACACGCAATATCAGTTCATGCACGTCGCAGGACTGGTGCTGGTATGGCTATCAGCGCAGTGTTAAAGCCAGCCTGCGTTACCGCTGGTAAACAAGCCTGCGCCCAAGCGCCGGGGCATTACCGGCATCCGCAGCCCTGCCCCGGCCGCTCCTTACAGGGCGGTCTGTCCCACGTAAGCAAAGCGGAATGATAAGACCTGCCACTTGATTCCTAGAATACAAGTCAGGCACAAACGGCACGGCGGCTTTCGCCGCTTTTTCCGCTTTCTATATCTATGCGTCGTCTCTCTGGCGACGATACGTTTTGCGTACAGGCTCTTTATGTCCCGGTTCAATGAATTTCAACAGGCTATCGGCCAGCCCCTTCCCCATTGGCAGACACGGCCCTACCCGGCGCGCATCACCCTGACCGGCCACTACGGCAGACTAGAAGCCCTAGACCCTTTGCGCCACGGCGACAGTCTGTACCAAGCCTATAGCCTGGCACCCGATAGCCGGGATTGGACGTATCTGTCCGTCGGCCCTTTCCAGACCCGCAACGACTTCGACCAGTACCTGGCCCGCATCGCCCAAGCCACGGACGCCATCCACTATGCGGTCATCGATCCGGCCACCGAACGCGCCCTGGGCACACTGGCGCTGATGCGCATCGATCCATCGAACGGTGTGATCGAAGTCGGCTTCGTGGCCTGGTCGCCCTTGCTGAAAAAAACCCGTTTGGCGACCGAAGCCCACTACCTGCTCATGCACTACGCCATCGAACAGTTGGGCTATCGCCGCTACGAATGGAAATGCGACGCCAACAATGCGCCATCCCGCGCCGCTGCCGCCCGACTTGGTTTTTCGTTTGAAGGCATTTTTCGCCATGCCATGATCTACAAAGGTCGTTCGCGCGATACCGCCTGGTTTTCCATCACCGACCAAGAATGGCCCATGCGCAAAGCGGCTCTACAGGCCTGGCTGCACGCCGACAACTTCGATGCCCAAGGCCGTCAGCGCCGCCGCCTTGGCGCAGCCGAAGCGGTCTGTCCGGCTGCCGCCCCCCGTGGAGCCCTACGCCTGGAACAGATGCTGTCGCTACAGCAAGACCTGAATATCCTGATCAATCCGCAGTGGCGGCGCGCCCCTCAGCCCTACTACCGGGCCGTCTGGATAGAGTGCGCCGAGCTGGCTGGCCATCTGGACTGGAAATGGTGGCAGCATACCGAGCGTCAGTTGCCGCAATTGCAGTTGGAATTGGTGGACATCCTGCATTTCGGTCTATGCGACTTGCTCTTGCACGCTCAGTCCGAACTGCACCGGCAAGCTGCCTGCGCACTGGAAAAACTGGCGGATGCCAACGGCCAGGCCGTGGATACCGCTGCCATCCTCAATGCCCTGGAACGCTTTGCTCAGATCAGCCTGCAATCGCGTCGTTTTGACTTTCCCGCCTTCGGCACCTTGGCCGGTCTGTGCGGCATGACGCTGGACTCCTTGTTCCAAGCCTATGTCGGCAAGAATGCACTGAACCGCCTGCGCCAAATGCGCGGCTACCAGCAAGGCAACTACCAGAAGCACTGGCAAGGTCGGGAAGATAACCTGTGGCTGGCCGAACTGCAGGCCCAGCCGACCACACTGGACGCGCAGTATCCGGCTACATTGCTGCAGTCCCTGATCCATACCTACGACACCCTGACCGCCTGCGAAGGATAACCCACCCGGCAGCGCGGTCTGGCTCTGCACACAGCAAAGCCTAACTGCCAACTGCCCCCACCCTGCCAGAACAGACCGAGGCCATACCATGCCGATACGCTGCTCCAGCCCCACCGCCGTTCACCTCCACACGGCGCAGAACGAACCCGCGACCGAACCCGTCCGGGAAAACGCCGCCTCCACCTACCGGCCCCGTCCATCCAAGGTGCCCCACCCGTGGTCGCGGTCGCGCCGCCGTGAGCGCGACCGACTACGACGCGACTAAAGCCAGTCGGGCCCACGTTCAAGCTTCAATCGCCAGCAGGTCGCCCGCATGGCGGGCATAATCCAGCGCATAGGCCAGTTCGCCCCGGGTCTGGGCGTGCAAAAACAGCCAAGGCTGGCCACGGGCCAGCTCTTCGCCCAGGCGGGTGTTCAGCACCACGCCGGCCGCCGCTTGTTCCGGCGCACCCAGCAACCTGGCCAGCCGCGACAGTTTGCGGTTGTCTAAATGTGTTACCCGCCCAGCCTGCTGAGCCAGCAGGGGCTGCACATATTCGGCGCGGGCAGGCTCCCGAAACCCGCCTTGAGCCATGCAAATACGCATGAACTTTTCCCAGGCGCGCCCATTGGCCAGGGTCTGTTCAGCCAGCGCCGCACCCTCTCCGGCTCTGGCGGCACCGCCCACCTCCAGCACGGCTGCCGCTATCTGAATAGCCCGCTCCCGCAAATCAAAAGGCTGTTCGGCCTCGTTGCGCAAGACTGCCAGCACATCCCGTGCTTCTAGCGCCGGACCTATGCCCCGCCCCACAGGCTGGCTACCATCGGTGTACAGACAGCGCAATGTCAGGCCAAAGTGCGATGCAACATCGATTAAGTGGCGCGCCAGGCGCTGGGCGGCATCGTGCGTGCGAACTTTGGCCGTGGGCCCCACCGGAATATCAATGACCACATGGGTGGCTCCGGCCGCGATTTTCTTGGACAACACCGATGCGATCATCTGACCTTCGGTATCGATATCCAGCTCCCGCTCCACACGCACAAAAATATCGTCAGCCGGGCTAAGCCGCATCGTGCCGCCCCAGGCAATGCAGCCCCCTTCGGCCTGGACCACACGGCGCAAGTGATCAATATCCAGATTGACCGGAGCCAGCACCTCCATCGTGTCGGCGGTACCGGCCGGCGAAGTAATCGCACGTGACGAGGTCTTGGGCATCAACAAGCCATTGGCAGCCGCAATGGCCACCACCAGAGGGGTGGTGCGATTGCCGGGCAGCCCGCCCACGCAATGCTTGTCCACCACAATAGAGGACGGCCAACTCAGGCGCTCCCCGACATCCACCATGGCTTGGGTCAAGAAAACGATTTCATCCATGCTGAGCGGCAAGGTAGCCGTGGCGGTCAGAAATGCGGCCAGATGCACATCGGTATAACGCCCACGCACCACATCGCGCACAATGGCCTGCACATCCCCGGCTTCCAGCCGCCGGCCATAGATACGCTGACGCACGCCCGCCAAGGATTCCAGCACAGGCGGATGCCGCACACGCACCTTCTCGCCTTCGCGAATATCCAGGGCAGCCCAGGCCTGTTCCGACAAGGCCACTTGATCGCGCGCCAGCAAATCGCTGTCGATCTGATAGAGCTGCGCCTGCACCTCGCGCCCGCCTGCGGCGATCAGAATCTGCGAACGGGACGACAGGCCCTCAGCGCGGCAAACGTGGCAATCGGCACGCATCAAGGCAATAGGTTGATGCTGTGCATGCAAGCGCATCCGGGTCGCACGCAACAAGGGCGGCCTTAACAGCGTGGCGCGGCTCATAGCGTGTACCTTTGCCCTTGCAGCGGCACGCTGACCGTCCAGTCCAGTTCGCGCAGGATACGCTCGCGCAAGGCTTCGGATGCCTCGGGTTCGCCGTGGACGACAAAAACCCTTCGGGGAGCCTGGTGGAACCCGGACAGCCAGCGCATCAACTCGTCGCTGTCGGCATGGGCCGACAGCATGGGAAGCTCGACAACCTGGGCTTTGATCGGCATCCACTGCCCATAAATCCGGGTTTCGGTAGCGCCATCAAGCAATTTCCGCCCACGCGTGCCTGCGGCCTGAAAGCCGGAAAAGAGCAAGGTATTGCGGTGATCGCCGCCAAAAGCCGCAATATGGTGCAAGACGCGCCCGCCGGTGGCCATGCCGCTGGCCGACAGAATCACCTTGGGGTAGCGGTTGGCCGACAAATCCTTGGATTCCTGCACGTCGCGCACATAGGTCACGGCTGCACACGCCGCCTGGTAATCCCGCGCCGGCAATTTATGTTCGCCGGCATGCTGCTTCAGCAGTTGGGTCGCACTGGTGGCCATAGGGCTATCCAGATACACCGGCACATTATGCAGACGCCCGGCCACGCGCAGCCTCCACAACGCGTAGATCAAGGTCTGGGCACGCCCGACGGCAAAGGCGGGAATCACAATGGTGCCCCCCCGCTGCACAGTGCTTTCAATAATACGCCCCAAAGCATCGATCGGATCGGCGGTATCGTGACGCCGGTTTCCGTAGGTAGATTCGATCAGCACATAGTCGGCCTGTGGCACCGGCTCCGGATCGTGCATCGTCATATCGCCATAACGGCCCAGATCGCCGGAAAAAACCACCCGTGTCCCGCCCATATCAATTTGCGCCGTCGTCGCTCCCAGAATATGGCCGGCACGGCGCAAAGTCAGGCGGCCCCCGCCTGGCAACACCGTTTCCTGGTGCAGGGCCACATCGGTAAAACGGGCCAAGGCCTTTTGCGCATCGATCACGCGATACAGGGGTAAGGCCGGTTTGTGCTTGGAAAAGCCCTTGCGATTGGCAAATTCGGCATCTTTTTCCTGCAAACTGGCGCTGTCCAGCAAAATCAGTTCGGCCACATCGCGGGTCGCCCGGCTGGCATAAACACGCCCCTTGAAACCATCGGCCACCAGCCGGGGCAAGTACCCGCAATGGTCCAGATGCGCATGCGTCAGCACCACGGCCGCAATATCGGCCGGCGCAATGGGCAGACGCTGCCAATTGAGTTCACGCAAATTCTTCAGGCCCTGGAACAAGCCACAATCGACCAGCACGTGCGTGTCGCCGTGACTGAGCAAATGCTTGGAGCCAGTGACCGTGCCAGCTCCTCCCAGACATGTCAGTGAAAGCATGATGCCCCTCCGGAAATGATTTAGACCGACAACAAATCGGCTGGCTTGCCATGCCCGTCAATGGCCTGCCGCACGGACAAATCCAACACCTGCTCGCGTCGCCAGCCGACAAGGGCGGCAGCGGCATCGACCGCATGCGCCCAGGTACAACGATTGGCAAACAGCATGCCGGGCACATCCAAGGTGCCGCCCCGGCTGATATAACCCAGCGCCCGCGTCTGGGCGGGACCACCATCCAAGCGGCGCAATATGCCCAGCATAGGCTCGGGACGGGTATGGCACAGCAGCACACGCGGCAATCCAGGCGGAAATAACGCGCGCAAGGCCGCCTCGGGCAACACGAACTCGCTCTCGATCGCATCGCGCGCCATACGCAGCCGGCCCGGCTCCAGCACCACGCTGACGCAACACGCATAACCCAATTGGCTTAAATGGGCATGCGCGATCAGGGCCTGATCGAGCTGATACGCCCCAATGGCGACAAACTGCAGCACACTGGCGGCGGGATCGCCCACCACATGCGCGGCTCCTTGCTCGGCCAGGCTCTGCGCGGCCTGCGCGCTAAGATGCTGCCGGCCATCGCGCTTGGATACCACCATGCAGGCTAGCTGCGCACGCCCTGCATACACCTGCCGCAGCGCCGCCACTGCACTATTGCCATCGACCGGAAACAGCACGCGGGACGTATCGGACATTTCCCCCAGCAACGCTTCTCCAATGGTCGGGTCCTGGTGCGACTGCTCGTTCTTGGCGTTTTCCCAGGTATGCGAGGTCACGATCAAAGGCACCACCAGCCACCCGGGTGTCTGGCCCAGTTCCTTCTGGCGGCGCGCAAAGATGATTTCCTGACGCAGCAAACCCAGCATTTTCATGGCAAAGGCTTCGTAGCTGACGATCAGATTGAGTCCCGCCTTGTTGGCCAGCGCCGCTGCTGCGACCGCCTCTTCGTTTAAAGCAGTAATGACAGAACCGTGCAAATCTTCGGCCACCCCCGGTTCGGGATGGTTGACGCGATGCTTGAGCAGCGCCAGCGTGCCGCCCATTTTGTTGCTGGCCAATTCGTCCGGGTTGCCGATACGTACGCGCAACAGTGGATTGGCGCGCACCAGCGCCATAAACCAATGATCCAACGCCGTCATGGCACTGCCCGACTCGCCAGGCTGCGCCCAATCGGGGACAGGTAGCGTCGGTGTCTGTGGATGCCGGTGAGCCAAGGGATGGGCGCTTTCCAAGGGGCGCGGCCCCTGCGCATGGTTGGACAAGACGGCAATCGCCTGCTCCAACTGGGTGCCGGGCACAAACAACCCACGTGCGCTCTGGTTAAAGGCCTTGCGTGCCGCTTCATCGTGCCTGGGGTTGCCGCCCAGCGGCAGGTTATGGGCCGCATTGGTGCCCGCGCCTGGAAACCCAAAACCTTTTTCTGTCTCGGCAATCACATATGGCAGCCGGGCCGGATAACGAAAATCCGCCTGAGCCAGATGGTTCTGCAACCGGTCTTCCGCCTCCAGGATGGCCCAGGCAATGGCAGACGGGTCGCGGCCATCGACGATCAGCGGATCAAAACCGTTGTGCCACACATCCTGGGCCAACCACTGCGCACCGCCTTCCTGCACGATCTGGGTGCGCTGCTCGATACGTCGCCCATTCAAAATCATGACCGGCACGGCCAGTCCGCAATCCTCGGCCCGCCACCATCGAGGGGCCCAGTCCGAGCCGCGCTGTTCCTCGAAGGCACCATCGCTCAGAAAGGCCACCAGCCCCTCGCCGGGTAAAGGCATATGCACGTACTGCAAGCCGGCAAACCCCAGATAGCCACCTTCGGAAATCGCCCCTGCCGTATTCGGGCCGGCGTGGCTGCCCAATGGCACGGCCGGCAGACCGCTTGCGTCGATGGCATAGGAGTAGAAGTCCCGAATCAAGCGCCCCAGGCCCTGGGCGCTACGGTCGTATCGGCCGCGCTGTGCAGCCGACACATCCCCGGTCAGGGCATTGACAGCCTCGATGGCGGCCACGCAATGTCCCTGGCCCATCAGCCACCCGCGCGTCTTCCCGGTCAGCGCATTGGCCAGCAAATAGCCCACAAAGGCCGGCACCATATTGAGCGAGCCGCCGGTATGCCCCTGCGGATCGGACTTGAAATCGTCGGCAGCCAGCGGTTCGCCGTTCAGGTCGATACGCAGGGCGTAGCTCATGTGCGCCACCACATTCATCGCCGCGCAGCACAGGCGATCAGCGGCCGCGAACATGGAATAAGCGCTATCTGGAGCAGGGATAAGGCTGCTGCTTGCCAAGCGCTGCACCAAGGCATCCACACGGCTTACTGTATTGGCACTATGCCTGATAGGCCCAAAACCCGACTGCCACTCGTCACGTAAGGTCATTGCACGCGTCCTTGACGACAGAAAAACACCAACGCGCCAACGGCGCGCGCCTCAGACCGCCGACCCAGGTCGCCACAACGGCCTGACACCACCATGATGCGCCAAGTTCGCGCCCTGCGCCAATCAGGTGCGTGCCCCGACGTCCCATGCCGGCACCCGGCACCGGTCTAGACGAACGGCTTGTTGCGCCGCCTGTGCCCTGCCCCTAGAAGACACCCACATACTCCAGGGCAGTATATTTGCTATACTGGGGGCCAGTATCAACAGGAAGCTCGTCGTGCCACATTCACCCGAAGAGAAAAAACGCGTTCTCGCCCGCGTGCGCCGCATCCGTGGGCAGCTCGATGCCTTGGAGCGCGCGCTGGAGCAAGGCGAGGACTGCGGCCCCGTATTGCAGCAGATCGCCGCCGTGCGCGGCGCAGTCAACGGGTTGATGGCGGGCGTGCTGGAAAGCCATCTGCGCGAAGAACTCGCTCCACTGGCCGACGGCGACGGTTCCCGGCAATCCTGCGTGAACGACGCCGTCGCCCTGGTACGCTCCTATCTGCGCTGACAGCCCCTACCCTTCTAATCCCCCGAGGACATACACATGAAATCACGCGCTGCCGTTGCCTTCAAGGCTGGTGAACCCCTGCAAATCGTCGAAATCGACGTCGCTCCCCCACAAAAGGGCGAAGTTCTGGTCAAGATCACCCATACCGGCGTCTGCCATACCGATGCCTTCACCCTGAGCGGCGACGACCCTGAAGGCGTATTCCCGGCCGTACTGGGCCACGAAGGCGCGGGTATCGTGGTGCAAGTAGGCGAAGGCGTCACCAGCGTGCGGCCCGGCGACCATGTCATTCCCCTGTATACCGCCGAATGCGGCGAGTGCCTGTTCTGCAAGAGCGGCAAGACCAATCTGTGTACCGCCGTGCGCGCCACCCAGGGCAAGGGTTTGATGCCGGACGGCACCACCCGCTTTTCCTACAAGGGTGAGCCCATCTACCACTACATGGGCTGTTCCACCTTCAGCGAATACACCGTGGTCGCCGAAGTCTCGCTGGCCAAGGTCAACCCCGATGCCAACCCCGAGCACGTCTGCCTGCTGGGCTGCGGCGTGACCACCGGCCTGGGCGCGGTCAAAAACACCGCCAAAGTACAAGAAGGCGATACCGTGGCCGTGTTCGGCCTGGGCGGCATCGGTCTGGCGGCCATCCAGGGTGCCAAAATGGCCAAAGCCAGCCGCATCATCGCCATCGACACCAATCCGGCCAAGTTCGAGCTGGCCCGCACCTTCGGCGCGACCGACTGCCTCAACCCCAACGACTTCGACAAGCCCATCCAGCAAGTGGTGGTCGAGATGACGGGCTGGGGTGTGGATCACAGTTTCGAGTGCATCGGCAACGTCAATGTCATGCGTGCCGCCCTGGAAAGCGCCCACCGCGGCTGGGGCCAGAGCGTCATTATCGGCGTAGCCGGCGCGGGCCAGGAAATCTCCACCCGCCCTTTCCAATTGGTTACCGGCCGCAAGTGGATGGGTACGGCCTTTGGCGGCGTCAAAGGCCGCAGCGAACTGCCCGGCATGGTGGAAGACGCCATGGCCGGCCGCATCCAGCTCGAACCCTTTGTCACGCACACCATGCCGCTGACGCAGATCAACGAAGCGTTTGACCTGATGCACGAAGGCAAGTCCATCCGCTCCGTCGTCAATTACGCATAAGGAAAGTGGACATGGAACGCATCGAACAGCACGCCTGCTTTGGCGGCCGCCAGGAAGTCTGGCGGCACCGCGCCGAATCGCTGCGCTGCGACATGAACGTGGCCGTTTACCTGCCGCCCGCCGCCCTGCGCGGCGAACCATGCCCGGTCGTGTACTGGCTCTCGGGCCTGACCTGCACGGAGCAGAACTTCATCACCAAGGCCGCGGCCCAGCAGCACGCGGCGGCCCTGGGCCTGATTCTGGTCGCCCCGGACACCAGCCCGCGCGGCCAGGACGTGGCCGATGACTCGGCCTACGACTTAGGCCAAGGAGCCGGCTTCTACCTGAACGCCACCCAGGCCCCCTGGTCCGAGCATTATCAAATGCAAGACTACATCGCCCTGGAATTGCCTGCCCTGATCGAGCAGCATTTTCCTGCCACTACCCACCGCAGCATCAGCGGCCATTCTATGGGCGGCCACGGCGCACTGGTCACGGCCCTGCGCCACCCCGGTCGCTACCGCTCGGTATCGGCGTTCTCGCCCATCGTGGCACCCAGCCAGGTTCCCTGGGGGCAAAAAGCCTTCGCCGCCTACCTGGGCGAGGACAAAAGCACCTGGCTGCCATGGGATGCTGTCCACCTGATCAACCAGGCCAGCGAACGCCTGCCACTGCTGATCGACCAAGGCCTGGATGACTCGTTCCTGAACGAGCAATTGCGCCCCGAGCTGCTGGAAGCGGCCTGCCAGAAAGCGAACTACCCCGTGCAGCTGCGCCGGCACGCCGGCTACGACCACAGCTACTACTTCATCGCCAGCTTCATCGGCGAACACCTGGCCCACCACGCCCAGGCACTGCGCTAACACACGCCGCCGTCATACCCCATCCCGGAACGCCTTGCGCTTTCCGGGATTTTTTATTAGATCTACAGAGGGGCGAGCCAATCTACATGGCATCTCCACACCATTGCCATCATTGGCCAAACCGCGGCTCAAGGCGTTAGGGACGCATTCGCAAACCCGAAGCCGCTGCTCTATCGGGCAAGGACTTGCAACGATATGGGACGTTTCTAAGGATGTGCTTGACGATGTGATCTGGAGCGGGTGATGGGAATCGAACCCACGCTTGAGGCTTGGGAAGCCGCCGTTCTACCATTGAACTACACCCGCTTTGTGTTGCGCCCTTCAATGGCCGAGCGGCCGGACGCGAAAAAGCAGATGCAAAGTATAGCGCGATCTGCGCGGCGCGCGCATAGCAGGCAGACAGTTTTTTCGCACACCGGCGCATGAAATCGGCGGCAAGACTCACTACAATGGAGTTTTCCCGATTTATAGCTGATACGCGAGCCATCGCCGATGTCCCGCGCTCTCTCTCATGACCTCGAGCACCGAAAAACAATCACTCCTGTCGCCCAGCGTATCAACCAGCAATTCCGGCGAAACCCATATCCGCAGCTTCGTGCACCGACGCGCGCACATTACGCCCAGCCAGGAAGAGGCGTTGGCGCGCCTGTTGCCGCAATGGTCGGTACCCTATCGCGATGCCACCTTAAATCTGGAAGCCACCTTCGGCAACGACAGGCCCGTCATCCTGGAAATCGGCTTTGGCATGGGTGAAACCACCCAGAAAATTGCCCAGGCCCGCCCGGACGACAATTTCCTGGGCGTCGAAGTGTTCAATGCCGGGGTAGGTGCGCTGCTCAAGCGCATCGACGACAACCAGATCAGCAATATTCGCATCATCCAGCACGATGCCGTAGAGGTGGTGCGCGACATGATACGTCCCGGCACGCTGGCCGGCATCCACATTTATTTCCCTGACCCCTGGCCCAAAAAGCGTCATCACAAGCGCCGTCTGGTGCAGTCGCCGTTTATCCAGTTGCTGGTCAGCCGGCTCAAGACCGGCGGCTATATTCACTGCGCCACCGACTGGGAAAACTACGCTGAGCAGATGCTGGAAGTGCTGTCGGCCGAACCCATGCTGCACAATACGCACGATGGCTATGCCCCACGCCCGGACTTCCGCCCGCTGACCAAGTTCGAGAACCGCGGCCTGCGTCTGGGCCACGGCGTCTGGGATCTGATCTTTACACGCAACGAGCATCCCGTCCCCGAACTGAACTGGCCCAAGAAAGACGCATGAACGCACGCCTGTACCCGCCCATCGAACCCTACTCCCAAGGCATTTTGCACACGGACGACGGACACCATATTTATTGGGAACTATGCGGCAACCCCCAAGGCAAGCCGGCCATATTTCTGCACGGCGGACCGGGTTCAGGCTGCTCCAGCGACCACCGCCGTCTGTTCGATCCGCAAAAATACAATGTGCTGCTGTTTGACCAGCGCGGCTGCGGACGCTCCTACCCGCACGCCAGTCTGGAGAACAACACCACCTGGCATCTGGTGGCCGATATCGAGCGCCTGCGTCAGGAAAAGCTCAAAGCCGACAAGGTTTTGGTATTTGGCGGCTCCTGGGGTTCCACCCTGGGTCTGGCCTATGCACAGGCCCATCCAGAGCATGTCAGCGAACTGATTGTGCGCGGCATCTTCATGGCCCGCCCGCAGGAGCTGCGCTGGTTTTACCAGGAAGGGGCCTCGCAGTTGTTTCCCGACCTGTGGGAGCGCTATCTGGCCCCCATCCCCGAGGACGAACGCCACGACCTGATCACGGCCTACCACAAGCGTCTGACCGGCGAAGATACCGCCGTCCAGCTACGCGCCGCGCATGCCTGGTCTACCTGGGAAAGCAGCACCATTACCCTGCTGCCCAGCCAGCTTCATCTGGATGCGCACTCCACCGACAAGGCGGCGCTGGCCTTTGCGCGGATCGAAAATCACTATTTCATGCACAACGGCTTTCTGGAGCCGGACCAGTTACTGAAAAACGCCCATCGCCTGCACGGCATTGCCGGTGTCATCGTGCAAGGGCGCTATGATGTCTGCACCCCAGCCCATACGGCATGGCAGTTGCACCGGGCCTGGCCACAAGCCGAATTCCACATGGTGCCGGACGCTGGCCATGCGTACGACGAACCGGGCATACTGGCGCGCCTGCTGGACGCCACCCGGAAATTTGCCATCTGAATCCATTGCCCGGCCTGCGCCGGACCACATCCAGAGACAACCATGAACATCACCCTGAACGGCCAGAACAAGACCCTGGAAAACGCCGATACCATCTCCGCGCTGATCGCCCAGCTAGGTTACGAAAACAAGCGCATTGCCGTGGAACTGAACGGCGATATCGTGCCCAAAAGCCAACATGCCACAACCCGCATCCAGAACGCGGATCAGATCGAAATCGTCGTGGCGGTGGGCGGCGGCTGATCATTGAAGCCAAAAATGCACAATTGCTGACATTCGCGCCCCGCGATGCCGGCCCGGTTAAAGGCATAATGGACAGGTCGGCGTCGCCAGGCAGCCGACCTGATACCACTTTTACTCAGGAGCAGAACAATGGGCGTTTTCAGTTTTCTAAAAGATGTCGGCGAAAAGCTATTCGGTGCCAACGAAGCCAAGGCTGCCACTGCCGACGAACTTCGCAAAGAACTGGACAAGCACCAATTGTCCGCCGAAGACCTGGACATTGCAGTTGATGGCGACAAAGTAACAGTCAGCGGGCAGGCTGCCTCCACGGAACAGGCCGAAAAAATCGTGCTGGCCCTGGGCAACACGCTGGGCGTCTCGCAAGTGGACAATCAATTGAATGTGGCCCAAGCGGCACCCGAAGCCACTATGTACACGGTACAAAAGGGCGACACGCTGTGGAAAATCGCCGAAACCCACTATGGCAAGCCCAACGGTGCCAAGTACACCGTCATTTTCGAGGCCAACAAGCCCATGTTGAGCCATCCCGACAAGATCTACCCCGGTCAGGTGCTGCGCATTCCTGCGCTGTAAACCTGCGCGACGGCACATCAAAAACGCCCGCAATCGCGGGCGTTTTTGATGCACAAGGCACAATGCCGTCCAGGCCACGGCCCCTGCAGGCAGCCGGACAGCAGCCTGGGGTCGTACCGGCCCGACCTTAGCGAAAGCCCTTGAAGCCGTTCTTGGCCATACCCTTGAGCGCGCTCATGCCGCCCAGGCCTCGCATCATTTTGGCCATACCACCTTTTTTCATCTGCTTCATCATGCCTTGCATCTGCTCGAACTGGTTCAGCAGGCGGTTGACCTCTTGCACCGTCACGCCGGAACCGGCGGCAATGCGACGCTTGCGCGACGCTTTGAGCAATTCGGGCTTGGCACGTTCGGTCGGCGTCATGGAATTAAGAATGCCTTCGGTACGACGCAACTGCTGCTCGGCCTGACCGCCCTGCAACTGCGAGGCCGCCTGGGAGAACTGCGCCGGCAACTTTTCCAGCAGGGAACCCATGTCGCCCAATTTCTTGACCTGCTGCAACTGATCGCGGAAATCGTTCAGATCGAACTTATCGCCCGATTTGATCTTGTCGGTGATCTTCTGGGCTTCGGCAATATCGATATTGCGCTGGGCCTGCTCCACCAAAGAGACGATGTCGCCCATGCCCAGCACGCGCTGCGCCATGCGTTCCGGATGGAAAGGCTCCAGACCGTCCAGTTTTTCGGACATGCCGACAAATTTAAGCGGCTTGCCGGTGACATGGCGCACCGACAGGGCCGCGCCGCCGCGCGAATCGCCGTCCAGCTTGGTCAGCACCACACCGGTCAAGGGCAAGGCGTCGGCAAAGGCCTTGGCCACATTGACGGCATCTTGACCCTGCATGGCATCGACCACAAACAAGGTTTCGATAGGCGTGAGCAAATCGTACAGAGCGCGGATCTCGCGCATCATGGCCTCGTCCACACCCAGGCGACCGGCCGTATCCACGATCAGCACATCAAAATGATGGCGCTTGGCATGATCGAGCGCGTTACGGGCGATGTCCTCGGGCTTCTGGCTGGGGTCGGACGGCAGGAAATCCACCCCGACCTGCCCGGCTACCGTCTTGAGCTGTTCGATAGCGGCCGGACGATACACGTCGGCGCTGACCACCAGCACTTTCTTCTTGCCAGTCTTGCGACCATGCTGGGTATGGCCGCCTTCGGACAACCACTTGGCCAACTTACCCGTCGTGGTGGTCTTACCCGCCCCTTGCAGGCCCGCCATCAGGATGACCGCCGGCGGTTGCGCGGCCAGCGACAGTTCGCTGGCGGCCTCGCCCAGGTCGGCCCCCATCAGGGCAGTCAGTTCCTGGTGTACTACGCCCACCAAAGCCTGGCCGGGGTTCAGGCTGTCCGCCACCTCCAGGCCCAGGGCTTTTTCTTTGACCCGCGCGACAAATTCGCGCACCACCGGCAGGGCAACGTCCGCCTCCAACAGCGCCAGGCGGACTTCCCGCAACATATCCTGGGTATTGGATTCGGTCAGGCGCGCCTGACCACGCATGGTTTTCACCACGCGGGACATGCGCTGGGTCAGATTTTCAAACATAAGGGTGGGTTCGCTTAAACTAGGTTATCGTGTGGTCTACGAATAAGAATAAAATGGTCGCTTGGGGTACGCCCCGTACTGTCTTTCAGGAAATCCGGGACTTATGTCTGCAAGTATTGTATTTCACTTGCTCGCCGCGCTGGCATACATCGTGCTTTCGATCTCGTTGTGGCGTCCGCTGACACAAGGCAGCGCCCGTACGGTGCTTGATGCACCCAGCCGGATCGCGCTGCTGTGCGCGATCATCGTGCATGGCGCAGGGCTGCTGCTGACTATTGTATTGCCTCACGGTCTGCATTTAAGCTGGGCACTGGCGCTGTCGGCCGCCATCTGGCTGGGCATGGTGGTGTTCTGGTTCCAGAGCCTGTATCTGCGCCTGGACAGCCTGCTTCTGATTCTACTGCCTGCCGCCACGATCGTCAGCCTGCTGGCCATTGCCTTTCCGCAAGGCCACATCGTGAACCATGCCGGCAACGAATGGCTACGTATCCACCTGCTGATTGCCCTGGTCGCCTATGGCCTCAGCACCGTCGCCGCCCTGCATGCCGTCCTGATGACCGCGCTGGACCGCCAGTTGCACCGTCCCATCCAACACGAAGAGCACCACGGTCTGCTCAGCCGCGCCCTGGACACCCTGCCCCCGCTGCTGGTCCAGGAAGATCTGCTGTTTCGCCTGATACGCGTGTCCTTTGTCATCTTGACCCTGACCATCCTGAGTGGTGCCGCCGTTTCCCTGGCTGTGGCGGGCACATGGTTGCCTGCCGACCACAAAACCATCTTTACCTTGCTGGCATGGGTTACATTTGGTGGCTTATTATGGGGACGAAAACAGTACGGATGGCGCGGCCGCATCGCCCTGCGCTGGACGCTGGCGGGCTTTGCCTTCATGTTGCTGGCCTACACCGGCAGCCGTTTCGTCCTGGAAGTGATTCTGCAGCGAGGCACAATTGGGTAAAGCATTATTTTGGGTAGTGGTCATTCTGGCAGCCATGATCATTGCCCGCATCGTGTCGCATAGCAAAGCGCGCAAAAAAATGCCGCCTAATCCCACCATGCGTCCGCCCCGTTCGCAAAAGCAAGGCGAAGCCATGGTGCGCTGTGCCCATTGCGGCATCCACCTGCCCCGTTCCGAAGCCCTGATGAGCAACCATCACACCTGGTGCAGCCTGGAACACGCCAAGCGCGGCCCGCGCCAGTAGACCGCCATGGCCCGCATGCACCACGCCTACGATCTGGACCGGCAGGGTTGGCTGATGCCGCATGCCAATGTCACGCGCGCGCTTTCGCCCAACCACGACCAGCGCCCTGACGGCGACACGCCTACGCTACTGGTGCTGCACAATATCAGCCTGCCGCCCAACGAGTTCGGCGGCCCCTACATCCGCGACTTCTTTCAGAACCGTCTGGATATCGGCGCGCACCCCTGGTTCGAGAACATCCGCGACCTGAAGGTATCGGCGCATTTTCTGATCCAGCGCAACGGCCACATCATCCAGTTCGTGCCCACGACCCGACGCGCCTGGCATGCGGGCGTCTCGCACTTTCAGGACCGGGAACGCTGCAACGACTTTTCTATCGGCATTGAGCTGGAAGGCAGCGATTTCGTGCCATTTACCGACGCACAATACAAGGAGCTGGCCCGCCTGTCCCGCGCCCTGCGCATGCGCCACAGCCTGCGCGATGTGCGCGGCCACGAACATATCGCTCCGGGGCGCAAGACCGACCCCGGCCCGCATTTCGACTGGCGGCGCATCGCGCGCGAACATGGCTGGCCCGCGACCGCTCTACCCGAAACCTCGTAAACCCGGTCCCATCCCGAACAGTGTCAAGCAAGACGATCAGCGCCGGTAAAGCACATCAGGGCAGATAGCGGCCAGATCATTGCAACCGGTCAAGGCCATCGCCACTTCCAGTTCGGCGCGCAGAATATGCAGCACATGGGCCACACCAGCCGCGCCTGCCGCCGCCAGGCCATACACATAGGGTCGCCCCACCAACACGGCCCTGGCTCCCAAAGCCAGCGCCTTGAGCACATCGGTACCGCGCCGTATGCCTCCATCCATCAGCACCGGCACGCGCCCCTGCACCGCAGCGCAGACCTGCCCCAGCGCATCCAGCGACGCAGGCGCGCCATCCAGCGTACGCCCACCGTGGTTGGACACCACGATGCCGGCAACCCCCACATCCAGCGCCCGCAGCGCATCGCCGGGCCGCATGATTCCCTTGACCAGAACCGGCAGCCTGCTTTCCTGCACGAGCCAGGCCAAGTCATTCCAGTTTGGGGCCTGATCCAGCAGGCCGCTGCCAAACAAAGGGCTGCTGCCGGCGGCACCCAGAACGGCTGGTGCGGCTGGCGCGCCACGCAAATTCACGGCCTGGACATCGTCCGGCAAGGCAAAACCGGCACGTTGCTCGCGATTGCGCACGCCATTGACTGCCGCATCCACGGTAAACACCAACGCCCGATATCCGGCCACCTCCACCCGGCGCAGCAAGTCCTGCATGAAATCCCGATCGGGATGCCAGTACCACTGCGCCCACAAGGGTGCATGAGCATGGGCGGCAATATCCTCGAAGGCGTGGCTGGCCTGCATGCTGATGATGCTGGTTGCGCCCATCGCACCCGCCCCCAACACGCTGGCCAGTTCCCCTTGCGGATGAGCCAGCCGCTGGTAAGCCACCGGAGCCAGCAAAATGGGATAAGCCATACTGTGCCCAAACAGCTCCAGGCGCGTTGACGCCTGCTCGAACTGGCCCAAGGCCGCCGGCCACAAGCCCCAGCGCCGGTAACTGTCCAGATTGTCCTGCACCGTCAGCTCGTCGGCCGCGCCGCCGCTGAAATACGCCCAGGCCCCCGCTGTCATGCGCGCGCAGGCATACGGTTCGTAATCAGCCAGGCTGGCAATATCGGCCGGAATGCTGGCCAGAGGCGGCAAGGGAACATGTGTCATGGTCATCGGACTCCAGAACGGTCAGGCATCGCTCCATTCGCGCAGCAAGTTATGGTAGATGCCCGTCAGGCGCGACAGCTCTTGCGTATCGGCCCCCTGCCCGGCCAACTGCTGAATACTTTGATCCAATTCCCAGAGCAGCTTGCGCTGGTGGGCATGGCGCACCATGCTCTGCGTCCAGAAAAAAGACGCATAACGCGTGCCTTTTGTAACCGGCTCGACACGATGCAGGCTGGTGCCGGGGTAGACCACCATGTGTCCGGCGGGCAGCTTGATCGATTGCGTGCCGTACACATCCTCGATAATCAATTCGCCCCCTTCGTATTCCTGCGGGTCGCTGAAAAACAGCGTGCTGGACACATCCGTGCGCAGGCGCTGGCTGGTACCCGGAATCGTAAAAATAGCATTGTCGATATGATTGCCGTATTGCCCGCCGCCTTCGTAGCGGTTAAAGCGCGGCGGCAACATGCGCAGCGGCAAGGCAGCCGCGATAAAACCGCTGTGCTGCCCCAACACATGCATCAGAAATTCGCCCATCTGGCGGGCCACCGGGTGGTCCAACGGCAACTGCAGATTGCTTTTGCTTTGCTGGGCCAGATAGCCTGCGGTCTTGCGCCCATCCTCCCACTGCGCCTGTTCCAGGGCTTGCCGACAATCGCGCAACTGTTCGGGATTCAGGACATCGGGAAGGGTAATCAGCATCAGGCACCTGTCAAAAAAAGCCGTGCGCCCCGGAAACGGACAGGCCGCCTCAAAGGGCGGCCCATCCAGCTCTACGGAGATCGCGCTATTTACTCGAAGCGGTACGTCGCATTCAACATGTAGGAGCGGCCAGGGCCCACATTGGCGAAGATACCTACGTGAGAAGCATCATACATGCGTACATTGCTGATGTTGTTCACGTTGAACTGCAACGCAATGTTCTTGTTCACGTCGTAGCGGGCCATCGCATCGTAACGCCAGTAGGAAGGCAGCTTCAAGGAGTTGGCATCATCCACGTAACGTTCGCCCACATAGGTCGCGCCAGCACCCAGAGTCAGCTCGGGCAGCACCTTGTAGGTCGACCACACGTTAAAGCTTTGCTTGGCGATGAACTTCATCTGGTTCCCGTCGTAGACCGCATTGCGGTTGCGATACTCTTTGATCTTGGGGTCCAGGTAGGTGTAACCGGCCCAGATGTTCCACTTGGGCGTAATCGCACCTGCCGCGCCCAGTTCCAGACCACGCACGCGGTTGCTGCCGCTCAGCGACACATCGCCGGTCAAGGGGTCGGTAGAACGCGCGTCTTTCTTGTCGGTCTGGAAGATGGCGGCGGTCAGAGACAGCTTCTCGTCAGCCACATCCCACTTGGTGCCCAGCTCCCAGCTGTGGCTACGCTCGGGCTTGAGCTCGTGAATGGCGGAACCACCGGCAGGGCCGTCCGCGCCACCCGCCTGCCCCAGGTTTTCACCCGAAGGGTTGGAGGACGTGCCATAGCTCAGGTAAATGGAACCGTTCTGGGCAGGCTTGTACACCAGGCCCAATTGGTAGTTCCACATATCGTCCTTGCGGGACGACGTGGTGTTGTCCACTTCGAAGCGGTCAAAACGCAGGCCGCCGTTCACCATCCACTGGTCGTTGATGGTAATGGTGTCGAAAATATACGCCGAACGCGTCTTGATGTCGCCGCTCTTGGTCTTGGGGCCGTACTGCAGCGAATAGTTGTACTGACGGTTGGGGTTCGGGTTGTAGAACGAATCCGTCTCGCGCGCCGGGCCACCGGTCATGCTCTTGTTGGAGATCTCTTCCTTGCTGAACTCCACGCCCGCAACAATATCGTGCTTCAGTGAACCGGTGTCGAAACTGCCGTACACGTCGGTCTGATTCAGCAGCGACTCGGAAATGCGGTAGTTCGTGCGGTTATCGCGACGGAACTGCAAGCCTTCGCCTTCGGTCACGCAAGCGCCGCGCGAACGGACCGTGCAGTTGTCAAACGAAGGACGCGTCATCAGGTAGTGATTCAGCGTCTTGCTGTAACGGGTCACGTTGCGCACGGTAAAACGGTCATTCAGGTCGTGCTCGATATTGGCCGACGCGGTATCGGCCGTATACTTGCGAAAGTCGACATTGTGGCGACCGTAGAAATTGTCCCGATCCGCTTCCAAGGGCGTCACGCGGTCTGGATTGGCGGCGTTCTTGAATGGCACGCCCAGATCCGGCATGTCCTTATTTTCAAGGCGGGAGTAGGACAGAGTCACACGCGTGGGCGTCCCCAGGCCAAAGGCGATGGACGGCGCAATGCCCCAACGGTCGATCGTGACGCCGTCGCGGCCGGGCATATCGCCCCCCATGCGCATCAGGTTCAGGCGAAACGCCGCCGTGTCGGTAAAGGCATAGTTGCCGTCTGCGGTCAGACGATACTGATCAGACGTGCCATACCCTGCCTGCACTTCAAAAAAGTCCTTCAGCTTGGGCGACTTGGTTACCAGATTCAGGCTACCACCGGTGCCGCCGCGTCCGGTAAAGGCCGAGCTGGGCCCTTTGAGCACTTCCACCGATTCCAGATTGAAGGTCTCGTGCGAGCCGCGTGCGTAGTCGCGCACACCGTCAATGAAAATATCGGTGCTAGCTTCGTAGCCACGGATAAAGGGACGATCGCCCACAGGTGTGCCGCCCTCGCCCGAACCCAGCGTAATGCCGGGCGTAGTGCGCAGAACATCCTGCAAAGACGTGGCACCGCGATCTTTAATGACTTCTTCGGGAATCACGGTGATGGAGCGCGGCGTGTTCAGCAGCGACTCGGAAAATTTGACCGACTGCGCCTTGTTGGCCTGGAAACCATCAATGCCGTTCGCGCCCCCCGACCCTTGCACACGAATGGACTTCAGTTCAGCCACGCCTGGGTCCGCTGACTGGGCCAGGGCAGGACTGGCCAAAGCTGCAAACAGCGCGGCGGACAGGACCGTCTCGGCAAAACGACGAGGCGGCTGGGCAGAGAAAAATGACATCACCAGCTCCGAAAGAAATAATCGCTTTTTCGCGGCAAAAGACATCCCTTACACCGCAGAAGCCGGGGTGATAAAAGAGACTTGCACACAAACGAATGATTTATATTAGAGACGCTAATGTTAATCATTACTATTATCGATCTAAAGCAAAAAATGACTTTTTGCGTCATTCAGCGACAGGAAAGTGCGATTCCCACTCACAATGTTGCGTATAAACATCAAAATGCAAATGAAAACTACTCTCATTTTCCTTTCTGAATAAATCGATAATCAGGCAGCTGATGCTTCACGTTGTCCACCAAACTGCCGACTTGCCGGACAACACATACACAAAAGAAAACCCCGCATCCCTACAACAAGGATACGGGGTCCCATAGCCTGAACCGCCACGCCGGCCTGATGCCGGCAACGCAGGTTTACAGGTTCAACAACAAGCGGTTGACGCGCTTGACGAAGCTGGCAGGGTCCTGCAAAGACGCGCCTTCAGCCAGCATGGCCTGCTCCAGCAGCAACAAGGCCCATTCGCCGAATGCCGCGTCGTCGGCCGCCTGCACCTTGGCAATCAGCTCGTGGTCCGGATTGATTTCCAGGATAGGCTTGACCTCGGGTGCTTCCTGACCGGCCGCCTGCAACATGCGCAGCAAGTGCGGGCTCAGTTCGTTGGCATCGACCACCACGCACGCTGGCGAATCCACCAGACGCGCCGTTATGCGCACTTCCTTGACCTTTTCGCCCAGGGACGCTTGCAGGCGCTCCACCAGAGGCTTGAAAGTTTCGGCCACTTCGGCCTGGTGCTTCTTTTCCTCTTCATCGGCCAAGGCATCCAGATCCAGACCGCCCTTGGCCACGGACACCAAAGACTTGCCCTCGAATTCGCGCAGATAGGACAGCATCCACTCGTCCACCCGGTCGGACATCAACAGCACTTCGATGCCTTTCTTGCGGAACACTTCCAGATGCGGGCTGTTGGAGGCAGCGGCAAAGGAATCGGCAGCGACGTAGTAGATCTTGTCTTGGCCTTCCTTCATGCGGGCGATGTAATCGGCCAGCGACACCGTCTGTGCCGAGCCTTCCTGGTTCGTGGACGCAAAGCGCAACAAGGCGGCGATACGCGCCTGATTGCTCATGTCCTCGCCCGTACCCTCCTTCAGGACCTGGCCGAACTGATTCCAAAATGTGGCGTACTGCTCGGGCTGATTTTCCGCCAGATCCTCCAGCAAGGACAAGATACGCTTGGCGCTGCCTTCGCGGATGGCACGCACATCGCGGCTTTCCTGAAGAATTTCGCGCGACACGTTCAGGGGCAGGTCGGCCGAATCGATGACACCACGGACAAAACGCAGGTAACCAGGCAACAACTGCTCGGCGTCGTCCATGATGAACACGCGCTTGACGTACAGCTTCACGCCACGGCGCGCATCGCGGTCCCACAGGTCGAAGGGGGCTTGCTTGGGAACGAACAGCAACTGGGTATATTCGCTACGGCCTTCCACGCGGTTATGCGTCCAGGCCAGCGGATTGTCGTAATCGTGGGAGATATGCTTGTAGAACTCTTGGTATTGCTCGTCCGAGATATCGGACTTGGAGCGCGTCCACAAAGCGCTGGCCTGGTTGACGCTTTCCCACTCGTCCTGCTTGAGCTGCTGCTGCTTTTCTTCGTCCCAATCTTCTTTGCGCATCTGCACGGGCAGAGAAATATGGTCGGAATAGCGGCGCAACACGTTACGCAAGCGCCAGCCGTCCAGGAAATCGTCCTCGCCGTCGCGCAGGTGCAAGGTAATCGTGGTGCCGCGCGTGTCTTTTTCGGCCGCCGCAATGGTAAATTCGCCTTCGCCCGTGGACTCCCACAGCACGGCTTCCTGATCCTCGCCGGCGCGACGCGTCAGCACGGACACTTTGTCGGCCACGATGAAGGACGAATAAAAGCCCACGCCGAACTGGCCGATAAGCTGGGTGTCTTTCTGCTTGTCGCCGGTCAGCTGCGAGAAAAATTCCTTGGTGCCGGAACGGGCAATGGTGCCCAGATTGGCGATGGCCTCGTCGCGCGACATACCCACGCCGTTGTCGTCGATGGTGATGGTGCGCTGTTCTTTGTCGAAATCCACACGGATGCGCAGTTCGCCGTCGCCTTGCAACAGGGCGGGATTGTCGATGGCCTCAAAGCGCAGCTTGTCGCAGGCATCGGAGGCATTGGACACCAACTCGCGCAGGAAAATTTCCTTGTTGCTGTACAAGGAATGGATCATCAGGTGCAGAAGCTGTTTGACTTCGGCCTGAAAGCCCAAGGTTTCGGACATATTCGCAGTATCTGTCTGGCTCATGATGAGTATGCAAAAAAGAGTGGTTGGCCACGCGCCGCAGCGCGCCCTATCCCAGACAGATAGGGGCGTCCGGCCCTATTTCAAGAGCGGCGTTAAGCGGCGGGCCCGGAGGTCAGGAAAATGACGCCGCCGATCAGGACCGCACACCCCAGCAAACGCCAGCCATTGACCTGTTCGCGCAGCACCACCATGCCTAAAATGGCCCCGACCATCATGGACATTTCGCGCGCGGGGGCCACCATGGACAGAGGAGCCCCCATGCCCAACGCCTGCAACACCAGAATGTAGGACAAGGGCGAGAGCAAGCCGACGCCGGCCGCCAGCTTCCAATGGGGCCACAGCTTGGCGAAACCCGCCCGACCCTGACGGGCGATATAGGGCGAGAGCATGCCCACGCGCAGCACATTGCTGAACCAGTCCAGCAAAAAGGGAGAAATCAGCAATACCTTGACGCCATACGCATCGACCACGGTATAGCCGGCAATCAGCAGGCCGGTCTGCACCCCCCAGCGCACGCCGGTCAGCGAGGCAGGATTCAGGAAGCGGCGCAAATACCCCTGGGTGGCGATCAACAAAATCCCCACCACCACCATCAAAATGCCCAACACGCCCAGCGGACGTACCGGCTCACCCAGCAAGACAAAGGCCCCCACCGAGGACAGCAAAGGCCCTGTGCCGCGCGCAATCGGGTAGACCACGGACATGTCGGCCATCTGGTAGCCTTTTTGCAGGCTCAAGCTGTAGGCCATGTGCAGCAAGGAACTGAGCACCAGACAGGTAATCGTGGCCGTGTTCCAGGGCATATTGCCCTGCGTGACCAACACCCAGACCATGACCGGGAAATAAAATAGAATGGCGAAGATCGAATAGGCGAATACAAAGTGCGCCCCTGCTGCGGCAGCCCGCTTGGACAACAGGTTCCAGCCGGCATGAATAAACGCAGCCACCACTACCAGCGATAAAGCGGTCCAGGACATGATGCACCCGCAAGCCAAGGGCAAAAACGACGACTATACGCCTGCTTCAGTCACGGGGCCATTGGGCCAGCCGTGCGCCGATCTTGGCCTCAAAGGACGCAACGCGCTGCTGTGTGGCCGTTTCGCTACGATGCAGAGACAAAAAATCGAGCTTTGCCTTAGGGGCGCAGGCACCCAGCAAGGCACCGCGCAAAACCCGACGTACTGGCTGCCGCATCACCAGGAGGTCTACCCAAGCGGCCGAGCCTAGCGTGGTCATGGCCAGCACATGCCGCAGATTCGTCAAACGGGCTCGGATCGGACCCAAGTCGTCGGCATGATCAAAGGCCACGCCGGGGCTCCATACCCGATCGAACCAACCCTTCAAAATGGCCGGAAAGCCGAACCACCAGGTAGGAAAGCACAAGACCAGGCCTTCGGCCTGCAGCAACGCCTGCTGCATGGAATCAGGCACAGGCGGTTCGCCCTTGGCGTAATAGGCACGGCGTTCCTGGGCACTCAGCACCGGATCAAACCCCTGCGCATATAAATCCAGCACCTCGACCTGATGTCCTGCCTGCCGCAAGTGCTGCTGCGCTTGGGCGGCCAGATGATGACACAGACTACCTGGCACAGGATGGGCCAGCACGATCAGACAACGCATGACAACAGGCTCCTGAAAATCGAACAGACCCAGCCTCTTGGCGCATCGACGCTGCGCGAAAGAGAACACGGCCATTGCAAGTCGACAAGAGTAAGATGAAGCGGATCTGTTTTCAATGGAGCCTCTCATGAGTACCGTGCTGTATGTTGATTTTCCCTATCCGGGTCCCTGGGGTGCCGACATGAGCGCCGCCATGCGCGAACTGGCCGAGTCCATCGCCCAGGAACCAGGCCTGATCTGGAAAATCTGGACGGAAAACCAGGCTGAACGCACGGCGGGCGGCGTCTACCTGTTCACGGACCACGCCCATGCGCAGGCCTATCTGGAGATGCACACTCGCCGGCTGAACAGCTTCGGCATCGACGGCGTACAAGGACGGCTGTTCGAGGTGAATCACCCGCTCAGCGAAATCGACCGCGGCCCGGTCTGATGCCGCGACATCCTGTCACACCCTGGATACACTGGCGCTTGATCCGCCGCCCGCAGGCCGAAAGCGGGCGATACAGCATTCCCCCATCCATTCCCGACACGGAGTTCAGACCATGAGCCAAGCAGAAACAATCAAGATCCTGGGCATCTGCGGCAGCCTGCGCCAACAATCCTTCAATGCCGCCCTGCTGCGTTGCGCCCAGCGGCTGGCACCGGAGCACATGGTGTTTTCCCATGCGCGGATCGACGACATCCCGCTCTACAACGACGATATTTACCAGCAGGGTTTCCCGGAATCCGTGCAGCGCCTGCGCCAGCAAATCGCCCAGGCCGATGCGCTGCTGTTTGTCACCCCCGAATACAACTACTCCATGCC
Organism: Alcaligenes sp. SDU_A2; assembly: GCF_038237375.1. Classification (NCBI taxonomy): domain Bacteria; kingdom Pseudomonadati; phylum Pseudomonadota; class Betaproteobacteria; order Burkholderiales; family Alcaligenaceae; genus Alcaligenes; species Alcaligenes sp. SDU_A2. Next base: position 758,821 of record NZ_CP151273.1, on the reverse strand, counting down.
CGGCGTCCTGAAAAATGCCATTGACTGGGCTTCGCGCGGCTCCGACCAGCCTTTTGCGAACAAGCCCGCCGCCATCATGGGAGCCAGCGCCGGACGTCTGGGCACGGCACGGGCGCAATACCACTTGCGCCAGACCCTGGTATTTCTAAACGTGCATCCCTTGAATCAGCCTGAAATCATGATTCCCACCGCCCAGAACCTGATCAACGAGCAAGGCGAACTGCACGACCAGGCCACCGAAGGCTATATCCGCAAGCAACTGCTGGCCCTGTCCGACTGGACGCGCCGGCTCCAGGCACGCTAAGGCCCGCTTCTTATCGCGCGCTGCAATCAAGCGCGCACACTGACCGACCTGCTCCAGCACGCTGCGGGCAGGCACGGAGCACAGCGAGCGGATACAGTCGCACCCGGCTCGCCCCACGCCCTACAAACGGGCGCATCCGAACGGATTCCCAACAAAGCACAAGGCGCTTGCAGCCTTGACGGCTGTTTCACGGATGGCTGACTACGATCAGCCTGCATGCATCTGAAACGCCCTCTTGCTTTCACGAATCAATTAAAGGATGACGCCTCGTGACTACCCCCTTCTCTACCCTGCTGCGCCTGCGGACCCTGGCTGTGCTGCTGGCCGCCACCTGCGCCGGCACCGCCCACGCCGTTGACTTCACCATTGGTGCCGGTATTGGTTATGCCCCAAAATACGAGGGCTCGAAAGAATATAAATTCGGTCCTTCTCCCGTCATCAACATCGCCGGCGAAAACTGGTTCATCGGCGGCCGTGGCAACGGTCCCGCCGTCGGTGTCATGTTCAACATCACCCCGGAATGGACAAGCGGCCTGTACCTGGGCATGCAAGGCGGCCGCAAGGAAAAAGACGGCAAGCGTCTGCGCGGCACCGACGAGATCAAACACCACAGCGTAGGCGGTATTTTCACCGAGTACCAAATGGGTCGTTTCGGCGTCGGCCTGACCTATTATCAAGCCTTCAAGAGCCAGTACGGCAGCGGCCTGATGCTGGATCTGTCCTACCTGGCCTGGATGTCGGATTCGGGCAATACCTCGTTCAGCCTGGGTGCCAACGCCCACTGGTCCAGCAAAAAAGCCATGAACACCTGGTTCGGCGTCAAGGCCCACGAAGCCCGCGCCAGCGGTGGCCAATTGAAACCATACGAAATGAAAGGCGGGATGCGCTCCTATGGTCTGTCGGCCACGCTGACCCACCAACTGAGCGCCAACTGGAGCGCCGATCTGAGCCTGGGCATGCAATCGCTGGCCGGCAAGACCAAAGACAGCCCACTGGTGGAAAAACGCAATTCCACGTTCGGCTCGCTCAGTGTGTCGTATCAGTTCTAAGCAATTACGCTTGCCCACGCAACAAGGCCGTCCCACATGGGACGGCTTTGTTGTTGACACCGGCACTGCCTTGCCAAAAGGCCACAATGCACGGTGTCGGCGATCAGGCAGTCAGTTCCACGACTTTGAAGTCCACTGGTACATCCAGCGCCACGTTCACATAGTTGGTAAACAGATTCAGGGCGGTCACGGCAATCAGCTCCACGACCTGGCCTTCGTCAAAGCCGGCCTGACGCACGGCTTGCACATCGGCCTGGGAAACCTGACCGCGCTTATCGACCAGCTTGAGCACAAACGCCAGTGCGGCTGCAGTGCGCGGGTCGTCGGACTGACCTTGCTGAGCCTTGGCCAGGGTTTCCTCGCTCAGGCCGGCTTTGCCGCCCAAAGCCGTATGGGCGGCCAGGCAGTATTCGCAGCGGTTGCGATCGGCAATCGCTACCGCCAGTTGTTCGCCCAGCTTGGCACCCAGCGTGCCGCCGCCCAAAGCACCGAACGAACCCCACATGCTGCGCAAAGCGGCGGGCGACAAAGAAACAGTGCGGAACATGGCCGGTACGGCACCGAATGCTTTCTGAATTTCCTGCAAAGCTGGCTGGCTGGCGGCAGGGGCCTGGGCAACATCGGGCAGGGAAAGACGGGACATAATATGCTCCTGGAATAGGGGGCCGGCAACGACCCGAAAAAGTGTCCGGCTGGACATGATGCAGTGTCTCGCCAAAAACAGGACTATTGGATAAGATCAATCCACATAAGTTATCTTTCCATCCACTGCCTTGGGGGCATCATGAATCTGGACCGGCTCTCTTTACTGCTGGATCAGTTCCGCGTGCGCGCGCATCTGTTCTACAACGGTTCGCTATGCGGCGTGACGCGCTTTGCCGCCCAGCCCGGCCGCGCGTTTCTACACATTCTGCGACACGGCGAACTGACCGTACGCCACGATGCCCGGGACCCGGTGCCGCAGACCATACGGATCGAGCGTCCCAGCCTGATCTTCTACCCCCGCCCGCTGGAGCATACCTTTCACTACCCGCCGCAAGAAGGCTGGGACTTTACCTGCGCCACGCTGGATTTCGACGGCGGCGAGATGCATCCGCTGGCCCGCTCCCTGCCCAGCCTGATCGTCGTAGCACTGGACGAGGTTCCGGGCCTGAGCCAGGCATTGGAACTGCTGTTTGCCGAAACGGCCTCTGTGCGCTGCGGCCACCGCCTGCTGGCTGACCGCCTGTTCGAGATCGTGCTGCTGCAACTGCTGCGCTGGCTGTTCGACCATCCCGACCGCTGTGCCATTCCGGTGGGTTTATTTCGCGGCCTGTCGCACCCGCCCATCGCACGCGCCCTGCTGGCCATACAGGCCGACCCAGGGCGCGATTGGACCGTGCAGTCTCTGGCCCAGGAAGCCGGTTTGTCGCGCAGCGCTTTTGCCGCGCAGTTCAAACACTGGGTCGGCGACACCCCGGCGGACTACCTGGCGCAATGGCGTCTGTCCCTGGCCTGCCAGCGACTGAGCCAAGGGCAATCGGCCAAACGCATCGCCATCGATCTGGGTTATGCCAATCCTTCGGCGCTCTCGCGCCTGTTCCGGCAGAAAACCGGACTGTCGATACGAGACTGGCTGGCAGCGCGCAAATCGGACTGAACCGTGGACACTTGCGCTTCATGTCATCAACATGACATGTAATTGACGTATCCTGCCCAGCGCTTACCCATCATCGTCAGGAGGACGCCATGCACGCATTTCAGACCATCAACCCGGACGAGATCCTGAATACCCTGGTCAGCCTGCTGACGGCTTTTCTGATGGGCGGCATCGTGGGCTTTGAGCGGCAATACCGCCAGCGCACCGCCGGTCTGCGCACCAATGTACTGGTCTGCGTGGGCGCGGCTATTTTCGTGGACATGGCATTTCGCATTGCCGGCGCAGACGGCGCAGTCCGCGTGGTGGCGTATGTGGTGTCCGGCGTGGGGTTTCTGGGTGCCGGCGTCATCATGCGCGAAGAAGGCCATGTGCGCGGCTTAAATACCGCCGCCACCTTGTGGGGATCGGCCGCCATCGGTGCCTGCGCCGGGGCCGACCTGATCGTGGAAGCCGTGCTGGCCACCTTGTTCGTGCTGGCCGCCAATACCCTGCTGCGCCCCGTGGTCAACAGCATCAACCGCCTGCCTATGGATGCCCAGGCCAGCGAAGTCACCCACATCATCCATATCATCACGCCTGCCGAACAACGCCAAGCGGCCACACAGGCATTGGAAGATCTGCTGGAGCAGGAAAACTACCCACTGGGCGAACTGGAAATCAGCGCATTCGCGGAAACCCTGGTGGAAATCAAAGCAACACTGATGGCGACCTCCATCGACCCGCGTGACAGCGATCGCCTACAGGCCCGGCTCTGCGCCCATCCGGCCATACAGCAAGTCTACTGGGAAACCAGCACGTCGGAATAATCCGCCTCTTCTACCGGAACGTGGACCTGCAAACGCAAATGCTTGTCCTGGTCCACGATCAAGGTGGTATGTTCGTACTGACGCATCGGCTGGCCCTCCAGGCCGAACCAGGCCCGCCCGCGGCAGGCTTGTTGAATATCTTGTTGCCGCCACAACACCTTAAATTCAGGCGATACCCGTTCCAGCTCGTTCACCAATTCGACAAAGTCCGGAGCCAGCTGCGCGGCTACAAAATCCCGCCGGAATCCGGCTACCAACCCTGGCAACTGCTCTTTCCAATCCTGCATGCGGACACGCGTGCGCTCGTCCGTAAATAGCATCCAGAGCCGATTTCGCCGGCCCGCCGGCTGATCCTCGAAGCCAAACAGCGCCTGAGCCGCCGGGTTCCAGGCCAGCACATCCCAGCGCAGGTTCAACATATAAGCCGGATGAGGATGCAGATCCTGCATCAAACGGCGCACCAGCGGCGGCACCTGACACCAGCTTCGGCCCGACTCCACCGGAGGCCGCTGGCACGCCAGCAAAAACAAATGTCGCCGCTCGGACGCACCCAACCGAAACACCTGCGCCAGTCGTTCCAGAAACGCTTCGGACACCCCGATTCCGCGTCCCTGCTCCAGCCAGGTATACCAAGCCAGCCCCACGCCGGCCAAGGCAGCGACCTCTTCACGGCGCAGCCCAGGCGTGCGGCGCCGTCCGCCTGTCGGAAAACCGTAGTCGGCCGGATTCAAACTGCGTCGTTGCGCCTGTAAAAACTGCGCCAAGGCAGGGCGGGTTCGGGGTTTGCTCATACACACGGCTCCTGCGTCCAGTCATAAAGGATGACCATAAGTAATAGTATAAACAGGTAAATTGTAATAGAAGCATAGCGCACCCAGAATAAAGCTCCTTCTTGGAGGTCTTATGGTTACGCGTTCTGTTTCCCCGCTGGCGATGACACTGCTGATGGCAGCCGCCTTTCTATCCATTTTTGATCTGTTTGTCGTCAATGTCGCCCTGCCTAGCCTGCAGGATTCCTTAGAAGCCAGTCTAGGACAGGCGGGACTGGTGGTGGCCGCCTACGAGCTCAGCTTTGGCATGACGCTGATCAGCAGCAGCCGCTTGGGCGACCGCTATGGCCGCCGCCGCCTGTTCGGCTGGGGCGTCGGCAGCTTCAGCGTCGCATCCGCACTGTGTGGTCTGGCGCCCGAGATCCATAGCCTGATTCTGGCCCGCATCCTGCAAGGAGCCACCGCAGCCCTGATGTTTCCACAGGTCTACGCCATTTTACGGGTCAGCGTCGCGGCCGAACGGCAACGCAGCGCCTTTGCCTGCTTGGGAGCCTGCCTGGGACTGGCCGCGCTAAGCGGTCAGGTGCTGGGCGGCTGGCTCTTGCATGCCGACCTGCTGGAGCTGGGCTGGCGCATGATTTTTCTGATCAATGTCCCCATAGGACTGCTTATCCTAGTTTTGCTGCGCCATATCCCCGAAAGCCGCGAACCGGCCGGCGCGCACCTGACGCCGGGCACGGCGCTGGCTTTGGCATTAGGTGTGCTGGGCGTGTTGCTTGGTTTACTGGAAGGGCCGGCCCGGCACTGGCCCGTCTGGAGCCTGATCAGTCTGCTGGGCGGCGCAAGCCTGCTGATTCTGACTGCCCGTCGCGAATACCTGCGGCAACATCGTGGCCTGCCTGTGCTGCTGGACATGCAGTTGCTCCTGCGTCCCGACTTCAGATATGCCAGCCTGCTGGTCATCCTGCTGTACTCCACCGCCGGGGCCTTCTTTATCAGCTTTGCCCTGCTCAGCCAGCAGGGCCTGGGCCTGACGCCCATGCAGGCCGGCCTGCTGTTTGCCCCGGCCAACGTCATGTTCATGCTGGCCTCCCTGACGGCCCCCCTATTGGTGCGACGCCTGGGCAATACTGTCATTTTAGCGGGCGGCGTGTTGCACATCATCAGCTTTATCGGCCTGGCGGCCTATGCCCTGCTGCACCATGATTCGGCCGGACTCGGGCTGCTGCGCGCCCTGGTCATGTTATTGGGCATCGCCCAAGGTCTGACCATGACACCCTTGCTGGGCCTGCTGCTCAGCCGGGTCAGCATCGAACAAGCCGGACCAGCCTCCGGGCTGCTCTCGACCTTGCAGCAGGTAGGCGCGGCGCTGGGGGTATGCGCCATTACCTTGCTATATGCGCCTGCCTTGTCCGAACTCCCTGAACTGCCCGGGCACCTGGAAGGCTTTCTGCATGTCCAAGGCTACGCCATCGTGGCCGCCATACTCATGTCCCTGCTGCTATGGCGACAAATCCGGCCCGACGTCCACGGCCAGCCCGCAACGTACGCCGACACAAGGCCCGCCGTTCAGCCATGCCCTGCCGCCCAGCCCGTCAACGCCGGGGCTGCCACCGCGCCAGCGGGTCCTGGCGGTAGTACCGGCGCAGCAGCTCGTACCACTGCGGCAACATGTGCGCCAGGGGGGCAGGGTCGATAAAAAACGCTTCCGAGCTGACAGCAAAAAATTCGGCGTGGTCGGTGGCCGCATACGGGTCCAGCGGCAAGGTGTCGTACCACGGCATGGCCGTCTCGGACTCGGGGTCCACATCGGGTGGAATGGCCTGCTCCACGGCATCCAAAGCATGCTCGAACGCGTCAAACGACTGCTCCAACACCTGCCGCCAGCGACGGGCGGACAGGTCGGCATAGTCGTGCAAAGGCGGCATGCCATCGGCTGTCCCCCCCAGCAAATCGAGCTTGTGGGCGAACTCGTGGATGACCACGTTCATACCCGCTTCGCCATACGGCCCGCTTTGCTCCCAGGACAGAATGACCGGCCCGCCGTCCCAGGCCTCGCCCGAGGCCGGCATCAGGTATTCGTGCACAACGCCAGCCTCGTCCACGTCCTGCTGGGGAATCATGAACTGCCCCGGATAAAGCACGATCTCCGTCCATCCCTCGTAGACCGCCGGGTCCATGTTCAAGATAGGCAACGCCGCCTGCACGGCGATCGACAGCTTGATCGGTTCGCTGACCTGCAACCCCTGCGTGCCGGTGAACTGCTTGCTGGCCAGCAGCCACGCGGTGCGCTGGCGCAAACTGTCCAATTCCTGTGCCGACAGGCCATGCAGAAAATTGTGCGCGCGCACGGCCTGCTGCCACTGCGCATCGTCCATCGATGCCAGCGTCTGCTCCACTTGGCTGCGCCGCGCGCCGCGTCCGCTTAACCATCCAAACATGCCTGTTTCTCCAACGGAACATCATCCCACTGCATTCTATGCCACGCATCACAACACGGCCCCGCCACGGCGACAAGACGCAGGATTAGAATAAGGCATGGACAAATTACGACTGGACAAATGGTTGTGGGCGGCGCGCTTTTACAAGACGCGCAGCCTGGCTTCGGACGAAATCAGCAAGGGCCGGGTACTGCTCAATCACCAAACCACCAAACCGGCGCGCGAAGTCGGGCCGGGCGATCTGATTACCCTGCGTAAAGAAACCCCGCCCATGCAGGTGCGTATCGTCGCCATCAGCGGTGCGCGCGGACCGGCACCGGTCGCACGTCGGCTTTATCAGGAAACCGAAGAAAGCAGCACGGCCCGCGCCCAGGCGGCCGAACAGCGCCGCCTGGCTCCAGAGCCGGCGATGGACTACGACGCCGGCCGCCCCACCAAGCGGGACCGCCGCCAGATGGAACTGCTGCGGGGTAAGTAGTCCGCTAGCGGCCCGCCGGCTTGAACCCGTCGCGGTTCAGCATTTTGACCTGCGGCAGGCTGGTCTGATCCATAACCTGATCAGGCTGGATCGCACCCGCTTGGGACAAGATATACGCCGTCAAGGCATAGACCTCGTCATTACTCAAACTGCCCGGTGCCGTAAACGGCATGGCACGCTTGGTGTAATCGAACAGCGTCGTGGCATACGGCCAATAGCTTTCCACGGTTTTGACCGGCGGGCCTTTGCCGGCCGCCAAGGTACCGCGTCCACCAATCAGGCGATCGCCTATGCCCCCTTCCAGCTTGGCTCCGTGACAGGCCATGCAATGCTGCGTATACAACTTCTGGCCCTGTTCGACCGTGCCCGAACCCTTGGGCAAACCGCGTCCGTCGGGCAAGGGAGACACAAACTTGGCCAGTTCCGCTTCAGTGGCCGGCACGCCAAAGCCATAAACATGCGCTTGCTGCGCCCCTGCACCGACACACACGGTCGCCAAAACGACGGCCAGACAGGTTCTAGTCATGATGGACATTGGACACCTCCCCCGTGGATGCGACTTTCCAGCTCTGTATGCCATTCAAGTGATAGACCGAGCTTAAGCCCCGTTCCTTGACTAACTGGGCAATGCTGGGCTGCACATAGCCCGTCTCGTCCGTGCACCGGCTCTGCAAAATCGCCTCTTTGCCATCCCACTCCCACGGCAAGGAAAAGCGGGTATGGCAAATCGGCAGCACCGGACCGTGCAACATGGCATCGCGCCAACTGCGCCCGCCATCGACTGATACCTCTACCCGCTTGATTGCGCCGTTCGCCGACCAGGCCAGGCCGGATATTTCGTAAAAGCCCGGTTCGCGCAGGACCATTTCACCGGACGGAAACGTAATCACGGACTTGGCCTGCATCAGAAAGGAAAACTGCAAAGCGCTGCCATCGGGCATCAGGTCGGTGTACTTGGACGTTTCCTCGCGCGTCATAAAAGGCGTATCGGAGATTTCCAGCCGGCGCAACCATTTAATGGACATATTGCCTTCGTAGCCCGGCACAAACAGGCGTAAGGGATAGCCCTGTTCGGGACGCAGCGCCTCGCCATTCTGCCCGTAAGCCAACAGGCAATCCTGCATCGCTTTTTCCAGCGGAATGCTGCGCGTCATCACCGCCGCATCGCCGCCTTCGGCCAGCAGCCACTTGGCTCCCGGACGCACGCCCACTTCGCCCAGCACAGTCGATAGCGGGACGCCCACCCATTCCGAGGTCGAGGTCAGGCCGTGCGTGCCCTGCACCGTTTTCATGGTGGGCTTGGCCCATTCCGTCAGGCCATTGCCCGAACACTCCATGAACATCAGGCGCGACAAAGCCGGAAAACGGCGCAGATCGCTCATGGAATACTTGCGCGCCTGCTTGACCATGCCATGCACGAACAAGGAATGCGTGGCCGGATCGATGGTGGCAATGCCGCCATGATGCCGCTCGTAATGCAGGCCCGACGGCGTGATGATGCCCATGCTGTTCTGCAAGGGAGTAAAGCTCCAGGACGATTCGGTCGTCTTGGTGGCGTAGCGGGTGCGCACTTCTTTTTCAAACTGCGAGCGCGCTCCATAGCCGCCATCGTCCACCCCCACACCCACGCCCTGAACGCGTGTGGCGTCGGGCGGCACCGTACGCTCTATGGCTCCCGGCGTGGCCGCCTGCGCCAGGCCGCTGGCCGTGCCGGCCATCGCCAAGGCACCCAGCATGAAGCGGCGGCGCGAAGGCAAAGCATGCGGATTGGGGCCATCGCCCTGAAAATACGGCGAAGCGGGGTCTTGGCGCTCGTGCTCCAAAAACCGGGCTTCCAGTTGCTGTAGCTGGGCATGGCTGCGCTTGATGGTCGCGCCGTCGCCACTGCGGTTTGCGTCACTCATAAACGTCCTCCCATCGGGTACAGGTACGACTTATGAACTACAAAACGTGCAGGCAGGCGGATTTGGCTAGACCCTGCACCATCCCGCGCATAGCGGGATGGATACAGCGTAGACCTAGATAGTTAGGTCGCCAACTATTGAATACCCAGGTATATAACGCGTTTTTATGTGTTGTCTTTGACCTGGGCCAGCGGCCCATTGTGCTTGACCGACTGTATGCCTTTCTCGCAAGCAGCCGGGGTGGAGTACATCTCGCTGCGGCCCAACACTTCGCCGTTGCCAGCCTTCAAAACGAAATACGGCGAACCGTCGCTGGCGGTGCGGCGCTCAAAGCGTTCGTCCAATGGCGAGTTCTTGCGCACCGACTCAATGCCCGCCACCGCAGCGGCACGTGTCTTGTAGCGTTCGCTGCTCAGGATGATGGCGTAATTGCCGGCTTTCAGATTGAACATGTACTGATCGCCACTGCGTTTCAGATCGTAGTATCCGCTCATGCTTGCCTCCGTCGGGAAGTGAACAGGCGCTGGCTGCGCCTGCGCCAGTATGCCGCAGCCGCTGTGTGGCCGCCCGTCAGGAATAACCCCTGTCGGTGCCCCGTGGCAAGCGCGACCCGCCTCCCCGGAAACGCCCGCCACCGCTTGATCAGCCACTTAAACCCTCTTTTGAAATATCAAAAAACACATTGATATATCAGCAAAATCAAGGGTTTACACCATTGATGATGATTTTTAAAAAAAGATATAAACCTAAAACAATTACATGCAAGCGCATCAAAATTATTTCAGGAGAGCTGTACATGAACATCACCGCAGTCCGTGCCATTCCCTTGAATGTGCCCTTTCACTTCCAGGGCGGCGATATACGCAAACCCTCCAACCTGGCCGTGTGCCACGTGGAAGTGGAAACCGATGCCGGCATTACCGGCTACGGCCTGACCGCCATTACCGAAGAGCATCCCGTGGCCAGTGCCATCAACGATATCCTGGCCAGCGACCTGATCGGGCAAGACCCCTTGAACACCGAGCGCTTGTGGGACCGCATGTACTGGAACGTCTGCCCGCGCGGCCAGTCCGGCTACGGCATGCATGCCATTTCTGCCCTGGACATTGCCCTATGGGACATCAAAGGCAAAGCCCTGGGCCAGCCGGTCTGGAAACTGCTGGGCGGTGCCCGCGAACAAGTCCCCGCCTACGCCACCTTCGGCTTTTCCTTTCTTCAGGACGAAGAACTGGTGCAGGTGGCGCGCGCCTGCGTGGACCAGGGCTTTCGCGGCCTGAAGATGGTGGTGGGTCACAACGGCCTGCAACGACGCGACGAACCACGTCCCTTGCAAGAGGTCATCCGCCAGGACATACGCCGCATGACGCTGGTGCGCGAAGCCATACCCGCCGAGGTCGGCTTGTACATCGACGGCAACTGCAGCCTGGACTACATCCACGCCAAAGAAGTCGCCCGTGCCGCCCGCGATCTGGATGTAGGCTTTTTCGAGGAACCGATCACCCAGAACGACACCGGCCGCCTGCGCGAACTGCGCCAGCAAACCGGCATTACCATCGCCGCCGGCCAGAACGAAGGGCAATCCTACCGTTTCCGCGACCTGCTGATGCATCAGGCCGTGGATATCGTGCAGCCCAATGTGCTGATTTCAGGCGGCTTTACCCAGTCGCGCAAGATTTTCGGCCTGGCCGAAAGCTTTAACGCCTCGGTTGCCAACGGCGGGGCCTTCCCCTCGCACAACGGCCACCTGCACAGCGGCCTGCTGAACGGCGGCGAAGTCGAATGGCACCTGGCCGCCAGCGCCATGATGGCGGAAATCTACACCGGCCTGCCCCAGCCCGAACAAGGCTGGATGCGCATGCCGCAAGCCCCCGGCCTGGGTCTGACGCCTCGGCTGGATCAAATCGACAAGCTGCGCCGCCTGCCCGGCAGTCTGGGCAACGGCAAAGGCTGATCACTCCCACCTGAGAGGTAAACAGACATGAAACCCTGGTCCCGTGTTGTTATTGTCCTCAGCTGTCTTCTGGCCGGCGCGCAAAGCGCCCTGGCCGAACCGCCCGACTGGGCCCAACGGCCGGTGCGCCTGATCGTACCGTCCGCTGCCGGCGGCTCGGGCGACACCCTGGCCCGCCCATTGGCCGAAGCCCTGGGCCAGCAAATCGGCCAGACCGTTGTTGTGGAAAACAAAGGCGGCGTGGGCGGCGTGCTGGGGGCCAGCCTGGTCGCCAGCTCCAGCCCCTCGGAGCACCAACTGCTGTTCGGCGCGGTACACCACACCATCGCGCCGGCGGTGCTCAAAAACTTCCCCTACGACACCCGCAAAGATCTGAAAGCCGTCACCTTGATTGCAGCCATGCCCAATGTGCTGGTGGTCAATGCCGACTCGCCCTACAAAAGCGTAGACGATCTGCTGGCGGCGGCGCGACAAGAAAAGGGCGTGAACTACGGCACCAGCGGCGTGGGCACCATGCTGCACCTGATGGCGGGCAAGCTGCACAAACTGTCGGGCACCAACATGACCCCGGTACACTACAAAGGCAGCAACCCGTCCGTCATGGCCTTGATCAGCGGCGATCAGATCGATTTCATGTTCGAGACCATGCCGTCGGCCGTAGCGCAGATACGCAATGGCCGCCTGCGCGCCCTGGCCGTCTCCAGCCCCGAACGCGCCAAGGCCCTGCCCGATGTGCCCACCCTGAAAGAGCTGGGCCTGGACGAGCTAAGCGCCCAAACCTGGTACGGCATCTTCATGCAGGGCGACACCCCGGACGAGACGGTCAACAGCGTGGCCGACGCCATCCACAAAGCCTTGCAGACCGACAAGATCAAGACTATCTGGGACAGCAACGGCGCACTGGTGCAATCAAACAGCCCAGCCGAATTTACCGCCTACGTGGATCAGGAGCTGAACCGCTGGTCCGGTACCGTGCAAGCGCTGGGCCTGAGCAACTTCTGACCGCACCGCGCCCCTGCACAGGGGCGCATCGCTATTGCGCCAGCGCATCACCGGCAAACGTGGCAAGCCCCGCCCACATCACGTATGCTGGGCATTTGCCCAAACCATCATGGCCGCCGACTTCAGCCCCTACCCCGACCTGGCCCTTGAACTACTGCCCTACTCCAGCGGTTGCCAAGGCGACGGTTCGCACGACCTGTCCCACCTTCAGCGGGTCTGGAAAAACGTGCGCGCCATTCAGGCGCACGAAGGCGGCGATCTACGGATTCTGCTGGCCGCCACCCTGCTGCACGACTGCGTGGCCGTAGAAAAAAACTCGCCGTTGCGCAACCGCGCATCAACACTGGCGGCCGAAAAAGCAGACGATATCCTGCGCGATCTGGGCTGGTGCGCCGATACCCGTCAGGCCGTCAGGCATGCCGTGCAGACACACAGTTTTTCGGCCGCCTTGCCTGCCATCAGCCTGGAGGCCCGCATATTGCAGGATGCAGACCGGCTGGACGCCATCGGCGCACTGGGCATTGCACGTTGCTTCTATACCGCCGGGCGCATGGGTTCCCGCCTGTACCACCCGCAAGACCCCAAGGCACAGCAGCGCCCGCTGGACGATGCGCGCTACGCCCTGGATCACTTTCCCGCCAAACTGCTGAAACTGGCCGATGGCTTTCAGACAGAAACAGGCCGCCAGTTGGCCGGCCAGCGGCAGGCGCGCATGCAGCAATATCTGCACGACCTGCTGACCGAGCTATAAGCACCGGCGCAAGCGCCTGGAAGCACGCGCCTAAAGCTCGGTGTACTTCTTGTTGGTGCCGCGCACCTTATCGGCCGGGTACTTCTGCGCGTTCTTGGCGATCTTGCTGGTTACCGCTTCGTTCATGTCCACGCCCAGCACATAGGCCAGCCGGCTCAAGTAGATCTGCACATCAGCCAATTCGTCGCGCACCGCCTGAGCCGTGCGCGGGTCGGAGCCGGCCTGGCGGGACTGGTCCTCGGTCAGCCACTGGAAAATTTCCACCAGTTCGCCGACCTCGTTGGTCAGCGCCATCGCCAGGTTCTTGGGGCTATGAAACTGTTCCCAGTCGCGCTCGCGCGCGAACTGCGCCACTTTGGCATTCAGGGCGGACAGATCCATCAAGGGATGATCGGAAGAGACATCAGACACGGCGGCAATCACTTCAAAAAATACGTCTCTTGCATTCTAGGGGGAATCAGGCCACCCACACCAGCACGTAAATAGACCGATCCAGCACGCCCCCCCGCACGCGGCTCCCATACTATGCTTTCGCTGCACGCGCCTGCCCCGCCAGCAAACGATCCAGCGCATTGGCGAACTCGCGACGGTCGGACTGACTGAACGGCGGCGGGCCGCCGGTGTCGATACCGGCGCTGCGCAATTCTTCCATCATGTCGCGCATGGCCAGCCGCTCGCCGATGCTGCCAGTATCCAGACGTTCGCCGCGCGGACTTAGCACCAGCGCCTGCCCCGCCAGCACCTGCGCGGCCAAAGGGATATCGGCGGTAATCACCAAATCGCCCGCCACGGCGCGCTGAACAATATAGTCGTCGGCCACGTCAAAGCCGCGCGGCACCTGCACCGCGTGCAGCCAGGGCGACGGCGGCGTGCGCAGCATCTGGTTGGCCACCAGGGTCAGATGCCGCTCCCAGCGCTGGGCCGCCCGGTAAAGAATGTCTTTGATGACCGCCGGGCACGCATCGGCATCCACCCAGATATGCACGGCCTACTGCTCCAGCGCCTGGCCCAACAAGCGGTTCACCAGCTCGTTCATGCTGACGCCATCGGCGGCGGCGCGGGCGTTCAGCGCATCGATCACAGGCTGGGTCAGCTTGACCGGGAACGACACCAGACCGGCGGCCTGATCCAGACGACGCTGTTCGCGGCGGTCAAGCACGGTTTCACCGGCAAAGCGGGCAGGCGGCGTGGCCGCCTTCATCTTGCCCATGATTTTCAGGGCTTTATTTTTTTCCAGATCGGTACGTTTCATACGCATTTCGCTAAAAAACCGGCATGCCCGCTCAAAACAAGCAGGCTGCTCATGGCCGCGCCATGTGCCAGCATGGCATGCATACTGCGCAGGACAGGCGCAAATGTCCAGGGATTTAACGCAAGACAGCATTCAGCCTCCGTATCACCGGCCCCCGCCCCGCACCCGGTCTTGAAAGGCACCGGCAAAAAACACGTCGCGCTTGCCACGCAGACACCGCTAAGCGTCACAAGATCCAAGATGGCCTCCCCAACAAAATGGTTCTTCACAGATTTTCGGGCTGAACCTGCCCTCGGACAGAAGAAGTACGACGGCAAGCCGCCATTCGCAGGTGTGCAGGTCTCGCCCGGGCTGACGGCTTGCCGGTGCTGCGCACCGGTTCCCTGGTCGCAGAAGCGATCTGGGCGCGCCGTTAACTCGCCCGGTTGTTCGCCCCCCAGGCGAACAACACACGCCGGGCTCGAACAGAACGGCGCTTGCCTCCCAGATCGCTCCTGCGCCTGCGGCAAGCCCTCCGATCCGCCCGAACGAGACCTGCACACCTGCGAACGGCTCCGTACGTTTCTTCGTTGGAACACGCCAATGAACCATCAGAGTAAGGAAGGCAGCGACGTATTCAAGACCATTGATACGCAATCTAACGAACAAAAGCCGTTCAAGTCTGGGGCTGGGGCGAGCGGGCGGGTCAGATGGTTTGCCGCCGGCAAGTACGTGGGCCGGGAGGCAAGCGGCCTGCTGTTCGACTGGGGCGCTTGTGTCTCGTCCAATGGACGAGACACCCCAGGAGTTCAGGCTGCGCCCGGCCCGCGTGCTTGACAAGGGCACCGGTGCGCAGCACCGGCAAACCATCAGCCCGGACGGCCCAGCCCCAGACTTGAACGGCGATTTCTAGCGTTTGTATTCCGCTTATTAATGAGCAATGGTTCTCGACAATAGGCAAAGAACCAAAAAAAATCCCTGCGTAGCGTCGTTGCGCTGCGCAGGGATCGGGCCAACCCGCCGTGGCGGGTTGAGCGTCGGGGCCAGAAATCAGTCCTGACGGTCGGTCACTTCCACCAGGTGGTAGCCGAACTGTGTCTTGACAGGGCCCTGAACCACGCCCACTGGGGCGCTGAACACGACCTGGTCGAACTCGGGAACCATCTGGCCGCGGCCAAACGTACCCAGTTCGCCGCCCTGGCGCGACGATGGGCAGCTGGAATTTTCCTTGGCGACCTGAGCGAATTCAGCGCCGGCTTCGATGGCGGCTTTCAGTTCGTTCGCTTTGTCTTCGGTGCTGACCAGAATGTGGCGAGCGGAGGCTTGTGCCATGATGTACTCCTTGTTTGGAAAATCATTCAAGCTTAACCCGGAACCGGCCCAGGCGCGAAGCCCCTGGGCCAGAACGGGTTCAGAATCAGGCCTGAACCGACTTGCGCTTGCGGGCAGCGATGCCCTTGCCCAGCACAACGATCAAGGCAGCGCCAACGGCTTCGGCAATCAGCTTGGTCGTGGTGGAAGGAGTGCCGAAATGCTCCACAAAGACCACGTCGGTCACCAGCATGCCGCCGGCGATCCAGCCCAGCAAGGCCGCGCCCAGCGTCACCACCAGCGGGAAACGGTCGATCAGCTTGAGCACCAGCGTGCTGCCCCAGATAATGATAGGCACACTGACCACCAGGCCAAAGACCACCAGACCGATCTGATGATCGGGGTCGGCCGTCTGTGCAGCACCGGCAATGGCGATGACGTTATCCAGGCTCATGACAAAGTCGGCCACGATAATGGTCTTGATGGCTTTCCACAAAGTCGCGCCACCTTCCACATTGCCGTGTGCGTCATCTTCGGGGATCAGCAGCTTGACGCCGATCCACACCAACAGCAAAGCGCCCACGATCTTCAGGTAAGGCACCGCCAACAGCGTCAGCGCAAAGGCGATCAGCACCACGCGCAGGCCAATGGCGCCGGCCGTACCCCACAACACGCCCTGCATACGCTGCTTGGCCGGAAGATTCCGGCAGGCAAGCGCAATAACCACGGCGTTATCGCCCCCCAGCAAAATGTCGATCATGATGATCTGAAACACTGCCGCCCAACTGATTGTCTGCAAAAGCTCAAGCATCTGTTGCCCGCCTCTTCAAGTTTTTTAATGGAAACCAGTCGGCCATCTTGCACAGTCCGTCGCCTGCAGGAACGGCCCGCTTACGACGCCAAACAAAATGGCCTGCTCCACCAGGGACACAGGCCATCTCGATTGTGGAGAGTTCACCTTGCCCATGATGGCAAGGTCTTGCTTGCAACCTGTGGTTGCCCAGGCACCGGGAATGTGCAGATGACTGCAACACTGCCGTAATGACGATGCGCCGGAAGATAAGCTACTCCCCTTGATAGGCGCTAAGTATATCGATCTTGCGCTCAACTGGAAAGTTTGATGTAAAACAAAGTGTGGCTTACATGCACTTGAGTGCGCCGATATCCCCGGTATACGGAAAACGCAGCTCTTCGTAGCCAAAGGGCTGGAAATGCACGGTCAGTCCGTCCTCGTTGGGCAGGATCACGGCGTAGCTGGCCGGCTCGAACGTGGACGTGGCCGCGCCGGTGCGCACCAGATCCAATTCGTGCTGATGGTTGGTGCCGCTGACGGTCGTAAACGGCAAGCCGTTCCAGATACCGGCCGAACAACGATGCACATGGCCGGAAAACAAATGCACAGGTGCCGGGTGCGCCTGGAGCATAGGCAACAGCGCCTGGGCATTGCTCAGGCGCAGCCAATCCATGGACGGGTATTGCAAAGCAGGCAAGGGATGGTGCGAAAACAGCAGCACCGGCCCGGCATGCCGGGCCAGCTCGTCCTGCAACCAGTCCAGGCGCGTCTGGCACAGATAGCCATTGGTGTAGCCATCCTGCAAGGTATCCAAATAAATAGCCCGCCACTGACCCAGCGTCTGGGCATGCTGCACAAAGCCCGGAACATCGGTGTGCGTAGCGGGGAAATAGCTCCAGAACGCCTCGCGGCTGTCATGGTTGCCCATCAGCAGGCGCGTGGGCACCGTCAGCTCCTGCAAGACAGCGCGCAGCCGCTCGTAGGCCAAAGGGTGGCCAGCATGGGTCAGGTCGCCGGTCAGCACGCACAGGTCGGCATCCGGATGGTAGCGATTGATGTGCCGCACGCAACTGCGCAAGCGGTCTGCCGGGTCCGAGCCAAACAACAGACCACCGGGTGGGGTAATGTGCAGATCCGAGATCTGGATGATTTTCATGAATAATCCTTAACGTATGCCGGCGCGCAAAAACGCCTGCATGAACTGCTTCTGGAACAACAAAAAGCCCAGCAACAGCGGAAAAATGGTCATCAAGGTGGCGGCGCTGATCAAGGCGATGCTGACCCCGCTTTCGGGCGCGCCGAACAAGGACAGGCCCACCGTCAACGGCCGGGTATGTTCGGAGCTGCTGATGACCAGCGGCCACAGAAAATTGTTCCAGTGCGAGGACACGGACACCAGCGCATAGGCCAGATACACCGGTTTGACCAGCGGCACGTATACACGCCACAGCACGCCCAGGCGACTACAGCCTTCCAGCCGGGCTGCATCCTCCAGCTCGCGCGGCACCTGCTTGAAAGCCTGACGCAGCAAAAACACGCCAAAGGCACTGGCCATGTACGGCACGCCCATGCCCCAGACCGTATCGGTCCAACCCAGCAAGGCAACCATGCGGTAATTTTCCACAATCAGCACTTCGGGCAGGATGAACAACTGCAACAGCAGCAGCATGAATAAAAACTGACTGCCAAAAAAACGAAAACGCGCAAAGGCATAGGCAGCCAAGGTGCAGAGCACAAACTGTCCGGCCAGAATGGTCAGCACCAACAAGGTCGTGTTCAGGATGTAGCGCAGCCAGGGCGCCCTATCCCAGGCCGCGCTGAAATTTTGCAACGTCCAGCCCGAACGCCAGTCAAAATTAAGCGCGGCCGACGGGTCGCGGAACGCCGCCCAGCAGGCATACAGCAAAGGGGCGATCCAAAGCAGGGCCAGGGCATGCGCACCCAGCGTATCCAGGGACGGCAGGCGCACAGCGCGCCGCGTAGCAGGAGCAATCAAGACGGTATCCATAGCGCTTACTGGTAATGCACGCGGCGTTCGGCGTAGCGGAATTGAAAAACAGCGATCAGCCCCAGACCCGCCAGCAAAATCACGGTCAGCACGGCGGCGCTCGGCGTATCCATATAGGCAAACGCGGTTTCCCAGATCCAATACAAGAGCAGCTTGGATGCATTGTTGGGGCCACCCTTGGTCAGGATGAACAGATGATCGACCAGCTTGACCGAATTAATCAGCGCGTTGATCAAGATGAACAAGGTAGTGGGTGCCAGCAACGGCCACAGCACGCGCCGCCCATACTGCCAGCGACTGGCCCCTTCCAGGCGGGCCGCATCGCGCAATTCGGGCGGAATGGTCTGCAAGGCAGCCAGGTAGAAAATCATGAAAAACCCCGCCTCCTTCCAGATCGTTACCACCATGACGGCACCCAGCGCCGTCTGCGGTTGACCCAGCCAGTTAGTGGGGCCTTGCCCGAACAGGCCGGTAATCTGGTCCAGCAAACCCAAGTCGGGGGTATAGAAGAACAACCACAGATTGGCGGCCGCAATCATGGGCAGCATGGTGGGCGTGAAGTAGGCGCAGCGCACCCAGCCCCGCATGCTCATGGCCCGGTTGGCCCACAGCGCCATCAGCAAAGCCAGCGCCATCGACACAGGAATCACGACGGCCGCATACCAAAGGTTGTTCTCCAGCACCAGCCAGAAAGTCGGGTCCGCCAGCATGGCATCGTAATTTTCCATGCCGACGAACTGGGCGGGACGGCGAGCCGTCCCCTTGCTGTGCAGGCTGGACCAGAGCGTTTGCAGCGCCGGAATAAAGGCGAACATGCTCAACAGCACAAACAGCGGCGTCAGCAACAGGTAGGCAAACACCCATTCTTTACGCAGCACTCGCAATGGTTCAGCCATGGTCCGATCCGCTTAGTTGAAAGGACGCAGCAAACGCTCGGCTGCCGTCTGGGCATCATCCAGAGCGGCCTTGGGCGTCTTGGCCTGGGTCAGGGCGGCTTGCACGGCGTTGGACAGCAGTTCGCGCACGCGGGCCGTCTCGTAAGTCGCAAACTCGGGCGAAGCTACGGCCAACTGATCGCGCGCCACCAAGGCCTGCGGGAAGGTCTTGGCGTATTCCGTCAGGGCCTGGGTTTCGTACGCAGCGGGACTGATGCCCACATAACCCGTGGCCATCGACCATTTGGCGGCACGCTCGGGAGCCGTCATCCAACGCACAAAGCCCAGGGCTGCCTGCTTTTGCTCGTCGCTGGCCCCCTTGAACAGGTAGAAGTTACCGCCGCCCGTGGGCGAAGCCGCTTTTTCTTTGGCAGGCAGCATGGCCACGCCAAAGTCGAACTTGGCTTCGTTCTTGACGGCCGTCAGGTTGCCGGTGGTGTGCCACATCATGGCCGTCTGACCTTGCACAAACGACTGGCGCAGCGTGCCCCATTCAATCGTGCCGGCCGGGCTGACCTTGTGCTTGTAGGCCAGATCATGGAAAAACTGCAAAGCCTCGACCGATTTGGGATCGTTCAGGTAAACCTGATTCCCGTTTTCGTTCATCAGCTGGCGGCCATTTTGCAAGGCCATCGCCTGGAACATCCAGTACGGGTAGCCAGTGGACGGAATCATCAGGCCGTGGCGCTTGTCCGTGGTCAGCTTCTGGGCCGTCTGCACCAGTTCGTCCCAATTCTTGGGCGGCTGATCCGGGTTCAGCCCGGCTTCGCGGAACATGTCCTTGTTGTAGAACATGACAATGGTCGAACGCTGGAAAGGAATGCCCCAGACCTTGCCTTCCAGGGTGCCATTGGCCATCAACGCCGGGTAGAAGCTTTTCAGCCAGTCCTGGCTGGCTTTGTCCGTTGCCAGGTCGCTGAACGATTCGACCAGACCCTGCTCGACCAGATCATGGGTATCCAGCGCGCCCAATACAGACAATTGCACGGGTTCGCCGGCGCGCAGCGCCGACAGGGCGCGAATGCGGGTTTCATCGTAATTGCCGGAGTACACGGCCTTGACCTTAACTTCGGGGTTTTCGGCCTGGAAGTCCTTGATCAGGCCGTCCACCACCTCGGTCAGCGGACCGCCGACCGAAATGGGGTAATACATGGTCAACTCCACCGCGCTGTAGGCATTGGTGCCCAGGCCCATCAACACGGCGCTGGATGTGGCAAGCAGATACTTCTTCAACATGAAAGACTCGCTGTAAGGTTAGGCTGGAAGTGCGGATGACGGCGTGGGCAGACACGCCCCGCTGTCCTGGTGAAAATAAAAGGCATGGACCGGGTCCCAACTGAGACCGCAACGCATGCCCGCCGAAACACGGTGGCTGTGCGGCGCGCGCACGATCAAGGTGCGGCCATCGTTCAGACGGACATAGACATAGGCATCGGCTCCCTGGAACTCCTGGTGCTCCACGGTCGCCTCGACATGCTCGGGCGCGGCGTCCTGCAAGCGCAGATTTTCCGGGCGCACGCCCACCAGCACGCGATGCGGCTGATCGAACTGGCGGCGCGAGGGCCACAAGCCCAGCGGCACGTGGTCGCTGGGGATCATCATCATGGGTGGACTGCCGATAAAACCGGCGGTAAACACACTGTTAGGTTCGCCATACAGCGCCTGGGCAGCGCCCTGCTGCTCGATACGACCGGCATTGAGCAGCACCACGTGGTCCGCCATGCCCATTGCCTCGGTCTGATCGTGCGTCACATACACCACGGTCAAGCCCAGACGCTGTTGCAGGGCGCGGATCTCGTGGCGCACCGTATGGCGCAGCTTGGCGTCCAGATTGGACAGGGGTTCGTCCATCAGACAGATGCGGTGTCCCGACACAATGCTGCGCGCCAGGGCCACGCGTTGGCGTTGACCGCCCGACAACTGGCCGGGCTTGCGTTCTTCCAACCCCTCCAGATTGGTCAGGGCCAGGGCTTCGCGCAGCCGCTCTTGTTGTTGTTTGCGGTCGGCACGGCGCACCTTCAGGCCAAACAAAATATTGTCGGCCACGCTTAAATGCGGAAACAAGGCATAGGACTGGAACACCATGCTCAAACCGCGCTGGGCGGGTTCCAGCTCGGTTGCATCGACGCCATTAATCAACAAGCGCCCCTGATCGGGCGTTTCCAGACCGGCAATAATGCGCAGCAACGTGGACTTGCCACAACCCGACGGCCCCAGCAAAGCGGTAAACTGCCCTTCCTGTATGGACAGATCCATTTGCTTGAGCACGGCGTGCTCGCCCCAGGACTTGCCGATGCCTTGCAGCTCGATCGCGGCGCGGCTCATGGCTGCACCTCGTCGGCAATGACGACCTGCACCCGGTCCGGGATCTGCTCCCGATACGGCTGCGGTATGGCGCGGTCGCAGACCAGAATATCCACATCGTCCAGCGAACCGCTGCGCACCGGCGCGCGACGCCCGAACTTGGTGTGGTCCAGCACCAGAATGCGCACCCGACAGTTGCCGCGCAACGCCTTGTGGCAATCGGACTCGGCCATATCAAAATCCAGCAAAGCGCCGTCCGAATCAAAGCCGCCGACCCCCGACACGCCGAAATCCGCCTTGAAGCTATTGAACAGGCGCTCGGCCTCCGGCCCCAGTATTTCCGGATTGGGCTGGCGCAACTGCCCGCCTGCCAGCACCACGCGGTGGCTCAGGTTATGCGTCAGTGCCAACGCGGCGCTGATATTGTTGGTCACCACCGTCAGGTCCTGGTGATCGGCCAAGGCCAATGCCACCTGCTCGGGCGTCGTGCCAAAGCCCAGCAACACGCTGGCACCGGGCGGAATCAACCCGGCCACGGCGCGACCGATGCGCGCCTTGCCCTGCAACTGCGTGATGCGGCGCGTCTGAAACGACACATTGCGCTCGGTCACGTTCAGTTCGGCACCGCCATGTCGGCGGCGCACCAGATCGGCCTCGTACAGATGGTTCAGATCGCGGCGTATGGTCTGCGGGGTCACGCCGAAATGCGTAGCCAGGCCATCCACCGACACCATGCCCTGGGCCCGCAGCAAGTCCACAATAATGCTCTGCCGAACGGAAAGATTCATAACACTGCACATGGGTTTCGTTTGAATAGCAGGCAGTGTAGAAATCCTATATGACGCCCCCGTTACGCTCAGATGAAAGTTTTATGACTCAAAAATGTTCGTATGAACAATACTGAACAGTCTTTGGTCAGCCCCAACGCCACGACGCCATCATGGGGTACTATCCCCTGTGCATGAATGAAAAAAATCAAAACATCACTGCGCCTTTTACTAGGAGACAAACCATGAAAATCCACCGTTTTCTGCGCCCTTTGCTGGCCGCTGCCTTGCTGGGCGGCTCCCTGGCCGCCCAGGCCCAGGTCAGCATGATGCTGCCCGCCAACCCCGGCGGCGGCTGGGATTCCACCGGCCGGCAAGCCATGCACGCCATGAACGAGGCAGGCATCTATACCGGCACCGTCAGCTTTACCAATAAAGGCGGCGCAGGCGGCACCATCGGTCTGGCGGACTTTCAGCGCTCGCAAAAAGGCAAGCCCGATGCGCTGGCCGTGTTCGGTGCCATTACGGTGGGTTCGATTTCCATGAACAAATCGCCCATCGACCTAAGCAAGTTCAAGCCGGTGGCGCGCCTGACCGCCGAATACCTGGTGCTGGCGGTCAAGGCCGATTCGCCCTACAAGACACTGGACGACTTCGTGCAGGCCTTGAAAGCCAGCCCCGGCGGCACGCCGGTGGGCGGCGGTTCAGCCGGCGGCGTGGACCACATTGCGCTGGCCCTGCTGGCCCAGAAAGGCCAGGTACCGGTCGCCGCGCTGAACTACATTCCCCAGGCCGGCGGAGCCGATACCGTCACCGGCATCGTCAACGGCACGCTAAAAGCCGGTATTTCGGGCATTTCCGAGTTCCAACAGTTTGCCGACAGCGGTCGCATCCGCATCCTGGCCGTATCCTCGGACAAACGCATGAAAGGCCTGGACAATGTGCCCACTTTCAAGGAAGCCGGCTACGACGTGGAAATCGCCAATTGGCGCGGCATTCTGGGCTCGGTGGACATGCCCGAAGAAAACTACCGCCAGTGGGTGGAGCGGTTCGCCAAGCTGAACGACAGCCCGCAATGGCAGGCCACAATGGAGCGCCTGGGCTGGGAGCCCTACTTCCTGGGCGGCGAAGCCTTCGGCCAGTTCATCCAGGCCGACAGTCAACGCATCAACACCATCCTGCACGACGCGGGCCTGGTCAAGTAAGCCTGCGGAGATAGTCCATGACATCTGTACCCCGGCAGCCCTGGTGGCTGGGGCTGGCGGTCATCCTTGCGGGGGCCGTCTGTCTGTATGCATCCTCGTCCCTGACGCTGAGCGCGCAATACGCCGCCATCGGCCCGGGCCTGTTCGTGGCGCTGGTCGGGGCGGGACTGATCGCGCTGGGTATTTTGCTGCTGGTGCAGATGAGCCGGGGCACGGCTTTTGACGAACAGGAGCGGGCCGCCGACCCCGGCATGGACAAAGGCCCCTTTCTGACCGTGCTGCTGGCCGCCGTGCTGCCGTCGCTATTGATGGAGCCGCTGGGCCTGCCCCTGACCGCCGCCGTGTGCTTCATGCTGGTGGCCCGTGCCCTAGGATCGCGCCGCGCGCTGCTGGACCTGATATCAGGACTGGCACTGGGCAGCGCCTGCTGGTTCCTGTTCGGCAGGCTGGGCCTGCAACTTGGCAGCTTTTTACCGATCGCGGGGGTGTAAATGGATACCTTGTCCATGCTGCTGCACGGCTTTGGCGTGGCCCTGCAGCCCATGAATCTGATGTGGGCCTTGATCGGTTCCGTACTGGGCACCGCCATCGGCATATTGCCCGGCATAGGCCCGGCCTTGACCATCGCGCTGCTGCTGCCCGTCACCGTGTCGGTCGGGCCGGTATCGGCGTTCATCATGTTTGCCGGCGTGCTGTACGGTGCCATGTACGGCGGGTCCACCACCGCCATCCTCATCAACACCCCCGGCGAAGCCGGCTCCATGATGACGGCGCTGGAAGGCAACAAGATGGCCCGGCGCGGACGCGGTGCCGCCGCCCTGGCCACCGCTGCCATCGGCTCTTTCATTGCCGGCACCATCGCCACGCTGGCGCTGACCTTCGCCGCCCCCGCCGTGGCCGAGCTGGCCTTTATTTTTACCCCGGCGGACTACTTCGCGCTGACCGTCATGGCCTTTACCTCGGTCGCGGTCGTTATGGGCACCTCACGGGTGCGGGGCTTTATCTCGCTGTTCCTGGGGCTGGCCCTGGGTGTGATCGGCATCGATGCCATGACCGGCCAGCCACGCATGACCTTCGGCATGCCCGACCTGCTGGACGGCGTGGAATTGACCGTGGTGCTGGTTTCGGTCTTTGCCGTGGGCGAAATCCTATATGTGGCCAGCCGCTTTCGGCATCAGAACGAAGAAATCATTCCCATACGCGGTAAAGCCTTCATGACCCGCGACGAATGGAAGCGTTCCTGGAAACCCTGGCTGCGCGGCACCGCCATTGGTTTTCCTATGGGGGCCATTCCGGGCGGCGGGTCCGAGTTACCCACCATGCTGTCGTATTCGCTGGAAAAAAACCTGTCCAAAAACAAACAGGAATTCGGACACGGTGCCATCGAAGGCGTGGCCGGGCCGGAAGCCGCCAACAATGCCGCTGCGGCCGGCATTCTGGTGCCGTTGCTGACGCTGGGCCTACCCACATCGGCCACGGCCGCCATTTTGCTGGTGGCCTTCCAGAACTACGGCCTGCAACCCGGTCCCTTTTTATTTACCAGTAATCCGGAACTGATCTGGGGCCTGATCGCTTCGCTGTACGTAGGCAACTGCATGCTACTGGTGCTGAACCTGCCCCTGGTGGGTCTGTGGGTGCGGCTGCTCTACATTCCCAAGCCGCAGCTCTACGCCGGTATTCTGGTCTTTGCCATGATAGGCATCTGGGGGGTGTCCGGCTCGGCCTTCGAGCTGGGCATGATGGCCGGACTGGGTGTGCTCAGCTATGTCATGCGCGTCTACGGTTTTCCCATCGCCCCTTTGCTGATCGGCATGATCCTGGTGCCAATGGCCGAAAACCAGTTGCGCACCGCCCTGGCCGCTGGCCAGGGCAACTTCATGGTGCTGCTGCACAGCCCGATTGCCGTCAGCTTCTATATCGCCGCCGCCCTGTTCCTGGCCGTGCCGTGGATACTGAAGCGGGTGCAGCGTTAAAGGCCGGAATCAGGCGACTAGATACCCGCCATCGACCGGCAGAATCACGCCGGTCATGAAGGAAGCCGCGCCGGAGCACAAAAAGGCCACGGCATGGGCGATATCATCGGGCGTACCCCAGCGGTTCAAGGGGGTGCGCGACAAGATGGCACCGGAGCGCGCCGCATCGTTTTGCAGATCCTGGGTCAGCGGCGTGGCAATCCAGCCGGGTGCCACGGCATTGACACGAATGCCGTCGGCGGCATAGGCCAAGGCCAGGGACTTGGTCAACTGGGCCACACCGCCCTTGCTGGCAGCATACGCCGGCACCAGCGAACCGCCGAAAAAGCTCAGCATGGACGCCATATTCACAATCGTGCCGCCGGAGTCTTTCAGCTTGGCGCGCGCGCCGCTGCACACGCGCATGGTGCCGGTCAGGTTAATGTCCAGTACCTGCTCGAACACATCCAACTGGTGCTCGGCCTGACGCCGGATCACCCCGGCGCAGTTCACCACATGGTGCAACGGCTCGTCCCCATCGAACAGGCTCTGAACCGATGCCGCATCGCTGACATCGACCAACTTGACCTCGATCTGCGGATGCAGCACCGACTGCTCGGCCCCCAGACCGGCCGCCACCACCCGCGCACCCAGACTGTGCAGATAATTCGCGATCCCTGCGCCTATGCCCTGGGTCGCGCCCGTCACCAGAATGGTTTGCCCTGCAAACAACTGCTCTTTAAAACTCATGATTCGTCTTTCTCGGTAAAGCGTATTAGCGCGCCGATACAGCGCCGGACTGGCGGGCAGGCAACAGCTTGCGCAGCGCCCCCCCAAACACCAGGAAGAACCAGATCACGACCGTCATTGCGCCCAGCCACATGGCCAGCGGACGGTCATAAAACATGGACAGATCGCCGTCGGCCTTAATCAAGGACTTCATCAGGTTCTCCTCGATCAGCGGGCCCAGAATCAAGGCCAGAATCAGCGGTGCCGACGGGAAGCCGTTTTCTTCCAGGAAATACGCCACCAAACCCATGCACAACATGATGCCCACATCAAAAATCGAGTTATTGGCCGAATACGCACCCACAATGCAGAACATCAAAATAATCGGGTACAGAATGCTGGCAGGCACCGACAAGACCCGGCCCGCGCTGCGTATCGCCAGCCAGCCCAGCGGAATCATCAACAGGCTGGCCACCACAAACGAGATGTAGACCGAATACACCAGCGGCGCTTCCGTCACAAATACCATCGGGCCGGGGGTAATACCTTTCATCAGCAAGACGCCGATCACAATCGCGGTTACCGTATCGCCCGGAATCCCGAACACCAGGGCCGGCACATAGGTGCCCGTCAGCGAGGCATTATTGGACGACGCCGCCGCAATCAGCCCCTCGGGATGGCCGGTGCCATACTTTTCGGGTGTCTTGGAAAAACGCTTGGAAATCGCATACGCCACCCAGGCGGCGATATCGGCACCCGCGCCCGGCAAAATGCCGATCAACGTACCTATGGTCGTGCCGCCCAGCGCCGAGCGCTTGTTCTGGGCAATCAGCTTGCCCGCGCCCTTGAACACATGGCTAGTCTGCAAAGGCCGTAAGGT
Organism: Alcaligenes sp. SDU_A2; assembly: GCF_038237375.1. Lineage (NCBI taxonomy): Bacteria > Pseudomonadati > Pseudomonadota > Betaproteobacteria > Burkholderiales > Alcaligenaceae > Alcaligenes > Alcaligenes sp. SDU_A2. The sequence goes on along the minus strand of NZ_CP151273.1, from coordinate 731,611 downwards.
CTCCTGCGGATGGCGCAGCGTCGGCAGCTTGCGCAGCAGTTCGGTCACCGCAAAAATGCCGATCATGGTGGGCAGCACGGAAATACCGGCGCTCAGATCCAGGCTACCAAAAGTCAGGCGCGGCATGCCCACGACCGAATCCATGCCCACCGTGGACAGCAGCAAACCCAGCCCCAGGGAAATACAGCCTTTCAAGGGCTTGCCCTGGGAGACCAGCACCGCGCTGGACAGGCCCAGCAACGCCAGCCAGAAATACTCGTAACTGGTGAAATTCAGCGACACCATCGCCAGCGACGGCGCAAACTGCGAAATCACCAAAATAGCCAGAATCCCGCCCAATGCCGAACACAGCAGCATCACGCCCAAAGTCTGGCCGGGCTGGCCCTTGCGGCCCATCAGGTAGGCATCATCGGCATAGGCCGCCGAGGCGGGCGTGCCGGGAATCCGCAGCAAGGCACAGGGAATGTCGCCGGCAAACATGGTCATGACGGTGGCCGACACAATCGCCGCAATCGCCTGGATAGGCTCCATAAAAAACGTCACCGGCACCAGCAAGGCGGTGGCCATCGTGGCGGTCAGTCCGGGAATCGCGCCCATGAACAGGCCGAACACCGCCGCGCACACAATCGTCAGAAAGACGTGCAGGCTGAACACCTGGTTCAGCGCATCTAAAAATGCAGACACAGTAGTTCCTTTGAAGAAAAATCAAAACGGCATGGTTGGCAAAGGAACCTGCAGAATCTTGGCAAACACCAGCCACATAACGGCCGTGGTGCATGCCGCGACCACGGCGGCCATTTTCCAGCGCCGGGTCAGCCAGGCAATCATGGCAAAGACAATCGCAAAACACAGGGGTGCAAAGCCCACCCAGGACTCCAGCGCCATATACAGCACAATGGCACCGGGCACGCTGGCGGCATACAGCAAGGCGCGCCAGGACACGGCGGCCTTGGCCGGTGCCCCCTGCGCCTGCCCCTTGGCGGCCAGACAGTCGCGCAGGCCGGAAAAAATCAGCCCCACACTGCCCAGCAACAAGCCACATGCGATCACGGACGGAAAAGTGCCTAAGCCATACGGCAGGCCGGGAAGTTGGGGCAGCGTGCGGGCATACAGAAACAGGCACACACTGCCTATCGCCAGAACCAGCCCCGTTACAGCATCATTGATTCGCATGTGACCACCCTTCGCGCAATCAGCGCTGCACCAGTCCAAGCTCTTGAATCAGCTTGCCGCTGGCTTCATCGGCACTGGCCATGAACTGCCCGAAATCCTGCGGGCTGCTCCACTTCACGCCAAAACCGGCACGGTTCATGGCGTCCAGAAACTCCGGCGACTGGGCCACTTTCTGCGCAGCAGCGGCAATGGCCTGCACAGCCTCGTCCGGCATGCCTTTAGGGCCGACCAGACCGCGCCAGGTACCGGCAGCCAGGGGACGTCCCGTGGCTTCGCCTATCGTAGGCACGTCGGGAAAGGAGGCCAGCCGCTCGTCGGCCATGACCGCCAAGGTCTTGACCAGCCCCGCATCGCGCATGGTCTTGCCTTCGGGCAGGGCCGACGCCACGATCTGCACGCCACCGGCCGCCAGTTCCTGGAACCCGGGAGCCGCGCCCTGGCTAGGCACCACGGTGACTTTCTTGGGATCAATATCGGCCAGCGTCAGCGCCTGGGCCAAGGCCAAGTGGTACGCCGCACCGGCAGGAATACCCGACAGCTTGTACTTGCCGGCCGGCTCCTTGCGAATGTCCTCGAAGGCCGCATCGATGCTGTCCCAACCGCCATCGGCCTTGACGCTGAACGCGGCCGCGTCGAAGTTCATCTGCGACACGGGCTGCAAATCGCTATAGGCCAGCGGCGAGGTCTTCATCCAGCGGTAGCTGACCAATTCAGCCGTCGCCAGACCGATGGTGTAGCCGTCCGCCTTGGCATTGCTGATCGCGGCGTGACCGATCACCCCGCCGGCACCCGGACGGTTGACCACATTGACCGGCTTGCCCAGCTCTTTTTCCAGGCCCACGGCCACCAGGCGCGCCACCGTATCGGTGCCGCCGCCCGCTGCCCAAGGCACGATCATCTGGATCGGGCGCTTGGGGTACTCGGCCAGGGCCGGGGTGGCGGACAAAGCCGCGAAGGAAAACGCGGCCAACAAAGTGTGTTTGAACAGAGTCATAAATGTGTCTCGTGTGTGTTGTTTATTGTGTGCTGCGAAAAAATCAGTACGTCGCCCGGCCACCGGACAAATCAAAGACCGCGCCCGTATTGAAGGAGCAGGCATCCGAGCACAGCCAAGCCGTCATTTCGGCCACTTCCTGCACCGTGCCCAGACGCTGCATGGGGCTTTTATCTATCATGGTCTGCACATGCTGGGGCGACATCTGCTCCAGCAAAGCCGTCTTGATGGCGGCCGGCGCAATCGCATTGACCCGCACGCTGCTGGCTGCCAGCTCTTTGCCCAAGGACTTGGTCAAAGCCAGCACGCCCGCCTTGGCCGCGCTGTATGCGGAAGCGTTGGCCGTGCCCTCCTTACCCGCCAGGGACGCGATATTAACAATGCGCCCCTGCGGCTGCTTGAGCAGATACGGCACCACCACCTGACAAGTGGTAAACACCCCGACCAGATTGATGTCGATGATCTTTTGCCAGATGTCGGCCGGGTACTCCCACAAGGGCGTGGTCGGCCCGGCGTAGCCCGCATTGTTCACCAACATATCGATGCGTCCGGTCTGCTCGTACAGCATCTGGGCCGCCCGCTGCACCGATTGCGGATCGGCGATATCCACCTGAAACTGCAACGGCTGGGACAAATCGGCATTCAGGTCCCAGATCGACACCCTGGCACCGGCCTGGGCCAGCTTGTCGGCAATGGCTTTGCCAATGCCCGCCCGGCCGCCGGTAACCACGGCGACCTGGTCGGAAAAATCATAGTGAACCGATGCGGTCATGATCGGTGCTCAACGAATGAACTGGTCAACGAAGTCTTCGCCCAGACCGACTTCGGTGTAGTGCTTGCGGCACATGTCGATCTTGGTGAACACGTCCTCGAAACCAGTGCCGTTGCCCCAGGGATCGGTGTAGTACATCAGGCCGTTCACGGTGAAGTAGGTAATCATCTCTTCCACGTCCTCGGGCACGTACAAGGTGTGGGTTTCGCCAGGCGGCTCGTACACGTAGCTGCCTTCGGTGGCTTCCCAATCGTGCTCCAGATAACGCCAGCGGCCTTTCAGCACAAAACCATGCACCGCCTGGGGGTGACGGTGGCGGCTCAACACGCCCGACTTGCGCACGCGCAGCAAATTGGTCCAGTAGCCCTGGCTGGCGTTCAGACAGAGCGGGCGGAACCAGACATTTTCAGCCTGGGGCACCCAGACCCGCTCGTCCTCGGGAATCGCATGCGGAACCACGATTTCCAGGGCCGCTTCCTTGGGATTGGGGTACTGATAGGGCGTGAGCTTATCGAAATCGGGCTTTGAGTCGGTCATTGCGTTATCCATATTGTGGTCAAACAGTCCATATTATGGATGAGATTTTATTGATTCAACTCAAGCAACGCCCATTAGGGATAACCCTGGAATATTGAGGTATAAAAAATCAGGAGGGGTCAAAACAGGATGGCGCAGGGAGTCTACAAAATCGGCAAACGGCTGCAAACCCAGTGCCGCCGTCGTGTCCGCAGACAGATCGCCGCACACGGAATGCCGCTGCCAGCCCGCCGGACAGGGCCGGCCAGACAAGATCAGGAGAAAATCAAAGAAGTGGTGTAGAACGGCGCACGCGAATGGCTGTCGGCCAAAATCGGGCTTGGACCTAGACGCTGTGCTTGCCATAGCCCAAGACCGACGCCGTGGACGGCCCCGATGTACCGGCTACCCGCCGGAACCGGGCTGTGAACTTACCAGATATGCTTGCTGTCGGCCAAGACCGGGCTTTGAATAATGCGCTGGGAGATGTGCCGGCACGTGTCCAGCAAAGGCTGCACATAGGCCTGGATAGGGTCGGGGGCCTGCATGAACTTCAAGGTACTGATACTGATGGCCGCGACCGGTTTTTGCCCCGCCCCTAGAATCACCGCCCCGAAACAGTAAATGCCCGCTTCGTTTTCCTCGTCATCGACCGACCAGCCTTGTTCTTGTACCTGGCGCACCTGCTCCAACAAGCCTTGTGGCGTGGTCACGGTATGATCGGTAAAGCGCGTGTACTCCAGGCGCTGCACAAGCTCCAGACACTGGGCCTGCGGCAAAGCGGCCAGATAGGCCTTGCCCACCGAGGACGAGTGCATGCAGACACTGGAACCAATGTACGAGGCCATGCGTACCGCACTGGTGCTTTCCAGCTTTTCGATATACACCATGCGGTCGTCGCTGGGCACGGCCAAGTGTACCGTTTCCCCCGTCTGGTCACGCAAGGCTTTCAGTGCCTGCACCGCCACCAGACGCAGTTCGGAACGATCCCAGCTACGGCTGGCAAACTGGATCAGACGTGGCCCCAACTGGTAGGTTTCGCCATTCAAGGACTCGATCAGCAGCCCCTCGGCCACCAGCCCTCCTACGCTGCGATACACCGTCGGCCGCGGATACCCGCTAAGCGCCGCCAGCTTGGGGATGCTCAGGGGCTCCGGGCTGTCTGCCACCAGTTGCAGCAAATGAACAAACTTAGAAAAAGCCGCCGTTCCCGTGGGCTTAGGCGTGCCAGAGTCGTGCTGAGTCATAATCCACTGTAAAAAATACCTGAACCATCCACCCGTCTGAATGCGACCGCCATCGGCACCTTGCGATACCCCGACAGGAACCGATCCGTGCGCATCACCGCCGCGTAGTATAGCGCCAGCAATAGGCGCGGCGGCGAACGCAGCGCCGGGGCCGCTGCCACCCCAAACCTGCCGTAATCCGTATCCAGCCGCAACGGCGGATGCGCAGCCACCGGGGTTACGGTTACACTAAACCTGTCTTTTTCAGCCTATATCGTCGCACATCGATTGAGCCCAAACCCCGACTTCAGCACCCTGCCTTCCGTTCTTGCCGGTCCCATACTGCGACGCCTTGAGCCGGGTCGCCTGGTCATGTGGCTGGTCGGCAGCGCCCCCTTGTCCCTGACCCTGGAAGTGCAGCCCGCCGACCAGGCACGCCGCCATATCGTGCTGGATGCCACGCAGTGCCGTCTGGTACCCATAGGCCGCCACGCCTATCTGCACCTGATCGATGTTGCGCTGGAACAGGCCTTGCCGCAAGACACGCTGATTCATTACGACCTGCTCGTTGCGCAAGAAGGCGGCAGCCCGGCCGGCATCGCCCACTGGGCCCCGCACCTGCTGCACACCGGTGCCACGCGCCCCAGCCTGGTGTTGCGCAGCCGCGCCGACAATATTCTGTTCGGCTCCTGCCGCAAACCGCACCACGCCGCCCGCGACGGTCTGGCGCGCGCCGACAGCCTGCTGGCCCCGCATATCGACCAAAGCGATGCCCGGCCTGCCATGCTGATGCTGTGCGGCGACCAGGTCTACGCCGACGACGTGGCCGGCCCCATGCTGGCTGCCATCCATGCCCTGATCCGGCGTCTGGGTCTGTACGGCGAATGCCTGGACGGCGCGGTCGTGGCCGACAGCGAACAGTTGTACGCGCACCCGGCCGGCTACTACCGCCGCGAAGACCTGCTGCCCGCCTTCAAATCCAACGAGGCCCTGCGCGAACGCTTTTTCGGCGGCGTGGAAAAACCCATTTTCACCACGGCCAACGCGCACAATCACCTGGTCACCCTGGCCGAAGTCATGGCCATGTACCTGCTGGTCTGGTCGCCCATTCCCTGGCAACTGGTGCCCGAGCCGCCCAAGCCCGCGCTGGACGAACAGCACGAGCAACGCTGGCAGCGCGAAGCCCGGGCGCTGGACGGTTTTAGGGACGAGCTGCCCCAGGCCGCGCGCCTGTTGGCCCACCTTCAGACCTTGATGATCTTTGACGATCACGACATTACCGACGACTGGAATCTGTCGGCCAAGTGGGAAACCATTGCCTACGGCCACCCTTTTTCGCGCCGCATCGTGGGCAATGCCCTGCTGGCCTATATGCTGTGCCAGGGCTGGGGCAACCGCCCCGACGTCTTTGGCCCGCTGCTGGACGACAGCAATGCGCTGATGAACGCGCCCGACGAGCAGGACAGGCTGGACCCGGTCGCCCAGGACGCGCTGATCGGTCGCCTGCTGACCTTTGACCAGTGGAATTACGTGCTGCGCACCCAACCCACCGTCATCGTGCTGGATACACGCACACGCCGCTGGCGCAGCCGACGCCTGCCCAGCCGCCCGTCCGGGCTGATGGACTGGGAATCGCTGACCGACCTGCAACACGAGCTGCTCGACGAAAGCGCCGCCGTCATCGTCTCGCCCACGCCCATGTTCGGGGTCAAGCTGATCGAAGTCATACAACGGATCTGTACCTACGCCGGCCACGCCCTGACCGTGGACGCCGAAAACTGGATGGCGCACCGTGGTGCCGCCAGCGTCATGCTGAATATCTTTCGCCACTCCCGCACACCGGGCAACTACGTCATCCTGTCGGGCGATGTGCACTATTCCTTTGCCTACGACGTACAGGTACGCGATCAAGACCGCACGCCCCACATCTGGCAAATCACCAGCAGCGGCATCAAAAACGAATTTCCGCGCCGCCTTCTGGACTGGCTGGACCGCCTGAACCGCTGGCTGTACGCGCCGCGCTCGCCGCTGAACTGGTTTACCCAGCGCCGCGACCTGGCCATTGTTCCGCGCCTGCCCGAACACCGTCAACGTGGCGAACGCCTGTGGAACGGTGCCGGCATCGGCCAGATCTGGCTGGACGCCCAAGGCCGCCCCGCCCGCATCCTGCAACACAACGCCGACGGCCGCCCCTCCACCCAGTTCCTGGCACAAGACCAACCCGCCGACACCCCCGCCACCATCGCCCAACCCCGCTCAGGCACCTAACAAGCGGCCAGCACGGCGCTTCGTGGCGGGTGGGGTGGTGGCAGCGGCTGCCGGCCAGCCCCGCGGCACACCATGCAACGGTTTCCAGGCACGGACCATCCCGTCGCATGCCCACAGCGGCGCAGCCATAGAACGCCTAAACCCCACGCCTAGAATGTGCGCCACAACGCTTCGTCGAACGCCTGCGATGCGATGGATCTCCTGCCAGCGACCGCACATCGGCCATCCCAGCAGCACAGCAATGCCCGCACCGTCGTAACAAATAATCTGTCACCGCCCACACGCACCCTCCTGTGTATGATGGCCGCAGCGATACCCCTACAGACTCGTCCGCCGCACCTAAGTGCCATCGCCGGTGCAATACTGACCCGCCTGGGCAATGATGATGGCTTTTTGGCCACCGACCATGTTGACTCAAGAGCAAGCAATGGAGATCCAGACCATGACGCAGCGCCGTATCACGATATCGATCCAAAACACCCGTTGCGCCGTGCCTGCCCATCAATCTGGGCGACATCGCCCCCTGGCCGCCGTAATCCTGTTCGGCCTGCTCGGTACCGCCCAAGCCAGCCTGGCAGCCCCCTCCTTCGACTGCAAACAAGCCGCCAGCGCCGCCGAACACGCCATCTGCACCTTTCCCGAACTGGCCCGACTAGACCGCGACATCGCCGCGCGCTACGCCACACTACGCGCCACACTCACGCCCCAAGCCGCGCAAGCCCTGCGCACCGATCAACGCCACTACCTGGCCGACCTGAATGCAGCCCCCAAACCGGCCATCCCCGACGCAACACCCCACCGCGAACCCGTCCGGCAAGCACTCCAGCACAGACTGAACCTGCTCAACGCCATCCAAACCACGCCACCACCCAGCCTAGCCGGCCAATGGCGCAACCACCACGGCACCCTGACCATCACGGGGACGGGGACGGGGACAGGCACTAGCGCCAACGACAACACGCTCGCATTTTCCGCCAGCACCGCCGAACAAAACACCGGACGCTGGACCTGCACACTAGACGGCAAGATCACCAGCACAAACCCACAACACGGCACCGCCATCTCCGCCGACGCACCCGACTGGCCCCTGTCCCTGCAAAGTCAAGACACAACACTGCACATCACCGAACACGGCCCCGCCCACACCGCCCCACCCTACTGCGGCCTGAACGGCACCCTAAGCGGGGTCTACTTTTACATCGGTCATGCAGAACCGCAGCCTGGATAAGGAACTACGTTTTAGCAAATAAAAAAGCCGTTCCTATGTGTGTAGGAATGGCTTTTTAAAGTCTGGTGCCTGGGGGGAAGTTACACCGGTACGCGTTGCGGCGGGGGATTTTGATTTGGCGGTTTACAGTGTTTCCACAGGGAAATAGGGCGAATTTTAGCGTAGGTTGAAAAAGGTAAAACCAGTTTAAAATCAGTAGGTTAGGGCATTTTTGTGAAACTTCTGAAAACTGGTCACTGTACCTGTACTGTACCGAAAATCCGGTACAGTGGGTTGTTGGGTGATCGTCTGCGGATTCCAGAGCTTATAGCTACAGTGCTACAAAATAGATATCCACCAGCCTTTCACCTCGATTGGGTTCTTCGACAGCATCAAAGTTCGGAGAAATGCCGTCTGAGCAATTCAGCTACAAACTGCGCACTAGTATATGCGGCATATGCTTGCCAATCATCGTGCTTGTCTTTATCCGCATAGTCACAAACACTTTTCACTGCGACAGACAATAAAGGAGAGGTTGTCGCATATTCGGCTGCCACCATGACCGCGAAGGCCTCCATCTCTATTGCTATCAAGTCTCGATTCTGAGCGGAAATCTCTCTGGCGATTGAAGAATTCGCGACCACGCTAGCTCCCGATGCCATGGGACCAATATGACAGCCGAACTTACCAGGAGGCACCGCGCCTTCCCAATTAGCTCTAATATTTCTATGGAACTCAGCACACCGCGCGATTTCATCGCAACGATTTGCAAGATCCACGTTTAAATCACTCTGCTTTGGGGAGAGGTGGAATACTGGTGAGCCTTCATCATTATGAGCGTGCTTTCCGCTACCCCAGTCCCAAGTGGGATCGCCAATAACTACATCACCAAGATTGGTCTTTCCTTTCACGCCTGCACATATGCCTGTCATTGCCAGAATACCAGGCTTAAATTTCAATGCCAGTTTCGTTGCGATTACTGCTGACGCGGCCATGCCTTTTCGCAAGGCGCTCGCCACCACAATACTTTTCTTTCCTTGCTGAGTCTGGATTTCTCCTCTGTGATACAACGTTGGATCACCAGCCACGCGGAAATTCTTCCACCCGAAATCTAATTTGAGTACTGCATCTAATTCAGAGCCAAGCGCTGTAATTATGGCAACATCTGCTGGCAAAAGTTTGCGAGAGGATCTCTTCGCGGCAAGTTGAATTTGACCTACTAAGACACTCATCCAATCGACTAATCCGTCAGAAATAACACATAGTGCACTCCCCCGCTGCTCTACCTCTTTTCGTCCGGCTTGTTCTAGTCCCGTCTGACTAGTTACAAAAAGAACTTCGCCAGGTAGAATGGTTTTTGTGTCGTTAATAACTAGATCAAAAAAATGTAAACCGCCGCTCTGGTTTGGACTAGCCCCCGCAATATCAGGAAGCTGCAGATCAATTAAAAGAAGATCGAACTCTTCCGTTCGAAGTCTATGTCGTGCACTAGTTGCATTGGTTTCATGTGCGATGTCGACTTCGACTCCAGCGTGTTGAATGGCGATTGCCACTTTCTCAACTTTGGTATGACTGTCGTCAACTATTAGCAGCTTCACGTTTGTTCTCACGAATTATATCTATCTTGGTAGCGAGTTGCGACTTCCACGACTCCTGTGCAGAACTATAGTAAACAATCCCGAGATAAGCGGGCGAAAACTCATTAGCAAGCTGCGAGTCCAATTGTTCCAAATTTAATTGCCTTCCAGCCCCACCAAATGAGTCAAGCATAGTTACTACGAATGTTGGTTTAGTTATTTTTCGTAGTTTGCACTGTCGCAACAAATCCCTTCCTGCGAAATTTTCGGGCGGGTCTGGGGAGTCATCGTAGTTTGGCATGCTCATGTCGAGGATCACACCGTCAATTTCAGATGTTCTTTTAACAAGCGCGTGTAATGCGGACGTAAAAGATCGCGCTCTTGTTAATCTAATTAGTGGATCAATAATCAATATTTGAGCAGAGATTTTTTCCGCTTTGTCATCGTCATCTTCAACGAAAAGTAGATTCATATGACTTCCTGCATCTTGAAGCCGAAGTTAACCTTGAATTCGCCATCCACTGTGTGCTCAAAATTCAAGAATGATGATTTATATAGCGGGCTGCTAAGCGCCAGCAATACTTTTCTGAAGCCACTCCTCCCTTCTCCTTGTGCAAGCCGTCGCGATTCTTGAGTCGCCAGAGATGAACGCAATTTGGCCAACTCATCTAAACGTTGTTGTGTCGGAGGCAAAGCGTTGCTTGAAACAGTGGCCTTAAAATCCCCGGATTTCATGCTCATTGAGACATCGATCTTGAGTGGCACATGTTCCGATTCTGCGTACTTGAAAGAATTTTCGAAGAACACATAGAAAACATCGACTAGAGTATCTAGTGCACGACCGGGTACTTTTCCATCGGCTTCTATCTGCAAGTAATTTGGTCCTTGCCAATCTGGCGGCATAGAAAGTGTACGGTTGACCATGTTTGCTGCGATGAGGCATGGGAAGTCAATATCGAAATCCTGTCGATCGTAGACTTCGCTTCGCTTAAACCAACCGGCTACACCATCCAATGATTGTTGAACTGCTGTGCGTGCTCTTGCTATTGCGTTTGATAGACCGGGAGGCATTACTTGTCGACCAATAGACTCGATGTCTGCAGTTAAGTCGTCAAACAATTTCATCAGATCAGGCCGAAGAGTTTGAGCCAAATATTCCCGAACGGAAGCTAGATTGGAATCAGTTTTTTCCCACAATGAATCAACGCATTTAACTATGAGCTCATCAAAATCTTTAAAATCTGAGTCATAGCTCTGCATAAGTCTACGTTCTAAGTTTGAAAATTGATATACCAGCAGACCTTCAGTATTGTCATCCAAGGCCTTTAGGTCATAGTAGGAATGAATTTGTAGACGCCTGTCTCTAACGTAGAAAAGCTTTGCATCAAAATTTGTCGAAAAAGTTTGAAGTGCTATTAGTACAGCTTCCTTATGTTCGTGATCAGCCAGTGCGGTAGACCAGTATGAGTTCGAGACATACGTTCCATCATCCTGCCTCGCTGTTACGAGATGCTCATTAGCTACGGATTTCCTAAGGGCATCTACAAATTTTCCGTGACGCACTCTAGTGCTGAGATAAGCATTTAGGCCGTGGTCACCCGTCAAGAATTCCTTAGTTATCTCGCTGAATAAAGTACTGAATTGGATGTCGGTTTGAGTAGGGGCATCTTTTTCATCTACGACATGGAATGTCGATAGTACAGTCGAGAGCGATTTTCCATTATCGAATCCTTCCAAGAGGAATTGCAGCTTGTCGACAAGATCATTCTGCGGCCTTCCGAGTTGGGCAATAGCGCCTTTGTACTGCGTGTAAGAAGATTTGAGCTTGGTTCGCAATGCTCGTTTAATCGCCTCAATATCCACATATACTCTGCTTTGCTCAACAAGTGCTGTTGTTTTTGATATTTCCTGTTGTTTAATCCGGGAGGCTAATTCTTCTTTGTGAATTCTCGCTCGGGGTAAATCAATCTTTGCCAATTGCTGGCATGCCTCAATTCGTGCTTCTTCAATCTGGTCGGGCTTCATGTACAGAAGAGTTTGCCGCATAATTTCGGGCTGCCAGACATTATCAAGATAGGCAACAATGTTCGACTGACCAAACTCGCTGATGCGATCGACAAGTTGGGAAGGGCTAAATATTCCGTTTTCTTCACAAAATCTTTCAAAGGCCAGTCGAGTCTTGCTAAGGTCTCCTTCAATATCGAATTGACTCGCCAATGCGAGCATCAAGCTCAAGCTGATGGTATGTGGCCACTGATCCACATCTGGTAGCAGTTCCACTAGCTCTCTAAAAGGCAAAAGTAGCGGTGCATGTGGATTACTCAAAAAGGCGCCAACTATTATGTCCAGGGCAGGGACGTAATCACCTTTTAGCATTAAGGCCAAGGATTGACCTCCGCATGCCCGAAGCTGTGCTGCAGGACGAACATCCCCCTCCGCCGCAATTCTGTATAGATTTGCAGCGGCCCCGTAATCCTGCTTAGAGAGGAGCTCACGCGCGAGATATTTGGCTGCTCTTGGACTGACTTCAGGCGATGCTGGTGCTCCTGCCATAATCTGCCTAACCAACTTAATGGTTTCAGGGCAGTTGCCACATTTTTCAAACTGTCTTAACGCATCCTCGGCACCTGCTGGTTCTAATACTAATGCCGCAAAGGGTGATATTTCTTGTTCCCGGACATAGAAGTCCCTCATCCAACTTGGAATTCGCCTTCTTTCTTCAGTGCCAATTTCATACCAAAGCGCAGCACGGAGATATAGCATCCACTGGTGATCATTGAAGCGATCTGCAAGCACAATAAAAGCATGTACGCTGGAATAAAAACTATCGTTTGCAGAAAGAATGTTGAATAGATGCCCGTTCAGCTCTCCGCAGAGGCCTTCTTCACTATCGGGTTGACGTTGCAGGGCCACTTCAGCCTTTAATCGAAGTAGCCGCATCGCACTATCAGCCGGATCTTGTTTAAGTATGTCTAATGTCTTCTTGGCGCACGAGTCGTAATCGCCAATCGTGTAGTACTCAATCGCAGCTAGACGTTCGAGTGAGGCGGGGGATGTCTGAATTATTGGCTTGCCCATCGAGCTTATGACGCCAAGGAGGCGCGGGTCGTTTGTTCCCTCGTATAGGCGTGTTAGACAGGGCAGCATCCAGCCGACCATTTCCCCGGTGAGCATCCTGTCGGAAGCCGCAGCCTGTAGAACAAGTACCAAAGAGCAATAGTGATCAATTACTGATGCTCTTGAGTCCATGAATAACAGGTTGGAAACTGCTTCTTCGCTCGAGTCTGTAATGTCAAAAATTTTAGAGCGAAAATAACTTGAATAAATTTGAGACGCCATCAGATCTTCAATTTCAGAGCGTAACTTATCTCGCAGAGTCGCGCTTTCTATTCGTTGGCGAACATAATGTAAAACAATATACAGCAACGAATTTCCTCGAGCCTCTTCCAGAATTCCTGAGGCTACCTCGGCTGGTGCATTCTCGCTGTGCGCAATGTGGGCACTTGCCAAGCGATTTTGGTATAGCCAAATTGATTTTCCGAAGCGGCAGTCTATTTCATTTAAAACTGCGAAAGAGGTAGCGTAGTCATTTAATAGAACGGCTCTTTCGAATTTCTGCCGTTGCACACAATACTCTTTTAATGATTCTTTGAATTGATAGCAACGTGCGATAGCCCAGAGGATCTCTCTATACGCATTTACGGGTTGCCCTGGTGCTCTGTTTGATAGTATTTGATCCGCTCGCTTCGGAAAAGGGTTGCCGTGGTAATCCTGTAAGGAAGTCTTGAATGGGAAGAGTCTCTGATAGATATTGAATAGCGAGGCATGCTCAACGCCGGCACGAACTTGATGAATGGCAGAAAATCGACTTTTAGGGCGTCTTAATCTTGCCTGAATTGCTAAAAAGTTATTGTTGTCAGTTTTTGCTTTCATACTTCAGTTCCAATCGGCCAGCTTTACTTAAGATTTAATGGGCCGGTATTAAACATCCGGGCCAGTTCTCTGACGTTTGACTAAACCGAATTTCTTGAGACGGTTCGAATCCGAGCTACGTATCCATTTTCTCGCAAGATAAAGCTCTCCCTGCGCTGGTTTGTATTCTTTTGGGAGGGCAGTGTGCAACGAAACCCGGCGACAGCCTATCCTGCACTAGCTTCAACCACCTATAATTTCTTCGTCATGACTAAGCTTTTGGGCTTACCAAGGCACTCCGCGGTTGCACAAATTCTTCGAGGTCAATGTCCCCGTTGATGAACCGTTGAGCATGTTCTTCATCTGCTGCACTGAGCGAGAATCCCTCCAAACCGACTGATGAGCGTGCGTAATTGACGGCCGCTACACGCCGGTCGCGCTCAGCACCGGATATCGTTTTAATTAGTTCCGTTTCGCGCGAGCCGATCTCAGCCATGGTTGTCTCCCGTGCTTTAGGTAACGTTATTTTACAAGGTGTAGGATTTTTTTGGTAATTTGTAGGGAAAACCAGCAAATAAGACTTCACGCAGAAATTGTCTTGTTTTTCTGCCTATCAATAGGTCTTCCCGATTAACAGCTATACGGGCTTCCATTGGTGAGCGTACTTCCCAAAGAGGCTTTGCCTCTCTGGACTCTCCACCCTCGCCGGCGGGACCTCGGGGGCAGGAGTTACGGGCCGATGGCCCTAAACACCTCCCCCCGGGCGCAGCGTGTGAGCACTCCTGCCGCGTCAAGGGGCCGTGTCCTCGCCCATAGGGCTTCGGGCCGCACCAACCCCTTGACCCGTCATCCGCGCTGTCTATGGCGCGATTGGACATGTAGGTGATGATTCTGGCTGGAAGAGGTGTCAAGGGCGGGACCGGAGGCCGCAGCCCGAAGCAAAGCGTAGGGAACGGGTGAGGATGCCGGGCGCAGCCTTCACCCTTGACCCATCTGGACGCCATGCAACCTGTGGTAAGGGGTAGGAACAAGGCGAAGCCGCCGGGCCTGCCCCCGCAGCAAGTCCGGCAAGATCGGACGCGGGATGCAACCGAAGAGGTTGCCCAAGCGAAGCGCGGAGATTTGCCGCTAGAAATGAAAGGGCCTCGCCGAAAGCGAGGCCAATGCAGGGGCAGATGGCAGGCTATTCACCTTTGACTGAGCCGCCTGTGGCCGGCCCCCAGTTTTTGCCCATGTTCTGCATTACGTGTCGCCGATACGCTAGGTTCCACATTGTGATCTCTGACAAGCGCATACTGGTCTCTACGGCGATTCTGACGATCCATCCGAACATGGGGTTGGAATGTCTGTCTGCGGTCACTAGGAGGCGTTTCTGCTCGTCTGGGGTCAATCGACGATTACGACCAGCCCCAGGCGCGGGGCGTCGAATATTGGCAACTGGGTTGGTAGGTAGGCCGATGCCCCACTCTTTGATGGCAATCGTAAATAAGTGCCCCAACAGAGCTAGTTCCAGCCGTACCGTGTTGTTGCTTCTCGGCTTACGTATCCCCTTGGCATCTTCATCACCTGCGAGACGCATATCTCGGAAGTCAGCAATGATGTCAGGTGAGAGCGCAGCAAGAGAATACTTGCCAAGGTGATTGATAATGGTTTGAGCTTTCTTGTGCTCGCCAACTTGCGTAGAGGGACGCTTGGTAGGAGTTACCTCTTTCAGGTAACGCTTGAGTGCCGTGGCTACCGTCATGCGCTCAGCGGGGGCTCGCTGAATGTAAACACCACGCACCATTTCATCTTCAGTGCGGCGAGACCAATCTTCGGCATCGCGCTTGGTACGAAAGGTTTTGGCTACAGGGGGCCAACCCGTCTTTCGAATGAGTGCTTTCCAAGTGCCAGAGGGTGTCTTAACAATCGTCGCCATACATGCTCCGTCGAACGCATTGCGCTGCGTCAGTGTACCGAAACTGTACCTAAGCGAACTTTTAAGAAAATCCCCCAGTACTGGGGCTATGACTTGAATCGCGCTAAGTGCTTGTGAACACTAGGGATTTTTGAGTGGTGCCCGGGGCCGGAATCGAACCGGCACGCCTTGCGGCGGGGGATTTTGAGTCCCCTGCGTCTACCAATTTCACCACCCGGGCTTCGTGTGGCACCTGAAAGGTTCAGGTGTGGTCGGGAAAGATTATTATTATACGCAGATTTTGATCTGTTTTGACAAGCGCTGTGTGCTTTTTATTACAGCTGGAGATTCTGCGCCGCGTTGTGGCTTGTAGGCACCCTGCTGCCCTATGTAAAAGCCCGGCGCTGGGGCCGGGCTTGGGGGCTTGGGGATGCGATTGACCTTGATTGACCGCGCTTGGGCTTAGCCGACTTCCACGGGCGGGTGGGCGACGTCGCTGTTGCGTATCCATTCCCGCCAGATGGCGACCAGCAGGGCCATCAGCACCGGGCCGATGAACAGGCCCACCAAGCCCATTGTCTGCACGCCGCCGACCAGTCCAAAGAAGGTGGGCAAGAACGGCAGTTTGACGGGGCCGCCCACCAGGCGCGGGCGCAGTGTCTTGTCCACGATGAACAGCTCGATGGAGCCCCACAGGAACAGGCCCACGCCGGCCACCAGATGGCCGGAGCCCACCAGATACAAGGACACCAGGGTGAAGGACAGGGGCGCGCCGCCTGGAATCAAGGCCATGAAGCCGGTAATAACGCCTAGCAGCACAGGCGATGGCACGCCGGCCACCCAGTAAGCAATGCCCAGAACCACGCCTTCGCCTAGCGCAATCAAGCCCATGCCGGTGACGGTGGAGTTAACGGTGGCGGGGACGACGCGCGAAAAACGCTGCCAGCGCCCCGGCAGGATGCGTTCGCCCACGATGTCCAGTTGCCCCAGCAAGCGGTCGCCGTCTTTGAAAATAAAGAACAGAGTGATCAGCATGAACAGCACGGTCAACAGTAGGTGGAACACATTGCCGGTCGCCGACAGAACCATGCGGTAAATATTGCCCAGATGCTGACCGCTGACGATTTCCACCATTTCGCCCAAGGCATGGGGTTCGCCCAGATAAGTCTGCCAATATTCGGTCAGGCGCTGGCCGATCAGCGGCATGGCCTTGATCCAGTCGGGTGTGGGCGTACCGTAGCGGTTAGCCGCCAAGGCCCAGGTAATGAAGCTGCCGGCTTCCTGTATGGCAAAGGACAGTGCCAGCGATAACGGCACAATCAGCACCAGGGTAATGATGACCAGCGCAATACTGGCCGCCATTACCGTGCGGCCATTGCAGCGCCCCACCAGCCGTTTGTACAAGGGCCAACTGGCCAGGCCGATGATCAGGGCGGCCAGCACGGGCACCAGAAAACCGCTTAGAAAGTAAACGCCGGCCGCAAGCAACAGCAACAGCAGCCAACGGGCGATCAGAAATGCAGGTAAGACGGGTTGCATAAAGCGTGAAGACCCTCGAGTCCGATTGACAGGGCGTGGGCCGGTGCCCGAAACGCGTTTGACGATAGCATGACAGAAACAGGTCGAATACCCGTTTTTTATAGAAGAGCGGGAACTATTCTACGCCTGCACCCGTTTGAATCCAGCCCGGCGACCATAACAAAGGCACCCGCAAGCCAAAGCCTGGGCACATCAGCCCTGAACTCGCCTAAGCAAGTACCTTATCGACAATGGATGCTAAGGCGCAACGGGCAAGGCCCGTTTATGCGCAGAAGCCTGATAGGTGCGCAAAATGATCTGCAAGGCATCCTGCCCCACGTCCTTGCCTTCCAGAAAATCGTCGATCTGCTCGTAGCTGACCCCAAAAGCATCTTCGTCCGGCTTTAAGGGGGTCAGGCTTTCCAGGTCGGCGGTCGGCACTTTATAGACCAGCGCATGCGGCGCATCCATTGCGGCCGCCAGGGCGCGCACGCGCCGCTTGTTCAGCCCCGCCAAAGGGGTAATGTCGGCTGCACCATCGCCGAATTTGGTGAAAAAGCCCATCAGGGCCTCGGCGGCATGGTCGGTTCCAACCACCAGCCCTGCATGGGCTCCGGCAATGGCGTACTGCGCGATCATGCGCTGACGCGCTTTGATATTGCCCACTAAAAAGTCTTGATGCGCCGCATCGCGAAATTGCAGTCCGGAAGCCAGTAGCTGATCCAGCATGGCATCGGTGGCTGGTTTGACGTTGACGGTCAGCAAGTGATCGGGCCGGATGACACCTAAGCCGCTCTGTGCATCACTTTCATCGGCCTGCTGGCCATACGGCAGCCGCACGGCAAAAAACGTCGCCTGATGGCCTTGCCGACGCGCCTGTTCGACAGCACGCTGCGACAGGCAACCGGCCGCCAGCGAATCCACCCCGCCGCTAATACCCAGCACCAGGCTGCGGCAGCCGGTACGCTGCAGGTACGCCGCCAGAAAGTCCACTCGGCGGGCAATTTCCTGATCCACATCGAAAGCGTCGGTCAGGCCCAGTTCGGCACGGATACGGTGTTGCAGGGCGCGTTGATCATCGGTCATGGCGCAGGCTCTCGCAGCAAAGTGAAGGATGTCTGTATTGTAAAGGACTGGCCTGCCGTCGCAGGACAAGAAAAAACCCATCGCACGGTCGATGCGATGGGTTATGTGGCAATTGGCTAATGCGCCTTACCGATCCAACTGCGAGACGTCGCGCACCGCGCCACGGTCGGCCGATGTTGCCAATGCGGCATACGCCTTCAGGGCTTGCGAGACGACGCGTTCGCGGTTGACCGGTTTCCAGGCCTTGGCACCGCGCGACTGCATTTCGGTACGGCGGGCCGCCAGCTCTTCGTCGGAAATGGCCAAATGGATGCGACGGTTGGGGATGTCGATCTCGATAGTGTCGCCATCCTGCACCAGGGCGATATTGCCGCCTTCGGCCGCTTCGGGCGAAGCGTGGCCGATAACCAGCCCCGAAGAACCGCCCGAAAAACGGCCATCGGTCAGCAAGGCAGAGCTTTTGCCCAGGCCCATCGATTTCAGATAGGACGTGGGGTAGAGCATTTCCTGCATGCCAGGGCCGCCCTTGGGGCCTTCGTAGCGGATGATGACCACATCGCCGGCCTTGACGACGCCATCCAGAATGGCTTTGACCGAGTCATCCTGGCTTTCGTAGACGCGGGCGGTGCCGGTAAAGGTCAGGATGCTTTCATCCACGCCCGCCGTCTTGACGATGCAGCCGTTGATCGCCAGATTGCCGTACAGCACAGCCAGGCCACCGTCCTGCGAGTAGGCATTGGCCTTGTCGCGGATGCAGCCTTTGGCGCGGTCAGTGTCCAGGGTTTCGTAGTAACGATCCTGACTGAAGGCCACTTGAGTCGGAATGCCGCCGGGCGAGGCGCGATAAAAATCGCTGACAGCCTTGACGTTCTCGCCCATGATGTCCCAACGCTTGATGGCCTCGCGCAGCGTGCCGCTGTGCACATTACCCGCATCCAGATTCAGCAGTCCGGCCCGGCCCAGTTCGGCCAAGATGGCCATGATGCCGCCGGCGCGGTGTACGTCTTCCATGTGGTATTCGGGGGTGGCCGGTGCCACTTTGCACAGGCAAGGCACGCGCCGCGAAATACGGTCGATGTCGGCCATGGTAAAAGCCACGCCGGCTTCCTGCGCGGCGGCCAGCAGGTGCAGCACCGTGTTGGTGGAGCCGCCCATCGCCACATCCAGGGTCATGGCGTTTTCAAATGCGCCAAAATTGGCGATATTGCGCGGCAGCACGGACTCGTCGTCTTGTTCGTAGTACCGTTTGGCCAGATCCACGACCAGGCTGCCGGCGCGTTCGAACAGACCCTGACGGCGCGCATGGGTGGCCACGATGGAACCATTGCCGGGCAGGGACAGGCCCAAGGCTTCGGTCAGGCAGTTCATGGAATTGGCCGTGAACATGCCCGAGCACGAACCACAGGTAGGACAGGCGCTGCGCTCGACGGTTTCGGCCTGTTCGTCGGAAATATTGGGGTCGGCCGCCTGGATCATGGCGTCCACCAGGTCTAGTTTTTGCACCACGGTCTTGCCGTCCGGCGAATACACCTTGCCCGCTTCCATCGGGCCGCCCGACACAAAGACCACGGGAATGTTCAGGCGCAGCGCGGCCATGAGCATGCCGGGGGTAATTTTGTCGCAGTTGGAGATACACACCATCGCATCGGCGCAGTGCGCATTGACCATGTATTCGACCGAATCGGCGATCAGTTCGCGCGAAGGCAGCGAATACAGCATGCCGCCGTGCCCCATCGCAATACCGTCGTCCACGGCAATGGTGTTGAATTCCTTGGCCACGCCGCCGGCCGCCTCGATCTGGCGGGCGACCAGTTGCCCCATGTCTTTCAGGTGTACGTGACCGGGTACGAACTGCGTAAACGAATTGACCACCGCAATAATGGGTTTGGAAAAATCGTCGTCTTTCATACCGGTGGCGCGCCACAGGGCACGCGCACCGGCCATATTGCGACCGTGGGTCGACGTGCGGGAGCGATATTGAGGCATGACTGTTCTCTGGACAAAAAACTATGTAAAGATAGCTATCATAATCGTCCGTCGCCGCTTTGTGCGCTTCGGACCCTGGTGATCATCATACCGTGCGCCCCTTTGCGGCGCACGGTCCCTGCCCGTATGCCGTAAAACCCACCTATTTTCAGGAGACGTACCATGCCGCAGGCCGCGCCTGACCTTTCCAACCTGCTTCGCCAGGACATCCGCTTTCTGGGCAAGGCCCTGGGCGAAGTCATCCGGGACAGCGAAGGAAAGGCCACTTTTACTTTGATCGAAGCCCTGCGCCGGGCCGCTGTCGGCTTTCGGCGCGAACACGATCCGCGGCAGGCACGCATTCTGGAACAGGACATTCCCACGCTCAGCGACACGCAGGCCCGCACAGTGGCGCGCGCCTTTGCCTACTTTTTGCACCTGTCCAATATTGCCGAGGACCGCGACCAGAACCGCCGCCGTCTGGAGCACAACCCGGAACAGTTGCCAGGCAGCCTGCAGCACGCCATCCAGACCCTGATGGACGAGGGCCTGAGCGCCCGCAAGATCCGCCGCTATCTGCAAGAAGCCTGCGTGATGCCCGTGCTGACGGCCCACCCCACGGAAGTGCAGCGTCAAAGCACTCTGGCGGTACACATGGCCATTGCCGCCGAACTGCACAGCCTGGATCACGATGCCAACGAATCCCAAACCGCGCGCATCCAGGAAAAGTTGACCGGACTGATCTCGCTGCTGTGGCAGACCCGCATGCTGCGCGAGCACCGCCTGACGGTATTGGACGAAATCGACAATGCCCTGGCCTACTATGGCTCCACCTTCCTGCCCACCATCCCCCAGCTCTACAGCGATCTGGACCGTTTGCTGGACAAGCCGCGCAAAAACCTGCTGGACCAGAAAACACGCCCCCTGCCCGCCTTTTTACGCATGGGCAGCTGGATCGGCGGCGACCGGGACGGCAACCCCAATGTAGGGCCGGACACCGTGGAACAGGCCGTCATGCGCCAGGCCACCTGCGTGCTGCGCCACTACCTGGAACAAATCCGCCTGCTGGGCACCGAAATTTCCGTATCCGATGGCCTGAGCCGCATCAGCAAAGACCTGGCCGCCTTGTCGGCACGCAGCCAGGACCCATCGCCACACCGGGTGGACGAACCCTACCGGCGCAGCTTCATCCATGTATATGCGCGCATGGCCGCCACCGCCCAGACCTTGCTTGGGCGCGAACTGGCCGACCGCCCCACCTACCCGGCCGAGCCCTATGCCGCGCCACAAGATTTCGCGGCCGACCTGCAAGTCATTGCCGATTCCCTGGCCGACCACAAGGGCGGAGCCATCGCAGGCCTGCGCCTGAATGCGTTGATCCAGGCAGTGGAAGTGTTCGGCTTTCATCTGGCCACGCTAGATCTGCGTCAAAGTTCGGATGTACACGAGCGTGTGCTGGACGAGCTGTTTCGCGTGGCCGGCACCGAATTTAACGGCGAATTGGTCAGCTACCGCAACCTGTCCGAGCAAGAACGCATCACTCTGCTGCGCTCGGAACTGCAACACCACCGTCCGCTGGTATCGCCCTGGTATCACTACTCCGAAGAAACGGAAAAAGAACTGGCCATTCTGCGCAAGGCCGCCGACTGCCGCCGCCGCTTTGGCGCACGCGCCATCGAGCAGACCATTGTCTCGCACACCGAAACCCTGAGCGATCTGCTTGAAGTGCTAGTACTGCAACAGGAAACCGGGCTGATCGTACCCGGCTCCAGCCACCCGGATCAACAAGGGCTGATGGTCGTGCCGCTGTTTGAAACCATACCCGACCTGGAGCGCGGCCCCAGCATTATGCAGGAATGGCTGGACATGCCCGAAATCCGCCAACGCGTGCGCCATGCGCAAGACAGCGTGCAAGAGGTCATGCTGGGCTATTCGGACAGCAACAAGGACGGCGGCTACCTGACCTCCAACTGGACGCTGTACCGCGCCGAGCGCGAATTTGCACAGGTCTTTGCGCGCCGCAAGGTGCGCCTGCGCCTGTTCCACGGCCGAGGCGGCTCGGTAGGCCGGGGCGGCGGCTCCAGCTTCGATGCCATCCTGGCGCAGCCACCCGGCACAGTCAACGGCCAAATCCGCCTGACCGAGCAAGGCGAAATGATCCAGGGCCGATATAAAGATGCCGACGTCGGCCGCTGGCACCTGGAACTGTTTGTGGCCGCCACACTGGAAGCCAGCCTGGGCAACCGCCATCACAACCAGCCCAGCGACGACGAGCAGTTGGCCGCCTACGGCCAGGCGATGGCCTGGATGTCCGAACAGGCGCACCACAGCTACCGCCAACTGGTCTACGGCACCGAGCATTTTGACCAGTATTTTTTCCAGTCCACGCCCATCCAGGAAATTGCCGGCCTGAACATCGGTTCGCGGCCCTCGTCCCGCAAGCCCAATCAACGCATCGAGGATCTGCGCGCCATCCCCTGGAGTTTTTCCTGGGCGCAATGCCGCCTGCCCATCCCCGGCTGGTACGGCATGGGCACGGCGTTGAGCCGCTATCTGGAATACGGCGTGCCCGACGACGGCCTGACCCGCCAGCAACGCCTGGAACAGTTGCAGAACATGGCCGCCAATTGGCCCTTCTTCCGTACGCTGCTGTCCAATATGGAACAGGTACTGGCCAAAACGGACCTGGACATCGGTGCCAAATACGCCGGTCTGGTCAAAGACGAGGCGCTGCGCGATCACGTCTTCAAGCAGATTCGTCACGAATTTCATCTGACCGTGGAAATGTTCCGCCAGGTGACCGGCCATGACCTGCTGGCACATGATCAGGCGCTGCGGGACGCGCTGGCCGAACGCTTTGCCTATATCGACCCACTGAATCACCTGCAGGTGGAACTGTTGCGCCGCCACCGCGCCCAAAGCGACAAGGCCCGCAAAGCCATTCGCAACGGCGTCAACAAACAGCATGTCATCCACTTGACCATCAACGGCATTGCCGCCGGTCTACGTAACTCGGGCTGACGGATTATCACGCACCATTATAATTATTAGAAATAAGCTAATTTCCAAAAGAAGTTAAGAGAGTACAATCGGTAGATCGAAACTCTTCTTTTGGACGCACACGGATCAGCCCATGCTGGTCCGTGGCGCTGGCTATATGGTGCTTGCTATTGTTTTGGGCATGCTGACCGGCTTGTCGCTGGGATTAACTGGCGCAGGCGGCGGCATTCTGGCCGTTCCCGCCCTGGTGCTGGGCCTTGGTTACAGCATGACGGCGGCCACGCCGGTCGCGCTGCTGGCGGTGGGTGCCGCCGCCCTGGTGGGCGCGCTCGATGGCCTGCATAAACACATTGTGCGCTATCGGGCCGCCATTTTTATGGCGGTGGCTGGTGCCTTGCTGACCTCGGCCGGCATACGCATCAGTCACGCTTTACCCGAGAAACTGCTGGTTACGCTGTTTGCCGCCATCATGCTGTGGATCGCCAGCAAGATGCTACGCCGCCCGACGGCCGACACCCCGCACCAGCCCCCCTGCCGGCTGAACCCCGATACGGGCCGCCTGCGCTGGACGGGTGCCAGCACCGCCACGCTGGCGGCCATCGGCGCGCTGGCGGGCTTGTTTTCGGGCATGCTGGGCGTAGGCGGAGGATTTCTGATCGTGCCCGCGCTCAAACGCTTCAGCAACCTGAGCATGCACAGCATCGTGGCCACATCCCTGATGCTGATCGCATTGATCTCTCTAAGCGCCTCGGCCATCAGCCTGGCCCACGGCGCGCGTATTCCGAGCAGCGGCTGGGTCTTCGTAGCCGCCGCCATGGCCGGCATGGCCCTGGGTCGCCAACTGGCCCCCCGCATTCCGTCCGATCGGCTACAGCAAGGATTTTCCCTGCTGACTGTCGTTGTGGCTGTTTCTATGCTGGTGCGTAGCTATTTATTATAAAACCACAGAAAAAGAGAAAAACCATCAAAAATCGACAAAAATAATAAATTTTATAAATAATTGAAAGAAAAATAAAATATTACAGCACAATAAAATCAAAAAAAAACAAGAAAAACAAGAAAAACAAAAGGTATATTATTAACACTGAAAATTTGCAATGCCAGCCTAGGAGAAAATATGAAAATAGGAACAACAGCCAGCCCTGCATTTGACGCTCAGCATACAAAAAAAACCGCAATCACGTAGAGCCGCCCGCAAAGGCAGAAGAAGCAAGCAAAAAACCACAAACAGCATCCGCAAAAACAACTGACTTCAGCAGCATGACCATCGACGAGCTGCAAGCTTGGATGAACACAAAAATCCGCAATGGCGATCTATCACTCGATGAAAGCCGACCTTTCATGGCAATGACAATCAACATTCCCGCTGAAAACAATAGCAAAAAAACAGGCGTGGCCAAAATTGATTTTCTAGAAAAGGCACAAGAAGGAATAAAAAACGCACGGCTAAAAAACGACACAACAACTCTAAAAATGCTAGAAGCCGCAATCAATCTCATGCAACACCACCAAGGAAAAACCATTGGCGTAGACATCCGAGTTTAATAAAAAAGGTTCTTCGAAGCATTTCGGGAACCAGTTTACCCAGTCGATGACAAACTGGCTTTTTGAAGACGCCGTTCAAGGCACAGCACGCTTGGACAGGGCTGATGGCTTGCCGGCGCGTTGCGCCGGTGCCCTGGTCGGGGCGCATGGCCGGGCGCATCGTTAACTCCGGCGGGTTGCTTGTCCGCCGGACAAGCAACAAGCGCCGCCGTCAAACAGAACGACGCTTGCACCCCGTCCCCGTGCCCCGCCTGCGGCAAGCCATCCGACCCGCCCCATCCAAGCGTGCTGTGCCTTGAACGGCTCAAAACACCAATGACATCGCCCCGGCTATAGGTATTCATACCCAACGGAACATTCCGCGTATGGCTGCTATCTTGTACAGCGTACACGGACGTCCCGCCGTTTGGGCCAAGCACAGCGGTGCTGTTCTCGCCAGGCCGACCCTAGCCGGCCGGCGGGCGAATCAGGACCTTCGCCGCAGGCGGGATGCCGGGGCGGGAGGCAAGGGGCGTGCTGTTCGAGCAGGGCGCTTGTGATTCGTCCAGTGGACGAATCACCCTGCGAGTTCACGCTCCGCCCGCCCCGGTATCCTGACCAGGGAACCCGCGCATAGCGCGGGCGAAGGACCCAGCCAAGCCGACCTGCTAGGGTCGGCCTGGTGAGAACCCAGGGTTCTCTCTGCTTGGCCCAAACGGACCAAGCAATACGAAGAAATCCCCGAAATTTCTCGAGGAGCCATAAAAAAGCCAGAATCAGCCTTTTTAGCATTACTTAATCGTTATTTACACACACTACCCGCCGTTTCGCCTGGGTTGATCGGGTAGCGGCTGAACGAGCTACCGTCGTCGTGCGGGCGCACGGCCACGATGCGTTGCACGATATGGTCTGGACTGGCCTGAAAGCCGTGTTCGTAGGCCACGATGTCCAGATCGGCGCACCAACGCAGCAATTCGCCGGGCTGCAGTAAAAAGTCGGGGTTGCGCGGCGTGTTGTAGTGCTCGTTGCCCACTCCGAAGGTTTCATAGATCAGCACGCCACCCGGCTCCAGGCTTTCCAGAATCGTCGGCATTAATGGCCGCCACAGATACTTGGTGACCACGACCGCGTTAAAACGCCGCCCTGCAAAGGGCCACGGGCCATTTTCTATATCTGCCTGAACGATTTCGCCATAGGGCGCGCTGGCAGCAACGGCATCGGGGTCGCGATCCACCCCGATGACGGTATGCCCGCGCTGCGCCAGCCAGGAAGCATTGCGCCCGCGCCCGCAGGCCACATCCAGCACCGTGCCGGGATTGGCGGCCAGATGGGCCCATTTACGCATCCACTCGCTGGGCTGTCCTGTGTCTTTCATTGTCCTGATTCCTCTGCAACCGGATAAAACGCTCATGGTAGCCCAGCCTCCCCTATGATCGGAATACGATCCTGCCTGGGCTACAATCGTGGCCATTCCTATCTTCTTTTCCAACGGCGTATGAATACCTTGCTGCGCAAACCCGTGCTGCTGATGGCCGTGCTTTGCTTGCCCCTGTGGATTATTTTCGGCAATTTCATCCTGGCCGCCTCGGCATCCATCCTGATCAGCATGCTGGTGGGCATGGTGCGCACCTTGCAGCAACTGTCCCGTGACCGGGACACAGGCAACGCCGATGTCCGCACGCCCCCCAACGACACCCCCGACTGACGCCATGAATGTATTGTCCGCCCCTGCCCTGCCACACGGCCTGCCGCCTCTGTCGGACGAGCTCAAGACGCACCTGGATCAGGTCAACGCCGCGTTGCTGGGTCATATCGAACGCGCCGGCGGTTTCCTGCCTTTCGACCAATGGATGCATCAGGCCCTGTACGCGCCCGAGCTGGGCTACTACACCGGCGGCAGCACCAAGTTCGGCAGCAATCTGCCAACCGGCGACTTTACGACGGCCCCGGAACTGTCGTCCCTATTCGCCCAAACACTCAGTCGTCAGGTATCCCAGATCCTGCACGACAGCCAGTCGGTTGCCATTCTGGAATTTGGCGCTGGCAGCGGCGCATTGGCCCAGGCACTGATTACCGAGCTGCGCCAGCAAGGCATCGAGCCGGAATACTCTATTCTGGAAGTCTCGCCAGACTTGCGCGAACGCCAGCAGCAGCGTCTGGCTCCGCTACGCGCGCACATCCAATGGCTGGACCGCACGCCGGACGACTTCAAAGGCTGTGTCATCGCCAACGAGGTGCTGGACGCCATGCCGGCCAGCCTGTTTACCTTCGGCCAGGATGGCCAGGTGCTGGAAGTCGGCGTGATTGCCGCCGACCAGACAACGGCACGCGGCCTGCCCGCCCCCTTCTATCTGGCGACCCGTCCGGCACCGGAGCATCTGGCGCTTCTGGTGGCCGAACGGCTGGAGCCCCAACCCTTCTATCTATCGGAAATCAATCTGCAGGCTGAAGCCTGGATGCGCAGCATGGGAACCTGGCTAAGCAGGGGTGCAGCCATTCTGGTGGACTATGGCTTCCCCCGCCACGAGTACTATCACCCGCAGCGGGATCAAGGCACGCTGATGTGCCACTTTCGCCACCTGGCGCATGCGCAACCACTGGTATTGGCGGGCCTGCAGGACATCACCACGCACGTGGACTTTACCGCGATGGCCGATGCTGCGCTGGAAGGCGGGTTGGATGTGCTGGGCTACACCACACAGGCACGCTTTTTGATGAACTGCGGCATTGCGAATTATCTGGCCAGTCCGCCCGCCGATAATACGCCCGCTGTCCAGCAGCAGTGGGCACACACCATGTCCTCGGCCAACAAGCTCTTGTCCGAAGCCGAAATGGGCGAACTGTTCAAAGTGCTGCTGGTAGGCCGCCATATGACGACGCCGCTGCTAGGCACCCTGAGCGGCGACCGGCGCGACAGGCTGTAAGTGGGCGTTTGACGCCCACGACAGGCACCTGCTTATTGATTGTTTCTGTCCTGCGCGCGCAGATAGGCAGGACGGCTCATGGCCCTGTCCAAGTAGTCGGCCATATCAGGGCGAATCGCAATACCGCACGCTTTGGCCCATAACAAAGTATGCGTCATGAAAATATCGGCCAGCGTAAAGTGTGGACCTGCGATCCATTCGCTACTATCGGGCAGCGTGACCTGCCCGACCGCTTTATTGGCTTCCTGCTGCGAATACGCAATCAAGCCTGGGTTTCTTTTGTCCTGCGGCACGAAAACCTGCTGTTTGAGCAAATTCCACACCGGCGACTCCAGATCGGTCAGCGTATAACTCAAGCAGCTATGAACTGCTGCCCGCTGTACGGCATCAACCGGATACAGTAACGTGGGAGCCTGCTTTTCGACGATATACAGGCAGATGGCCAAGGTCTCTGCCACAGACACATCACCGTCGACCAGAAATGGAACCTGGCCCCTTGGATGCAAGGTCTTGATGCACGAATCCGGGTCGAAAATATCAACCTTGACCGTTTCATAATGCATCCCCATTTCTTCCAAGAGCCACACAACCCTGAAAGACCTACTTTTTGGATAGGTATATAGCTTCATCGCTGCTCAACCATTAAAAGCTAGACTGCGCCATTGCCCCTGCCAAAGCAGGCTACCTTGGCGACAGAGGCCCCAAAACAGCTTCAAGCCGCGCTATGCATCGCCTGCAGCCGCGCCGCCCGTACGGCGTCGCGGATCTGTGAAGGATCGCTCTTATACTGCGCGGCGACAGCCCCGGCATCCACGGCCGCCATTACGTGGCGCAGATATTCCCAATCGTCCACCGGCACCTCCTGCAAGCACGCAGCAGCGGCCAACAGTTCGGCAAAGCGTGCTGGTTTACGCAAGGCATCAAGTTGTTCCATCAAGGCCAGAGCCGGTTCGACCTGGGCACGCGGGTTCGGCAAAGCCACGCTATCCAGCAGCAAAGGCAACAAACGAGCCTGATCTCTCCATTCGGAAGGCGCACGGATCTGTTCGGCTACATCGGCCGGTTTGCGCGAAAGATGGCATAAGACGGCAAAGCGCCCCGGTAAGGGCAGGCCGCGATCACAGGCGGTCTGCACGCGTTCGCCGATAGCATCGGTATAGGTCAGGCCCGGCATGACTCGCGCCAGCGCGCCCACTTCCCGCAATATCTCGAACATACGGGCCGGACGCGCCGCCGCCAGGCCCTTGACCAATTCCATGTAAACACGTTCGGGCACCAGTTCATCGACCTCGCCCTGTTCGACCAGCGCGCGCGCCAGCGCCCAGGTGTCATCGGCCACCTGAAACTGCGTGAAACGGGCGGCAAAACGTGCCAGCCGCAACAAGCGAACAGGGTCTTCGCTGAACGCCGTGCCCACATGCCGCAACAACCGCGCCTGCAGGTCTGCCAAACCATTCAGGGGATCGTGCAAGCATCCTTGCCTGTCCACCGCCATTGCATTGATGGTCAGATCCCGCCGTTGCAGATCGTCGGCCAGTGTGACGTCGGTGCCGGTATAAAAAGTAAAGCCTTTATAGCCCCGGCCGGACTTACGCTCTGTACGGGCCAGAGCGAACTCTTCTTTGGTGCGCGGATTCAGGAAAACAGGAAAATCCCCACCCACCGGCACAAAGCCCCGCGCCGCCAAGTCTTCGGGACGCGCACCGACTACCACCCAGTCCCGGTCGCCGGCCGGCAAATCCAGGAGCGCATCGCGCACCGCCCCCCCCACGACATACACGTCCAATCCGTCCAGCACCGGGTCGGGATGCCCCATAATGGCGGCCAAGGCCGCCTGCCGACGCGCATCCAGCACAACATCGACCATTAGGGTAGCGCCGTAGTCGTAACGCCACTGGGGCCGATGGAACCCAGGCGCTGCTTCAGCGACTGTGGTTGACCACTGAACAGCATGGAATAGTACGTGGCATTGGACAATACGTTTTTGACATACAGACGCGTTTCCGTAAACGGAATGGTCTCGGCAAAAATGGCGCCTTCCACTGTACCGTTCAGGCGCGAACGCCACTGAATAGGACGCCCTGGGCCTGCGTTGTAACCGGCCGAGGCCAGTACCTGCGAACCGCCCAACTGACCCAGCACCATATTCAGGTAATTGGTGCCCAACACCGTGTTGACTTCGAACTCGTTCACGCGCGACGGCGAGAAGTCCGCCATATCGATCTTCTTGGCGACCCAACGGGCCGTGGCCGGCATCAACTGCATCAGGCCCGACGCCCCCACGCCCGAGCGCGCATCGGTAATAAAGCGCGACTCCTGGCGGATCAGCCCATAGACCCAGGCTGGGTCCAGATTGATGGACTGGGCCTGCTGCGTGACTCGGCCCTCGAAGGGCGCAATAAAGCGCTGGCTGAAGTCGATCTCGTTCTTGGTCAGCAAAGATGTATTGACCACCCGATCGTAAATATGCTGCTCGCGGGCGAACTCGGCAGCGGCACGCAATTGGCGGTCGCTCATGCCGCGCAAGGCAAAATTCCATTCGGGCACGGCTTCGGGCCGCCAGCCCAGCTTGAACAGTTCCACGGCCCGCAGCAAACCGGCATTGGTACGCGCGTCCTGCATATCCTGCGGCGTCAGTGGTGCCGGTTGTGGCGGCAAGGCCAGGGTCAGGCCTAGTTCTTCAGTGGCCAACTGCCCATAGAAATTCAGGTCGCCCACGATGGACTGAAATTCGGCGCGCGCCTGTTCCTTATGACCCAAAGCCTGTTGGGCGCGGGCATGCCAATACACCCACACCGGCTCGGCACGTTGAGCCGGTCCCATCTTGTTGATGGCGGCAGCCACTTGCTTCCAATTAATGTCGGCCTGCCGCAATTCGGCGCGGACCTGCCAGGCATGGTTGTAATCGGTCATGGGTGTGCGGCCCGAGCGGCGATACCACTGCGCAGCATCGTTTTCTACGCGCAAGGCGCTGACCAGACCAAACTGCCCCCAGACCCAGTTCAGATTTTCCTGGGGGATCTTGCCCGCCCAGGTCCGATCGATATACGCAGCGGCTTTGGCACGGTCGCCACGGGCCAGACGCGACAACGCCAAGGCCACCAGTTCCGGATTGACATTGCTGCGCCCCGCCTGCTGGTCCAGCCACTTTTGCGGGGCAGCCATCAGGGCGGTGTAGTCTTTCATTTGCGGCGCAGTAAAAACGATAGCCGCCAAGCGGCGGGCCTGTTCAGGCTTGCCGTTTTCCAGCGCCTCGCGCATCAAGCCGCGCACCTGAGCGGCCGACACGACTTTGCGGGCGTACAACTGATCCAGCGCCGACCAGCACGCGCGACTGGGCGAGAACGAATCCAGCACGTCGGCCACATTCACGCGTTCGCCAGCCACGTTCTGGGCCAAAGCCACCGAACACTTGACCATGGAATTCGGTGCCTGCACGGGCCATAAATCACGCACCAACTGATAATTGCCGGCGCGGGCGGCCGCCACGATCCAGTCCGACTTCAAGCGATTGGCCAGATACTCGTCCTGATTGCTGGCTAGAAACAGGCGCACCTGGGCATCGGGTACGGGTTGGGCGTCGTCCTGCAAAATTCGACGCAAACGCCAATATTCTGCATACGAACCCAAGACGGGATCGGCCGCCGCCACCGGAGCAAGCGCATCCAGGGCACTCCAACGCTTGGCATTGACGGCATCGCGGGCATCAATCAGAGCCTGGCGCGCCACAGGCGGCACCGGCGGCAAGCGATCCCAGCGACGCGCCGCTTCTTTCGGTGTCTGCGCCACATGTGCAAGCGGAGCCGCGGCCGCCACCGATGGTGCCGGCGTGCTGGCCTGGGCCCTGGGCGCTTCCGCCCCCGCACAGCCTGCCAGGCCGGCAGCCAAGACCAGCAAAGCGCTCAATGAAGGGCGCTGGAAAGCAGGCGGCGTGCCCCAGCCACGTGTTTTCTGGTACTTTAGCTGGTTGATACCCATTGTGACGGCCTTTAAAAAATCACCCATGATTCAGAACGTAGAGCATAACGCAGTCGACCTGCGCACGCGACTAAAAGACCTGCGTGCGGGGCAAGCCTCCATAGACACCAATCGCGGAGGCTTGCTGATCCGTGGCCGGCTGTTTACCTGGCTGGCGAGCAATCGCAGCCGCCTGCGCGAACAAGGCCGTCCCGAGCCCCGCACCATCGCCGCTTTTTGGCCGACCCAAGGCGAACCGGACCTGCGCCCCCTGCTGACCCAATGGGTAGAGGAAGAAGGCCTGAATGTTTGCCTGCCCGTGGTCGAACAGGCCGATGCACCGCTGGCCTTCTACGAATGGACACCGGAAACCCCTATGGAGCCAGGCCGCTACGGTATTGAAATCCCCATATCGCGCAAAGCTCCGCTGCCCGACATCGTGCTGGTGCCCACGCTGGGCTACACTCGTCAAGGCGACCGCATCGGTTACGGGAAAGGATACTACGACCGCACGTTAGCAGCGTTAAAACAGCAAAACCACGCCTTCACCAGCGTGGGTATCGCCTGGGCGGTCGGCGATCTGTCCGGCATGGCCTACCAGCCAGCCGCCCACGACCAGCGCCTGGACACCATCCTGACCGACAAAGGCTGGGCCGTGCCGGCACCGGAGCTGTAAACCGCATAGGCTGCGGGTTTCACAATTGGCCCAAGCCTGACTGCGCTTCTCCATCCGTTACACGCCCAATGCCGTCTGGGGCGCACAGGTCAGCCATAAAAAAATCCGCCGGACATGCGCCCGGCGGATTTTTTTTTCTGTACAGCCTGACGGATCAGCGCCAGTTCAAGCTCGGCAAAATCGCCATACTGGCATCCGCCCCATTCAGGGTATACATATGCAAGCCGGGCGCACCGCCGTCCAGCAAGTCCTGACACAGGCGCGACACCACATCCAAACCAAAGGCGCGAATCGATGCACGATCATCGCCGAAATCGGCCAGACGCAAACGTATCCAGCGCGGCACTTCCGCGCCGCACATAGTGGAAAAACGCAGCAACTGGGCCGAATTGGTGATGGGCATGATGCCGGGAATGATGGGCACCGTGACTCCCTTGGCCTGGGCACGCTCCACAAAGCTGAAGTATGCATCCGGGTTGAAGAAGTACTGGGTGATCGCCCCATGAGCCCCCGCCTTTACCTTGGCCACGAAATGCGCCAGATCATCCTCGAAACCGGTGGCCTGGGGATGCATTTCGGGATAGGCGGCCACTTCCACATGGAAATAATCGCCATAGCGTTCGCGGATGAAGGCCACCAGATCGCTGGCATAGCGCAATTCGCCAGCACCGCCGCCCATGCCCGAAGGCAAGTCGCCGCGCAGCGCGACAATGCGCTTGACGCCCTGCTGACGATAACTGTCCAGCAGGCCCCCTAGCTGCTCACGATTGGCACCGACGCAGGAAAGGTGCGGAGCCACATCAAAGCCCAGCTTCTGCAACAACTCCACTGCACCTACTGTACCGGCCCGCGTTGAACCGCCTGCGCCGAACGTGACGCTGACGTAGGCCGGATTCAGACCCATCAGGGTTTTGGCCGAGCGCACCAGTTTTTCCTGAGCCGCGATGTCACGCGGCGGGAAAAATTCGAGGCTTAGCGTTTGCTTGTTTGTCATTTAATCAACAGTCCAGACAGCAGCCCGGCAACCAGGCTGTAGACAATGGCCCCTATGACCGCCCACCAGAACCCTTCAACCTGAAAGCCTTTAAGGATCGAGCCTGCCCACCAGAACATCAGCGCATTGAGCACCAGCAAAAACAAGCCCAAAGTCACAAGGGTAATAGGCAGCGTCAACAACACCAGTACGGGCTTGACCAAGGTGTTGAGCAGGCCCAACACCAGCGCGGCGATCAACGCCGACCCGAAAGACGCCACTGTAATGCCTGGCAGGATATAAGCGACAACCAGCAAGGCGACGGCGTTCAGGATCCAGACAAGTAGCAAGGTCATGATAGGACTCCAAAAAGCAGCGTCCGAAGACGCTCGGGCGTAGGCTTAATAGCGGTAGTGCTCAGGTTTGAAGGGGCCCTGCACCGGCACGCTGATGTAATCTGCCTGTTCCTTGGACAAGGTGGTCAGGTTCACACCCAATTTCTTGAGATGCAGACGGGCCACTTTTTCGTCCAGATGCTTAGGCAGTACATATACTTTACCCGTTTCGTAGGCATCACCGCGCGTGAACAGCTCGATCTGTGCAATGGTCTGGTTGGTAAAGGACGCCGACATCACGAACGAAGGGTGGCCGGTGGCGCAACCCAGGTTCACCAGTCGGCCCTGTGCCAGCAGGATGATGCGCTTGCCGTCCGGGAAAATGATGTGATCGACCTGGGGCTTGATTTCTTCCCACTGCAAGTCTTCCACCGAGGCCACGTCGATTTCGTTGTCGAAGTGACCGATGTTGCACACAATGGCCTGGTCTTTCATGCGTTCCATGTGGGAACGGTTGATGACATGGTAGTTGCCGGTGGCGGTCACGAAAATGTCGGCCTTATCGGCGGCCTCTTCCATCGTGACCACGCGGTAGCCTTCCATCGACGCCTGCAAGGCGCAGATCGGATCGATCTCGGTCACCCACACTTGGGCGCGCAGAGCCGCCAAAGCTTGGGCGCAGCCCTTGCCCACATCGCCGAAACCAGCCACCACGGCGATTTTGCCGGCCACCATCACGTCGGTGGCGCGCTTGATGCCGTCCACCAGCGATTCGCGGCAACCGTACAGGTTGTCGAACTTGGACTTGGTGACCGAATCGTTGACGTTGATGGCAGGGAAGGCCAGTTCGCCCTTCTGGGACATCTGATACAGACGATGTACGCCAGTAGTGGTTTCTTCGGTCACGCCCTGGATCTGGGCCAGACGGGTGGAATACCAGGTCTTGTCGGTTTCCAGACGAGCGCGGATGGCGGCAAACAGCACGCGCTCTTCTTCGCTGCCGGGCTTGTCCAACACAGACAGGTCTTGTTCGGCGCGCGCGCCCAGGTGCAGCAACAGCGTGGCATCGCCGCCGTCGTCCAGAATCATATTGGCCTGTTCACCGGGCCAATTAAAAATTTCGTGGGTGTACTGCCAGTATTCTTCCAACGATTCGCCTTTGACGGCGAACACGGGCGTGCCAGTGGCGGCAATAGCCGCAGCGGCGTGGTCCTGAGTGGAGAAAATATTGCACGATGCCCAGCGCACCTCGGCACCCAGTGCCTTGAGCGTTTCGATCAGAACACCGGTCTGGATGGTCATGTGCAGACTGCCCGCAATGCGCGCGCCTTTCAGGGGCTGGGCAGCGGCGAATTCTTCGCGGGTCGCCATCAAGCCGGGCATTTCGGTTTCGGCAATGGCCAATTCGCGGCGGCCCCAGTCGGCCAGGGAGATATCGGCGATTTTGTAATCAGAGAAAGTCACAGTTAGGCTCCGTAGTACGGCACGCAGACTGCGACGCGAGCGATGCTCCTCGCCATCAGCCTGTCGTGCAGGTCGTGGCGAGCGTCGTTCGTTAGGGCGGCAAAGCACCCATCCATGATCCGAGCCTGGCAAGACGCAGGTCTTGTCGCAACGCTCCTCGGGCATGGCAATAATGCCGGACATTGTACCCGTTTAGGCACACTTGGGAAGCGGCCAGCACACAAAACACCCTTTATCACTGTGCAGATCGCCCAGCGCGGTCATGGGCCCCAAAGCCAGCAAGTAGGATCGTACAAGCCGAACTCCAGCGAAAACATGCAAAAACCCACAAAAAAGCCAGTCAGAATCGCCTGACTGGCTTTTTTGCACTGCAAAGGCAAGGCCTTAGATCGCGTGGCGCAGGGCCTGGGCCTTGTCGGTGGCTTCCCAACTGAACTCGGGTTCGCTGCGGCCAAAGTGACCGTAGGCAGCGGTCTTGGTGTAGATGGGGCGCTGCAGATCCAGCATTTCGATGATGCCGCGCGGACGCAGGTCGAAATGGGCGCGCACCAGCTTGGCCAGTTCAGTATCGGACACTACGCCTGTGCCTTCGGTGTAAATGGTGATGTTGATGGGCTCGGCCACACCGATCGCATAGCTCAACTGCACTTGGCACTGACGCGCCAACCCGGCGGCCACGATATTCTTGGCCACGTAGCGTGCGGCGTAAGCGGCCGAACGATCCACCTTGGAGGGGTCCTTGCCCGAAAACGCGCCGCCGCCGTGCGGGCATGCGCCACCGTAGGTATCCACGATGATCTTGCGTCCGGTCAGGCCGCAATCGCCCTGCGGGCCGCCAATAACGAACTTGCCGGTGGGATTGACCAGAAAGCGCGTCGTGTCTGACAGCAGGTCTTCGGGGATGCAAGGGCGGATGATATGCTCGATGACGGCTTCGCGGATGTCTTCCTGCGAAATATCCGGTGCGTGTTGGGTAGACAGCACGACCGTATCGACCTCCACGGGGCGGCCGTCCACATAGCGGAAGGTGACTTGGGACTTGGCATCCGGACGCAGCCAGGCCAGACGGCCATCCTTACGCAGTTCGCTCTGACGCTGCACCAGACGGTGGGCATACCAGATAGGAGCCGGCATCAGGTCGGGGGTTTCGTCGCACGCGTAACCGAACATCAGGCCCTGGTCGCCTGCGCCTTGATTCAAGATTTCTTCGGGGCTGCGGTCCACGCCCTGGGCGATGTCGGGCGACTGTTTGTCGTAGGCCACCAGCACGGCGCACGACTTGTAATCGATACCGTAGTCGCCGTTGTCGTAGCCGATGCGCTTGATGGTATCGCGCGCCACCTGGATGTAGTCCACGTTGGCATGTGTCGTGATTTCGCCGGCCAACACGACCAGACCCGTATTGCACAGGGTTTCAGCGGCAACGCGGGCCTGCGGGTCCTGTTCGAAAATAGCGTCCAGGATGGCGTCGGAAATCTGGTCCGCGACCTTGTCGGGGTGGCCTTCGGAGACGGATTCGGAGGTAAAGAGGAAATCGTTGTTATCCACAGCGGTGCTTCCTTGGCTAGGTGCTGATCTACAGCACGAGGTTGAACAAACTGCGTTGCACCTCGAAGCCAACGATGTGGATACGATAGACGGGGCGCGACGCTTTAGCGGTGTATTGTGTGACCGGCTAGGCCGGTCTATCGCTCCGCAAGTTGTCGTTTAACTCAGCGATACAATCTATTTTAAGCGAAAATACACAATTGTTTCAGCAAAACCTACTTTTCATAGGACTGTCCGGCCCATGTTAGCGGCTCTCTTGCGTCTGGCGGCTCGCCTGCCCCTTCCTGCCCTGCACCTGCTGGGCCAGGCAATAGGGCGTCTGGTCTATGCCTTTCCTGGGCGTTATCGCCGCCGCCTGCAAGCCAACTGCCGCCAGGCCGGCTACGATGACCCGGCTTTTTTTCGCCGGGCCGCCGGGCAGACCGGGGCCATGATTCTGGAGACCCCGCGCGTCTGGCTGCATCCGCAAGCCTGCCTGGCACGCTGCACCGTGGACGATGTGGCGCTGCTGCGCGCCACCCACGCCGAAGGCCGGGGCGTGCTTTATCTGACCCCGCATCTGGGCTGTTTCGAGATTACCGCCCGCTACCTGGTGGGTCTGGGCCCGCTGACCGTTATGTTCCGCCCGCCTCGACAGGCTGCACTGGAGCCATTAATGGTGCAGGCGCGCGAGCTGCCGGGCTTGCACGCCGTGCCCGCCAATATGAAAGGCGTGCGCGAGTTCGTACGCGCCTTTCGCCAAGGCCAGTCCGTGGGCATGCTGCCCGATCAGGTGCCCAGCGGCGGCGATGGCGTATGGGCTCCGTTTTTCGGCCGCCCTGCTCTGACCATGACGCTGGCCGGCAAACTGGCCCGCCAGTCCGATGTGCCGGTCATCGTCACCGCCGCCGAACGCCTGCCCAAGGGCCGTGGCTGGCATATCCACACCTTGCGCCTGCCCGAACCGCTGCCCCAGGACCCGATCGCCTTGTCCACCCTGATCAACCAATCGATGGAAACCCTGATACGGCGTTTCCCCGAGCAGTATCTGTGGGGCTACAACCGTTACAAAGTTCCGCACGACGCCCCTCCCATTCCTAGCGATCCGACGCCATGAGTTTCAATTCCTATCCGCTGCTCAAGTCCATCTTCACGTATTTCGGACGGATCTCGGTGCGCCGGCGCCAACGCTGGGGAGCCGTCTTAGGCTGGCTGACCCACAAGCTGGCAAGCCGTCGCCGCCATATCGTACGCACCAATCTGGCGTTGTGTTTTCCCGACGAATCCGAAAGCACCCGTCGCGCCTGGGAGCGGCAACACTTTCGCCTACTGGCCCAATCCTATCTGGACCGTGGCCTGCTCTGGTTCGGGCTGCCCAGCACCATCCTCAACACCCTGGAGCTGACAGGCGAAGAATACATTACCCACGCCCTGGAGCAAGGCCGGCGTGTCATGTTGCTGGTACCCCACTTTCTGGGCATGGATGCCGCCGGAACACGCCTGTCGATGTCGATCTCGCCGCTGGTGGCCTTTTACACCCCCCAACGCGATCCCAGTGTAGACAAGCTGATGCTTGAAGGACGCAGCCGCTTTTCCACGGCTCCCCTTATTTCACGCAAAGACGGCATACGCGGCCTGATGCGCGCTTTGCAGAAAGGCCAACCCATTTATTACTTGCCAGACATGGACTTCGGCATCAAGGGAGCCGCGTTCGTGCCGTTCTTCAATGTGCCGGCGGCCACCTTGCTGACCACGGCGCAGATCGCCCGCAACCAGGATGCCGTGGTCATTCCCGTTATCTCCCGGCTCAATGCCCAGAGCGGCCATTACCAAATACAAGTGCTGGAACCGATGGCCGACTTCCCCGGCCAGGACTCGCTGGAAGAGGCCACCGCACGCATGAACGCCCTGATCGAAAAATACGTGCGTCAGGACCCCACGCAGTATTATTGGGTACATCGGCGCTTTAAAACCCGGCCCGAAGGGCAAGCACGCATTTACTGAGTACACCCATGAGCCACACCGCCCCATCCTCCCCAGACGCGTCTCTATGGCGTTTTAGCAAGATGCACGGCGCGGGCAACGATTTCGTCGTGCTCGATGGCGTCACCCAACCCATAGCTCTGACCCCCGAGCGAGCGCGCGCCCTGGCCGACCGCCATTTTGGTATTGGTGCCGACCAAATCTTGCTGGTCGAACCCGCCGACACAGACCAAGCCGATTTCCGATACCGTATCTTCAATGCCGACGGCAGCGAAGTAGAGCATTGCGGCAACGGGGCGCGCTGCTTTGTACGCTTCGTACACGAACAAGGTCTGTCGCACGCCAATCCGCTGCGGGCGCAAATACGCACCGGCATTCTTTCCCTGAACGAAGCCCCCGATCAAAGCGTGGAAGTCAGCATGGGCATGACGCGCTTTGCCCCTGCCGATGTTCATTTCGACACTCAGGGACTGGAGCAGACCGCCCAAGGCCAGGACACCCTGTGGCTGCTGCCCGTGCCCGGCCAGGAGCAGCCTGTGGCGCTGTCGCTGGTGTCCATTTCCAACCCGCACGCAGTCCAGGTGGTGGACGATGTGCAGACAGCCCCCGTACAGACCGTCGGGCCTTTTATCGAGTCGCATGCGCGCTTTGCCCGCAAGGTCAACGCCGGATTCATGCAGGTGCTGGACCCCCACCACATTCGCCTGCGCGTGTACGAACGCGGCGCGGGCGAGACGCTGGCGTGCGGAACCGGTGCTTGCGCCGCTGTCGTAGCCGGCATACGGCGGGGATTGCTCCAGAGTCCGGTTGTCGTGGATACTCGTGGAGGTGCTTTGCG
Organism: Alcaligenes sp. SDU_A2; assembly: GCF_038237375.1. Taxonomy (NCBI): domain Bacteria; kingdom Pseudomonadati; phylum Pseudomonadota; class Betaproteobacteria; order Burkholderiales; family Alcaligenaceae; genus Alcaligenes; species Alcaligenes sp. SDU_A2. Next base: position 692,299 of record NZ_CP151273.1, on the reverse strand, counting down.
CATTCAGTGGGACGGGCAGCAATTGCGCATGAGCGGCCCAGCCCAAACCGTCTTTAACGGTCAAGTCGACATTGTCGCGCTCTGCGCGTCCTTAGCCAAAAAGGAAACCTTCTAGAATGGATACCCCCAGCCTTAGCGCCGTGGATGTGGCCCAGTTCCTGAAAGCCAATCCTGATTTCTTCGACGCCCACGCCGATTTATTTGCCAATCTGATGGTGCCGCATCCGCACCAAAGTCGCGCTATTTCCTTGGGCGAACGCCAGATCCTGCTGCTGCGCGACAGAGGCAAGAAAACCGAGCGGCAACTGGCCACCCTGGTTGCCAATGCGCGCGGCAACGAAAAAATCTCGCGCCTGCTGCACCAGTGGAACTGCCAGATGCTGGCCGCGTCCGACCCGAACACCCTGCCCGACCTGATCTGCCGCAGCCTGGAAAACATTTTCGAAATGCCGGTCGTGCGCCTGCACCTCTGGAATCCCGACGAAATCCTGGCCGATGACGCCATCGCTGGCTGGGGGCACACATTGCCAGCCCCGTATTGCGGACAACGCCGCGACGAGGCTTTCCTGGCCGAACTGCAACAGGATGCCCTGTCCGTTGCCATCATTCCCCTCAAGCAAGCCGGGGACGAACAACTCTTTGGCCTGCTGGTGCTGGGCTCCCCCGAGGCCGACCGTTTTACATCGGACATGGGCACCGATTTCCTGGAAGGCATCGGCGAACTGAGCAGTGCCGCCCTAAGCCGCCTGCAGGCACACGCCATTGCGCCCGAACCCGGATGCACGGCCTGATCACCGAGCCCATGCAACGCTGGCTACATCTGCTGGCGCTGGAAAAACGCTATTCGGATCACACAGTACAGGCGTACCGCCGCGACCTGGCGCATCTGCTGGCCCAGTTCCCGCAACGCGATCCCGACAGCCTGAACGAAACCGAACTACGGCAAGGCGTCGCCCGCCTGCATGCCCAAGGGCTTGCCCCGCGCAGCCTGGCCCGTATCCTGGCTACCTGGCGCGGCTATTATCAATGGCAGACCCGTCAACAAGGCTGGCCACGCAATCCAGCAGCGGGACTGCGCGCCCCAAAGGCAGGCCGCCCCTTACCCAAAGCGCTGTCAGTCGATCAGACCCAGCAGTTGCTGGACCGCCCCGCCCTGCCGGTACAGGACGATCCGATTGCCCGGCGCGATCAGGCCATGTTCGAGCTGTTCTACTCCAGTGGCCTGCGCCTGTCCGAACTGGTCAGCCTGGACACGCACTACCACCAGGACGGCAATTATCAGTCGCAAAGCTGGCTGCTGCTGAACGACCGTGAAGTGCTGGTTACGGGCAAAGGCGAAAAACAGCGCCGCCTACCTGTCGGAGAAAAGGCGCTGCTGGCGCTGCAACACTGGCTGGAAAAACGGGGGGAACTCGCCGCACAGGCACGCGACACTGACGCCCGAGCCGCCCTGTTCCTGGGCGCGCGCGGCGCACGCATCCATCCGCGCATCGTCCAGCAGCAACTGGAAAAATACGCGCAAACCAGCGGCCTGCCCATGCACGTGCATCCGCACAGCCTGCGCCACAGTTTTGCCAGCCACCTGCTGCAATCGGCCCAGGATCTACGCGCCGTGCAGGAGTTGCTGGGCCACGCCAACATTTCTACCACTCAGATCTACACACGGCTGGACTTTCAGCATCTGGCCCAAGCCTACGACCAGGCCCATCCTCGGGCGCGCCGCAAGCATAACAATCAAGACGAAGATCAAAAACAGGCAAAGAAACCTTCGCCCTGACGTAGGGCCAGGCCCCTGCACAACCGGGCAGCAATAGGATCTTTCTAATCGGGCCTCCCCGAACGCTTGCCAACCCTGCATCAGAAAAATCCGCAAGCGGATGAAACGACCGTTCTTACAGTGCCTTGGACATCCCACCACTAAAGCGGCCGTCTTCACAGAAAGCCATCAATCGACCCAGCCCTTTAAATAAAATAATAATAAGGCTATTTATTATATCCACCTAAATAAAATAGTCGAAATTGAAATAACTAGTTTCAAAAATAAAATTAAACTTTATTTATAAACAAAATAAACCAAAAAACCAATTAACACCTTGTTTTTAATAATATTTACTTTACTAAACCACCCCACAAAAAACTCACAGACACACAAAAAAAGAACTAAATCTAGCTCAATAAATAATTACTATTCAATTCCGCTAGAAAATGGCTTACCATACGTTGCCAAAAATTAGCTTCCATTCAACTCCCAAACATACGGCTTTAAAAATCTAATTCGGCGTTGAAAAAACCGGTACTTTTCTGCTCATCATCGGCAACCGGCTTTTCTACCGAAGCTCGCCGTGGCTGTCGCATCGCACAGGCCTGATAGAGAGGTAATGCCAGTGTCGTTCTTGGAAACCATCGATCGTTTTGCACAGGGTGCCCTGCAGTGGGAACGGCGTCCCGTCACACTGTCCTTCGGACCGGCGCAGGATGTGCTGGGACGCTTTCTGGCTGTGCAGCATGCACGCATTCACGAAAGCCTGATGACCGGCATCCAGGGCGAATTGACGTGCCTGTCTGCCCGCCGCGATCTGTCGCCGCGTCTTTTTTTGGGCGTGCCGGTCTCGGTCCGACTGGTCACGGATCAAGGGCGTGAGCATGCCATCAGCGCTATCGTGCGCGATGTCGAAATCGGACAGAGCGACGGCGAGTTATGCGTCTACCGCCTGACGATTTGCGATGCCTTGTCTTTAATGGAACATCGAACCAATTCACGGATATTCCGGCAACTGAACGTCGTGGAAATCCTGAATGTGTTGTTCTCTGAATGGCGTCAACGCAGCGCAACGCTGGCGGCGGCCTTTGAGTTCGATATCAGCGGCTTGCACGCGGAACGCTACCCTGCACGGGAACTGACCCGTCAGGTCAACGAATCGGATGCTGCTTTCGTGCGGCGTCTGTTGCGGCGTGACGGCATCACCGCGTTCGTTCGTCCTGGGCAGGCCCAGACCGGAAGCCCACGGGAAGACGATACGCCGGTGCACACGCTGGTATGTTGCGACGATCCCATGTGCCTGCCCCAGGCACCGGCCGGGACGGTACGCCTGCATTCACGCAATGCAGCGGTAGAAGAGCGTGATGCCATTACTCACTTCGCTTTGCATCAACACTTAGTGCCGGGCGCGGCCGGCCGACCGTCCTGGGACTATAAAAAAGCCCGCATGGATGAGTCTTTTGTTCCGGTTAACCTGGAACAGGGAGCACATGGCAATGATCTTGCCCAACTGCTAACCGACGTAGCCATCGACATTCCCCACGCAGGCGACTCATGGAATGACCATGACCGGCTTACGGTAGCCAGGGTCTTGGCGCATCAGGCCCAGGCACAGCGCTATGACGGCATCAGTGCCGTGCGCGATCTGGCCGTCGGGGCCTGGATTCTCTTGGATGATGGAGCGGTCTGGAGCCAGTTGCCGGCTGAACAGCGCCAATTCATGATCACCTCGATCGAACACACGATCTGGAACAACCTGCCCAAGGAGTTGAACGAGCGCGCCTTGGCACTGTTGCCCGGCCAAACAAGCCTTACTGTGGATGGGGGTGGGGGTGCCCCCGTAGCCTGCCCGCAAGAGCCGACACGCTATCAGAACCGCTTTTCCTGCGTGCGCCGGGGCGCTCCCCTGCCCCCCCCCCTACGACCCTCGCAAAGACTTGCCAGCGGTCCATTTATTGACAGGCACCATTGTCGGCCCCGAGGACGACGAGGTTTTTTGCGACGATCAAGGCCGTGTGCGGGTGGGCATCCATGGCCTGGATGCGGCGGACCATGCGCACGCGCAAGGGGCTGGCGTCAGCGGATCGGCCCGCGACAGTGCGCCGCTGCGCGTGTCGTCTTGCCTGGCCGGTAATGGCTTTGGCGGCTTGTTTCTGCCCCGGATCGGCATGGAGGTCTTACTGGATTGTCTGGGAGGCGATCCAGATCGGCTGGTCATCCTGGGCGTGCTCAGCAACGGTGTTCATCCGCCCACCACCTTCAGCCACACCGGAAATCTGCCTGGGAACCGCTATCTCTCGGGTATCAAGACTCAGGAAATCAAGGGTTCGGCGTATAACCAGCTTCGATTTGACGATACGCCGGGAGAGATCAGCACGCAGCTAGCCAGCGAACAGGCTCACTCCCAGCTTAACTTAGGATTTCTGACGCAACCGCGCCAGCAAGGCAAAGGGCAGGAGCGCGGCGTGGGGGCCGAGTTGCGCACAGACGCGGCGATGGCCTTGCGCGCGGCGCAGGGCATGTTATTGACCACGTATGCGCGCAGCCAGGCCCAGGGCGGGCAATTGGACCGAGAAGAATTGCTGGGTCTGCTGGAGCAGTGTCAGAACTTGTTCCACGCCTTGGGCTCCTATGCCGGAGAGCATGGTGGGCAGGCAGCCGATACGCAAGGGCAGCAGAATGTGTCCGATGCCATGCGCAATTGGTCTGCACCCCCGCCTGCAGCATCATCAAGCGATGCGAGGGCCGACGCCCAAGCGCTGCTAACCCTGGGCGCACAGGCCGGAACCATCAGCCTGACACCCAAAACGCATCTGACCTTTGCCGGCGAGAACATCGACCAGGTGGCGCAGCAGCACCTGCAATTGATGAGCGGTCAGCGCTTCAATGTCACGGCGGGACAGGGGATACAGCTGTTTGCACGCGGCACAGGGGTGCAGGCGGTGGCCGGTGAAGGTCCAGTGCTGCTGCAAGCCCAGGACGACGCACTGACCGCCAATGCGCAAAAAGGCATGACCCTGACCAGCAACGAAAACGAAGTGTTGATCACCGCGCCGGTCATCCGGTTGGTCGCGGCCGATGGCAGCTATATCAAGATCGGCGACGGCGTCACCGTGGGTACTCAAAAGGACATTCAACTCTTGTCCGCCGCTCATCAATGGGGCGGGCCGTCGAGCGATCAAGCCCAGGTGCCCAGAATGCCCAAAACGCCCAAGACCGGCCAGTACCACAGAAGATTCGTCGCGACCTGGGCAGGCACAGACATACCAATTGCCAATACCCGGTATCGAATCACCAATCCACAAGGCGAATCGTTGATGGAAGGGCGAACCAACGAGGCCGGGGAAACCGACTTATCGATCAGTGATGCGCCAGATGATCTGATCATTCAATTGATGGAGGATTAACAACGATGAATACAGATGCTCCCATCCTGGGCGAAGCCCGGGCTACTCATCTACCTCTTTCAAGCCCCGCTCCCGCGCCGGTCTACGCCAAACAATGTAACAAGGACGTCACCCCTGCGGCGAATGCTCTCCTAGGCAAGTGCGAGTTCTACTACCGGCCGCTGCATGAAGAATACGTCGCCAAATCAGGAGTCTCAACGTGGGAGGTCTTCAAAGCCTGGTCAACCGAATGGAATCCCTGGGACGACCTGATCGTGGCAAGAAGACTGCTCTTAAAAAGAGACCAGCTTATTGCCGCCAACAACAGCGACGATAACTGGTCGCGCCACGCCAACTTCATGGTCCGACACATCGGCTGCGGCCATCAGCCGCCGGACTATTACGTCAGCTATGGCTATTACTATTGTTCAACATACGGGAAAAGGCTTAGACCCCGTCTAAGTTCGGCGGGTCAGACGTGGCTGGATAACGCACGCTACAAGCTCCAAAAAAACATAGAAAAAGGACTTGAAGACAATATGGATGGAGACGAAATAACAGTTATCTGCCGCCGCTATCCAAACCGCACAGTCAATATGACAGTCCCCCAATATGAACTGGAAGTGACCCCACAAACCTTCAAGAGCTTCGCCTTCCAGACCCACGTCCCAGCCTACCTTGACGCAGGACTGGCCGATTTACCACTAAGCGATTTACTTAAAATTGGCGGCCAGCCCAATATCGAGGAATGGCTGGACAGGGAAACCCGGTCACAAGCAATCGACTCCACCGTTGAAGTCGCTAAAGACTGGGGAAACAGCGCACTGCACTCGCTAGGCGACGCATACGATGCCACCAAAGACGCTATGGGCAATGCGATTGACGCAACGCTGGAGTCACTGACCCGCCACCTACGGTTCTAAACACCCATGCCTACACTCAGTAAAAAAAACACCATCTATCTGCTGGCGGCCTTGGCTGTACTGATCGGCATGATGCACGGAGAACCTATGTGGACCAAAGTCAGTTCAACATTCATCAAAGAAGATAAACCCTATGGACCCGGGGACTTCCGTATCCGAGGAGACCGGGTCATTTCTATGAAGCTCACCGAGCCTATCGTCACGTTTAAACCGATGGAAGAGCGCAGCAGGCCCGATGTTGCCGAGCCCACAGAGGCATGGATGAGCGACGTCAAAGAGTCCGCTAACCGTCGCTCTGTACGTATTCTGGCCGGAGCGCTCGACAATCCTTTGCGGACATTCGAAGAACGTGCCCAAAAAGCCGACTGGTGGCTGGCACCCGATTGGAGTACCGCTTACTTAGCCACAGGCTGGATGGACTACCACGATGAGCCCAAGCCCAGCGAACGCAATACGCCGCAATTAACCAAACTATTCAAATCCACCAATCAAGGCCAAGACTGGCAACAACTGGAATGGCCTGAACACCAGGACATTACCTTTTTACGCTTCCTGGACCCGCAACGCGGGTACCTGATCGGCTGGGGACCCCGAATCTGGCGTACGACCGATGGCGGCGCGAACTGGACAGAGATCCCCGTTCCCGAGCAAGCACGTGATCCACAAGACGAGCGTGCCGAGTTCGATCTGGTCGCCCTGGGCAAGGATGGCACATTACGCCTTGCCTTTCTGGTGCGCGATGATACCGGCTACCACAGCCAAATCCATGTCCTGCGCTGGGGGGAAAACACCCCCAAACTCGCCTTGCGCTTACCCGAGCAAACCGTGACTGATATGGCGGACGACGGTTCAAACCGCCTCTATATCCTTAGCCAAACAGGATTGCCCTCTTACCTGGCCGGCCCGGACGCCGCACCGCGACTGAGCCAAGTCTCGATTCAACGCACCAACGGGGTCGATGTGCTGCAGACCTTTGACAAGAGCGTGACCGGTTATGCGCTGTATACCACGCCCAGCCAGGCGCTATTGTTCGATGGCGTGGACGAATCAGGCCTGCGGCCACGAGACCTGACCGCCCTAAGCCTGGACGGCGGACGCACCTGGAAACAAGAAGACGAAGGCTCCTCCGCGCAAGGCGGCTACTACGATACGCAAACAGGCACACGCTGGCGCGTCAGTAGCTATTCCCTCTACAAGCGGATGATTCAGTAATGGATGACTCGATCCAAAGAACAAATCCACCACCAAAGACGCTATGGGTCATGCGATTGACGCAACGCTGGAGTCACTGACCCGCCACCTACGGTTCTAAACACCCATGCCTACACTCAGTAAAAAAAACACCATCTATCTGCTGGCGGCCTTGGCGGTACTGGTCGGCATGATGCACGGAGAGCCTATGTGGACCAAAGTCAGTTCAACATTCATGAAAGAAGATAAACCCTATGGACCCGGGGACTTCCGTATCCGAGGAGACCGGGTCATTTCTATGAAGCTCACCGAGCCTATCGTCACGTTTAAACCGATAGAAGAGCGCAGCAGGCCCGATGTTGCCGAGCCCACAGAGGCATGGATGAGCGACGTCAAAGAGTCCGCTAACCGTCGCTCTGTACGTATTCTGGCCGGAACACTCGACAATCCTTTGCGGACATTCGAAGAACGTGCCCAAAAAGCCGACTGGTGGCTGGCCCCCGATTGGAGTACCGCCTACTTGGCTACAGGCTGGACCAATCGCCACAACGTCAAACCAGGGGTGCGCTATGCCCCTCAAATCACCAAACTGTTCAAATCCACCAATCAAGGCCAAGACTGGCAGCAACTGGAATGGCCTGAGCACCAAAACATTACCTTTTTACGCTTCCTGGACCCGCAACGCGGGTACCTGATCGGCTGGGGACCCCGAATCTGGCGCACGACCGATGGCGGCACGAACTGGACGGAGCTCTCCGTCCCTGAACAGGCACGGGACCCCAACCACAAACGCAAGCAATTTGACTTGGTCGCCCTGGGCAAGGATGGCACATTACGCCTTGCCTTTCTGGTGCGCGATGATACCGGCTACCACAGCCAAATCCATGTTCTGCGCTGGGGGGAAAACACCCCCAAACTCGCCTTGCGTTTACCCGAGCAAACCGTGACCGACATGGCGGACGACGGTTCAAACCGTCTCTATATCCTTAGCCAAACAGGATTGCCCTCTTACCTGGCCGGCCCGGACGCCGCACCGCGACTGAGCCAAGTCTCGATTCAACGCACCAACGGGGTCGATGTGCTGCAGACCTTTGACAAGAGCGTGACCGGTTATGCGCTGTATACCACGCCCAGCCAGGCGCTATTGTTCGATGGCGTGGACGAATCAGGCCTGCGGCCACGAGACCTGACCGCCCTAAGCCTGGACGGCGGACGCACCTGGAAACAAGAAGACGAAGGCTCCTCCGCGCAAGGCGGCTACTACGATACGCAAACAGGCACACGCTGGCGCGTCAGTAGCTATTCCTTGTACAAGAGGGTCATTCCATAATGACCATCAAGACACAGAATAGCCGACACACCGCCACACCTTTTGTCCATCCCTTCTTATTCGCCGAAGCAGTCTTGCGGCAGGCTTTCTTTGTTTTCTGACCCCAAGGATGTCGCCAGAACGTCCAGTCGCACGGGAAGGACTGTTTCTGTGCCTACGCTATCTCGTTGCAGCCGCTCTCTCAAATTCGCTGCGCCGACTGACTGTCATTCGCCCCGATCTGGGCAAGCCCACCGACCGGCCCAGGTACATTGGGTCACCAGTCATGGCTGCAAGGCCTCGATTAGCTTATCCGTATTCCACTTCATCATGCCCAGGTACGTATCGGCCCCCGATCCCGGTTTACCCAAAGCGTCGGAATACAAAGTGCCGCCCACTTTGGCTCCGGTTTCGCGGGCGACCTGTTCGACCAGGCGCGGATTGACGGTGTTTTCCACGAAAATAGCGTGAATATTTTCACGGCGTGCCTGCTCAATGACCTTGGCAATATCGCGCGCGGAAGGTTCTGCCTGGCTGGATACACCCATCAGGGCGATGAAGCTGATATCGTAGGCTTTACCCAAATAAGCGAAGGCATCGTGCGACGTAATTACCTTGCGCTGCTCTACGGGAATCGCCTGCAAGCGCGCTTTGACGCTTTGGTCTAGCTGCTGCACGCGCTGGGCATATTCCTGCGCCCGCGTGCGGTAATAGTCTGCATTGGCCGGATCGGCGGCTGCCAGCCCCTGACTGATATTGCGTATATACACCTGCGCCTGGGTCGGGCTTTGCCATGCATGCGGATCTTGACTGCCGTGGCTGTGTTCGTGCGCCGGTTCGCCAACAACCTGCTTCGCAGACTCGTGCCCGTGATCGTGATCGTGCCCATGATCATGGCTATGCCCGTGGTCATGCGAATCACCATGCCCGTGCTCGACATGTTCATCTTGCCCAGCAAAAGCTAGCGCGTCGACGCCCTGGGCAGCCACCACTTGTGGCCCCCTGTAACCTGCCGACTGCTGCAGGCGCGGTAACCAGGCCTCAAAATCCAGGCCGTTGATGACCAGCAACTGAGCGGAGGCCAATGTCTTGGCATCGCTGGGACGCGGCTCAAAAGAATGCGCATCGCCATTGGCAGGCACAATGACGCTGGCCGCCACCTTGTCGCCGCCGATCTCGCGCACCATATCGTGCAAGATCGAAAAACTGCTGACAACCCGCAAAGGCTCGGCCTGCACCGGCAGAGCCCACGCTAGCAGACTTAGCGACAACACAGCACCGGACCGCTTGAAAACTCGAACGCTCATGCTTCATGCTCCAGAAAAGACGCCATGCGCCGCCGTCGCGCACGGAACGCAACCCAGGCGCGTACCAAGCCACCATGCGGCCCGACACTGACAGACAGAAAATAGAACAGCCCGGCCGCCAAAATGATGGCGGGCGATGCCGGCACGTTGTAGTAATAGGAAAACAACAGGCCCAGATAGGAGCTGACCATGCCCAGCGCGGCGGCCACTGTCATTTGCCGACCCACCGAATACACCCAGAAACGCGCCGACGCCGCCGGTAACATCATGATGCCCACCACCATCAACGTGCCCAACACCTGAAAGCCCGACACCAAGGTGATGACCAGCATGAACAGAAACACCATATGCGCCAACGACCCCCGCCCGCCCTGAGTACGCAGGAAAATCGGGTCCAGGCATTCCAGCACCAAAGGCCGAAAGATCAGGGCCAGTAAAATCAACGCCACAGAACTGCTGCCTGTCACCAGCAACAACGAGGCATCATCCAAGCCCAGCACCGTGCCAAACAACACATGAATCAAGTCCATATTGGAGCCGCGCAGCGACACCAGCAGCACGCCCAGGCCCAGAGACACTAGATAAAAGGCCGCAAAACTGGCATCCTCGCGCTGCGGCGTCAACCGTGCCACCAGGCCGGCCAGCAAGGCCACGACAATGCCGGTAATCATGCCGCCCAGCGCCATCGCGCCCAGCGACAAGCCTGCCGTCAGAAACCCGACGGCCACACCCGGCAAAATGGCATGCGCCATCGCATCGCCCATCAGGCTCATACGGCGTAATACCAAAAATACCCCTAAAGGCCCGGCGGCAGCCGCCAAGGCGAATGAACCGGCCAGGGCGCGCTGCATAAAGCCAAACTCGGCAAAAGGGCCCCATAGAAATTCCCACAACGCGCTCATAAATAGTCTCCGGCGCACAAATGTCGGGCCAGATGCAGATGCTCGGCTGTCAGCACAGAGGCCGTCGCGCCCCAGGCCACGACCTGTCCGGCCAGCAAAACGGCCTGCGGAAAAAACGCCCGAACCATATCCAGATCGTGCAGCACTGCAATTACGGTACGGCCTTGCTCGTGCCAGCGACAGATCAGGGCCATCAATTCGTCGGACGTGGCCTTGTCCACTGCCGCAAACGGTTCGTCCAGCAGCAGCACCTGGGCATCATGCATGATCATGCGGGCAAACAAGGCACGCTGCAGTTGGCCGCCTGACAAGGTGCCAATTGAGCGACGCGCAAAGTCGGCCAACCCGACCTGCTCCAGTGCGTCGCTGATGCGTTCGCGTTCCTGCCCGGAAAAGCCCCCCAGCGCGCCCACGCGCTTCCAGGCCCCCATCGCCACCAGGTCGTAGACCGTAATCGGAAAACTCTTGTCCAGATCCCCCATCTGCGGCAACAAAGCCAGCTCGTCGGCCAAAGACGGGGCCAGCACAATCCGACCTTTGAGGGGATTGATCTGACCGGTCAGGCCTTTGAGCAGCGTGGACTTACCTGCACCGTTCGGCCCGACCACAGCCGTCAACGAACCACGATTGAAGCGACCACTGATATCGCGTAAGGCCACTTTGTCTTTCCAGCCCAGGGCGACATGATCCAATTCGATCAAGGTAGAGGACATAGCCTTACCACCACCCCAGGGCCCAGGAGCTCAAGGCCCACAGGGCCGCCACCAGACACAAAGCGGCCAGCAGACGCTGGCCAGCGGAAGCCAACAATAGAGAGCGGCGCGGTACCGGACGGCGCGAAACAGAGGAAAATTGAGGACAAGACATGAAACAGGGATAATGCGCCGAAAGGCTGGAATTATATTCTCGCCACGATGTTATAACATAACAATTAATCCGAACAAGCGCCCATGCCTGTGCATATCCTTACGCCCCACGCCATCGAACACCAGCTTGCGACTGCCGAGCAGCTATGCCTGCAACGCGGCAAACGCTTGACCTCGATACGCCGACAGGTGCTGGAGATCCTGATCCAGGCCCAGCGCAGCCTGAAGGCATATGAACTGCTGGACCGGGTGCGTGAATTTCAGCCCGGCGCCAAGCCGCCCACCGTCTACCGGGCTCTGGACTTTCTGACCGAAGAGGGCTTGATCCACCGCCTGGACGCCGTCAACGCCTGGACGGCCTGTGTGGACGCCGGCGGTCATCCGCACGATCTGCTCATTGTCTGCATCCAATGTGGCACCGTCGTGGAGCTGTGTGCGCCTGCGCTTAGCCAGAAGCTGGCCGATTGCGTGCGCGAAGCGGGTTTTGCCCTGTCCGGCCACGAAACAGAATTGCGTGCGCTGTGCCAGCGCTGCGCCCACGATACCAACGCTCGAAAACCCTTATCCCAGGCCTGAAACGTGGTGTTTTGACCCCAATCGGTATATATTTCCCGATCTATTGGCAAACTGCTGCGCTGTCCTGAGCGCCGCGTTTGCCGAACGGGCACGGCTGTGATGTAATCGCACGTTGTTTTTGAGCGGAACCAAGCAGCACAGGACGTCGCGATGACATCGTGCCCTGTACTTTTGCTTTCGCCTTTGCGAGGCCTGTTATGAACGCCGCATTAGATCTGAAGAAAATGGTTCCGGTCACTGTACTGACCGGATTTCTGGGCGCAGGTAAGACTACGCTGCTCAAGCGCATCCTGTCCGAATACCATGGCCGGCGCATTGCCGTCATCGAAAACGAATTCGGACCCGAAGGCATCGACAACGATCTGTTGGTGCAAGACACCGAAGAAGAAATCGTCGAACTGAGCAATGGCTGCGTCTGCTGCACCGTGCGTGGCGACCTGATGCGCACCCTGAACGATCTGCGTGTGCGCCGCCAAGCTGGCGAACTGAATTTCGAACGCGTCATCATCGAAACGACTGGCATGGCCAACCCTGGCCCCGTCTGTCAGACTTTCTTCATGGACGACGATATCGCCGAATATTACCGGCTCGATGCCGTAGTCACCATCGTAGATGCCAAACACGGCATGGCCACGCTGGATCGTCAAGAAGAGGCGCAGAAACAGGTAGGTTTTGCAGACCGGCTGCTGATCTCCAAGAAAGACCTGGTCAACGACGCTGACTACGAGGCGCTGCGCGCCCGCCTGGTACGCATTAACCCGCGTGCAACCATCACGCCTGTCAATTTCGGCGAAACCGACATCAAGGCGCTGCTGGACATCAGCGGCTTTAACTTGAACTCCATCCTGGACATAGACCCGGATTTTCTGGCGGCCGAGCACCCGGATGCCGCCAACGATCATGCACACAGCCATGATCACCATCACGATGACGGCGACTGCGGCCCAGGCTGCGGACACCATCATCACCACGAACATGCGGCCCACAACGATGAAATCGGGGCCTTTGTCTTTCGCTCGGATCGCCCCTTCGATCCCGAGCGCCTGGAAGACTTCCTGTCGGGCATCGTTCAGGTCTTCGGTCCTGACCTGATGCGCTACAAGGGCATTTTGTACCTGAAGGGCATCAACCGGCGCATGCTGTTCCAAGGCGTGCACATGATGATGAGCGCCGAGCCGGGCACCGCCTGGCTGGCCAAAGAAAAGAAAGGCAACAAAATGGTCTTTATTGGCCGCAAGCTGCCGCAGGATATCTTCACCCAAGGCCTGGAGAATTGCCTGGTCTGAAGTTATTTCTCATTCAGTAAATGCGGAGCGATTGCGCGTGACGAGAGTTACAGGCTCCCAGACGTCAACAAGAGGTAAGCATCATGGCAACGAAGTCACATGACAGTTCTACAACCCTGCTGACCGAGCAGGAGCTTTTGGCGATGCCTGAGTCGGATTACATGAACGCCGCACAGCTGGAGTTCTTCAAGCACCGCCTGCGCCAGCTGGAACAGGATATTCTGGCCAACGCCGGTGCCACTACGGAAAACCTGCGGGAAACCCAGTTTGTTCCTGACCCCGCCGACCGCGCCACCATCGAAGAAGAACACGCACTGGAGCTGCGCACCCGCGACCGTGAGCGCAAGTTGCTCAAGAAGGTGCAGCAGTCCATCGCCCTGATCGATTCCGGCGAATACGGCTGGTGTGAGGAAACGGGCGAACCCATCGGCATTCCACGCCTGTTGGCCCGCCCTACCGCCACACTGTCCCTGGAAGCCCAGGAACGCCGTGAAAAGCGCCAGAAAATGTTCGGCGACTGACCGCCCAAGGCCTGGCCTGACTGGTGCAAACCCCTCGACGGTTCATTCCGGCGAGGGGTTTTTTACGTTGATCGACCGCCCTGCGACAGCAATCAGCACCATCGCGCGAACAACGAACGCCTACAGGGCCACCCCGCCACGATACACAATCAGGCTTGAAATTGCCGCCCTCACCCCCAGATGGGACACTTAAAGGAAGGAACTCATGGAACAATTTCACGCCACTACCATTGTCTGCGTGCGCCGCGGCGACCAAGTCGCCATCGGCGGCGATGGCCAGGTCACCCTGGGCAATATCGTCATCAAGGGCACGGCCCGGAAAATCCGCCGACTCTACAACGACAGCATCCTGGCCGGTTTTGCCGGGGCTACGGCCGACGCCTTCACCCTGCAGGAACGCTTCGAGGCCAAACTGGAAAAACACCAGGGCAATCTGCTGCGCGCCGCCGTCGAACTGACACGCGACTGGCGCACGGACCGTGTGCTGCGCCGTCTGGAAGCCATGCTGCTGGTCGCCGACAAAGAACACACGCTGGTGCTGACCGGCAACGGCGATGTGCTCGAACCCGAGCACGGCTTGGCCGCCATCGGTTCGGGAGGTGCCTATGCCCAGTCGGCTGCTCTGGCGCTGCTGCAAAATACCGATATGGAGCCGGCCCAGATCGTCAAGAAATCCCTGGAAATCGCGGGCGACCTGTGCATCTACACCAACCAGAACCACATCGTCGAAACACTCTGACCGCCGGATAACGCACCATGTCTACCACTAATATGACTCCCGGAGAGATCGTCTCCGAACTGGACAAACACATCGTGGGCCAGGGCAAGGCCAAGCGCTCCGTGGCCGTGGCGCTGCGCAACCGCTGGCGTCGCCAGCAGGTGGCCGAGCCCCTGCGCAGCGAGATCGTGCCCAAAAACATCCTGATGATCGGGCCCACCGGCGTGGGCAAGACCGAAATCGCACGTCGCCTGGCCAAGCTGGCCAATGCGCCCTTCATCAAGGTCGAAGCCACCAAGTTCACCGAAGTGGGCTATGTAGGCCGGGACGTAGAAACCATTATTCGCGACCTGGTGGACATCTCGGTCAAGCAAACCCGCGAAACAGAAATGCGCCGCGTCCGCACCCAAGCCGAGGAAGCCGCCGAAGACCGCATTCTGGATGTGCTGGTGCCGCCCTCGCGCGATGCCCACGGCCTGCCCCAGCGCGAGGACAATTCGGCCCGCCAGGTGTTTCGCAAGCGTTTGCGTGAAGGCCGTCTGGACGATACCGAGATCGAAATCGAAATGGCCCAGGCCATGCCCCGCATGGAAATTATGGCCCCCCCCGGCATGGAAGAGATGACCGAGCAATTGCGCAGCATGTTCTCCGGCCTGGGCCAGGAAAAAACCAAAGCACGCAAGCTGACCGTCAAGGAAGCGTTTAAACAGCTGACTGAAGAAGAAGCCGCGCGCCGGGTCAACGAAGACGAACTGCGGGCCGCCGCGGTGGCCAATGCCGAACAAAACGGCATTGTGTTCCTGGATGAGATCGACAAGATCACCGCCCGCAGCGAAAACCAGGGCGGCAGCGGCGACGTATCCCGCCAGGGCGTACAGCGCGATCTGCTGCCGCTGGTCGAAGGCACGACCGTCACGACCAAATACGGCGTGGTGCGCACCGATCATATCCTGTTCATCGCCTCGGGAGCTTTCCACCTGTCGCGCCCCTCGGACCTGATCCCCGAGCTGCAAGGCCGCTTCCCGATCCGGGTGGAGCTGGAATCGCTCAGCGCCCAGGATTTTGTGCAGATCCTGTCGGCCACGGACTCGTCCCTGACCAAACAGTACACAGCCCTGCTAAGCACCGAGGACGTGCACCTGGACTTCCGCCCCGACGGCATCCAGCGCATGGCCGAACTGGCTTTCGAAGTCAACGAACGCACCGAGAACATCGGCGCGCGCCGCCTGTACACCGTTATGGAAAAACTGCTGGAAGAACTGTCCTACAGCGCCGGCAGCCACGGCGAACAGTCTGTGGTCATCGACGCAGACTACGTCAACCGCCAGTTGCAGGAAACTGCAGCCAGTCAGGATTTGGCGCGATACGTGCTGTAAAACACGGTTTCAACCCCGTTAAAAGCCCTCCGGGGAAATGCCAGTCAGTTAAGCGCTGACTGGCATTTTTTTGCATCCCAAGTTATATGCAGATGCCGATATTCCATAAAAAACAGGTATCTATAGACGCCGACGCAGCCCTGTCGGGGCTTTTTTCGTCCGTCGGAATCAAGACTTTTCGATCTTGGTCACGACATAGTCGCCGCCATCGCGCTGCGCCGTGAACTTGACCTTATCGCCCGGATTGATGCCGGCCAGCAAGGCCGGATCAATTTTGTAGACCAGCGTCATGGCCGGTAGTTGCAACAGATCGATCGCGCCGTGCTTCAGGGTAATCTTGCCGGCGGCTGCATCTACACGCCGTACCTCGCCCGATGCGCTGGCCTCCTGGGCCTGCGCGACCACGACATAGGCCGCCGTCGCGGCCAGACCCAGGGCTCCTGCCAGCAGCGCGCTGCGTTGAGTAGTCCACGTCATACATGCTCCTGCAAATTGGGCAGGGCCATGCAAATGGCCCATAATGCCTGTTCTAAGACG
The DNA here is from genome assembly GCF_038237375.1 of Alcaligenes sp. SDU_A2. NCBI lineage: Bacteria > Pseudomonadati > Pseudomonadota > Betaproteobacteria > Burkholderiales > Alcaligenaceae > Alcaligenes > Alcaligenes sp. SDU_A2. The sequence continues at coordinate 675,642 of NZ_CP151273.1, read as the reverse complement.
GATACGCCGTCTTGTCTGCAATCAAGCATAACGCCAAACCATTGCAAAAGCATGAGCGAATTTATCAAAGGGTATACCCTTCGCCCCGCCCGCCCCGCCGACATTCCCGGTATTTTGAAACTGATGCGCGATCTGGCCGCATTCGAGAAGCTGGAACATATTTTCCACGCCACGCCCGAATCACTACGCAACAGCTTTTTCACTGATGAACCCAGCGCTTACTGTCTGGTCATCACCCCGCAAGATGAGCCGGATACGCCGATTTCCTACATTATGTGGTTCTACAACTATTCCAGCTTTCTGGATCGTCGTGGGATCTACCTGGAAGACTTGTATATCGACCCGGCGCACCGCAAAAAAGGACTGGGAGCCGCCGTGCTACGCCACCTGGCCAAACTGGCGGTCAGCCAAGGCTGCGGTCGCTTTGAATGGGTCGTGCTGGACTGGAACAAGAACGCCATCGACTTTTACGAGCATCAGGGCGCGCAGATCCTGCACGACTGGCGCGTGGCACGCGTAACCGGCCCGGCCCTGCTCCACCTGGCTCAAGGTCACCCCGTGTCCACCGACTCCTAGGCCCTTAACGATGTCCATACGACTTTCCATTATCAGCACACGCACGGGCGACGATGGCACCACGGGCCTGGGCGACGGCAGCCGCCTGCCCAAAGACGCGCCTTTGATCCATGCGCTGGGCGATGTAGACGAACTGAACAGCCAGATCGGCGTGCTGCGCACGCTGGATCTGCCGCCCGACATGGATACGCTGCTGTCGGACATTCAGCACGACCTGTTCGACATGGGTGCAGAGTTATGCATTCCGGGCCACCAAGTCATCGCCAACACCCACGTGGAACGCCTGGAACAGGCCCTGCTCCACTACAACGAAGCATTGGGCAAGCTGCAGGAATTTATCCTGCCCGGCGGCAGTCCCGCCGCCGCTTGCGCCCACGTGGTGCGTTGCGTGGCGCGCCGAGCCGAACGCAGCGTGGTAGCCGTTCCTGTGGACGCCCTGCCGCAGGACGGGCCGCGCCTGTACCTGAACCGGCTGTCCGACCTGATGTTCGTGCTGGCACGCAGCCTGAACCGCCATGCCGGTCGCCCCGACGTTCTCTGGCAGCCCAAGCGGGACCAGCAGGCCTGATAGCAGCAGCCCCCGGTCTAGTCCTGATCCAGCCGGGTAATGTCGGCAAATCTGAAGCGTGGTTCCTGGGTGGGATTTTCGTAGACCTGCCACTTCAGGGACTGGCTGCCCAGCTGTATGTCAACGGTGGCCAAGGTATTTTCCGCGTCGCTGTCGTCGGGCGCGCAGCGCCAGATTGGGTAGTCCACATGGTGCTGGTCGGCCAACACCGCCAATGGATTAACACTGGCCGCCGCCTGTTCGAGCAATTGGTCGCCCCGCTCCTGGCGCAACTGGGACGAACGGGTGATCTGTTGCTCGAAACCTTGCATGGCCGGATGGATGGCATGATTGGCGTGCAGGCTGTTGCGGGTCACATCCAGCACGGATACTGCCTGCGAACTGAACTCCACGCTCAGTAAACGGGCATCGCCGCGCTGTGCCAGACTAAGATGGAAGGCACCGGAACGGGGATGATCGCGCAATACCGCCACGGCCTGATCCAGGCTGGGCTGATCGAGCATCGCGCGCGTCAGCACCATGCGCGGCACGCCGGGCTGCACCTGACGGGCGCGCACATTATTGACCGTCATGGCCAACCCGGCCTGCGTAACTGCCAGCGTATGGCCGGGTATGGAGGCCGGGTAGACAAACGAAATAAAAGACATGCCGCTGTCAGGAATGAACTTGGCCACCCCGCAATGCCCCGCAAAGCCCGGATCACCGTCTTCGTTATGCACAATGCGCGGCTGCCCGTCCCCGGGCATCTGCACGGTGGTACACCCGTCGGGAGTCATCGCCCAGATATCGCCGCGACAGTTCCACAGCAATACGTCTTCGAAAGGCAGCTCCAGCCCCAGCGCCAGGCCTTGGAGTTCGGTCCATATTCGAGGGAAATAGCGTTCGGTGAATTCAGCCATGCGACGTGCCTGTTCACTGCCCTTCCACTGCATGACTCCCTGCCAGGCCGGCGAGTGAATCAGGTAGGCATGGGCAACAGGCGCGCCGAAACGTCCCAGGGAATGGCCGATTTCTTTGGGGCCACCGCTTAACTCCAGGTAGGACAACTTAGCCATCGTATCTATTTCCAGTAAGCACCGGATTGGTGCAATTGATTTTCGGCCAGCTCAATGCCACTGACGGCCTTGCGCCCGGCCTTAGCCAGCACATGCTCCACCAGCACTTCCACCAAAGCCTGGGCTGCCACACCCGATGGAAAAAAGGAGGGCACGTCGGTCCCAAACAATAATGTGGTGTCGGCCTCCAGCGCAATAGGGGCAAGCAAGCTATCGCAGATGGCCAGCACGCGCGCCCCGGCTTGACGCGCCGCCTGATGGGCCCGCACCCCTTCCTGCGAATATGGCGCGAAACCGAACAGAACCAGCACATCGTCTTTTTGCAACGCCCGCAGATCCATTTCCAGCGTACCCGCGTCCCCCCGCAACAGAACGACGGACGGACGGAACAAGCGATACTGATAGTGAAAGGTGAAGGCATGCGCAAACGAAGCCCGGAACCCCGCCACGTACACACGACGGGCGCGGTTGAGCAACTGGACGGCGGACGGCAGGCGATCCTGGTTCAGCTCGCGCAAGGCGGACAGATTATCGATTTGCGCAGACAGCGTCTGCTCGAAGCGATCCGGATTGTGGCGGTTACGAACCACCGCGCGGGCCTGCTCGGCATAGCGCCGCCCGGTCTGGCCATGAATGGCCTGCGTGAACACCGCCTTGAAATCCCCCCAGCCTGCGTAGCCCAGGGACTGAGCCAGCCGCAACAATGTCGCCGGCTGCACACCCGCCTGAACTGCAATCTGGCGCATGGACAGCAAAGGCACCTGCTCGGCATGATCGAGAACATAGCGCACGCCCACCTGAAACTGGGGTGACATGGTGGCGAACTGCGCCTGAATGCGTTGCGTCAGGGTGCTCAGGTTTGTCATGGGCTGATGAAATAAAGGCGACTTATCAAGTATATCGTGAGAAAAAGCGGCAAAAGGGCAACAGTGCCGGGCTTTATCCAGATCTTTTGCACATCGAATGATGATTTATTTGTTGAAAGTATTATTATTAAATCAACATTTGTTGAAATTCGTCTTTTGCCGCACCTACCCCTTTACGGACCCGCGCCATGACTCATGTGTTTCACCGCTCCCCAAAACAGACGCTGCCCTATGCTGTCAAAGGCGATGGCATCGCCATTATTGCCAGTGATGGCAAGCGCTATATTGATGCCAGCGGCGGTGCCGCCGTCTCTTGCCTGGGCCACAGCCATCCGGCCGTCATCCAGGCTATCAAGCAGCAACTGGACAACATTGCCTACGCTCACACGTCCTTTTTCACCAGCCAGGCGGCCGAAGATCTGGCCGACTTTCTGGCCGAGCGCGCTCCGGGCGACCTGAACCACGTGTACTTTTTGTCCGGCGGCTCCGAAGCCGTGGAGGCCAGCCTGAAGCTGGCGCGTCAGTATTTTGTCGAAACCGGCCAGCCCGAGCGCCGGATTTTCATTGCCCGCCGCCAGAGCTACCACGGCAACACCCTGGGAGCCCTGGCCATAGGCGGCAACGAGTGGCGTCGCAAGCCATTTCTACCGCTGCTGACCCAGGCCCACCATGTCTCTGCCTGCTATCCATACCGCGATCAACAGACCGGCGAAAGTGACGAACAATACGCAGACCGTCTGGCCCAGGAGCTGGACGACGCGATACGCGAGCTGGGCGCGCACAATGTGGCTGCCTTCGTGGCCGAAACCGTGGTGGGAGCCACAGCCGGCGCGCTGGCCCCGGTCGGCGGCTACCTGCAAAAGATACGAGCCGTCTGCGACCGCCACGGCGTATTGCTGATTCTGGATGAAGTCATGTCCGGCATGGGACGCACCGGTTATCTGTTCGCCTGCGAAGAAGACGGCGTGACACCCGATATTCTGGCCATCGCCAAGGGCCTGGGTGCCGGTTACCAGCCTATCGGTGCCATGATCGCCAGTGACCGCATCTACCAGGCCATTCTGGACGGATCGGGTTTTTTCCAGCATGGCCACACCTACATGGGTCATGCTAGCGCCTGCGCCGGCGCACTGGCCGTACAACACGCCATTGAACAAGACGGGCTGCTGGCCAATGTGCGCGAACGCGGCGAGCAATTGCGCGCCGAGCTGCATGCCGCGCTGGACAGCCACCCCAATGTGGGCGATATACGCGGTCGCGGCCTGTTCGTCGGTATAGAACTGGTGCAGGACAAGACCAGCAAGCAAGTCCTGGACCCGGCGCTCAAAACCCATGCCACCCTAAAGAAGAAGGCCTTTGAACATGGTTTGATGATCTACCCTATGGGTGGCACGGTCGACGGCGTGCATGGCGACCATATCCTGCTGGCTCCGCCCTTTATCTGCACCCCCCAAGACATCAGCCGCATTGTGCAGTTGCTGGTCCAGACCATAGACGCCGTCCTGCCGCGCTGAACCTGCCACGCCGGCTTGGCCGGCTTTTGAACGAGGAGAATCATGGCCCGCCTGCCATACGCCAATCTTGCCGCCCCCGAGGCCGCCGCTCTGGTGGAAAAAATCATTGCCGAACGCGGCAGTGTCCTGCACCTGTATCAAATGCTGTTGCACAGCCCGCCCATTGCCGGCGGCTGGCTCAATCACCTGACCGGCATACGCCACCACAACAGCCTGCCAGGCGATCTGCGCGAACTGGTCATTATGCGCGTTGCCATTCTGAATCGCGCTCCCTACGAAGCCGACCAGCACGCACCGATCGCCCTGCAAGAAGGCATGAATCAGGCCCAGCTGGACGCCCTGCCCCACTGGCAGGATTCGGACCTGTTCAACGCCACACAGCGTGCCGTACTGGCGTACACGGATGCCATGACTTGCGAGGTGCAAGTGCCGGACGCCGTGTTCCAGGAGGTTCGCGACCACTTTGACGAACGTCTGACCGTGGAGTTGACCGCCACCATCGCCACCTACAATATGGTGTCGCGCTTTCTGGAAGCCCTGCAAATCCACTCGCACGACGCGCGTTGAACCCGGCGGTGCCCAGGGGCAACATGCCTGCACCAGTCCAAACTGACGTCCTCAAGCAAATCGCCCCGGCCCGCGCGCAGCGGAACCGGGGCGAATTCGTTGATGGCTGCCGATGCGCCTAGAGCATGGCTTTGCCGCTCTGGCGTGCCGCTTTTAAATCGCGCCGCAAAGTCACCAGCAACAGCAGCAATACCGCCGCCGACATGGCTGGCCAGATTAGGATGTACAGTGTCAACCACATAGTGTTTTCCTTATTCAATGTGTTCAAGCACGCGCCGCTGCTGGTTTGCCTGCCTGTCCGGCAGGCTTTTTACCCTGTAAACGGGCTTCTTCGTAGTGAAACGACGTGACCCGGTCGGCCAGTACAGAAAAATCGAAACGCTCCTGACTGCGCAGGCTCAATACCGTACACACCACGGCACTGACGCCATACGCTGTCAACGATGCCGTCAACACAATGTATTCCCGCAAAGCGCCAACAAAATTGGGCAGCAAAATCAAAGCAATGACAGTGCCAAAAGCAATGGCGATATTGCTTCGAAAGAACGCAAAGGCCATCAACCCCGCCACCACGCCGCCGCCGACGGCCGCGCTGATCTCGTAGAACACGGCCACGGCCCCCTGGATGGGGAGCAGCTCAAAGCGCACGATCGAAAACAAAATGACGGCACTGAGCACCGACCAGGTAAAGGCGCTGTTGGAGACGCGATCCCAATAAAAACTGACAATGACAGGAAACACGATGGCCCCCCACAAGGCCCCCACAAACACCAGCATGACCAGGATATCCAGACGCAGGCTGGCAAAGATCACGCCCAGCATGGTGGCCACGATCATGGTGGCACGGCCCCACCACAGCATGCGCTGCGGGTTGGGACGGCCGCGCGCCAGGTTCTTGGCGTAAATGTCCGTCATCATGATGGCAGACAGGGCAGACAGATCCGAGTCCGCCGTCGAGGATAGCGACCCTACCACCAGAATGAAGAACAGCGCGATGCCGAACGGCGGCAGGTAGGTCGAGGCCATTTGCGGAATGATGTTATTCATATTGCCGTCCACCGGCTGCAAGCCGGTAAACAGGGCCAACAGGCCCAGCATGCCCAGGCCGATCACCACTGCGCCATAGCCGATCGTAGCGGTCAGAAAAGTGGGCTTGATCAGATCTTCCCGCACGGCAAACAGGCGCTGAGCAATCGTCTGGTTACCGATGGCGTAAGCCAGTACGGCCACAAAGTATGGTGCTCCCTGCTCCAGAATGGCCTTGGTGGAGTAGAAATCGGCTTGTTCGGCATCCAGACGCCACATATTGGCCTGCAACATCTCGGTACCGCCTGCGTTATAAAAAATCAGCGGAATAATGACCACGGCCGACAGCACCATCGCCACCAACTGGGCAAAGTCCGTCATGACCGAAGCACGAAAACCCGACCAGAGTGTGTACGACAGCACGCCCAGCCCGGCAATCAAGACGCCTTGTATGAACGAGAGCGGGCTCAATACAGATACCAGCGCCCCGGCTGCCGTGAAATTGACCATCAGGCTGATGCAACTGCCCACAATGTTAGAGACCGCCATGATCATCTGGCTGGACGCACCGTGACGCGCATGCACCACTTCGGCCAGTGTGTGAGCCTGCGGTGCCAGCGCCCGAAAACGCCGGCCAAAGGGGTAAATGAACAAAATCATCAAGGCCCCCCAAAAGCCATAGTGCAAAGGCCCGGACAGGCCGTATTTGTAACCGGAGGTGGCGCTGGCATAAAACGAGGCCGCCCAGATCCAGGTGGCAATCATGCTGGCGGCCGACAGGCCAAAGCCCACAGCACTGTTAGACACCATATAACCGTCGACATTCTCTTTTTTTTGCCCGATCAGCAGCGACATCAAGAAGGTAGCGCCGTAGAAACCGATCAGCAGCAGCAAGGCTGTTGTCCCCGAGAGTTGGAAAAATTCCGTCTCTTGCATGTCTTTTTCTCTCCTCTTCTGCGCGCCGGTTGCCAGGGCGGCACCGAATACGCATGTGTGCCGATTCCGCTTGAGCGCGCTGGGCGGCACTGATCCCACGTGGACCGACACACCCGAGGTAAAGAAATAGGACGCACGCAACCGCCCATGCTTTTCGTGAAGAAAAACAAGGCCATGCGCAAGACACACCGCAAAGTGCCTTACATCACGCCACGCCTGCAGGCCTTACGCTTGAAAAGGGCCAGAGACATGCCGCTCTGTTGCTGACCGGATACCAAGGCATCCGGCTGATTGTTCCGCGACCAAAGGGTCGGGCAGGGTGTTTCGGCCATTGAAGCCGGGCCGCTGTGCAGCAGCCGGTTGATGAACCAGCCATTTCCAGACTTGCCGGGCAAGCTGGACAGGCCGATTCGGAATGCTGGCCTGATCGACCAGATACTTGAAGTATACAGTTTTAAGATGCAGCAGTCCAGATCATGCGGTTTCAGCATCGATCCTGGGGTTTAAGGACAGAAAAAACCGCTTACACCTCGTCTTGCAGACACAGGCGCGCCTGCTCCATGCCGCCCGACTGCACTTTACCGACAAAAGCGTACCCTTCTCCGCGCACTGAGCGGATAGGCAGCTCCTCGCCGACGGACGCCAGTTTGCGCTTGAGTCGGCTAATCAGCACATCCACGGAGCGGGCCGGCAATTCGCGCCCAGAATCAGTCGCAAACAACCTGTCTCGCTCCACCGTTTCCGGGCAGGCTGCAAACAGTACCAACATGATGCGCCGCTCCCCCCGGGTCAGCATGATTGAATGTCCGCGCGGTGTCTGCAAGCGCCAGCCGTTCTCGTGCAAATCCCAGTCCTGCTGAACCGTCGCTGCAGCATGTGCTTCAGGCATCGAAGTCACTGCCGCTTGCAGGCTTTGCCGTAATGCCCGCCCACGACGCCGCAACGCCTGGATGCTGGCGACCACTTCCACCGGCAAGGCACTGGCATCAAAACAGGCATCGGCCCCCACCAGCAGCAAATGCCCGCGCTCCAATCCTGCCACGTTCTCTCCGCGCAAAATAATAATGCCTGCTGCCGGAAAATCGGCACGCAGGCGGTTGACATACAAGAACACGCTATCGGCCTGAAAGCGCAAGGCACACACCAACTCGACCGGCTCCGAGCGGGCCACGGACAGGCACTCGTCCATGCTCCCCAAGGTCTGCATATGAACCCCCCACTGCCCGGACTCGGCCACAATTTTGTGCAGCATCGCCGCGTCGTCGTACAACAGAAAAACCCGCTCCACCGTCATAGTGTCATTCCTTGTTGCTTGCCAACGATTTGCTCATGAACGGCAGAACTCAACCCTGGATACGCCGTAGCAACTGCTGGGCTGCGGCATCATCCTGCACGGCCAGGTAAATCTCGCCCTGATTCATGGGGCCACCGATGCGAGCCACATGCACGACTCTGTCGTCCATGACCAGCACCAGCAAAGCACCGACATTGCTGGTGCTGACTTCGGCCAGCTTGCGCGCCCCCAACCCGTTAAGCTGGAAATGCACCAGGTGCTGCCCCTGCTGGGTACGCAAGGTTGCCACCCGGCTCAGATCCGCGCGCTGCAGGATGACTTGTGGATACAGCCACAACGGGCCTGCCGGCCCCTGAACCTGCACCAGACCTTGCCCTGGCTGCGGCATGCCCACAAAAAAATCCACTTGTGGTGCACGCGCCGGCGCTTGGGACGCCAAAAAGCTACGCGTTCCGTCCTGGGCCTCGACATCTCGCGGAGCCTGTACCGCAGGCGGCCTTAGATCCGGCGCGGGCGCGGCGGCGCGCGGAGCAGTCGTCTGGCAGGCAGCCAGCAGTGACAGCGCGGCCGCACCCCATAGGCGCGCTACGATATGTCCGAGACCCATGCTCAACCTCGCACTGAGATGTCAACGCGCCGATTGGGCTTCAGGCACGCCAGCAGTTCACTGCGCGACAAAGGACCGCACTTGACCAGCGGCTGCGATGCGCCGGCACCCAGCACCGTTATGCGCGTGCTGTCCACACCCTGCGCGCGCAATTGATTGGCTACCGCCTGAGCACGCTGTTCGGACAAACGCTGGTTGTAGCGCTCGCCCCCCAAACGATCCGTGTGCCCAACCACACGCACTTCTTTGTATGACTGTTCGCGCAATTGGTCGGCAACCTGCTCCACCGCCTGGCGACCGGCGGGCGAGAGCTGCGCGCTGTCAAAGCCAAACAACACATCTGCGCCCAAGGAAAAATCGCGTTGTGCCGGCTGAGCGGATTCTGCCGGTGCAGCCTTGAGCAGGTCCGCGCATGCAGGGTCTTTCCACAGAAAGTTCTGCGCTCGCTTGTCCGAATCAAACAGCACTTTGTACTGGCAGCTCAGATCGCCCTGCGGCGTCCGGAAATGAAACCAGTAGTCCCATTCACGCACGCCAACCAGGCCTTCGCCAAAATGCGGACGACCCAGCAGGTTATACAACTGATCCTTGCTCATGCCCGGGCCCACCAGACGCAGATCGTCCAGATTCGGATACGAGCCGTTTTTGAAGGTGATGTCCTTGGTATCAGGCCACACCGGCTCCTGGGTGTTGCCTTTGTCGTCCACCTTGCTTAGCGAGCCGCAGCCTGCCAAGACCAAAGCGGCCACCAGCGCCACAGCGCTTTTACCTGCTTGTTTCATTGTTTCGTACATTCTGTATTCTCCGTTCCGGACAGGCCCGAACGCCTGGTCTGCGGACATGCAATACCGGGCCGAACCCGGCAAATGGGTCGCGCCCTTCTTGTGCGCGACCCTGCTAGTGACTGCTAGTGCCTGCTTACCACTGGAAGCCCACGCCTACCGAGCCGCCGTAGTCACCACGAGACGAGCCTGCCACCGTGCCCTTGACCACCCAACTGCCGCCATCCGACACCGTGGACAAGCCCAGGGCATAGCCGCTTTCGCCATTCCAGGCACCGCCGGCCATCGAGAACATGCTCTTGCCGGGCAAATACGCCTGGGGCAAGCCGGCGGTTGCCAGCGCTGCCGCAATACCGGCATTGGCGCGGTTTTCGACCTTGTTGACGCGGCCATCCAGATGATTGATCTGGCCCTGAATATTGGCCGTGGCCTGCCCCAACTGGCGCACGTTCACGGCATCTTGCGGTGCTTTCCCATCGGCCAGATTGGTGATGGGCTTATCGTTCATGTTCACGCCGCTCTGGTTGATGGTCGGGCCATTCTCGATCTTGAGCTCGTTGGTCGTCACCGACTTGGACACCACACTGTTGACCTTGATGTCCTGAGCCATTCCGACTGTCACATTCGCGCCGGAACGGGTGATCTCGATGTTGTCGCCGTTCAGGAACTGCACCGTGGAGCCAGGGGCCACCTTATCGGCCACATCGCCGTTGGTCTGGATATTCCAGCCTGCGCTGGCCACCTGACCGACGTTATCGATCTTGGAATCCAAGCCGCCCAAGGCATCGTTGACGTTGTTGTAGCTTGTGCCGCCCACATTCAGGTCGGTCACCAGCTTGCCGTCCACGAATTTGGAGCCGCCACCCATGCCCGCCGCGATGCTGTCGCCCATGTCGGATATCTGGCTGCCGTTGACCGCATCTGTACTGTTGGCGGAAATATCACCACGCGCCACATTGGTGATCCCGGTACCGCCGGTACGACCGCCGTCGGTGGACACGTCCCCTTCCATGGTGACCTTGCCATAGTTGACCGTGTTGTCCGGATTCAGGTCGTACTTGACGGAGCGGTCGGCCACTTTCTGGGTTTCGCCGCGCACCAGTTGCAACTGTTCTTCGGTCGCGCCACGGCCTTTGGTACCAAAGTCGCTGCTGCCCAGCGTCAGATTGCTCAGGCCCGTGATGTCATTACTCTCCGCGGACACCACCACCGTTCCGGCGCGCAGCCCGGCTGCCGTCAAAGCGATGTTCGGCCCTACGCTAAAGCCCGTGTTGTTCATCACCACATCCGGGCCACCCGCCGCGCCCTTGACCGTTACACCGTCGGTGTTGACCTTGGTGTCGCCGGTCGTGACGCTGTTCAGAACCAGATCATCGCTCAAGGCAATGGCCAGTTGGCCTTCGGTCGCCACTGTGGAAATATTGGCGTTGCTGCCCACCACATTCAGCGTTTCACCCAGCTTGCGCTGTGTGGAGCCCGTTGTGCCAGCAAAGGTCAGCGGATTGTTGTTGATGACGTTCTGCGAACTGTTATCCACGTACTCCTTGTTCACGATGTGCGTGTTTTCGGTGATCGGACCGGTGTAGTGCACATCGCCGCCCTGATTCACCGTGAACTGGTCTCCCAGCTTGACGGTCGTGCCTTGCTTGATCGTCACATTGCCTTCATTCACGACCAAGGTATCGCCGCCTACATTCACGTTCTTCAGAATCGTGTCGCCGGTCGCCGTCAAGTTATTGACCGTGGTGTTGCCGGCTACCGTCACATTGGTCAAGCTCAGGTCATCGGACAGCTTCAGGTCCACTTTTTTGTCGGTTTGCGTCAGGACGATATTGCCGTCCGAACTGGAAAAATCCACCGTATCGCCAGGAGCCACCTTGTTGGCCGTGCCGCCATTCACACCCAGCTTCCAACCGGTATTGGCGATATCGCCTACCTCCTTCAACTGGCCAAGGTTGACCGCGTCCGTGTCGACCGTGCCATCCGTCAGGTTAGTGATCTTTTGGTTATTCATATTCAGGCCGGTATTGCTCAGTACGGGCCCACCGTTGTTGATGGTCAGGCTGTCCGCCGTCAGCGCATTGGCCAGCAGGATTTCCAGCTCACCCGTGCCCGTTACGTTGGTACGGATATTGCTGGTATTGGCGGCTGCCGTGCTGGCCAGCGAACCCCTGATGACCTGGGTTTCACCCAGCTTGCGTGGCGTGGTGCCCGAGTTGCCCTGGAAGGTAATGGGCTTGTTTTCCACCGCATGCAACTGCGAACCATTGATAGCCTCCGTACTGGTGGAGGACACCACGCCGGCTGCCACATTGGTGATTTTGTTGCCACCCAGGTTCACGGTCGTGTTCGGATTAACAATCAGCTCGTTGCTGATATGCGCACCACCGGTCAGCGTGCTGACACCCGCCACCGTCAGTGTGCCGCCCACGTTCACATTGTTCGCCAGGCCAAACTTGACGTGGTTGTTAGCATCCTTGGTAATCACGATGTTGTTGTCGGTCGCGCTGCTCAGATCCACGGCACCGCCGGGGGCCACGTTAGTGGCCACGCCACCGTTCACGCCCAGGTTCCAACCCAGTTTGGCCGTATCATCTACGGCCTTTAACTGGCTTAAATTCACCGCATCCGTGTCGGCTGTGCCGGCCGTCAGGTTGGTGATCTTGTGATTGTTCATGTTCAGGCCGCCGCTGCCCAGCACCGGACCGCCGTTGTTGATGGTCAGGCTGTCGGCGGTCAGGGCGTTGGCCAACAGAATCTCGACCTCGCCAGCTGCATTGACCTGAGTGCGGATATTGCTGGCATTGGCCGTTGCCGACGTCGCCAACGAACCCTTGATGATCTGCGTTTCGCCCAGTTTGCGCTGTACAGAACCCGTATTGCCGCTGAAGGTAATGGGCTTGTTTTCCACCGCATACAGCTGCGAACCATTGATGGCATCCATGCTGCTGGAGGACACCGTGCCGGCTGCGACATTGGTGATTTTTTGGCCACCCATGTCCGCGCCCTTGAAATGCGGCGTTTCTGCAAACTGAATATCGATCTTGCCGCCGGTAAAGACGACGTCGCCGTTACCGTCTACACCCTGTACACCAGGGGTGACCACCGTTTTGACGTTCTCGTTGCTGGTGATGGCCGCACCGGTATGCCCGCCCGAAATCGCAACCGTCGAGCCCATGGTCTGATTGGTCGAGCCGGTATTGCCCGAGTAGGACCAGTGCGTATCACGCACCGCCCGAAGCTGGCGCACATTGACCGCATCGGTATCGGCCATGCCACCGGCCAGATTGGTAATGCGGCGTTGAATGCTGTTAACTCCACCCTCGCCACCGTGATCGCCCACTGACACCACGCCATTGACCGAGTCATCGTGGTTCACATTGGAGTAGCGCGCTACCGATGCCCCGTACGAGGCCTGCGTCTTGGAATCCGAGCCCAGTGCCACGGAACCCTTGGCTTCTGCCTGCGAACGAGCCCCCAAAGCCAGCATATCGACGTTGTTGGCAATATCTTCCGGTCTAGTCAAACCGGCTCGTCCGGCTACCGCGCCCGTACCCAGCGCCACGCCGTTGACTCCGTGCCCGTTGGCACCGGTACCGACAGCAACGGTATCTGTACCCGAGGCCGTGGCACCGGTGCCACTGGCCTGCGAACGGCTGCCCGATGCGGTTGCGCCCGTGCCACTGGCCTGTGAATCCACACCCAAAGCCCGTGCTCGGGTACCACTGGCCGAGGAATTCACGCCGCGTGCTTCTGCCTCGTTACCAAACGCCATGCCCCGAACGGCGGACGCCACAGCCCGTTCACCCAGAGAAATACCGTTATCCGCCGTCACATCGGCATCGGTACCGATGGCAATGCCGTTATTGGAGGTAACAGTCGCGCCTTCCTTGCTGTCCACTTCCGCGCCGGTGCCGATGGCGATCGAGTTTGTGCCGCGACTTTTGGCGACAGCACCCATAGCAACGGTCTGCTCATCGTACGCAATCGAACCCAGGCCAATCGCGGTAGATCCAAGGCCACGCGCCTCGACCCCCGAGCCCAAGCCGGTGGCATTTTCGCCAAGGGCGGTGGCTTCCCGACCCACGGCCAAACTGTTGCGCGCCGTTGCCTCGGCAGCCGCCCCGATTGCAATCGCTTCAGCACCCGTCGCACCCCGGTTTTCGCGATTTTCGCTACCCGTAGAATTAATGCTGACGTAATGCGCTTTGTTGGCATCCACCACGGAGGTCAATTGACCCACGTTAACCGCATCGGTCGGCGCAATACCGTCCTTTACGTTCTGGATACGCGTGCCACCCGTGCCCTGTAAGGTAACAACACCGCTGTTAGAGCCGCTGTCATACAACACCGCACCGGTCGGATCGATAGGTACGCCTGGGCCACCAGCCCCCAACTCCGCAAATGCAGCGGCAACAGAGGCATATTTCTTGGTGCCGACCTGGAACTCGGTTACCCGGCCATCGACCACCGTACCCTGGCCCAAAACGTCAGCCAGGTTTTGTTGCGCGGCCAACAACTGATTCACGTTGACGGCATCGGTTCCGGCTGAGCCATCGATCACATTAGTGATTCGTCGCCCGACACTCCCTCCCCCGACCGACGAACCTACGGACACCACATCGATGCTGCCGCCGGAACTATTGGACCTGGTCAAAAACCCGACTCCCGTCGAGGCCTCTGCACGCGAATTGGCACCCAGGGCCACGCTGTCCGCGTCTGCCCAGGCATTGGCACCCAGAGCCACGCTATTTGCACCGGATGCGGTGGCATTGGCACCTACAGCGGTCGATGCCTGACCGATCGCCTGTGCCAGTTCACCGATCGCCACCGAGCGACTGCTGGCCGAACTGCTACCGCCTATCGATATGGCGTGTTCGACAACGGTCGCGCTGGCTTTGCTGTTGGCTTTATTGCCGATCGACACGTTGTGATCGCCAGACAGATAGTCACCCGCTTCATTACCAATGGAAACGGTATAGTCGCCGACGATCCCGGTACCCGCATCGTAACCAATCGCGGTGCTCTGATTACCCGTGACGTTACGCCCCGCATTCGTACCAATAGCCACATGCGAGGTCTTGTCCAAGCCCGGCGGCGTGCTGCCGGAACTGGTTCCTACGCCAGCCCCGGTACCGATTGCGATACTGTTCAAAGTCGTCGAGCTGGCTCCGTACCCCAAAGCCACGGCCCCCGTAGCCTGACCACGCGCGCCATCGCCCAGGGCAACCGCATTGCTCCCGCCGGCTTGCGCCTGATGCCCTGCCGCCAGGGAATTAACACCGCCCGCCCCTGCCTGCACCCCCAGCGCTAAGGCATTGGCACCACCTGCCGTTGCCCACGCACCCAAGGCAGCCGCATTCGTAGCAGACGCAGACGCCTTGTCGCCGATAGCAATGGCCGATACAGCGCCCGTATCTTTTTGTACGCTGGCTTGACGTCCAATGGCAATGGCCCCTTCAGACAATTCGTCCACAGCGGCTTCCTGGCCCAACACAATAGAGCTGACACCTTCGGCCTTGGCCAACTGCCCTAACGCCAAAGAAGAATCGCCTTTAGCCTGCGCCTGCAGACCGGCGGCCAAAGCCGCCTGGCCTTGCGCCGTCGTTTCAGGACCGATGGCAACGGCGTCTACGCCTGTCGCTGTCGAATCGCCTTTAATGGAGTTAGTGTGGAAATACTTGATACCGTCGCCGGAGTTCAGAATGCCATAAAGTACCTTGCCGGAAACCGCATCGGTACTGGTGTTACTGACAACACCGTCGGCCAGGCCGGATATCTTGTTATTGTTCACATTAACGGCTTGCAGGCTGGTCGTGCCGGTCGCCGTCAGATTCACCGTAGACAGACTGTTAGATGTAAGCGCGCCGGTCACAGCGGCGCTATTGGCCTGTAAAGCACCATTGATAACTGCACTTCCAGCCGTCAGTTGATTGGTCACGTTTGCAGTGCCAGCCTGCAAGGCACCGTTAACCGTGGCGCTGCCTGCCGTCAGGTTGTTGGTGACGGTGGCCGAGTTGGCCTGCAAGGCACCGCCGACTGTGGCACTGCCCGCCGTCAAATTATTGGTGACGTTGGCTGAACCCGCCTGCAAAGCACCGTTGACTGTCGCGCTGCCGGCGGTCAAATTATTAGTAACAGTGGCCGAGTTGGCCTGTAAGGCACCGCCGACCGTAGCACTGCCCGCCGTCAAATTGTTGGTGACGGTGGCCGAACCTGCCTGCAAAGCACCGCTGACTGTCGCGCTGCCAGCCTGCAAGGCACCACCGATCGTGGCGCTGCCCGCCGTCAGCCCACCTGTGAATTCGCCGCTGCCCCCTTTGATGGCACCCGAGGCGGTAACGGTATCGACGACCAGATTAGGGTCCAGATTAAAGGTGATTGCGCTGCCATTGCGTACCAGATTGATATTGTCGCTGGAGTTCAGCGACAAGGTGCTGTCCAGCAACACGCGCAATCCGGCCGCACCATCCACGCTCAGATCCCAGCCGCCCAGCAGTTGGGCCTGGGCCGGGCGCGCCAACATGCCCGCGCTCATCAAGGCCAGTACCACCACACCCAGCTTCCAGGTCAAACCCTGCATTGCGCCCAACGATGCGCCTATTTCCCGCGCAGATCCGGATGTACGCTTACCGCACGCTTTAGTGTTTTCCGCTACGGCTACAAATGTCCCCGTTTGCTCATTCCAAATCGACTTGTGGATTTTGTTCATGATCTCTACGCAAAAAAATAATTAGCGGTGTTCCCTCCCTTCCCGGCCCGCTGCACGCTTGTTCACGCATCAGCTTTTTTTAGGCACAGCAAATCCCTCGCCCCGTATTAGCGAAAAGAAATATGCAGAGTTGGAAAGACTTACTGAATCACGCCGAATGACTCAGACCGTTTTATTTTCTTACTACTTCAAGAACACGACTTTTGATTTTCTGCCAAACACCTTTGAATTTCATCAAAACAACATCAATAAATGTTAAATTTGTGTTTTATAAATTCGATTCAATTTTTAGCACGATGCCGGCGACGATATGCCGAAGGCGAAAATCCGCTGTACTGCCGGAAGGCCGTCGCAAAATTGGCGGGGTTTATGTAGCCTGATTCAGCCGCCACATTGGTGACGGCCAAATCTGTTTGACTGAGCAGGCTCATGGCATGGCGCATGCGCGTGGAACGGACAAAGTCATGCACAGTCAGGCCAAGGGCCTGTTTGAATTCTTCGTTCAGGCGGCGCTCGGTCAAACCGAACAGAGTCGCCAGAAATTCAGCCGACAAGGTATCGGCCAGATTGTCCTGTATGTATTCCTGCACCGCCTCCACCAAATGATTGCGAGGTAAGTCTTCTTCTCTGCGTATAGGCTCGCGCACTGGCGTATCTGCTTGCTTTTCAAACCCGATTTCACGCAAATTTAAATGCAGGCGCAATCGCTCCAGAATCAGGCCTTCGTGGGTTTTATTGAAAATAAAATCACGCGCGCCACTGCGCAAGGCCCGCATCTGCGCCTCCACGCAGGCAATGGACGATAAGAAAAGCACCGGAATGGCGGCCGTAACCGGATTGGAGCGCAGCATGCGCATGAACATATCGCCCCGCATGCTGGGCAGCTCATAGTCACTAAGCACCACATGCGGCAGCAACGTCTGACAACGCAGCAAACCTTGCTGGGCATCCAGCGCAAAGCTGACGCGAAAAGAACTGGCGCGCAACAAAGCCATCAGCCCGGCTATGCGGGCTGGTTCTGCTGCAATAATCAGAATATGGGCATCGGGCTGGGCACACATGACAATTAACCGAGAAAGAAAGAAAAATCCATGCTGCTCGTCGCTATGCGCCATTCTAATAATTATTAAAATTAATTACTCATTCTTTTACTGTAATTGACCTTTAAAAACACCTATTATTTTCAATAAAAATTACATTGTTTCTCTTGTTTTCATTATTTGATGACTTATTCTTTTCCAATTGCAAGCAAATATTATTATTTATATATTTCCCTCTTTTTTTATATATAAATAGCAAAGATAAACACGGTAGATACCAAACACTACAAAACCACATGGCAAGAAAAAACCTCGCTGGATAGCGAGGTCGGTGACGAACTACTGCGGATCAAAAGAGAATTGTCAGGCGTACCCTGCCCTGGCCAACACCTCCAAAGGCCCCGTCGTGCGCACCACGTCGATCTGCTCGGGCGTGCGCACATAGATGCACCCGGCATACGACAAGGCGTTAATAGAAATACCGTCCACCAGCTCCGCAGAGCGCGGCACCACCAGCATCCAGCCCTGACCGGCCAATACATTATGAGCCGGCAGCAGTCCATCCGATCCCACGCGCAGCCCTAATACTTCGCACGCCCGGCGATGCGCATCAAGCAGGCTGTCGGCCAATGCCGCAACGTCGTTCTGGTCGTGTAAACGGACAAAACAATGCGCAAATGGCAACGCCACATGACGATGATCGCTGCCCGGTGCCGCATCAGCCGGCAACGCATCCAGATACATGCCCAAGCTGCCATTGCCCGCCGCCTGCGGCACCCATTGGGTGTGCTTGTGACGCTGGCTGGCTCCTGCCGGGCCGCCGCCGTTATAAAAGCCCAGGCCGCCATAGGTACCCAAAAACTGCGCCAGCGCCCGCAAATCTATATCGCGCAAAGGACTGAGCTGCTCGGAAAACACCTTGTCCGCCAACACCAAGTGCAAATCACAGACCGCGAACTTGTTCAGCACGATGTTATGCGTGCTGCTGACATCCTCCAGCGTCAAATTTGGGTCAGGTGGCAGGAAAGGATTGAAATTAGGATCGCGTGGCCCACCCGGAATCGACACGTTGGCTGCATCCTTGGCGGCCAAGGTCGACACCCAGCGTACATAAAACGGCAGCCCCTGCTGTTGCACCAGCACCTCCTGGGCCTGTACAGGCAGCAAATCGCCACTGGCCAAAGCCGCCTGGCTCAGCCGTTCCAGCCTTTGCAATAACTCCGCGCTCATGACCTCTCCTTGCTGATTGAAGTTGTATAGTGACGTCTTATTGTAGGCAAGTCCCGCTCGTAGTTACTCCGGCGGCCTTGTTCTGGTTTTCCACCCTTGTTATTGATTTTTTTCCCTTCAGGAGATCACCATGTCCGGCATCCGCCGCATTGCCAGCCACCTGCCCCTACCCTTTTCCCGCGCCACCATGGCCGGCGGCTTTCTGTTTTTGTCCGGGCAGTTGCCTTACGATGAGCAAGGCCAGGTCGTGCGCGGTTCCATCCAGGATCAGACACATGCCGCGTTCGATCGCCTGATCGAAGGTTTGGCGCTGGCTGACGCCACGCTGGCCGATGTGGTCAAGGCCACCGTCTGGCTATCCGACATGGCTCTGTTTGAAGACTTCAACAAAGTCTATGCCGAGCGCTTCGGCGATACACTGCCCACACGTTCGCTGGTACAGGCCAAGCTGGCCAAGGGTGCCGATGTGGAAATCGAAGTACAGGCCTGGATCGGTGATCGCGCCTAAACGCCTGTTCTGACCAGCGGGTCATTCAAAGGAACGCGTGTACTCCGCGCCTATGGCACACTGTTTTTTCTATGTATAGCCAGACCAACAAGGAGAACCTCCATGCGTTTCTTTGCCTTGACCCGCAATAGCCTGCTGGCCGCCACGCTACTGGGCATCGGCCTGACCGCTGCCCAGGCCGCAGGCCCTGCAACATCCCAGGCCTTGGCTATCAAACGCTATGCCAGTGACACCGCCCTTCCGTTTTCACGCGCCGTTCAGGCCGGCGGCTTCCTGTTTCTGTCCGGACAGATCCCCATCAATGAAAAAGGCGAAGTCGTGCGCGGCAGCATACAAGATCAGACCAAAGCCGTACTGGACCGCCTCGAAGAAACGCTGACCCTGGCAGGTGCCGACCTGAGCAATGTGGTCAAAGCGACCGTCTGGCTGTCCGACATGGCGCTCTACGACGAATTCAACAAGACCTATCAAGAACGGCTGGGCGATCACTTCCCTGCCCGCTCGCTGGTACAGGCCAAGCTGGTCGCAGGAGTGGATGTGGAAATCGAACTTCAAGCCTGGGTGGGCGAGCGCCCTGCTCCTGGCAAAAAGTAACCCCAATCAATATAGGCGTACAGATATGAGCGACCACATATCTGCCCAGTCAGCTTATATGGCACACTAAGTGTCCACTCAAGAATGATGCATTGCACGTCAGGCCCGGTAGCCTGGCGTGCAATGCTTTTTTCCGGACTTCCCATGATCTACGCGATTACTGCTCTGTTTGTGTTCCAGTTGCTGGGCGAAATCCTGGTGCAGGCGCTGTCCCTGCCTTTGCCCGGCCCTTTGGCCGGCATGCTGCTGCTGACCGTGGCTTTTGTCGTGCGCGGCGGCGTCCCGGCCGCCATGGAACAGACTGCCGGTTCTATGCTGCAGCACCTGATGCTGCTGTTCATTCCCGCCGTCACCGGTGTCATGTTGTATTTCGATCATGTCGCCAAAGAATGGCAACCCTTTGTCATTGCTACCCTAGGCGGTACGCTGATTACGCTCGTAGTCACCGCCGTGGTGCTTAATCGCCTGCTTAAAAACCACAAGGAAAACCAGTAATGACAGACGGTTTTTTTGAAATCTGGGTTTTTCTGGCCGAATCACCCCTGCTGTGGCTAACGCTGACCTGTACGGTCTATGCCAGCGCCGTCTGGGTCTACAGACAGTGCGGCAGCACGCCATTTTTGCTGCCTATCCTGACGTCGGTGCTGGTTATTGTCAGCCTGTTGCTGCTGACCGGCACCCCTTACCCTGTCTACTTCGAAGGCGC
This sequence comes from Alcaligenes sp. SDU_A2, assembly GCF_038237375.1. Lineage (NCBI taxonomy): Bacteria > Pseudomonadati > Pseudomonadota > Betaproteobacteria > Burkholderiales > Alcaligenaceae > Alcaligenes > Alcaligenes sp. SDU_A2. The sequence goes on along the minus strand of NZ_CP151273.1, from coordinate 655,061 downwards.
TAAATTCATCCACTTTCTGATCGGACCGGCCACGGTGGCGCTGGCTGTTCCGCTCTACAGCCAACTGCGCCAGTTGCGCAAGATCTGGAAGCCGGTCTGCATTGCCTTGCTGATCGGCTCGGTGACCGCCATCGCCAGCACGGTGCTGATTGCCTGGGCGCTGGGTGCCTCGACGGAAACCATCATGTCGCTGGCCCCGCGTTCGGCCACCATGCCGATTGCCATGGCGCTGGCCGATCATTTCGGGGGACAGCCCTCGCTGGCGGCAGTGGCCGTGGCCATGACAGGCATTGCCGGCACCATCATGGCCCCGCCGCTGCTGCGCTGGCTACGCATCGACAGCCCACAGGCGCGCGGCTTTTCCGTCGGCGTCACCGCCCATGCCATCGGCACCGCGCGCGCTCTGCAACTGCACGAAACCATCGGTGCTTTTTCTGCCCTGGGCATGAGCCTGAACGGCATACTGACCGCCATTCTGATGCCTTTGCTGCCCTGGGTGCTGCACGGGCTGGGCATGATGTAGTCAGCCTGTACTGGGTTCCGCGCCCCGATAACGAAAGCCGCCCGGAGTCGATGCTCGGGCGGTTGTCGCAATGGCTAGCGCCACTCGTCGCGGTACACGAAACGCGGCATTTGCCAGTTCAGACGCAAAGCCAGCATGCGGAACCCCAAGCCTATGGACATGGGAGCAAGCAAAGTGACATACGGGTTCATCTCCAGATGCACGGCTCCCAGATACAAGGCACCGGTCAGCATGGATACGCTGGCATACATTTCTTTGCGCAGCAACAGGGGAATGTCGTTGCACAGAATATCGCGCAGCACACCGCCTGCGCAGCCGGTAATCATGCCGCTCAACAGCACCACTGTAATAGGCAGCTTCATGTCCAGCGCGATCTGGCAGCCGATGACCGTAAACACCACCAAGCCCATCGCATCGAGCAAGAGAAACAAGCTGTGCAGACGCCGCATGACCGGCGCAATCAGGGCGGTCAGCAAAGCGGCACCCGCGGTAATCCACAAGTATTCCGGATGCTGCACCCAGGTCAGCGGGTAATGACCGAGCAAGACATCGCGTACCGAGCCGCCCCCCAGGGCCGTGACACAGGCGATGGTACACACTCCCACCCAGTCCATGTCCCGGCGACCGGCGGCCAGGGCCGCAGTCATGGCCTCGGCCGTGATGGCGATAATGTAGAGTACAAGTAGTAGCATGGCTTCAGGCATCCAACTGGTTGATGAGACCCCGGTAGCCACGCAGCATCAGCAGCCCCGGCAAGGCAATCAGCACGGTACAGATAAAAAACACCGGCCAGCCCAGGGACTGCACCAGCACCGGCGTTAACGGACCGGCCAGATACGTGCGCCCCACAGCCGACAAAGCAGACAACAAAGCAAACTGCGTCGCCGAATACGCCCGGTTGCACAAGGCCATGAGCAACGCCACGAATGCCGCCGTTCCCAGCCCGCCACACAGGTTTTCCAGCGCCACCACCACGCCCATCAGCAGCATGGACGGCGTATCCTGGACGGCAATGAACCAATATCCCAGGTTGGAGACAGCCTGCAACAGACCAAACATCATCAAGGCCCGGTACAGCCCCAGGCGCGCCATGATGGTGCCGCCCAACAGCGCACCCACCACAGTGGCGGCCAACCCGAACACTTTATTAATGCTACCGACTTCGGACAAGGTAAATCCAGCGGCACGGATCAAAAACGTGGTGGACAAAGCACCTGCAAAGGCATCGCCCAGCTTATACAACACGATCAGCAGCAAAATCGCCCAGGCACCGGGGCGCGAAAAAAACTCGGCCAAGGGTGCCGCCACAGCTTCAGACAAGCTACGCGGCGGGCGACTGTCCAGCTCGGGTTCGGGCGCGATCAGGGTGACCAGGGCGCACAAGCCCATGAATACGCCCATCAACATATAGGTGTTGGACCAACCCAGCCAGCGATCCGCCAGAATCAAAGCCAGACCGCCGGAGGCGATCATGGCCAGCCGGTAGCCCATGACCTTGACGGCGGCACCGGCCGCCCGCTCCGGAGCGCGCAGCACATCGGTGCTATACGCATCAAACGCAATATCCTGGGTAGCCGACAAAAACGCCACCCAGACGGCCAGCAAGGCCAAAGCAGTCAGATTCGTGGCCGGCGAAAACAAACCCATGGCGGCAATGGAGCCGGCCAGCAACAATTGCGTCAGCACAATCCAGCCGCGTCTGCGCCCCAGAAAAGGCGGCGCATAACGGTCAACCAAAGGGGCCCACAGAAACTTCAGGGTATAGGCCGAGCCCACCAGCGTCAAAAAACCGATTTCGGTCAGGGACACATTCTCGACGGTCGCCCAGGCTTGCAGCGTGCCCGACACCAGCGCCAGGGGCAGGCCGCTGGCGAACCCCAGAATCAGCAAAGGCAGGACTCGGGGACTGGTATAGACACGGGACACGGACAGCCTCAGCGCGCAGCAGATTGAAAGTGAGGGGACTCGAAACGATACACGGCCAGCGTGCTGCGCCAACCCGGCAGCACGCGCACTTCGGCCCGGTCATTAAATGCGGCGCGGTGCGTAATGCGCAATCCCAGCGACCCGGCCAGGTCCTGGAAGTCTTTCATGGTACACAAGTGGATATTGGGCGTGTCGTACCACTGGTAGGGCATTTCGCCGGTCACGGGCATGCGCCCGCGCAAAATGGCCCAGCCATGCGGCCAGTAACCAAAATTGGGGAAGGAAACAATGCCATAGCGGGCGACCCGCCCCATCTCGCGCAAAATGTGCTCGGTATGGTGCATGGATTGCAGAGTCTTGGACAAAACCACCGTATCAAACTGCAAATCGCTGAACAGCGCCAGCCCTTCTTCCAGATTCTGCTGAATCACGGGCACGCCCCGACGTACCGAGGCAATGACGGACTCGTCATCCAGCTCCACGCCGGTGCCCACGACCTGACGCGTATCGCGCAGATACGCCAGCAGCGCCCCATCGTTGCAGCCCAGATCCAGCACGCGCGAACCGGGTTCGATCCACTGGGCTATGCGCAGCAAATCCTGGCGCAATACCGACTGCCCCTGCGAAATGACAACAGACATCAGGCCAGCACTCCTGTGGTACGTTGACGCGCCGGCAGGCCTAGCGACAGCGCGATCTGATCATAATAGCCCTGCACAATGGCGTGATAGCGCGCATCTTCCAGCAAAAAAGCATCGTGCCCATGGGGCGCATCGATCTCGGCATACGTGACCTGGCGCTGGTTCTTGAGCAAGGCCTGCACGATTTCGCGCGAACGCTCGGGCGAAAACCGCCAATCGGTGCTGAAGGACACCAGCAGGAACTTGGCCAGAACTTTCTCCAGCGCTTTGGCCAGATCCCCCTGATGCTGACGTGCCGGGTCAAAATAATCCAGGGCACGCGTGATGATCAAATAGGTATTGGCATCGAAGTAGCGCGAGAATTTCTCGCCCTGATAACGCAGATAGGACTCGACCTCGAACTCCACGCCATAGTTATAGTGGTATTCGCCCCCGGCGGCCGGTTCGCGCTGGGTGCGGCCAAACTTTTCGGCCATAGCCGTATCGGACAGATACGTGATATGCCCCACCATGCGCGCCACCGCCAGCCCGGCCTTGGGCACGACGCCATGTTCGTAGTAATTGCCGCCATGAAACTGGGGGTCGGACAGGATGGCGCTGCGCGCCACTTCGTTAAAGGCAATATTTTGTGCCGACAGACGCGGCGAACTGGCAATGACTACGCAATTCTCGACGCGCTCCGGACAACTGATGGCCCAACTGAGCGCTTGCATGCCGCCCAGCGATCCCCCCATGACAGCGGCAAATTTTCGTATGCCGAAGTAATCGGCCAGCCTGGCCTGGGCGCATACCCAGTCCTCCACGGTCAGAACAGGAAAGTCCGCGCCCCAAGGCTTGCCCGTGGCCGGATTGATGCTGGACGGGCCGGTAGAGCCAAAGCAGGAGCCGATATTGTTTACGCCGATGACAAAGAATCGGTCGGTGTCCACCGCCTTGCCTGGGCCGACCATATTGTCCCACCAGCCCAGATTCTTGGGTTCGTGCGCGTAATAACCGGCCACGTGGTGCGAAGCATTCAAGGCATGGCAAACCAGCACGGCGTTGCTGCGTGCCTCGTTGAGCACGCCGTAGGTTTCCACGGCCAGCTCGTAGCCATGCAACACCTGCCCGCTGCTTAAATGTAAAGGTTCGTCGAACGCGATCAGTTCGGGTTCGACGGGGCCCACGGAGCCTTCGGGGATCAGACCGCAGGATGGGACAAGCGCGCCGCTATCGGCGCAAGATACGGATTCAGTGGCCATCTGGACCTCTTTAGCTGGATTTATGGAGCGCCCGCAAGCGGATCAGGCAAATCGGCGCAAAACGTATAGCTGGAAAGTTTAGCACCGCGCCCGCCCGGCGTCCAAGCGTCCCCGAAAAACGGCAGGATCAGCCTGACGCGGACAAACACCGAAAACATCCAGCACTTTGATTTACATCATTATTTTCGGCCTGAAGTATCCGCTTTCGGCCCTGAAATTCGGTACATTGCCCCGATGTTCATCACGACCGCACGAGGAATGGCTTTACCGTGGCGCATTTAACTACACGCGAACAGTCCTGCCTGAACTGGGCCTCTCATGGCAAGACCAGCTGGGAAATCAGCATTATCCTGGGCGTCACGGAACGCACCATCAACTTCCATCTGCAAAATGCCTATGCCAAGCTGGGCGTCTACAGCCGTCAGGCGGCCATCACACTGGCGCTGCAGCAACGCTTGATCACGGGCGATCCGACAAGCGAGCCAAAGCGTCAAAAAAAATCGCCGCCTGCTCGGCATCCGGTGCCACCCCGGAATCCGTCATGACAAAGCCCTCCACCAGCCAGCCCGGCTCCACACGCACCATGCCCTGCATGCGCAGCGCGGTTCCGCCGATATCGCGCCCCATAGAAAAAATCTTGCCGGGCGCGGGCAAGGGTGGCGGTGCCTGACCCGGAATCAGCTCGGCAGGCAGGAACTTCTGGCGCAAAGAGGCATGAACGGCCTGATACAACCGCTCCCGGGCCGCCGCATCCTGCTGCAATTGGGCCGGCAACAATGCATGGCCCACGGTGTAGATCTGGCCCCCCGCCGTGGCCGTGGTCAGATAGAAGTCCAGCGTGAACTGCTCGAATTGAAGTGGCCGATGACTGGTCACCGGCTGGCCCGGCAGCATGGCCGGCAAACCTGTATGCTCCAGTTGCACCTGACGCCAGTTGAACTGCGGGCTACAGGCGGCCAACACCGCAACAGCGGCCATCGCGGCCATAAAACGCCCGAAAATAGTCATGTTCATTCCATATCCTGTTTGGTGCTTTTTGCCGCCAAGCGGACAAGCCGGCTTTATACTCGCCCTCCGGAGTCCGCCGATTTGACTGCGACTTAACAAAGCCGGCGGGCTCAGACTACTATTTATAGACGGGCACTTGCCCCTTGAACAGCCCCGGACCCCGTGCCCGATATCGAAAAGTGGGAAACGCCACCATGACGACCAGCCAACACCGCCAGACTGCCCTGCAACAGAATCCCGACATCCTGCGAGGCATTTTGCGCGGTATCGAAAAAGAAGGCCTGCGCGTCGATGCGCAAGGCCGGCTGGCACGCACCCCGCACCCGCCTGCCATCGGTTCGGCCCTGACCAACGAGCATATCACCACCGACTACGCGGAAAGCCTGCTGGAGCTGATTACCCGCCCCCATGCGCGCGTCCAAGACCTGCTGCAAGAACTACGCGACATCCACACCTTCGTGGCTGGCAAACTGGACCAGGAAATCATCTGGAACCAATCCATGCCCGCCACCTTGCCCGACGAAAAAGACATTGCGATTGCCTGGTACGGGACCTCGAACACCGGCATGCTCAAACACGTCTACCGGCGCGGCCTGGCCGAACGCTATGGCAAAACCATGCAGTGCATTGCCGGGGTTCACTACAATTTTTCGCTGCCCGATGCCATCTGGCCGCTGCTGGGCGTTCCCGGCGACACGCTGCAAGACCAGCGTTCCAACGGTTACCTGGCCCTGATCCGCAACTTCACGCGCTACTCCTGGCTGCTGATGTATCTGTTCGGTGCCTCGCCCACCCTGGCATCGAGCTTTCTGCACGGCCGGCCCAGCACCCTGGAGCAATTGGACGAGGACACCCTGACCATGCCCTGGGCAACCAGCCTGCGCATGAGCGATCTGGGCTACCACAACAAAGAAGCCCAGGCCGAACTGCAACTGTGCTACAACGATCTGGACACATTCGTGATGCGTATGTATCACGCTGCCATCACGCCTTGGCCCGACTACGAAAAACTGGGCACCCACCGCGATGGTCAATGGATTCAGTTGAACACGCATATTCTGCAAATCGAAAACGAGTATTACTCCAGCATCCGCCCCAAGCGCACGACAGCCCGTTGCGAGCGGCCCGCCACCGCGCTGGCCCAACGCGGTGTGGAATATATCGAAGTGCGCTGCCTGGACATCGATCCCGAATCGCCTGTCGGCATCTCCGAGCAAACCTGCTACTTTCTGGACACATTCCTGCTGTACTGCGCCGCCCACGAAAGCCCCTTCTTTCCCGATGGCGGCTACTGTCAGGACAGCAAAAGCAACTTCGCCACCGTCGTGCGCGAAGGACGCCGTCCCGGCCTGACACTGCTCAATCAAGACAAGCAGGTCGTTTCCCTGCAGGACTGGGGACGCGATGTGCTAGAGGCCCTGCTGCCGTACGCCGTGCTACTGGATCAGGCGCTGAACACGCAAGCCCATACCCAGGCTGTCCAGGCACAATCGAGCAAGCTGGACGACCCCGAGCAAACTCCTTCGGCCCAGGCGCTGGCTCGCCTGCGCACCAGCGGTCTGAGCTTTCACGACTATGGCCTGCGGCGCAGCCAAGAGCAGCACGCTGCCCTGCTGGCCCAGCCACTGACTCCGGCCCAGCAACACGACTACGAGCAACAAGCGGCGGAATCGCTGCTGGAACAGGCCCGCATCGAAGCGCGCGACGAAGAGCCCTTCGAGGCCTATGTCGATCGCTACGAGCGCAACCTGATCCCACCGGAAGTCAAACTTAGCTGACCGCCGCCAGCGCCCGTTTTCTGCGCAGCCGTTCAACAATCCGCTCATCGCACCACTGCTTGTGGACGGCTACGCATAAAACAGCGGCAACATTAGCGGCTGTTTCTTATCGTCAGACACGCGCTTAAAACCCCTGCGCCCGTCCGGGTCATCCTGGGTTCGCCCTAGAATTGTTATGTTATAACATCACACAATTTTAACGAACCGTCAGGATAGTTCATGCAGCCCACTCTCCGTCCCCTGCCGCTGGCGTTGGCCGTGGCAATCAGTCCATTGGCCCAGGCCGCTGATCCGGCAACCGTCACTCAGCTCGAACCTATACGCATCTCGGCCAGCCCGCTGGCCCTGAGCCAGCAGGAGCTGCTTTCGCCGGCAACCGTATTGCAAGGGGCCAAGCTGGACCTGCGTCGCAGCGCCACCTTGGGCGAACTGCTGGACGGCGAACCGGGCATTTACTCCGATACGTTTGGAGCCGGAGCCAGTCGCCCCGTCATCCGTGGCCAGACGGCACCACGCGTTACCGTGCTGAGCGACGGCTCGCAGGTCATGGATGCCTCGGCTATTTCGCCCGATCACGCCATTACCGTCGACCCCTGGCTGGCCGAGCGGGTCGAAGTGCTGCGTGGCCCGTCAGCATTGCTGTACGGCGGCAATGCCATCGGCGGCGTGGTCAATGTGCTTGACCGCAAGATTCCTCAGGCCATCCCGGAAAATGGCTTTGAAGGTTCGGTGCAGGCACAAGGGTCCACGGCGGATCGTGGCCACGCCGCAGCAGTAGAATTAACCGCTGGTCAAGGCAATGTGGCCGTGCATGTGGAAGGTTCCTCGCGCCGTGGCCGCGACTACCGCGTACCCAATTGGACCGACAGCCGCGTCAAAGACTCCCATGCCCGCAGCGACAACATGAGCGTGGGCCTGTCATTCATCGGCGAACGCGGTTATCTGGGCGCAGCCTATTCCTACCGGGAAGACAGATATGGCTTGCCTGGCCACAGCCATGAGTACGAGGACTGCCATCCGCACGGAGCCACACTGCACTGCGGCGGACATGGCCACCACCATGGGCACGATCACAGTCATGGGCATGATCACGCTCATGAACACGAACACACCGCCACCGCCGTGCTGCGCAGCGAACGGATTGATCTGCGCGGCGAGCTGCGCGATCCACTTCCAGGCTTTCAGCGCGCCCGGCTGCGCGCCGGCATCACGGACTATCGCCATGTCGAAAAAGACGGCGACATCGATGGCACCCGCTTCAGCAACCGTGGCTATGATGGCCGGCTGGAACTGGAACACCGCCCGCTGGGCCCCTTTACCGGCGTCGTCGGCCTGCAAACCGCGCTGTCCGACTTTGAATCGCGCGGCGGCAGCGAAAACTTTATTCCCAAAACCCGCAGTCGCAGCCACGGATTGTTCGTGCTGGAAAACCTGCATTGGCAGGACTGGCGCTTTGAATTCGGGGCGCGCCAGGAATGGCAGAGCATCACGCCTGACTCTGCGCGCCTGGAGCGCCGCACCGGCACGGCCAATTCCTTTTCGGCCGGGGCGATCTGGGATTTTGCCCCGCAATATTCAGCCAGCGTATCGGTATCGCGTTCGCAGCGTCTGCCCAACGCGCAAGAACTCTACGCCCGGGGCGTCCACTTTGCCACGCTGAGCTATGAGCGGGGCAATCCGAATCTAACGCGCGAAACCAGCCAGAATGTGGATCTGGGCCTGCAAAAACATGCCGGAGACCTGCGTTTTGACCTGCGCGCCTTCTATACCCGCAGCAAAGACTATATTTATGGCCGCACCCTGGACCGACATGAAGATTTCAGCCTGATCCAGTACAGTCAGGACGACGCCCGTTTCTGGGGCCTGGAAGGCACCGTGTCTTACCCCGTGCGCCGCTGGGCGACGCTTAGCGTCTTTGGCGATATAGTGCGCGGTAAACTGCTCAATCCCAGCCGCAACCTGCCACGCATGCCTTCGGCACGCCTGGGGGTGCGGGCTGACATGAACTGGCAGCAATGGTCGGGCTTTGTCGACTACACCCACACCTTTGCCCAGAGCCGGCTTGCCGACTTCGAGCAACGCTCGCCTTCCTATGGTCTGCTGGGAGCAGGGCTCAGCTACCAGACCAGGATGGATCACACCACGTACACGCTGTACCTGAAAGGAAACAACTTGCTCGATAAGCTGGCCTACAACCACACTTCGTTCATTGCCCGCCAAGCCCCCCTGATGGGTCGCAACATCATGGCCGGAATCAAGGTGCAGTTTTGAGCGCCCTGCCCATACACACGGGCAGCCGTCTGTTCCAGGTCGTGGCCGATATGCAGGGCGGCCTGCCCTGGGGCCACGTTCTGGACGCAGGCACGGGACGCGGCTCTATGAACTGGCTGCTGAGTCTGCCCACAGACAGCTGGACGGCCATTACCGGCGCCCAGAGCATGGCCGAACAAGTCCGTCGAGAGCTGGGTGAGCGGCAACGCCCCCAAGACAGGCTGGTGGTGGGAAACTGGACCGATACGCAACTGCTACAGGGTGAACAGTTTGATACCGTCCTGGCCGACTACTTGCTCGGTGCCATGGATGGTTTTGCCCCCTATGCCCAGGACCAGCTCTTTGCCCGCCTGCGCCCTCTGACAGGGCAGCGCCTGTACATCATCGGCCTGGAACCCTACGTACCCTATTCGGCAGACGAACCCGCAGGAGCCTTGGTCGTGGAAATAGGCCGACTGCGCGACGCCTGTCTACTCCTGGCCGGTGAACGCCCTTACCGAGAATATCCGATGGATTGGGTGCTGCGCCACCTGCGCCAGGCAGGCTTTCGCTGTTTGGATGCGCAGCGCTTTGGCATACGTTACGGCGAACGCTTTATCCACGGCCAACTGGACATGTGTACACAACGGCTACGTCGCCTGCAAGACCGCAATCTGGCGCTGGCACTGTCCGAACATGTGGAAACATTGCGTCGCCGGGCGCTGGCCCTGTGCCAGGCCGAAGGCGGCCTGCGTCACGGCCACGACTACGTCATCTGCGCCCAAGCTGCCTGAGTCCGCATCACGCGCTTGAGCAGGCTGTGCGCAAACAAAAAACCGTTTTACAATAAAGAGCTAAAACATAACCCCGGCAGGTTCGCCCTGATTTCATTGCGACTTGCCGGTACTTTTTACGGAGCCCATCATGCCCGACGATCCCGAACCGGGGCCGCGTCGGCTGGATGCGCCGCCCGCCTGACACATGATGCCGGCGCGGCCAGTCATCCAAGCCGCCCGCCCCTTGCACCGTCCCGTCGCCTTTTTCCGCCCCTCTGGGCTGAATAAGGACCGATATCGTTTTATCCAGCCCGTCCTTAACGGGCCGTGACGACAAGGAGTTCCATCATGTTCAATTTTGCCTTTCTGAACCGGGCCAAGACCACCCACAGCCTTAGCCTGGACACCCAAAGCCGCTGCCTGCGTCAGTTAGAAACCGAACTGCAGCAGGCTGCCCGTGAATGCGGTCTGCGCCTACAGTCCTGCCAACGCCTGAGCCGCCCTGCCGCAGACACCGCCGATAAATCCTGGCGTTTGCGCGTGCAGTTCCAGGCCCATTCCAAACAAGCCGACCGCTTCATGCAAAACGTCATGGGCCGCACAGAAAGCCTGCCCCTGCGGCGTGTCCGCTTAGAGCGCAGCCACCGCGAACTCCCCACCCCCACGCCACGCCAGCGAATCAGCTAGGCCTGCCACCAACAGGTGACGCCAGCGAATCAGCTAGGCCTGCCACCAACAGGTGACGCCAGCGACGGCCACCGTCTTGGCATGCCTGTCGCTAAGGCCTGCTCTGCAGGGTTACCTCTTTCTGGGCCTGCCGTTCTGCTTCAGGCCATGTGCTTTTGATATAGGCAATCACAGCCACGATATCGTCATCGGACAAGATATCGACATAGGCCGGCATATCGCTGTGATACCCGTCAGGAGCCGTGCGCCCCGGCACCAGGCCGTGACGTGTAATATCCAGCAGAACGTCATCGGCATGATGCCAGGTATGGCCCGAAGCATCATGCGGCGGTGCCGGCAGGCGGCCATCATCCCGCCGCCGACGCCAATCAGGCTGACCCTGAAGCTGCGCGCCGTGGCACGCCGCGCAATTTTGGGCATACACTTGCCGACCGCGCAACACGCGCTCGGTATCGTCCGGGGAGATATAGTCTTCGGATGATGACAGACCCAGCACCTGAAACAGCGCCACTCCAGCGCCAAGCACTATCCCCGCCAGCCACAAACTGCGCTTTAGTGTTGTCATAGAACAAATGATCCAGATCAACTGTTTGGAGGCATCCCGCCCCAAACAAGGCGATATGTCCGAACGCACACAATAAAAAAGGCAGCCTTGCGGCTGCCTTAATATCCACCGCATGCCTGAAGGCACATGACCGTGGTTTGATATCTAAAGCGTGCAGCCAGCGGGCTGCACACTATTGCATCTGGCGCGACCGACAGGAATCGAACCTGTATCGAGAGCTTCGGAAACTCTAATTCTATCCATTGAACTACGGTCGCTAAGCCAATCATTGTAGCCTGAAATCGACGTTTTTTTCAGCAATTATCCAATGGAATCATCGCCGGCATTGCTGCAGGCGAATACAAGAGCGATACACTCCGCTATAATCGGTGGCTGCGCACCTTGGGCATGCATGCTGCCGCGCGTGTGCGCGTACGAATTTTCGCAGGCGCAAGCCTTCGCTGGCGGCCATCCTTGGCCCTACCGTCTTTTCTTGTACGAACTTGCAGGATCCGATAATGAGCAACACGGAACAACAATCCGAAGAACACAACGAGGGTCACAAAGCCATGATCAAAACTCCTAAACAATTGCTCGTGACCGTGGCTCTGGCTTTCCTGGTGCCCATCGCGATCATTGTCATGCTGGTCAACCTGGTCACGGCCTCTATGGGAACCGGCGCAGGCTCCGATGCCTTGGCTCCCGAAGCCATCGCCCAGCGCATTCAGCCCGTCGCTGGCTTCAAGCTGGTGGACGCCAATGCCGTCAAAGAACTCAAGACCGGCCAACAAGTCTACGAAACGACCTGTACGGCATGTCACGCCGCCGGCATCGCCGGCGCGCCCAAGTTCGGTGACGCCGGTGCCTGGGGCCCTCTGCTCAAACAAGGTCAGGATGCGCTGGTCAATGCCGCCATCCACGGCATTCGCGCCATGCCCCCCAAGGGCGGCAACCCTTCGCTGGACGATCTAGAAGTAGCCCGCGCCGTAGTCTACATGGCCAATGCCACCGGAGCAGACTTCAAAGAGCCGGCTGCCGCCGATGGCCAACAGGCTAAAGACGAGGCCAAGCCTGCCGACGTCAGCACAGCTGCCAAGGCCAGCGAAGCGCCCAAGGCTGCCGAAACCGCCAAGCCTGCCGCCGCCGCTCAGGACACCGCCAAGGTAGACCCTGCCGGCATCAAACTTTACGACACGGTTTGCTTTGCCTGCCACGCCGCAGGCATTGCCGGTGCGCCCAAGTTCGGCGATCAGGCCGCCTGGAAGCCCTACATCGAAACCGGCATGGACAGCATGGTCCAGAAAGCCATCCACGGCGTCGGTGCCATGCCTCCCCGTGGCGGTTCGCAAGCCTCCGACGAGGAAATCCGCGCAGCCGTCCAGCACATGGTCAACGCCGCAAAATAAGCAAATACGTCCATGCTGCGCAGGCTAACGCCTGCTCATCATCCTAAAAAATGCCAGGCAGCAACACTGCCTGGCATTTTTTTTGGCTCATCAAGAAATTCCGGGCATAGCGGCATCTGGTCGGCATGCCGTACAGATGGATAAGCTGTCGGGCACTGGGCACAGGTGATCAGCGGCTATTGTGCCTTGCTCGGCCTGTTCACACCCGTGGCTTCAGGCTTGTTGTGTTCAGGCAGCTTTTCGGCAGAACCAGACCAGCTTGAGTTCAATATGTCGAACCTGGATCGCCAGCAGCCGTTGAAGAGGTTGATGCAGGCGCACCCGCTCAATGAGCTCTGATCCTTACTTGGCCACGATATGGCACAAGTCATAGACGATCTCTGCTTGTGAGCCGTGGGTCCTCCCCAATCCTAAGTTACTGCCGATATGGCCGCAACAGCCTTGCTGCGTTGGGCTGCCCCCTTCATATAGATTCCGAAAACTGGCCCAATCACTCCGCCTAAAACTGCACTAGGCCGTCTTTTTTGACGCTTTTAATATCTATTCTTCAACATCATGGCGTTACATTTTTATTGCCACAATTAAAAACAATATATTAATAAATGAAAATCCAATCAAAACACCAACACTTGATTTTTATCCAATAACAATTCATATTAAAAATTATTTTTCTTTTATAAAAATCTGTTTTTATTTTATTTTTCGATCAAGACAAGCCAAATCGTTTCAACCCAAGGATAGTCATGCTTGATTTACTCGTCGCAGCAGCGCTTTTGATGGCATTTATCGCTTTGACCCGGAGCTCATCACTACGCGCTGAAATTGCCATGCTGCGTCATCAAGTGGGACAACTCGAAGAACAAATCACACAACAAACGCTGGCAACCGTCCCATATCCGGAGTCTACAAACGCCCCCAGCGATCTTCCCGAGACATCCGAAATACTTGCCAATCCTGCTCCAGCCTTCACGGCCCTCCCCTCCGAACTCTCCACAACCATCACACCTACGCCCTTAGTTCTACCGGATAAGCCCAAGCAAACCGAAAACAAAGAGACTGTTTTCTTCCCCGCACACAGACAATCGGCGTTCAACGGCATTATTTCGTCGCTGCTGCGTTGGAGCATACAGGGCAATCCACTGGCTAAACTGGGTATCCTACTACTGTTTCTTGGCTTGGCTTTTCTATTACGCTACACCGTAGAGCATGCCCTATTCCCACTGGAGCTAAGGCTTATTGCGACAGCCGCTGGTGCCATAGGCTTGCTGGGCGTGGGCTGGCGACTACGGTTTAAAAAGCCGGTTTATGCCTTAATTCTTCAAGGGGGCGCTCTCGGTGCACTTTATTTAATTGTTTTCGGTGCATTTCGACTATGGCAAATGCTGCCATTGGCATTAACCATCAGTCTGCTAATTTTAATTTGCGCGGCCAGCGTTGGACTGGCTATTTTACAAAAATCGCTCAGCTTGGCCATGCTCGCCAGCCTTGGCGGATACCTGACACCACTGCTAATCTCAACCGGCAGCAGCAACCATATTGCTTTATTTTCGCTCTATCTCTTACTTTCCATCGGCATCTTGGCAATCAGCGTCTGGCAGCACTGGCGTGAGCTCAATCTATTAGGATTGTTGTTCACATTCGGGGTCGGCGGTTTTTGGGGGCTGAATAGTTATCAAACAGAACACTGGCTCAGTTCTCAGCTCTTTTTGATTGCCAATGTACTGCTGTTCGGCGTCATCAGCGTACTGCTCTCCTTACGCGCACAAAAAACAAACCAGGTGCTCATTGACGGCGTCTTCCTATTTGCTCCACCTTTAATTGGTTTTGGCATGCAATATGCCATCACCCAACACATGGCTTATGGCCCAGCATTCAGCGCTTTGGGCTATGGGTGCTTCTATCTGATCTTTGGCTGGTTCACCTGGCACCGCTATCGCTTGCAGGGGCGCCTCTTAGCCCTGGCGACTCTTGCACTCGGTGCGACGTTTACCACACTCGCTATCCCACTGGCATTTTCCTCGCGCTGGACCGCCATGGCCTGGGCCGTGGAAGGGCTGGGTATTTTATGGCTCGGCATCTCGCAGCAGCAGCGAAGTATGAGTTACAGCGGTACCGCGCTAATGACTCTCGCGCTAAACAGCGCACTCTGGGCGTTGATCGATGGGGAACAGCCCGCCTCCATCGTGATGATCTTTTCCGTGCTCAGCCTGTGCTGGCTGGCCGGTGCCTGGCTATGGCGCGGCGCGGACAACTCGGTTAGCCACGGCATGTTGGCTACCAGCCTCGTGTGCTGGCTGGCGACGCTGATCAGCGCATCACAGTGGGCATTAACGCATGTCTTCCCAACCTGGTTTGGAACACTGACATTGATCGCGCTCTCCGCCTTGCTCTGGCGCTACCTAAGCCAACGGCTTGCCTGGCCGGAACTCGGCCTCAGCCCCTGGTTGTTATGGTCCGCCATGCTGGGAATGCTGGCAAAACAAATCGAGCAGCAACAGATTTTTGCGGCTGGTTGGCAAAATCTGGCCTGGTGCGTGGCGCTTCCTTGTGCCCTCAACCTGCTTTATCGAGATAGCGAACGCTTACCGCTACGCATTTCCCAAGCACTGCATATTTCTTTGTTCTGGATGATTGTGTGCGCATTCGGCATGCAATTGTATTGGTTTACACAATCGTTGCCCTGGAATATGGCCGCCTGGCGCGGCGGTTTGCTGATGGCCGCAGGCGGAATCACTATCGTACTAAGCTATGCTGCGATTCGTCACCAATTGTGGCCATTCAAGCACTGGAGTGCGCCGTGTGACTCAATCGCCTTGGCGCCTGTAGCCGCATTGCTGTCACTACTGCTGGTAGCCACAAACGTACAAGACGGTATCATTGCGAATCAAATCTATCTGCCACTGCTCAATCCTCTCGAAATGGGCGCAGCCTTTGCCTTGTCGGGTTTGTATCTCTTTAACCGTCTCTCTCTTCATCTCCTGCCTGCCCGCCACCGCCTCCAAGCGCACTTCGCCCTGTTGGCGTTGATTTTTTGGTGGCTAAATGGAGCGCTGCTGCGCGTGGTGGCCACATATAGTAATGTCGCCTGGCAGATCGCAGATCTTTGGCAATCCAGTTTAATTCAAACTTGTTTCACCCTGTTCTGGACGTTGACAGCGCTGACCATAATGCTGTTTGCGACCAATCGTCAGTCTCGCCAACAATGGCTGTGCGGTGCGTTTCTGCTAGGCTTGGCAATCGCCAAACTGATGCTGATCGACAGTGCAGGAGGGGGCGGTTTGGCGCGATCGATCGCATTTATAGGCACGGCCATTTTGCTGCTGATCGTAGGGTATTTTTCGCCACTACCCCCAAAGGATAAACACCAGTGCGACGAGTCTATGCCTACAGCCAATGATACGCCATGAAGCGAATATGGCATGGCGGCTTTGACGAGCCTGAGAATGATACCCTCATCCCACTACTGGGCCCGACACTGAGGTTGGGCGGTCAGGGACAGGCCCAACTGCACACGGCGCTGCAACCAGGGGCTGGCACGGTAGCGCATATCACCGGTCACAGCTTGCAGAGTCTGCAACACTTGCAGCAGGGCAGCAGCACCGAAGGCATCGCCCATGGACAGCGGCCCATTGTGCGGGTAACCCAGACCTAAGCGCACGGCCGCGTCAATGTCCGACGGCGTGGCAATCTGCTGCTGCGCAATGTCGCAGGCGATATTGACAATCGTCCCCACCAGCCGCTGCGCCACAAAGCCGGCCGAGTCCTCGATCACGCTGACCGCTGTGCCGTCGCGGGCCAGCAGAGCCCAGGCCTGATCGCGCCACGGCGGAGTTGTAGCCGCCGAGCACATCAGCACGCGACGCCGCCCCTGCTCCAGGCCGAACAAGGTATCCAAGGCCACGCTGCGCGCTGGGTCCAGGCCATGGCGCGCCACCAGCGTGGCCACATCTTCGCCATACGGCGTCAGCAGAATCAGGGCATCGGCCGGGGGCTGTTCACCCTGAACCACCGTCGCGCCCAGTTGCTCCATCAAACGACGTGCCCGTTCACTGCCTTGCTCGTGATAAGGTGCCACCCAGACCGACGCCGTCTGTTCGACCACGGGCACGGCGGGTTCGGTGGGCACCTGCTTCTTGCCGTCTACGTAGGTATAGAAGCCTTGACCGTTTTTGCGGCCAAACAGCTTACCGGCATGGCGCACCGCCGTAATGGGCGAAGGCCGGAAACGTGGCTCGTCGTAAAACTGACGATAGATCGACTCCATGACAGGATGGGACACGTCCAGCGCTGTCAGGTCCAGTAGCTCGAACGGCCCCATGCGAAAGCCGGCCTGTTCGCGCATGATGGCATCGATCTGGTAGAAAGGCGCAACGCACTCCTGGGCGATCTTCAGCCCCTCGATATTCATCCCGCGCCCGGCGTGATTCACGATGAAGCCAGGCATGTCCTTGGCGCGCACCGGTGTATGGCCCATATCACGCGACACCTGCATCAGCGCATCGCCTACGTCCGGGCGAGTGCGCAGCCCGTCGATGACTTCCACCACCTTCATCAGCGGGACAGGATTGAAGAAGTGATACCCGGCAACACGCTCCGGATGACGGCAAGCCTGGGCAATGGCAGTAATGGACAAGGACGACGTGTTCGATGCCAGCACGCAGTCAGGCGCGACGATGTCCTCTAACTGCTGCAGCAAGCCCTGCTTGACATCCAGTCGCTCCACAATGGCTTCCACCACCAGATCCGCGCCGGCCAGGGCCTGCAAATCGGAAGCAACGCTCAGGCACGCCTGGGCGGCCTGGACCTGCTCGGCGCTGAGCTTGCCTTTCTCTTGTAAGCGCCCCCAGACCGCGCGCAGATCCGCCAAGGCAGCCTGCACGGAATCGGCATTCACGTCATACAGCAGCACCTGCTTGCCCGCCTGGGCCGCAATCTGGGCAATCCCGCGCCCCATGGCACCGGCCCCGACAATACCGATGGTTTGTATCTGTTTCATGTTTCACAACCTGATCAATAAGCAATGAAAATAGCAATGTGGCGACCTTAGCCGCCTAAAGCCGAATCTATCTGCTCCGGCGTCATATCCAACACCCGCGTCAACACCTGTCGGGTGTGCTCGCCCACGCCCGGCGGCGCACGGCGATACTGGACCGGCGTCTCGGACAAGCGCAGCGGACTGGCCACCGAAGGCACCAGGCTGCCATCCGGGCGCGGCAAATCCAGCCGCAGGCCACGGGCCAGCACTTGCGGGTCCTGGTACACCTGCGCCATCGTGTTGATCGGTCCGGCCGGTACACCGGCGGCTTCCAGGGCCGACAACCAGGCATCGCGGGTTCGGGTAAGCATCTGCTGCGCCAGCAGTGGCACCAAGAGCTCTCTATGTACGACGCGCCCGGCATTGCGCGCAAAACGCGGGTCCTGCGCCCATTCGGGATGTTGCAGCACACGGGCAAGACTGGCGAACTGCGTGTCATTACCCACTGCCACGATCAGGTGCCCGTCGCTGGCGGCAAAGACCTGATACGGCACCAGATTCTGATGGGCATTGCCGGGCCGCTCCGGCACCTGGCCTGTCGTCAAGAAATTCATGTTCTGATTAGCCATCATGGCAACCTGACAATCGAGCAAAGCGATGTCCAGGTGTTGGCCCAGGCCGCTGCGCTGACGCTCCAGCACTGCCGCCAGCACGGCCACCGTGGCGTACATGCCGGTCATGACATCCGCCACCGCAACACCGGCCTTTTGCGGCTCGCCGCCCGGCTCACCGGTCAAGGACATCAGCCCACCCAGTCCCTGAATCATAAAATCGTAGCCAGGCCGGGACGCATACGGGCCGGTCTGCCCGAAGCCGGTAATAGAGCAATAGATCAGGGCCGGGTTAAGCGCCTTCAGGGACTCGTAATCCAGCCCATACTTCTTTAAGCCGCCCACCTTGAAATTCTCGACCAGGATATCGCTGCGCACCGCCAGTCGACGCACCAGAGCGGCCCCTTGAGGGGTAGCTATATCCAAGGCCACCGACTCTTTATTGCGATTGGCAGCCCCGAAGTAGGCAGCGTCCGATGTGTCCGCTCCGTGGGCATCCTGCAAATAGGGCGGCCCCCACCCGCGCGTGTCGTCCCCTGCGCCCGGACGCTCTATCTTAATGACATCCGCGCCCAGATCCGCCAGGTTCTGGGTACACCAGGGCCCCGCCAATACTCGCGTCAGGTCCAGCACGCGTAAACCAGCCAAAGGAGCAATTCGTACAGTCGCGGTCATAAGAAGCAATGATCCAGAGAAGCTTTTCATTATGCACCATGGCAGACAGTCCGGCGTGCGGACAGAACAAAGTGCTCATGGGATGGTCGTTTCGGGCCGATCCGCCGTGGTCGCTATGCACACGCCCCGACGAACGAAAACCATCCTAGAATAGCCACAATAGACACTCAGCGGCAGATGTTCCTTGCAGGACCCCCGCTCAGGCTTGCCGGCGGGGCGCACATCTTGTTTCCAGGAGACCCGGCCCATGCCTTCGATCTTGACCCAGCAGCTCTATCAATCCCTGTCCCTGCCCGTCATGGCGGCACCCATGTTCATCGTGTCGTGCCCCGCCTTGGTCATCGCCCAATGCGCCAGCGGCATCATAGGTTCGGTGCCCGCCCTGAACGCACGCCCCCAGGAACGGCTCAAGGATTGGCTGGACGAAATCGACGCCGCCTTGGCCGAACTGCGCCGCCAGCATCCCGAACGCCGCATCGCCCCCTACGCCATCAACCACATCATTCACCAGTCCAACGACAGACTGGAACAGGACATGGCGGTCTGCGCCGACCATAAAGTGCCGCTGGTCATCACCAGCCTGCGTGCCCCCCAGGACATCGTCCCCCATGTGCATGCTTGGGGCGGCAAGGTCTTTCACGATGTCACCACACTGCGCCATGCGGAAAAAGCCCTGGAAGCCGGCGTCGATGGACTGATCGTGGTGGCCGCCGGCGCAGGCGGACATGCCGGCACGCTCAGTCCCTTCGTGCTGGTGAACGAAATCCGGCGTATTTTCGACGGCCCCATCGCCCTGTCCGGAGCCATGACACGCGGCCACGACATCCTGGCTGCCCAAGCGATGGGTGCCGATCTGGCCTATATCGGCACGCGCTTTATCGCCAGCACCGAGGCCAACGCCTCTGACGATTACAAAAACATGATTGTGCGCGGCCGGGCGGCCGACATTGTGTACACACCTTATTTCACCGGCATCCCCGGCAACTACCTGAAAGACAGCATACGAACCGCCGGCCTGGACCCGGAAAGGCTGAACCC
Source organism: Alcaligenes sp. SDU_A2 (assembly GCF_038237375.1). NCBI lineage: Bacteria > Pseudomonadati > Pseudomonadota > Betaproteobacteria > Burkholderiales > Alcaligenaceae > Alcaligenes > Alcaligenes sp. SDU_A2. The sequence goes on along the minus strand of NZ_CP151273.1, from coordinate 634,982 downwards.
CGAAAACACCGTCAACACCCACTTTGGTTCTGGTTCCAGCAAAGCCTGGCGCGATATCTGGGGGGCCGGCCAAGGCATAGGCGGCATCGACGCCGTGCTGCCCACGGCCCAGATCGTGACCCAATTGCAAGCCGAGTACCGGCAAGCGCGCCAAGCCGTCATCGACTCCCCCTTTGCCTGACCTGCCGCCACGGAGAGCGCCATGATACGTACCCAAGAACGGGAACACTGGCTGGAAATCACTCTGGATCGCCCGGAGCGGCGCAATGCCCTGACCAACGCCATGTACCTGCAACTGGCTGACTACATCCAAGAAGCAGACCGGAATCCAGATTGGCGGGCCGTCATCGTACATGGCCAAGGCGAACATTTCTGCGGCGGCAATGATCTGTCCGAACTGTCCAGCGTGCGCACAGACCAGGAGCCACCGGCCATCACCTTCCTGAAAAGTCTCGTACAAGCCGACATTGCGCTGATCGTGGCCGTCGAAGGCCACGCCGTAGGCATAGGCGCGACCTTGCTGCTACACGCTGATTTTGTATTTGCCGCCCGCAATGCACGTCTGCGCATGCCCTTCACGGCCTTGGGGCTTTGCCCGGAAGGCGCATCCAGCCAGTTGCTGGCGCAAATGATAGGACCGCGTCGTGCCAACCAGTGGCTGCTGCAATCGCAACCCTTTAGCGCCGAACAGGCCATGCAGGACGGCCTGTTGACCGACCTGACCGATCCGGGCAACAGCCTGGAGGCCGCCCGCACCTGCGCGCGGACATTGGCCGAACAGCCACCTCGGGCCTTGCGTGCCAGCAAACAACTGCTGCGCGCGCCCCAACGACAGGCGCTGATGGATACGCTGGAGCGTGAGCGCCAGCTGTTCATGCAATTGCTGCAGGGCGACGAGGCCAGACACATCCTGACACAGTTGTCGACGGCGCGTAAACCGACTTAACACTCGGCTTTTTGCTTCAATTTTCAAGCAAGTGCCTAGGGCAATCACATCAAAAAACGCCCAAACCCTTGCCAGGCTTGACTTAGGACAATACGGCTATCCATCATTTTTTTTGCCAAAACGCAAAAAAAATCTTGCGCGATAAAAAAAAAACGCAGTATTTTATTTTTTGCGCTGCAACAAATGCAGCGCTTCACACTGTTCTTTGCGGATGCCCCCCATGACAAAGTCCTGTCCCCCCCAAGCCCAAGGCTTGTATCACCCCGCCAATGAACACGACGCCTGTGGCGTCGGCTTTATTGCACACATAAAAGGCCAGGCTAGCCACGCCATCATCACCCAAGGCCTGAAGATTCTTGAGAACCTGGACCATCGCGGCGCGGTGGGAGCCGACCCACTGATGGGCGATGGCGCAGGCATCCTGATCCAGATCCCCGACCAACTGTACCGCGAAGAAATGGCGGCTCAGGGCGTGACCTTGCCGCCACCGGGCGAATACGGCGTCGCCATGGTGTTTCTGCCCAAAGAAACCGCCTCGCGACTGGCCTGTGAACAAGAGCTGGAGCGCGCCGTGCGCGCCGAAGGACAGGTTCTGCTGGGTTGGCGCGATGTGCCTGTGGACGCCACCATGCCCATGTCGCCGACCGTCAAGGCCAACGAGCCGGTCATCCGCCAACTGTTTATCGGCCGCGGCCCCGACGTCATGGTGCCCGACGCGCTGGAGCGCAAGCTGTACGTCATCCGCAAGACGGCCAGCCATGCCATCTACCGCATGCAGCTGGCCCACGGCCAGGAATACTTCGTGCCCTCGGCATCGGTACGCACCGTCGTCTACAAAGGCCTGCTGCTGGCCAACCAGGTCGGGCAGTACTACCTGGATCTGGCCGACTCGCGCGCCAGCTCGGCCCTGGCGCTGGTGCACCAGCGCTTTTCCACCAACACCTTCCCCGCCTGGCCTCTGGCCCACCCATATCGCCTGATCGCCCACAACGGCGAGATCAACACGGTACAGGGCAACTTCAACTGGCTGCGCGCCCGCGAAGGCACGATGGAATCGGCCGTGCTGGGCGCAGACCTGCAAAAACTGTACCCCATTGTTTACGAAGGCCAGTCCGACACAGCCACCTTTGACAACTGTCTGGAACTGCTGGTCATGTCCGGCTATTCCCTGCCGCACGCCATGATGGTGATGATGCCCGAAGCCTGGGAGCAGCACGCCGAGATGGACGAGAGCCGACGCGCTTTCTACGAATACTATGCAGCGCAGATGGAGCCCTGGGACGGTCCGGCCGCCATGGCCTTTACCGACGGCCTGCAAATCGGTGCGCTGCTCGATCGCAACGGCCTGCGCCCGGCCCGCTATGCCATTACCGATGACGACATGATCGTGCTGGCCTCGGAAGCCGGCACGCTGCCCATCCCCGAACACCGCATCGTCAAGAAATGGCGCCTGCAACCGGGCAAAATGCTGTTGATCGATCTGGAGCAGGGTCGCATCATCGCCGATGACGAGATCAAGTCCCAACTGGCCAACGCCCACCCCTACAAACAATGGATCGACCGTCTGCGTCTGCGTCTGGACTCGCTGCCCGGCGTACCCGGCGTGCGCGCCCAATTGCCTGCCCGCGACCTGCTCGACCAGCAGCAAGCCTTCGGCTGGACGCAGGAAGATCTGAAGGTCGTGCTGCAACCGATGGCCGGCAAGGGTGAAGAAGCCACCGGCTCCATGGGCAACGACGCCCCGCTGGCGGTGTTGTCCAACAAGCCTAAGACCTTCTATAACTACTTTCGCCAGCAGTTTGCCCAGGTCACCAATCCGCCCATCGATCCGATCCGCGAACAAATGGTGATGTCGCTGGTGTCCTTTATTGGCCCCAAGCCGAATCTGCTGGACATCAACAACGTCAACCCGCCGCTGCGCCTGGAGGTGTCACAGCCCATTCTGAGCCCGGCCGAAATGAATCAGATCCGCCGCGTGGAACAAGCCAGCAACGGCAAATTCCGCAGCCTGGAACTGGATATCACCTACCCGCGCGCCTGGGGTCCTGAAGGCATCGAAGCCAGCGTCGCCGCCCTGTGCGCCCGCGCCGCCGACGCCGTGCGCAGCGGCTACAACATCCTGATCGTGACTGACCGTCGCATCGATGCCGACCATGTCGCCATTCCTGCGCTGCTGGCCACCTCGGCCATCCATCAGCACCTGATCCGCGCCGGCCTGCGCACCCGCACCGGCCTGGTCGTGGAAACCGGCTCGGCCCGCGAAGTACACCACTTCGCACTGCTGGGTGGTTACGGTGCCGAAGCCATGCACCCCTGGCTGGCTTTCGAGACGCTGGAGCAACTGGCCCAGGACCCGGCCAACGACATCGACCCCGCGCATGCCGAAAGCTATTACATCAAAGCCATCAATAAAGGGCTGTACAAGGTCATGTCCAAGATGGGCATCTCGACCTATATGTCTTATACCGGCGCGCAGATTTTCGAGGCCGTCGGCCTGTCTCGTTCGCTGATCGACAAATACTTCGTGGGCACCGCCTGTCCGATAGAAGGCATAGACATCTTTACTGTGGCCGAGGAAGCGCTGCGCCAGCATCAGGCCGCATACGGCAATGATCCCGTTTTGCAGAACCAGCTTGATGCAGGCGGCGAGTACGCCCTTCGCGTACGCGGCGAAGAGCACATGTGGACTCCCGACTCCATCGCCAAGCTGCAGCACTCCACCCGCGCCAACAACTACGGCACCTACAAAGAGTATGCCCGCCTGATCAACGACCAGAGCCGCCGCCACATGACGCTGCGCGGCTTGTTCGAGTTCCGCCTTGATCCGGCCCGCGCCATCCCCTTGGACGAAGTCGAATCAGCCAGCGAAATCGTCAAACGCTTCGCGACCGGGGCCATGTCGCTGGGGTCGATCTCCACCGAAGCCCATGCCGTACTGGCCGTGGCCATGAACCGTATCGGCGGCAAATCCAACACCGGCGAAGGCGGCGAGGACGAACGCCGCTACGAGCACGAAATGAAGCACGGTGCCAGTGGCATACGTCAGGGCGATACCCTGGCCGGCATTCTGGGCGAAGACCGCGTGGTCGCCCATGTAGAGCTGCAAAAAAATGATTCGCTGCGCTCGCGCATCAAACAGGTGGCCTCCGGCCGCTTCGGGGTGTCAGCCGAATATCTGTGTAGCGCGGACCAGATCCAGATCAAGATGGCCCAAGGCGCCAAACCCGGCGAAGGCGGCCAACTGCCGGGCCACAAGGTGTCCGAGTACATCGCCAAGCTGCGTTACTCCGTACCCGGCGTGGGCCTGATTTCTCCCCCGCCGCACCACGACATCTATTCCATCGAAGACCTGGCGCAACTGATCCACGACCTGAAAAACGTCAATGCCAGCGCCGACATCTCGGTCAAACTGGTATCCAAAGTGGGCGTAGGCACGGTGGCGGCCGGCGTGGCCAAGGCCAAGGCCGACCACGTCGTGATCGCCGGCCATGACGGCGGCACAGGTGCCTCGCCGATTTCGTCCATCAAGCACGCCGGCACGCCTTGGGAACTGGGCCTGGCCGAAACCCAACAGACCTTGCTGCTGAACCGCCTGCGCAGCCGCATCCGGGTGCAAGCCGACGGTCAGATGAAAACCGGTCGCGATGTCGTCATCGGCGCTCTGCTGGGCGCGGACGAGTTCGGTTTTGCTACCGCCCCATTGGTCGTCGAAGGCTGCATCATGATGCGCAAATGCCACCTGAACACCTGTCCGGTAGGCGTGGCGACACAAGACCCCGTGCTGCGCCGCAAATTCCAGGGCAAACCGGAACACGTGGTCAATTATTTCTTCTTCGTGGCCGAAGAAGTGCGCGAACTGATGGCCCAACTGGGCGTGCGTCGTTTTGACGAACTGGTCGGGCGTAGCGACTGGCTGGACATGCGCGCCGGCATCGATCACTGGAAAGCCCGTGGCCTGGACTTCTCGCGCCTGCTGCACCGCGTCGAGACGGACGAGTCGCCACGCCAGATCGGCGTACAGGATCATGGCCTGGAGCAGGCCCTGGATCTGCAACTGATCGAGCGCAGCGCCACGACACTGAGCAAAGGCACGCCGCTGTCCTTTATTACCCCGGTGCGCAATCGCAACCGCAGCGTTGGGGCCATGCTCTCGGGCGTATTCACCAAAAAGTACGGCCATCAGGGCCTGCCGGACGACACCCTGCATATCCAGTGCAACGGCACCGCAGGCCAGAGCTTCGGTGCCTTCCTGGCCCGTGGCATTACCCTGGATCTGGTGGGCGAAGCCAACGACTATGTGGGCAAAGGACTATCGGGCGGCCGCATCATCGTGCGTTCGCCCAACGATTTTCGCGGCTACGGCCCCGAACACATCATCGTGGGCAACACCGTTCTATACGGTGCCCTGGCCGGTTCTGCCTACTTCAACGGCGTGGCAGGCGAACGCTTTGCGGTGCGCAATTCCGGAGCCAGCGCCGTCGTCGAAGGCCTGGGCGATCATGGCTGCGAATACATGACCGGCGGCACCGTCGTCGTTCTGGGCCAGGTAGGCCGCAACTTTGCCGCCGGCATGTCGGGCGGGGTCGCCTATGTCTGGGACCCGGAACGCCGCCTGCAACTGCGCTGTAACCCCGGCATGGTCGATCTGGAACCCGTGCTGAGCAAAGCCGATCAGGAAATGCAAAGCGATATTTCAAGCTGGCACAGCCGCAGCGCCCAGGCGGAACGGCAAACCGACGAGGCCATTTTGCGCGGCCTGGTCGAGGACCATTTCCGCGCGACCGGCAGCTTCCGGGCACGTGAACTGCTTAACGACTGGAGCAGCGCCCGCCAACAGTTCGTCAAGGTCATCCCGCGCGAATACCGCCGTGCGCTGGCCCAGCTGTGGCAGCCGCCCCAGGAGCCCGCCGCCGTGCAGGACAAACCCGCTCGCAAAAGCAGCAAAACCCGCAGTTCGGCTTCGGCCTGAACCCTTCCCATCACTATCAGGAAATAGAAACATCATGGGAAAGACCACTGGATTTCTTGAATACCAACGCTTGCAGGAAGCGGTCGAAGCGCCTCTGACGCGGGTCAAGCACTGGAAGGAGTTCGTCCAGGTTCTGGACGACCAGCAGGCCGGCGTGCAGGCGGCACGCTGCATGGACTGCGGCATCCCCTTCTGCCACAACGGCTGCCCGGTCAACAACATCATTCCGGACTGGAACGATCTGGTCTACCGGCAGCAATGGAAGCAAGCCTTGGATGTGCTGCATTCGACCAACAATTTCCCCGAAATTACCGGCCGCATCTGCCCCGCCCCCTGCGAGGCCGCCTGTACGCTCAATATCGACCGTGCGCCTGTAGGCATCAAGTCCATCGAACACGCCATCATCGACAAAGGCTGGGAAAACGGCTGGGTCGTACCCCAGCCGCCCAGCCAGAAAACCGGCAAGCGCGTAGCCATCGTCGGTTCGGGGCCGGCAGGGCTGGCCTGCGCCCAGCAACTGGCGCGCGTCGGCCATCAGGTAACCGTCTTTGATAAAAGCGACCGTATCGGCGGCCTGATGCGCTACGGCATTCCCGACTTCAAGCTGGACAAGCACCTGCTGGATCGTCGCATCGCACAGATGGAAGCCGAAGGCGTGGAATTTCGTCCATCCACTTATATTGGCCGCGCCGACGATGCCGCCGCCCGCGAACCCGGCTTGACGGTGCTGTCTGCTGCCGAGCTGGACCAGCAATTTGACGCCATCGTCCTGGCTGGCGGTGCCGAAACCCCTCGCCTGCTCGATGCGCCCGGCAGCGAACTGGGCGGCGTACATCCGGCAATGGACTTTTTGCGCATCCAGAACAAGCAAGTGGCAGGCGACCGCGGCAAACCCGCCATCAGCGCCAAGGACAAACACGTGATTGTGATCGGCGGCGGCGACACTGGTTCGGACTGCGTGGGCACCAGCAACCGCCAGGGAGCCAAATCGGTCACTCAGTTCGAGCTGATGCCCCGCCCACCCGAACAGGAAGACACCGCGCTGATCTGGCCCTACTGGCCGGTCAAGCTGCGCACATCCTCCTCGCACGAGGAAGGCTGTGAGCGCGACTGGGCCATCAGCACAGTGGGGCTGGAGGGCAAAAACGGGCAAGTCCAGCAATTGCACGCCGTCCGTGTGCAATGGCAAACAGACCCTGCCACCGGCCGCATGAGCATGACACCGATCGAAGGTTCGCAAGCCACCTTCCCCGCTGATCTGGTGTTGCTGGCCATGGGCTTTGTCGCCCCCGTTCGCCAGGTACTGGACGCCTTCGAGCTACAGGCCGACGGACGCGGCAACGTGGCGGCCAATACCGAGGACTACCAGACCGGTCGCAACAAAGTCTTTGCCGCCGGCGATATGCGGCGCGGCCAATCCCTGATCGTCTGGGCTATACGCGAAGGACGTCAGTGCGCCCGCTCCGTAGACCAGTTCCTGATGGGCAGCTCCACCCTGCCGCGCTGATCCTGCTGCCGGCTCCACGCCGCCGGCCCAATGCGCCACACCCGGCATACGGCCCCCGAAGATGGAATGACATCCAACTTCCGGGGCCGATTCTTTGGCTGCGACACTGATCCGCGCCGACGCTGGCACACGCCAGCCCTACGCAAACAGCGGGCTTGTTGACCTTGAAAAAGCAAATGACTGCGGAGTGTCAGCCGCCAGCTCCCACACACCCATGCTTTTTATTGCCTCGCCAAACAAATAAGGGTTTACCCTAAAAACCACACCCTAAGGACAGACTAGGGTTTACCCTTGTTATACCCTAGGGAAAACCCTATAATGAAGGTTCTCGCAGTCAGACTTTCACCTTAAAGGCAAACAAATGTCTACCATGACCACTTACTCGCACTACATTCACTGGAGTGACGCTGTTGAGCGTGGGGTTATGCAGCATGCCCTGGAAAACGGTGAGTCCGTGTCTCTCGTTGCGCTGACCAAAGAAGGCTCGTCGCTGGTTTCCCGCGCCGTGCGCAGTATGTTCAACTTTATCGTCAGCGTCACCCGCGCATTGGACGAAGCCCGTATCCGCGACGCCCGCATGTCGGCTTGCTACTGGTAATCCACGCCACACCGCTGTAAACACAAGCAAAACATCGCTTGACGTTGAAAAGCCTGCTGAATTCAGCAGGCTTTTGTTTTGGTTCTTCGAAGAACTCCGGGAACCAACTTACCCAGTCGATGACGAACTGGTTTTTTGAAGACGCCGTTCAAAACGCCAATGACATCGGCCTGGCGAGAACCCGAGGTTCTCCGCGCTTGGCCCAAACGAACCAAGCAATACAAAAGAGTCCCCTGTCTTTAACGAAGAACCTTTTTTCCCTCCGACACAAGAAAATCAGGCCTTGTTCAGCAGGTTCTTGAGCATATCCAGACGCTGTTTTGGACTGAGCGCCGCCTGCGCAGGGTCTTCCTGGGCAGCGGGGTCCTCGATCTTCATTTCATCCACAAAGCGGGAGCGTTCGCGCACCAGGTTTTCGCGTGCGCGGCGACGTTTCTTGCACCAGGTCAGACGCAAACTGCGCTGCGCCCGCGTAATACCGACATACATCAGGCGGCGTTCTTCCTGAATGCGCTGTGCCAGAACTTCCGCTTCACGCTCGGGCGCGATGTCCTCGTCGTCACGCCCGATATGCGGCAACAGCCCTTCCTCGACACCGACCAAAAACACATGGGGGTATTCCAACCCCTTGGACGCATGCAAGGTGGATAGCTTGACCGCATCCGGTTCCTCGTCATCGCCACGCTCGAGCATAGTGATCAAAGCCACGCGCTGTACCAGATCATTCAGGCTGAGCTGATCGTCCAACGCTTTGGACTTGAGCCAGGTAATCAGCTCCAGCACGTTCTCCCAGCGATTCTGGGCGGGACGCTCGTCAAACATATCGTACAGATAGCGCTCGTAATCAATCGCACGCAAGAGCTCGCCCAACAGTTCGCTGACGGCGGTATCGTGCCCGTCCAGGTCGCTGTCTACCCGATCGGCCCGCTGCTGAATACGCCCAATGAACTGAACAAAAACTTGCAAAGGTTCGAGCTGGCGTTCGGGCAAACGATCGGTCAAGGCAATCTGGGGCACCGCTGCGAACAAGGACAGTTTCTGTTCGGCAGCAAACTGCCCCAGAACCTGCAAGGTGGCCTGACCTATGCCCCGCCGAGGCGTCGTGGCTGCACGGATAAAAGCCGGGTCATCGTCCTCGTTGGCGATCAGGCGCAAGTAAGACAGGATATCGCGCACCTCGGCCTTGTCGAAAAAGCTTTGCCCCCCCGAAATCGTATACGGGATGCGCAGATTGCGCAGTGCCTGCTCGAACACACGCGCCTGATGATTGCCGCGATACAGAATGGCAAAGTCGCGCCATTGTGCCTGCCGCTCGAAACGCTCGGCCGACAAGCGTATGGCCACCGATTCAGCCTCGCCCTGTTCGTCGTCGGCGGCGCTGACCTGTATGGGTTCGCCATAGCCCAGGTCCGACCAGAGTTTCTTGCCGAACACCACGGGGTTATTGCCAATGACATTATTGGCGGCCTGCAAGATGCGCTGCACGGAGCGGTAGTTCTGTTCCAACTTGATGACGCGCAGCGCCGGATAATCCACCGGCAACTGCGCCAGATTTTCGACGGTTGCACCGCGCCAGGCATAGATGGCCTGGTCATCGTCGCCCACGACCGTAAACATGGAACGCTGACCGGTCAGGCTGCGCACCAACCGGTACTGGCACAAATTGGTGTCCTGATACTCGTCCACCAACAGGTACTGCACCCGATGCTGCCAGCGTTCGCGCACCTCTGGGTTTTCTTCCATTAACTGGGCGGGCAGACGAATCAGGTCGTCGAAGTCCACCGACTGATAAGCGATCAAGGTGGCGGCATAGCTTCGATAGATACGCGCAGCCTCGATCTGGCTGGGCGAATTGGCCGCCTGCTCGGCCTGATCCGGTCCCATCAAGGCATTTTTCCACAACGATATTTCCTGCTGCACAGACTTCAGACGGCCCTTGTCGGTCGTGGCCAGCAACTCCTGGATGATGGCCAGGGCATCGTTAGCGTCCAGAATAGAAAAACGGGGTTTCAGGCCCACATGCTGGGCTTCCTCGCGCAGCATGCGCAGGCCCAGGGAATGGAAGGTGCTGACCGTCAGGCCACGCAGCAGCTTGGGATCAACCAGTGCGCGGATGCGTTCGTTCATTTCGCGCGCCGCCTTGTTGGTAAAGGTCAGTGCGACGACCTGCCGGCCGCTGTAACCACATTCGCGTAAAAGATAAGCGATTTTCTGGGTGATGACCCGTGTCTTTCCGCTGCCTGCGCCCGCCAACACGAGGCAAGGCCCATCCATATACAGCACCGCCTGGCGCTGCATGGCGTTCAGATCGGTAGGTACAGTGTGTCCGGGCGTAGGCAAAGGGGAGGACATAGCCAAAAGTTTGAAGGTACGGTTCAGGACGATCGCGTAAGCGGCGCACAAGGTATTGCTGCGCTAGATTTCCAGGGGGTCAACTTCGAGGGTAATACGAATTTTCTGCTGGCGGGCCAGCTCTGCGACCTGTGGGCCCCAGGATCGCACAAAAGCCTGCAAGGCGGGTCTGTGCGCGCTTTCCAGCAGCAGTTGAGCACGTTCAACCCGGGCCACGCGCACCACGCGCAGCGGCACAGGATCATACAGGAATACCTGATCGGAGCCGGGGTAGTCCTGGGGATTGTCTTCGGGCAACCGCCGTGCCTGCGTCAGCAGACGAATGGCATCGGCCAGTTGAGCGGCTTCGGCCGACAACAGGACCTGATAGGCATACGGCGGCAAACCAACCGATTCGCGTTCGGCCAAGGCCGACTGAGCAAAGCCCAGGTAATCGTGGCGCACCAGGCTTTGGTAGACCGCCTGCTCCGGGTAGGCCGTCTGGATGATGACATCGGCCCCTTCAGTATGACGGCCCGCCCGCCCCGCCACCTGCATCAATTGAGCGAACAAGCGCTCCGGCGCACGGAAATCGTGGGCAAACAAGGTGGCATCGGCATTGAGCACGCCTACGACACTAAGCCGGGTGAAATCGTGCCCCTTGGCCACCATCTGGGTGCCCACCATGATGTCCACCTCGCCGGCATGCACCTGACTGAACAAATGCTGGGCACTGCCCTTGCGTCGCGTGCTGTCGGCATCGATGCGGGCAATCCGCGCTGCGGGGAAATGTTCGCCCAGGAACTCCTCGATACGCTGCGTACCCCGACCCATAGGCTGCAGATCCTGGTCGCCGCAATCCGGGCAGGCGCGTGGCACAGGCGCTTGATACCCACAGTGGTGACATTGCAAATTATGACGAAACCCAGACTGCCTGTGCAAAACGGTATATACCGTACAGCGCGGACACTGCGACAGCCACCCACAGGATGCGCAATGCAACACAGGCGCATAGCCACGCCGATTGATGAACACCAGCGATTGTTCGCCCCGGTCCAGACACGCTTCCAATGCATCAAGCAATTGTGGCGAAAAACCGGACTCCAGACGCAGGTGACGCGTATCCACCAATCGCACCCGAGGCAAAGACACGGCCCTGGCCCGATTAGGCAAACTCAGCAAGGCGTAACGCCCCTGACGGGCATGGTTCCAACTTTCCAGCGACGGCGTCGCCGAGCCCAGCACCACGGGCACTTTCAGGTCATGGCCCCGCCACACTGCCAGGTCTCGCGCCGAATACCGCAGACCGTCCTGCTGCTTGTAGGACGTATCGTGCTCTTCGTCCACGATGATCAAGCCCAGCTCGGGCATAGGCGTGAAAATAGACAGGCGTGTACCCAGCAAAATGCGCGCCTGCCCCCCTGCCACGCGCAGCCAGGCGCGTAAGCGTTCGCCTTCGGACAGGCCGCTGTGCAGAACCGCCAATACATCGCCCGGCAGCACCCGCGCCAGACGAGCGCGCAGCACCTGCTCGAACTGCGGGGTCAGATTGATCTCGGGCACCATGAACAGCACCTGCCGGCCTGCGGCCAGCACCTGCTCCAGCACCCGCATATAGACTTCGGTCTTGCCGCTGCCGGTAACCCCATGCAGCAGCACGCAGCCACCGCCGCGAGCGGCCAGAATGCCATCCACCGCGACCTGCTGCTCGGGGTTGAGCACAGGCAAAAGGTCAGGATCTACGGGTTCGACCTGACGCGGCTTGCGCTTGGCCATGCGCAGTACTGGCCCGCCGGCCGAACGCTTGCCCAGATAGGCCGAGGGCTTGCGCAGTGGCCCAGGCAAGGCCGGCATCATGACTTCGCCCAGCGGGCGGTGGTAATACGCGGCGGCGAAACGCGCCATGCGCAACCAATCTGCCGGAAAAGGCGGCAAGTCGTCCAACACCTGTTCCACCGCTTTGACCTGCGCAGGCGGATAAGAAGGCTGTTGGGGCAATGCCACCACGACCCCCACCATTTGTCGCCGGCCAAAGCTGACGATTACCCGTTGCCCGATCTGCACCGGGCTGGTGTGCTGGTAGTCGAACACACCCTCCAGGGGGACATCCAGCGCCACATGCATCCAGTACGGCCCTTGGGCCGCTTCTTGCGCCGGAGCCTGTGTAACGGTGGAATCGACGGTCATGAAAAAGCCCTGAAAGATAGGGAGAAACACCGAAAGCCTGATAACTCAAGACCTTACGGATCTGTGGATAACTTTGGGGAAAATGACTTGGATAAAATGGGAAAAGATGCAAGCACAGATACAATTTAATCAAACGCCAACTGACTTTTAAAATAAATGAATAAAAATCAATGGATTAAGGCCTGATATTAAAACCATATCTGAAATACGCACTAAGAATATCTACACACGTAAATGTGCATAACCTGCGCGCCGCCATGACGATGCGGCGCGCAGAAACCATCAGACGCTATGGAACTGGCGACTGTAGGCGTGGACTTCGTCGACCAGAATGCCGACAGCCTCGGGGTCGGTAAAACGCGAAATACCGTGACCAAAATTAAATACATGGCCGCCCTGCCCCACCTGGCCAAAGTCGTCCAGCACACGGCGGGCTTCGGCGCGAATGGCCGCTTCGCCACCGAACATGGTCATGGGGTCCAGATTGCCCTGGAAGGCAACCTGATCCTGGAGACGGGTGCGGGCACGAGCCAGATTAACCGTCCAATCCACGCCGACGGCGTCCGCACCGCAGGTAACGATGTCTTCCAGCCACTGACCGCCACCTTTGGTAAACACGATGACCGGCACGCGGCGGCCATCGTGTTCGCGGATCAGGCCATCGACCACCTGACGGGTGTACTGCAGGGAAAACTGCTGGAACAAAGAGTCCGACAGCACGCCGCCCCAGCTGTCGAACAGCATGACGGCCTGCGCGCCGGCGCGGATCTGGGCGTTCAGGTATTGCTGGGTAGTGCGTGCATTGATCTCCAGCATGCGGTGCATAAGATCAGGACGCTGATACAGCATGCTCTTGACCAGACGGTAATCGTCCGAACCCTGGCCTTCGACCATATAGCAAGCAATGGTCCAGGGGCTGCCGGCAAAACCGATCAGCGGCACCTTGCCATCCAGTTCCTTGCGGATCAGGGATACGGCATCGAACACGTATTGCAGCTTGGCCATGTCGGGCACGGCCAACGCCTGCACATCGGCTTCGGTGCGCACGGGACGGGCAAAACGCGGACCTTCGCCGGCCACGAAATCCAGGCCCAGGCCCATCGCATCGGGAATGGTCAGGATATCGGAGAACAGAATGGCGGCGTCCAGATCGAAGCGGCGCAAAGGCTGTAAGGTGACTTCGCAGGCAAATTCGGGATTCTGGGCCAACCCCATGAACGATCCGGCCTGCGCACGCGTGGCATTGTATTCGGGCAGGTAGCGGCCCGCCTGGCGCATCAGCCAGATGGGCGTGTAAGGAACAGGTTCGCGCAGCAGCGAACGCAGCAAGACATCGTTTTTCAATTGAGGTAAAGACACGGCAATCCCTATTCAAAAATGCCTGTTGATTTTAACCATCGTGTTCTTCGTTTGGGTTTGACGCGGATCGAAAGCGTGCGGCATCGATGTGGTGCTTGCGCATCAGGGCCCAGAAAGCACGCCGGTGCTTTTGCGCGGAGCGGGCCGCCATGGCGATATTGCCACTATGGCGGTCCAGGGCGGCGTGGATATAGGCCTGCTCGAAGCGGGCGACAATACGCCCCTTGGCTTCCTTGAAGGACTCCTGGCTGCACGCATAGCGCGACGCCACAGCCGCCGCGTAGGCGTCCAGGGTAGTGCCTTCCTGCTGCAGAATAGTCTGCGACAGGCGCCGCTCCGTCGGGCCGGGGTGCAGAACCAGATCCTGACCCTCCTGCACCCTATAGTGTATCCGACCCGACTGCTCGGATTCAGCCCCGCCCTGAAAACCGGCGCACAGGCGATGTCGATTAATGCGGGCGCGCAGATCGTCCAGGCACAAGGGTTCACGCACATAGTCGGCCATGCCCAACTGAAGCAAGTCGGTGATGGCCGCCGCCTTGATGGCACGCACCAGGCCAAAAACCGGCACAGGCAAGCTGCCCAGAACAGCCGACAGGGCCCGCCGGGTGCTGACCAGCGTGGCCTCTTCGATGGGAATCAGGCAAGCGTCAAAGCGCAGCAACAAGGCGGAAGCGCGGCGTAAAAACAGGTAATCCTGATCAGGATGAGACGCAGGCGGCGCGGTTAACGCATGCAGTTGGAGACGTTCGCATGCAGGCGTAATGGCAAGCAGGTTCGTGGCCCAATCGGGATAAGTATGAAGCAAGGCACAATCCAGATGATGACGCATAAGGCATTCCTTGAAGCGGCGGGAAGCCCACATCGGCCGCCCGATTCTTGCCTCTAGGATAGAAAGGCTTACCAGTGCCAGACAGTCGGAATTGCGTCTACGTATCTGTACTTAATCTGTTTGCCCCTGGGCACGCCGCCACTGCGTCGGCGATACACCAAAGCGACGCCGAAAAGCATGACTGAACACGGCGGCATCCGAAAAGCCGGTCTGCCAGGCCAGCTCGCCGATCTGGCGACCTGGATTACCGTCAGCCAGCATCTGACAGGCCCGCTCCAGACGAGCCGCCAGAATGTAATCCGCCGGAGCCTGGCCCTGGCGTTCGAACAATTTATACAGGTAGCGGCGCGAAATACGGAACTGCGCCGCCAACGCCTGGGCGGTCAGACCCGGGTCGCCCAAGTGCCCCTGCACATACTGCTGAATCTGCAGCAATTGCCCGCGCCGCACTTCGTCCAACGCCGACTCGGTGGCGACGGGACGCCCCTCGGCCAGGCTCAGGCCCATCATGCGGATCACCGTCTCGGACAGCTCCGCCAGAGCGGAGGGCGACAGATGACCGCGTTCTTCCAGTCCCAACCGCAGCATGTCCACGGCAATGCGCGCCGGGCCGCTGGCGGCGGAAAAAGAGCGCGCCACCGCGCCGCGCAACCAAGGCTGCCAGGACAGCAGTCGCTCCTCCGGGAACTGCAATACCAAAAAATGGGATTGATCCGCAACGGACACTTCGTAGGGGCGGGTCGTATCGTAAATACCCCACTGCCCGGCCTGCAGCACGCTGCAACGCTTGTCCTGCTCGATCTGGCTGCTGCCGCTCAGTTGCAAGGTAACCTTGTACAAGGTCTGTTCGGACTGGCTGGCCAATGCCTGCGTGCGCCGCACGCGCTGGGCGCTGGTGCGCAGCTCGGTCACGTCCACCGCGCCCAGACGATCGTTGGCCGCCAGATTGCAAAAACCACGCCGCGAAGCCGGCTGGATCTCCAGAGGCACGAAATAATCGCACACCACTTCCTGCCAGGCCGCCAGGCTCTTGAACGAGGACGAAGGTGTACGCAATAGCATGGACATTGCCTGAAGGCCGGACGCGGCCGCCATCGTTGATCGGAATCGGAATGCGGCACCGCATTCCGCTGATTTCTTATAGCCTTAAAACATTGATGCGTCTACGGTTATTAACCCGCCCTTCAGCGGTCGGTGGAGCCATAGGTGTACGGTGCCGGCTCCAGCCCCATCGCCTGCAGTTGCCGAGTCAGCGCCAGGCGGGCGGGCAGCACATCGTCAAAGCGCTGGCGGCGCGATGCGCCCACTTCGGCCGAGGTAAAAGGCCGATAGTCCGGGGCGATGTCCTCGGGGCTGTACTTGGCCACAATCCAATTCAGCACCCGTGCCAATTCCGCATTGTCCAGTTGCGACTGGGCTGCGCCCGGCACCCGTATCATGTACTGGCGTCCGGCCGGCAAGCGCGTAAACAGTCCTATGGACTGATTGAAATCCGGAATGCCGCGATGCGACAAGCCGCGCCCATCGTAACGATGGCAGCCTGCGCATTGCAGCATGTAATCCTTGAAAGCCTGTGAGCTTTGCAAATAATCGCCAGTTGCGGCCATTTCCTCTTGGGCAACCGCCACCGGCGTCAACAACAGCAGCAAAGCGCTCCAACCGGCCAGGCGCAAACGTGTGAACACAGTCAATGCCTCCTTTGTCGCCGGGACACCCTGCAAGGCGTCCCGACTCTTATCCGGCCCGTGGGCCCATCAATTTTTTGCCAGGCCCACCAATACCGATGTCGTGCAATGGAACGTGCTGTTCTCGTTGGCCATGCACCAGTTGACATCGTTGTGCAGGAAAAACTCGTAGCCGGGCCGCTCACGCGTCTGCGTATTGCACTGGCAACGTCCGCAGGCGGTCTTGCCGCAGCAGTCGTGATAGCTGATCAGGTAATCCTTGCCGTCATGCGGGTTGTGGCAGGTGCCGATCCACGAAATGGGCGATGGCGTGGAGCCGGGCGGGCAAGTGGTCGTGGTGCCGCCGCAGCAGGAACACAAGAAACCATCCACCGCGCAATGACGCCAGTAGTCGCACGAGTTCAGCTCCTCGTCGCTGACCTTATCCAGATCCAGGCTGGGATGCCCCCCGCCCCCCGCGGCCCGCGCCACCGGCAGCACAGGCAGCACGAATGCCGAGCCCACCATGACCTTGCCCACGGTACGCAGCATGCTGCGCCGCGATGTCTTATGGGCCACCGAGCGGGAGAAAGTCTCCCCGAGTTTATCCAGCCAACGCATTGACGTTCTCCTTACGTGATACCTGCACTTGCTTCATGCCCGCTGCGCCCGCCAGATACTCCTGAGCCGACGCCACTCCCAATTCCTTGGCGTTGAACAAACTTTCGAGCTGTTCGCGCGAATTGACCAAGCCCTTGGCCCGCACCACGCCGGATTCATCGATCAACACGGCATAAGGCAGTTTGCTGATCTGGAACCCCATGCCCAATTGGGTAGACAACACATACGGAAAGGCATCCAGTTGGGCCTTCTGATAAAAGGCCAGGTGCTCGGGCATTTCGCCGTCGCTGGCCAGCACGATATCGACCCACTGGCCTTCCGAGCCCTGAATGGACTTCAGAATAGGCAGCAGCTTCTTGCAGACCGGGCAGGTAGGCGACATGAAAAAGATCAGTTGGCTGCGCGGACGCGCCACACCCACTGTCACGGCGCGGCCACGCAGGTCCTGCAGCTCCAGCACCGGCGCGGCATCGCCCACTTGCGGCCCCTTGTCCATCGTCAATGCGCCCATCGGAGCCACGCGCTCGTACAGCACACCGATCTGGCGCGACAGGGCCAGCACGACCAGCACCAGCGCCAGTACGACCACCCATAAAATTACGTTGGAAATCATTAAAGCAGTCATGTCTGTCTCCTAAGAGTTCTGTATCTTCTGAAATTTCAAATGCGATTCGATCAGTTGATTGGCCGCGTGATACAAACCCAGCAGCGCCAGGGTCGCGCCAAAAAAGGTCAAACCGTCCATCCAGGTCAGTTCGCGCGCGCTCTGCGCCAGCCAGCCGCTGCCGGCCACCGCCAGCATGGCCAGCAAGGTATTGCGCCCCACCAGCCACCAGGACAGACCGGCCGAGGATTCGCCCAGGCCCGAGCAACCGCAATCCACATCCCGACGCCCTTGCAGCAGATTGAGCACAATGCCCAAGGTCGCCACCGCCAGTACCGCCAGCGCCAGCGCCGCACCGGCCTGACGACTGCCCGGCCACAACAGCAAAGGTGCCGCCAAGGCCTCGCCTGCCACGAACACAAGGGAAAAAGGACGCAACAGTACTTCTGGCAGCAGCCGATAGCCCCCTACGGCCGCCTCGAACAGGCTGAAATGGCGCAACTTGTCCAGGGCCCCCAAGCCCATCAATACCGCCAGACAAGCCACGCTGGCATAGGCCAGGATCGGGTCCATATCAACCTCCGCTCGGATGGGACTGCACCTGCAAAGATGCCTCGGCAGCGCCTTCGATGGTGCGCAGATACACAGGTTCGGGCTGACTGATGTCATAGACATGGACGTTGCCGCCATCCAGCGTCAGCAAGCGATCGGCCTTCTGATTGATGCTCATGGCCAAGGCATCGCGCCCCGGAATGCGTGCCACCCGCTGCTTGGTTTTGGTATCCATGACCCAGATTTCAGCGGCCGGGAATTTATGCGTGCCTTCTTTGCCGTCCGGGTGCATCAGGACATACAAGCGCCCGCTGGCCTGGTGCAGGCCGACCAGGTTGTAGCCGCCGGGCACCCAGTTCTTGGCCCTGTCCTGGTCGTTCAGCAGCGACCAGGGCTCTTCAAGCTTGATCTCTTCGCCGCTGAAGTCCGCTGTATAGACATTGCCGTAGAAAGACACAAAGCTGACCTTGTCCTTCTGCAAAGCCGGGGCAATGAAGATTGGATCGTCTTTGGTCGAGAACATGGGTTTGCTGCGCGACTGACTGGCGACCTTGCCGCTCTCGTCCAGATTAAGGGTCAACAAGGCCCCGTCGCCGCAGATCGTCATGAAACTACGTGGCCGGTTGGGCTGGGGAATCACGCTCCAGCAACCGGCCGCCGCCGTGATGTCCTGCACATAATCGCCTTTAGCCACATCCACCACCCCCAGCGAGGTCGCCGGCGAGGCATTTTGCAAGATGATGAAACGCCCATCGGTCGTCTGACGGAACATGCCGTCGTAATTCAGGCCCTGCACGCGCTTGGGCGGGATAATGATTTCCTTGTCGAAGGTCAGTTTGTCGGCATCCCAGACTTCCACCACATCGGTGCGTTTGCCGCGCGTAACCCGCTCGTGATAGGTGGTCATGGTGTAGATCTTCTTGCCGTCGTTGGACAACTGCACATGACCGTTGAAGGACGTAGGCACCATGCCCAGAAACTTGCCGTTGGTGACGTCAAAAACGTGCACGCGGCTCTCGGTCAGGTGGTTGAACACCGAATCCATGACATAGATCCGGTTTTCTTGTGGTGCCGCGACGCTGTGGCCACCCGTCAGGACTTCACGCGGCTTGTCTTGCGCGTGCGCGGCTGCGGCCAGGGTCAGCCCTAGCAGCGACGCAGCGGCAGTTTTTCTGTACATAGACTTCATTGGACGTGTCTCCTCTTTCGCAGCCACGCGCTCAGAACGCGTAGACATAACGGAACTGCAGCCCGCGCATGCGTGGGCCGTTCTCAACTTTCAAATCATGGATGTACTGCAGTTGCACCTGATGCGCATCGGTCAGCTGATGGGTGATTTCGGCTGCCAACTGATGGTTGCGCGCCCGGCTGACGACGGTTTCACCGGCAATTTTTTCGCGCCCGCCGGTCTCGTAGCGATAACGCAAGCCGACATAGGTTTTTTCGGTCAGATTGGTCGAAGCCAGCGCCATCAGACGAATAGCCGTGTCTTTTTTCAGTGTCTGGCCGTAGTAATTATTGTTTTTGCCGTAGAACTCGAATTCCAGCACGCCTTCCAAATAGGACGATTCGCCAAAGCCTTTGACCACGGCAAAATCCTGAATGGTGCTCCAGCGGTTCTTACCCGGCGAGATGTCGGCGCGCGAACCGTGATAGCGGCCCGTAGGCGCAGTAATAAAGGGTTCCCAGGCAAACCAGAAGCGATTTTCGGGGTCGTTATGCAGCCAAACGGCAGCCCCTGCAATGACATCGCCGATGCCGCTCAGACGATCGCGCGGTTCGCCGGGCAGATCCAGCGTGGTTCTGAAGCCCGGCACGATCAGTTCGTACTGCACGGTTTTGCCGGCCAGTTCGCGAAAGTGCATCTGGCGATAGACCAGCCCCTGAACGCCCAGCTTGGGGCTATCGTCCAGACGCGAGCCATTCTGATAAAAACCGCTGGATTTCAGGCCGGCCATGTACACCGCCAGCAAATTGGTGCCTACCGGTGCCGGAATCCAGTCGCGGGCGCTGGGGTCACCAGCCACAGCCGTACCGGCGCACAGCCCGGACAGGGAAAGCGCGACGCCCACGCGCCGTAAGGTTGCGTGCATTTTTTGTCTCCTCGTATAAAAGGCGCGGGCGGTATCGTTATAGTGTCCGCGCCTGTATCCCTCTTTTTGGGTTTGCGGGGGGGCCGCTAGGTCGCCGGATACGCCATGCAGACCGATTTGGTTTCTAGATAGGCCTCTACGGCGGCACGGCCATGCTCACGGCCCAGCCCCGACTGCTTGTAACCACCGAACGGCATGCTGGGGTCCAACATATTGTGGGTATTGACCCAGACCGTGCCAGCCTTGATGCCCGACACCAGGCGTTGTACGCGGGCCACATCCCGGCTCCACACGCTGGCCCCCAAGCCGAAATCCGTGTCATTGGCCAATGCCAGCGCCTGCGCTTCGGTCTCGAAGGGCGTGGCCACCACCACAGGCCCGAAAATCTCTTCGCGCAGGATACGCGCATCCGGGGCCACATCGGCAAACACGGTAGGACGCACGAAATACCCCTGTTCGGGGCGCGCGCCCTCGCCGGCCAGCATGCGCCCGCCCTGCTGACGGCCCAGCTCGATATACGACTGCACACGCTGCTGGTGGCGGGCGGAAATCAAAGGCGCGATCTGCGTGGACTGTTCAAAGCCCGAGCCCAGCGTCATAGACGCAGCCAGATCTGCCACTCCCTGCACCACACGCTCGTAAATACTTTTCTGCACATACAGGCGCGACCCGGCCGTGCAGACCTGGCCCTGATTGAAGAAGATCGCATTGGCCGCGCCTTCGATGGCGGTATCCACATCGCAATCATCCATGATGACGACCGGGGACTTGCCGCCCAGCTCCAGCGACATGCGCTTCATGCCGTCCACGGCCTGATGGCCGATCAGCTTGCCCACTTCGGTCGAACCCGTGAACGACACCTTGTCCACGCCAGGATGGGCCACAAGGGCCGCGCCCGTGCTCTCGCCCCGGCCGGTAATGACGTTGATGACGCCGGGCGGAAAGCCCGCCTCCAGTGCCAGTTCCGCCAAGCGTAGGGCCGTCAGCGGCGTTTCTTCGGCGGGCTTGAGCACGACGGTGCAACCGGCCGCCATAGCAGGCGCGATTTTCCAGACGGCCATCAACAGCGGAAAGTTCCACGGTACGATGGCGGCCACCACGCCGACCGGCTCGGGCCGCGTATAGGCGTGATAGCGCACGCCAGGCGGAAAAGCGATGGACGGCGAGAGCAGCTCGCCGCTGATCTTGGTGGCCCAGCCGGCCATATAGCGCAGCCACTGGGCGCTGGCACCGACTTCCAGGCCATAGGAAAAGTACAAAAGCTTGCCATTGTTCAGTGTTTCCAGACGGGCCAGCTCATCACCGTGCTGCTCGACCAGATCGGCCAGTCGCAACAAAAGGCGCTCTCGCTGGGCAGGCAGCATCTGGGCCCATTCGCCCTGCTCCAGCGCCTGCCTGGCAGCCCGCACGGCCCGGTCCACGCCCGGCACGCCCGCTTCGGGCTGATGCGCGATGATCTGCGCCGTCGCCGGGTCGTATACGGGGATGGGATCGCCCTGGGATTGGCTGACGGCCTGGCCGTCAATAATCATATGTTCGCGAATAGCGGTCCGCTCGGGACGCTCGTCCTGGCCCATGATCTGTCTCCACACGGAATGGTTGTGATTCTGATGGGGCCAGTATAGGAAGGAGATCGCCGCCGGACTTGCGATTCTGTGCACGGCGGCTTGTCGATTTGGGTACGGAATACCGCCCGAGCTGTGCTAGAACAAATCCAGTTGGCTGGGCAGGCTGTCGTGAATATGCCCTTGCCCGGTAGCGCGTACACGGCGCTCGAAATCCAGCAGTGTCGCTTTGCGATGCAAACCGGAGCTGAACCCCGTCAGGCCGCCATCGGCTCCCTGCACACGATGGCACGGCACCAAGACGCACAAGGGGTTCAGGCCGCATGCCTGCCCGACCGCCCGCATCGCCTTGGGGCGGCCCAGGTGCTCGGCCATCTGGCCATACGTCCAGGTCTGCCCATAAGGAATGGTGCGCAGGGCCTGCCAGACCTGCCGCTGAAACTCGGTACCCTGGGGGTTTATAGGCAGATCGAACTGCCGACGGTGCCCCTCGAAATAATCCTGCAATTGCAGTTGCACCGGCGCTAGCAGCGATGGGTCCTGAACCAGACCGGCCACTTGCTGCGCCGCCAGCCCATGAACGGACTGCTCTTCAAAGTCCAGGCGCAGCAACGCGCCTTGTGGGTCCGCCACCAGACGCATCGCCCCCAAGGGAGTCTCGAAACGAGCCGTACGCAGTCCGACATAGGCAAACATGGCTGCCACCTGAACACAAGAATGAACAACAATAATACTGCGGCTACGCAGCGGTATCAGACACCGATGCGCCCGGCTGCTGCTGTTCGTGCTTCATGCGGCTGAGCAGACTGTGCAGCATTTCGGTGGACAGCCCATGCAACACCAGGCGGTATCCTGCCCGCAAGGTGGACATGGGCACCAGGGGGTGGCCATTATTTACCAGTATCAGGTGTTCGGGAGCCTGCAAAATGCGGGCGGTGTAAATGCCCACTGTCTCGTCCAGTTGCAGGGAATTGGCTGCCCGCCAGAAGTCGTTATCCGTCAGCAATAGCTGGTAAAGAGGCGTGAACAGCTCGATGGCGCTTTGCAGGTCCATCTTGTTCAGCGCCCCCTGCGGCATGTCGGCCAGCTCCAGCGGCACGGGCTGGATCATGGAAAAATCCACCTTGGCGGGTGGCCCGATTTCCTTGCCTTCGGCCCGCAGCGCCTCGTTCAACCGGATCACGAAATTGAACAGGTTCAGATCGTGCTTGACGAAGGTGTGGTCGCGCAGTTCATCCAGGTTCATCGGCGTCAGCGGCGAGGTGGCTACCGGCGTGGGCGAGTTGGCCGAGATAAAGGCCAGCACCTGGGAGCCCAGGTGAAAATGGCGCAGAATCAGCCAATTGGCCTC
This sequence comes from Alcaligenes sp. SDU_A2, assembly GCF_038237375.1. Lineage (NCBI taxonomy): Bacteria > Pseudomonadati > Pseudomonadota > Betaproteobacteria > Burkholderiales > Alcaligenaceae > Alcaligenes > Alcaligenes sp. SDU_A2. The sequence continues at coordinate 611,803 of NZ_CP151273.1, read as the reverse complement.
GGGCGAGACAAAACGCTTCAGGCCCCACACCAGAATGCGATGCAACAGGCCCGAATGCGACCATGAACGCGGCAAAACGGTCTTGACCACCTGAATCAGAATAATCATCAGCCGTGCCAAGGGGCGCAAAAACGGCAACAAGTACTGGCGCGAGGACGAACTGGAATCGGCCAACCACGCCTGCTTGACCGGATCGGGCAAGGGCGTGCTGCGATCCAGATACAGAGCCAGCCAGGGATTGGGGTCTTGGGGGTCGTGGGTTTGGCTCAGAAATTCGGGGCGACGGTCCATGACTTATGACTCTTTCACGTATTGAAACTGCATCAGGTACAGAGCGGCAGTGCGGCGCGCCGTCTCGACGATGACCTGCTCGGCACGGCCCGTATCATCGCAATCCAGCGCCAGCTCCACGGCCATCAGCCAGCGCGCCAGATGGTGCTCGTCATTTTGCCCATGATAATGCAGGAAGCGATACATGGACGGCTCCAAGTCCAGCGCCGATTTGAGCAGCGGCAGTAACGCCGGCACAATGCGCTGACCCGTGCCTTCGATAATGTAAATCGCGCCCAGCAAACCAATTGGGTCACGGCTGGCAGCCAAAGCGTGCAGATAGGCATTGAGCGCCTCGCCGCCTGGGTTGCGGGCCAGTTGCGCCATGTCGCTCTGCGCACCGCCAGCCTGCCGGTAATCGTCGAACAGAATCTTGAAGTCGTCCTGTTCCTCGCCCGCGTGCAGACGGATCAGTTCGGCCAGTGGCGCATAGGCTGGCGACAAGGAATCGCACGCTTCGCGCATCCACTTGGCCCCCTCGCGAACCTGGGGAATCCAGTCCGCCATCCATTTCTGGTAGTCCGCCAACGCAATAGAGCCATCGTGCAGACTGCGCAGCAACGGCGTGCGCCAGACACGCGAGCGGTAATCGTGCCAGATCGGTGCCAGGCGCGTCAGCAGATCGCGCAGCCCCTCGGGGGCATCAGCGGGATCGTGCGGCGGGGCGATGTCCACCTGGGCATCGCCGCCCTGGGCATGCGCCGCAGCGGCAGGACGGGCCAGGGCGGCAGCCGGCGCATCGCAGGCTTCTACTTCCAGCAGGATGTACGCCGTCATGAAGCGGCCCGATTCGGGGATGTAGCACAGGATCTGCTCGCCCGGTTGCAACGTCCGTTCGCGCAGGAACTCGGCCAACATGATCAAAATGGACGCCGCCCCGGTATTGCCGCGCCAGCGCAGATTGCTGTACCAACGCTCGGGCGCAATGCCCAATCCGGCCTGCTCCAGCAGGTCCGCCACCACAGGCATGAACTTCTCGGACGAGTAATGGCACAGGAAGTGGCTGATGCGGGCCGGGTCCACCCAGCCTTCGCGCACCAGCTTCACATATTCGTGAATACCGATGTCGAACAGATGCGGCAACAGGCGTATGTCTTGACGCAGGGACAAGGCCCCCGCCTGCTCGGCCTGTGCCCAGGAGTCGTAATCCAGGTGGCTGCGCGTGGATTCGCGCCCTGCGCCCAACTGCATGCAAACCGGGTAATCCCCAGAAAACGACTTCTGGTGAATCCAGCGCAAACGCAAGCGCACGCCAGGCTGCGCGGTGGGCAGGACCTCGTCCCGGTGGCTCAGCAAAGCCGCCCCCGCCCCGTCCGACAGCATCCAGCGTAGGAAATGAGAGTCGAAATCTGCCTGATAATCCTGCGAGGCAAAGCGCGAGCGGCGAAACAGACGCGAGGGCATTTCGCTGGCCACGGCCATGCCGTGCCGGTGAGCGCCCAGCTCTATCCCCTGCGCCACCGCCTGCAGCGCCGTCACGCCGGCCGCGCAGATGCCATGCACCGAATGCACTTCCAGCGGCGGCGCGCCCAGCTCGCCCTGCACGGTATTGGCCAGACCTGGCATCAACAAGTCGCCCCCCGATGAACCGCTGGCCAGCAAGCCCAGCTCCCCCAGCGGCAGCCCTGCTTCCTGCAGGCAGGCGCGCACGGCATTGGCGGCCATGACGGTATTGCTCCAGCGTGTCGTGCCGTCCTCGTCGATGGCGTAGTAACGCTGACGTATGCCATTTTCGGCCAGGATGCGCTGCTTGATGCGCCCGGACAGGCGGTTCAAGGGCGCGATGAAGCGATCCATGGACTCGTTGTCCACGGGTTCGCCCGGCATGAAGAACTGCGCCTGATGGATAACGACCTGCTCAAAGGCCACGGGCATGAAAAAAACTCCTGACTAGACAGAGTCGCGCCGACGCTCGGAACTGCCGGCGGACATGAAAGATTGACTGCGACAGGCCGGTACAAACAGTCCTGCCACGAATACGCGCAACATATAGGAAATCAGGCCGCCTTCATTCAGGGCGGCCGGCGTGCGGGCGCGGTATTCATTCGCGTGCAGCCGCGTCAAGGCCGACCAGTGGGCGCGCGAATGCTCGTGATGCGCCACATGCAGGCCGATATTAAACAGCAAAGGATTGACCAGGCCTTCAAAGTTGCGCGCATAGGCCAGGACTGCCCCCTGACGGGCCTGGGGACGCCCATCCGCATGGGCATGCTGCAGATAATTAGTGGTCAGCAACCAATGCAAACCATGCAGTTGCGGCAGGATCACATACAAAAACCCCTTGACCGGATCGAGCGCCAAAGCCAAGGCCCAACAGCCCAGCCACACACCGTACTGCGCCATGCAGTAGCGCCAGACGCCGGGCCGGTAGCGGCGCAAACGGCCCAGCCAGGCAAAAATCATGGGATAGAGGGCCGGCACGGCCTCGAAAGGATGCATCAGCCACCCCAATGTGTCATTGGTGTCGCCACGACGGAATCGATAGGTGCGGGCCGCATCCTGTTCACCATGCTTGTAGCGGTGGTGGTTGCGGCCATGCGCGGGCCAGAACACACAGGCCGGATGCCCCTGCAGGGCTGTCAGCCAGAAATCGGTCAGCCGATTAGGCAGGCGGGCGCTCCACATGCGCAGATGATGGTGGTTATGGTTGATGACACCCACGCCTAGCGTCAAAAACA